>JBJKVL010000001.1:0-299129 GCA_045562675.1 Dehalococcoidia bacterium
CACCTTGTGCAATTTCCTTTTTGGCAATTTTTTTGCGCCATCGCTTGTGTTGACCAAAGGTAAAAATATTATTCATAAGATCATACGTATGAGAAATATCACTAAACATATTTTGTATATATGAGTGTTTTATTTTTTTATTTTCTAAATTTTCAAATTCATTTTTTTGGGACATAGCATGCCAATGACAATACACATTCTTCTATTGCAATAGTGTATAATACGCCTACGTTAAAACAAATAAAAAAAATGCAACAAAAATTAAAATTAACCAGAGCCTGGGATATAGAACGAGAGCAATCAATCGATGATGAAAATATTGATACTCAGATTGTTTCCGAAGCAGAATGTGAAATAGAAACAGAATTGTGGAAGCCAATAAGACCTAACATTGATCCAGAGCTTTCTTATACTATTGTGGATGGTACTGAAAAAACACATGGAGCTTTCGTAACAGACATTCATAATGAAGAATGTAACGTCATTCTTGGTTCTATCGTTGTAGGCGCAGTGAAAATGACACCAAAACAAGCAAGCATTCTTGAGAATGATGATGCACCAATTATTCGTAGATATAAAATACAATTCACTCCAAAAAATGCAAAAGATCCAGTAGAAAATCTTAGTATGCAAATTGGTAATAGTAGTTTAATGTTTCAAGGAATTAAGCAAAGCCAATCAAAAAAATCAGGTAATCTCAATAGCGTAAGAAACTTAATGGATAATCTGACAAGTCTAATGAGCAAAGAGGAATTAAAATTGGCTAATTCATTAGCTGATTCTAATGAAATGATTTTTTTAGATGGACCTATTTCACAGCCAAAAAATACAAAAAACAATATCATTGGCTATATTAAGGGAATGCGACAGTTATATTTGCCTCCTAATAAATTAACCATTTTAGAGGAGCTTAATGAAGGTAGCCGAACACCAATTTTCCGTATACCGCATGATACATATGGTAATAAATTGTCATGGTTTGTATGCATTAAACAATTTGATAATGATATTTACGATTATAAAGCAGGATTAATGAGATTTGAAATGAGTGAAGCTCAAGTATCAATTAAGCAAGCTATTAATTTTGCTGATGCAACAAGTATAATTTTTCCAAGTATTGCGCCAGAACCATTTAAGGATTCTCGTGCTCCACATAATCCCATACCAGTTGGTGAACTAGAAAAGAGAATGAAGCATTTAATTGGTGATAAACACATAATTCATAGAGGTATTCGAAATTACATTTATGAAACTAAGGATAGCTAATTATGAGTGAATCAAATGAAATTGGTATTGTTGTTGGAGTTGAACGACTAGCTTCCAATCCTCTCGATTTTTGGCTTTATGT
Organism: Dehalococcoidia bacterium; assembly: GCA_045562675.1. Taxonomy (GTDB): domain Bacteria; phylum Chloroflexota; class Dehalococcoidia; order UBA2979; family UBA2979. Next base: position 1,349 of record JBJKVL010000001.1, read on the forward strand.
GCAGGATAATAATAACGTGCAACTGGATGACATCGTTCATTTAGAAATTACTGAAGAAGGCGAAGATGAACCAAGATTTATTTATGGGATTATTGATGAAATGAAAAAAAGCCTAGAAGGAACAGACTTTGCATCAGATGCAGAGCTATATCCCAATAAATTACCAGCCAATCTAGCAGAAATTGCACATGTTTCAGTCTTAAGAGTGCAGCCACAAATCTTTAATCCACCATCACCTGGACTCACTGTATACAAGGCTACAGAAAATAAATTCAAAGAAGCATTGTATGAAGACGTGATGGATCGCACTTTTGTGCTAGGGCACACACGCACTGGTTTATCTCAAGAAGAAGTGATATATGGAAATTTAGATTTCTTAGATGGTGAAAGCGGGGCACATGTTAATATCTCAGGAATTTCAGGTGTAGCTACAAAAACAAGTTATGCAACATTCTTATTGCATAGTATATTTTCTTCATTAGAGATGAATAAGAAAGCAAATACACATGCAATTATTTTTAACGTTAAAGGTGAGGATTTGATGTGGCTAGATAAAACAAATTCAAAAATTGATAAAGAATCACAAAATATGTATAAAAAAATGGGCATTAAACCCAATCCATTTTCTAAAATCCAATTCTATAGTAAACCAGATGGACAAAACTCAAAAATACCGGCAAGTCGAACAGGAGAAAATGCAAAATTATTACATTGGACAATTGAAGATTTTTGTAAAGAACAATATATTCGATTACTATTCACAGAAGATGATTTTCGTACAACGCAAATAGAATCATTGGTAAACTTAGTAGCTAGTAAACTAGAAAAAGAGTTTTCAAAAGGAGATAACAGTATTGATGCTTGCTCAACAATTTATGAATTAATAGAAGAAATTGATGATTTAACAAACCCAGGAATAGATACTCAGGAGCAAAAAGGCAAAAAAGGTACCGTTGCTGGTAAATGGGTGCAAGACACAAATATGAATGAGGCAACATGGGCAGCATTTATGCGAAGATTAAAAAATTCTGCCAGATATATTAATGACATGATTAGTGATGATAGTGAAATAGGATCAGGCGTTCATTATAAAAAAACCAATGTTACTGTTGTAGATATCCATCAATTACATGGCAGAGCACAGAAATTTGTTGTTGGAGTCATTTTAAAGGAATTGATTGCTGACAAAGAAAAAACAGATGCTGGAGGTGAAAATAGTCCTGTTTTTATTGTCCTAGATGAATTAAATAAATATGCACCCAAGGATAACTCAAGTCAAATTAAAGAATATCTTGTTGATATAGCAGAACGAGGTCGTTCAATGAACATTATTCTCATCGGCGCACAACAAACTGCATCTGAAATTGAACCACGCATTGTATCCAATAGCGCATTTCGAGTCACTGGTCGTTTAGATGCAGCGGAATCTGAAAAAAGTGAATATGGCTACCTCACACAAGCAGCTAAAACAAGGACTAAATTGCTGCAACCTGGTACGATGGTTGTCACGCAACCTCAAGTTCCAATTCCTATTCTTTTACAATTTCCTTTCCCGGCATGGGCTACAAAAAAAAGTGATGTAGCAAATAAAGGTACAAAAAAAATGCTCAAAGAATTTGCATCAGATGATTAAGGAAATGATCAATGAAGATATTGCATACTAGTGACTGGCATATCGGCAAAAAATTAAAGGGCATCGATCGTATATCAGAATTTCAAGAAGTTCTTAATGAAATTACTCAAATTTCAATTAATGAAAAGGTAGATTGCATAGTTATCGCAGGTGATATCTTTGATAGCTACTCACCCAGCACTGAAGCAGAAAAATTATTTTATAAAACTATGACAGTAATCAATAGTCACAATATTGACATTGTTCTTTTCCCAGGCAATCACGATTCTCCAAAAAAAATTGAAGCTATGTCAGTCCTATTAAATGAGTTTGGTATACATGTGGTACATGAAACAAATTTTGATGAGTTGGAAAATAACATTATTACAATTGAAAAAAATAATGAAACACTACAAATAGCAGTAGTGCCATGGTTAAACGAAAACACACTTGCAAAATTAAACCCAAGCAAGGCTATAGAACAATCTCGGCAAGAAACTGGACAAATGTACGGTGCATTATTAGAAGAATTATTCACTGAACTAGTCAGTAAACTTGACTCTAATGCAATTCAAATTCTTACTAGTCATGTTTTAATTAATGAAGCAATAGTGCGAGATGCCGATCAAGAAAATGATATATCTGAGCGAAGATTAAGTCTTGATAAAGTGACATATGGAGTAAAAAGTTCACAACTACCAAAACAAATTAATTACACTGCACTAGGACATATCCATAAACCACAAGAAATCATGCATGAAACACCTGTCCATTATGCTGGTTCAATTTTGCAGTTTAGCTTTGCAGAAGCTGAACAACAAAAAGTTGTTTATATAGCAGATTGTCATGCAGGAGAAAAAACCACAGTCAAAACAATTAACTTAACAAAAGGTAAGATGTTAAAAGAACTCATTGGAACTTATGAAGATATCCTAGAACAAGCATCCAATTATAAATCTGAATATTTAAAAATTACACTCACGGATGAAATGCCTCCAAAAAATTACCGCACTATGCTTGAGGCACAAATTCCTAACGTAATTGACATCAGAATTCGTAATAAAAACATACAACGTGTCGTTGAACAAGATACCCATAAACAACTTTCAGAATTAGAACTTTATAAAAACTGGTTGCATGATGCGGGATCAGACACAAAATTAGAAAAGAAAAAATTAGCAATATTCAAGCAACTATTTGAAGAAGTGAAGTCTAATGAAACCAACTAGCATAGAAATTAAAGGCATTACAAGTTTTCAAGAAAAAGAGGTCATTGACTTTGCACAACTTGGAAACTTATTTGCAGTTATTGGAACAAATGGTAGTGGTAAATCATCAATCTTTGATGCAATGACGCATGCATTATTTGGCGGCCGAGCTAAATCAGGAAAAGATACTGGATTAAACGATTTAAAATCATTATCAGATGCATCAATACGATTAAAATTTGAACATCGAGGTAGCAGTTACGAAATTTTTAGATCAGCAAAACCTAATCAAAGTTATTTCAGAAAACTTAATACTGATAACGAATGGGAGATCTTGGCTGAAAGATTAGAAGATGAGGTAACTAAAGCAGTCGAATCAACTATTGGATTAAATCTCAATCTTTTCAATAAAACAATATTAATTCCACAAAATAAATTTGCTGATTTAATTGCTCAAGATGCAAAAAGTAGGCGTGCAACTTTCTCAGGACTAATTAGCGGAAATATTTTTGAAAAAATGCGAGATATAGCATATAGCAAAGAAAAAGAATTAGAAGATCAATTAAATAAAATGCAAGGTGCACTTAACGTATACATCACTCAAATATTGAAAGGTGAAAATTTAGAAATAACATCCCAAACGGACATACCTATCAAAGAATTACAAAAAATAAAAAAACAAAGTGAAAAAGATAAAAAAGCCACACAAGAAGAAATTCAATTATTAGAAGATACAAAAAATGAGATGATAGAGCTCAATACTGTACTCCTTCAGGAGCAGCAACGAGAAACAAATATTAAAAAGTTAAAAACAAATATTGGATCCTTAGAATCAGATATTAAAACGCTCGGTGAAAAAGAAACCCAAGATGCAAAACAGTACCAACTTCACAAAAAAGAATTAGATAAAATACAATATGTTCCAAATAGTAAAGAGGCGCTCAACCATTGGCAAAATAAATATGACCTCGAGCAAAATAAAGCAGTGATTGAAAAACAACTTATTGTATCAAATGAAATAAAGTTAATTAGTGAATTAAATGAATCTATTTTACAAGCAGACACAGAAATTGAAAACAAAATTGTAACTTTATCTCAAATCGTGAATTATATAGCGGGTCAAGTCAATACGCAAACTTACATTAAGGAACAACTAGAAAATTATCTATCACTCAAGCAAGAAATTCATACACTGTCATCAAAAATCAAGGAATTAGAAAAAACTGACATTAATAATGAAATAGTATCAATATTAGCTAAGCTCAGTGTTGGAGATTTATGCCCAGTTTGTGGGAATAAAATCACAACGTTAAAAGCTCATACCATGGAACAAGAAATATCCAGAGATGCCTATGAAGAACAAAAAAAATACTTAGAAGAGCTGAACAAAAAATTATACAGTATAGAAGAACAATTAAACAAACATGCAAATAATATTCACAAAGCAAGTAACAAAGACTTAGCGAATAAAATACAAGAAAGCAAAAATCAATATGAATCATTAATTCCAATTGGTAAAAAGTATAAAAACTTCTTTGAAGCAAACAAAATCTCTCTTTTAAATGTTCAATTAGAAGAAGATATGATTTTGCAACTAGATGAAATATCTACTATAGCTAATGAAGCAGCAAGTAGATATATTGCAGTACAAGAATTTATAAAACTAAGTAATCAATATAATGATCTACAATCTCAAATTAGTAATCAAGATATTGAATTAGGACGATATGAAGAGATAATCAAAAAAATAAGACCAAAAAAATCCAATATTGCAGACATCATTAGTAACTTAGATAAAAATGAAGAAACTTATAAAAACATCCAGAACAAAATCACCTACTTAGAAACAACTATGAAAGAAGACCAGCTTGCATTACAAAGTAAAAGCGGTGAACTAAAGGCAACAAAAAAACAATTTAGTGACGAAGAAAAACAGATACAAAAAGATAAAGAAAAAATAGCAATTTTTATAAATAGAATCAATAGTGACTTTGCAAATAAAAATGATGAATTAGATAAGTTGCTAAAAACTATCAACTATCCCACAACTGCATTCTCAGATATGCTGACTAACATAATTGATGAAGTTGATCAACTGCTAGAAGCTCGCAAAGAGTTTGAAAAAGAAAATAAACTCAAACTAGACGCATCAGAAGCAGCTATGAAAATTAAGCAAGAAAGTGCTGAATTAGAATCAAACTGTACGTTATTTCAAGAAGTTAAGGAATCTCTAAATCCATCTGCTTTTCCAGAATACGTGCTAAATCAAGTAATCGAAAATATTCTATTACTAAGTTCAGCAAAACTACAAATACTCTCACCATCAATAGAATCAATCTCGCAAGGGGAAACAGGCCAATTAGTGATCTCTGACAAAGGAGAAGAGAGAAAAGTTGTCACACTTTCAGGAGGAGAAAAATTTATTTGTAGCCTTGCAATGATTTTAGGTATTTCTGAATACATATCCAATTTACAAGATAATGAACAACACATGAGCATGGAATCACTCATTATAGATGAGGGGTTTGGTAGTCTTGATGAAGAGAATTTAGATATTGTGATTGAAGCCCTAGAAGAAGTTGCAGAGGATAGAATGGTTGCCATTATCTCACATGTTAAGGATCTCGAAAAACGAATACCAAGTATCATAAAAGTAAAAGCAGGGACTACTAACAAGATAGAAATTTTATAAATGCACATTAAACAAATACAACTGAAAAATATTCGCACCTTTGAAAATACATCAATGGAATTTTCAAAAGGCATTCATCTAATAACAGGAAGTAATGCCTCAGGAAAAACCAACCTTCTAGAATCTATTTTATATTTAGCAACAACAAAATCAATTCAACACCGTAACGATAAAAATATTATTTCACAAGACGCATTAAATAATAGTGTTTTACCAATTGCAAAAATTTCTGCAGTCATTGAATCTGAGCAACATAATCATGATATTGATATGATGTTTAGTAAGCCGATTAAAGAATCAATAGCAAATGACAATCAAGGTACCAGCAGATTAACAAAAAACTTTCGACTGAATGGAGTTACAAAAAAAGCTTCAGACGTGATTGGTACGCTAAGGGCAGTATATGCATCACCAAATGATATGGAAATTATTCTTGGAAGTCCTTCAGAGAGAAGAAAATATCTTGATATATTAATTTCACAATTTGATAAAGATTACCTGAAAAATTTACAAAGATATAATCGAATTATTAAGCAAAGAAATAGCCTACTCAAACAAATAAAAAATATTAAAAAGAGACATGGTGAGCTTGATTACTGGGATGATCAAATTTCTGCAACAGCTATTGAAATCATTAATAAAAGAAAATCTATCATCAATCAATTATCTACATTGGCAAAAAAACATTATGAGATATTGGATAAAAATAATGATCAACTCGCTATCAATTATTATCCATCATTGCCTAAAAATAATAATTCGCTGACGACAAAAGACATTGAACAAAAAAAATTTTTACAATTCCTGCAAGAAGTAAGAAGTAAAGATCTGCAGCAGTCAAATACAACAATTGGTCCACATAGAGATGATATCCTGATTTATTTAAATGCATTGCCCTCAAATGCATTTAGTTCAAGAGGGCAACAGAAATTGATTACTATTTGCATGAGGTTAGCAGAAGCACAAATTTCTCATCAAATTACAAATGAACAACCTGTACTTTTATTAGATGATATCCTTTCAGAATTTGATCAAGAACATAGAAATTATATCGTTGAAAATACTGAATATGTAGAGCAAGTTTTTCTTACAACACCTGATTTAGCTAATGTACCAAAAGCAATGATTAATAAAGCAGTACAATTACAAATTAATGCAGGGGAAATCAAAAAGCTCTAGAATGAGAAACCATCTGCTCGCATATCAATAATTGCTTTTTCAAATGCAGATATAGTCTTATCAATATCTTCATCTGTATGTGCAGAAGAAAGCACGCCGCCAGTACCAAATAAATCTACACCATGATTAAATAATGACCATTTTAGGGGCAACGTAAGATCTGGGCGTACGCCTTCAGGTGGGCTCCTGTCAATCCAATTTGTTTGCTCAAGCTCATCCAAGCCTTTTTGATTATCATATCCAAAATTTAAATGCCACATTGACGAAACTGTCCATGCTCTACCACGAACTTTATTGTCTTTAAATAGTTGATTTAAAGATAGAATGAGTTTGTTCGATAAATTATCAGCTCTTTCAATGTCATCACCAGTACGTATAATTTCCAGTGCAATTGTTCCAGCAGTTGCAGAAATTGGATTAGCATTATAAGTGCCTTGATGAGCAATTTTTTTTGCATCATTCCAATCGCTATCATCAGAAAATTCAATTTGTTGCAATATTTCTTTTTTGCCAGCTACACACCCACCAGGTAAGCCACCAGCGAGTATTTTAGCATGCGTAGATAAGTCAGGTTGTAAATTATATAATTCCTGCGCACCACCCCTGCTCATTCTGAAACCTGTAATTACTTCATCCATTATAAAAATTGTTCCAGTCTCTTTCGTTAATTCATTTGCTTTGCGTAAATATTCAATATCTAATGGATGAGCGCCCCAGTGAGAACCAGTCGGCTCTAGTATGAGAGCTGCAACATCTTTTTTCTTTAATCTATCAGCAAGCAAATCAATGTTATTAGGCGGCAAAATAGTCAGGGCATCATAATATCCCTTTGGCACACCTGGGGAATAAATTTGAGCAGCATCCTCCTTGCCAACAACAAGATCATGCCAGCCATGAAAATGATCGCTTAGTTTAACTACCCCTTCACGATTTGTATGTGCTCGTGCTAATCTTATAGCCATCATTGTAGCTTCTGTTCCAGAACTTGTGAATCGAACATTGTCAGCACAAGGCACCATATCAATAACAAGCTTAGCCCATTCAATTTCTTTAGAATGTGATGAACCAAAATGTGTGCCGGATTTTAGTGCTTCTTGAACACCAATCGTGATTTCATGTCTATTATGCCCTAGTAACAATGAGCCATGTCCACCTATATAATCAATAAGCTCGTTGTTATCAACATCCCACTTTTTACCCTTATCAGCTTTTTCGACATAGATTGGAAAAGGCCGAAATGCGCGAATATCATGTGTAACGCCGGAGGGGAAAATTTGTTGTCCGCTCTTAAATAGGGATTGAGAATTTGGATGCATTGCAATAAATTTTTTTTCTATTTTTGACATTATTCACCACTAACAAGTTTTTATACTTATACTTATTATAACGTAAAAAAAAATTAGTAAAAATTAACTGGATACAAAATGCAAAAAGAATATTTTAATATCACAAGAATTTATAGTGAAAAAAATGGAGAAACTCATTTTGAAGACATCATGATTAAATTGCATGAATCATCTTCTCAGGCCCTAGAATCAATAAAATTTAAAGCTAATGGAGTAATATTACGTAAAGCACCGGCAACACAAGCAAGAGCTTGGCATTTAGCCCCAGAAAAACAGTTGGTGGTATCTCTGTCAGGAAAAGCAACAGTAACTGTAAGCGATGGAGAAGAAAGAACTTTTGGCCCTGGTTCAATTTTATTAGTTGAAGATACAGAGGAGTATAGTAAGGGACATACTACAATTGCAGATGATAAAGCAGGTGAACGTAAAACATTATTTATTCCCATAGAACCAGAGCAATTATTCACTAAAAGCTGAACAATATCGAAATAAAAGTCGAAAAATCCTATTCGTTCAATATAATAGAATAGTTGATCAATTTTATCTGCGCCGGTAGCTCAGCGGATAGAGCATCAGTCTTCGGAACTGAGGGTCAGGGGTTCGAATCCTCTCCGGCGTGCCATGAGAAAGGAATACAATGACAAAAAGAATTTGTATGATGACTGGAAGGGAATTTGAAGACTCTAAAGAAGGATTTAAATATAACTTTGAAGGAGTATGGTATTACATATTTGATATGGGAGAAAGAAATAAATTTATTGTTGAGCCACCAAAATTTATTGAAGAAGCAAAAAAAAATAAATGGTTGTAAATTAATCCTTAAGAAAATTTAATTTATCTTTATATTTTATTTAACCTATTAACATAGATTTTTTATAATCATGAAGTAATCTGATGCAAAGTTTATGATTGCGGAAGGAATCGAAAATGCAAACAGAAAACATTAAAAAAGTTATTTTGATAGGTATCATTTGTTCAGTAGCTGGTTTCATTGTATATGACAGTCAATTGCACGATACAGAAACACAAACGCGTTCGCGTTTTGATAAGAACATTGAGGCAATAAAAAATATAGATATTCAAAAAGGTAAGCAAAAAAATTTACAAACAAACAAGCCGACTATGAAGAAACATATGCATAGCAAGCCGACTATGAAGAAACATATGCATAGCAAGCCGACTATGAAGAAAAGATTTCAAGCGCAAGTAGTCATGAATGATATTTCAGGCATAGGAGCAATGATCATTCAATTGGGTGATTTTACTTACATTCAAAAAAGTCTACCAAATGGCCCGGCAGATAATGCAGGCTTAAAAAGTGGTGATAAAATCATATCAATTAATGATCAAAATGCGAGTAAGTTGTCAATGAAAGAAATTTTTAACTTAATTAGAGGAGAAGCTGGTACAACTGTTTCTTTAGAAATTGAAAGACAAACTGGTGAAACGATTGCTCTAGATATTGAACGTGTAAAATTAAATCCACTTAACAAATTGTCTGGTTAAATATAAGGAATACAATATGAATCCAAAAGTGTTAATTGTTGACGATGACGATGCAATTTTGAAATCATTAAAACGTGGGTTAGAACTAGAGAATTTTCTTGTAGATACTGCTGGCGGAGGTAGAGAAGCATTAGATAAAATTCATAATAAGCCACCAGATATTATTGTACTTGATATTAATATGCCTGATATAGATGGTATTTCAGTAACACAAAGATTAAGAAAAAATAATATTCAAATTCCTATCTGCATTCTCTCTGCACGAGATGAAACAACTGATCGTGTCATTGGTCTTGAATCTGGTGCTGATGATTATTTAGTAAAACCTTTTGCTCTCCAAGAACTATTAGCCAGATTGCGGGCATTAATCAGAAGATCTCAAGTGGCTAGTACGATTGAAGAACAAATTTTTATAGCAAACTTAGTTATTGATCCACGTAAACATACATGTATGCAAGATAAAAAAGAATTAAAATTAACAAGAAAAGAATTCGAGCTTCTATACATATTAGCAAAAAACCAAGATACGGTTATGAGCCGTGAACAACTTCTTCAAACTGTATGGGGATATGATTTTGAAGTAGAAACGAATGTTGTAGATGTATTTATAGGTTATTTACGTAAAAAATTAGAGAAGAATAAAAATCCTAGAATTATACATACTGTGCACAGTGTTGGTTTTGTATTAAGAATATGAATTTAAGATTAAGAGTAACATTAGCTGCAATTTTTTCTACTGCATTAGTTATCATCATAGCAGGCATTGCACTCATTACATTAATTGCAAACGATGCGTACGATGATTTAGATAATCGACTTCAAAAACAAACAAGCCTTGTCGAAAAGACAATTGTTGTTGCTAATACAAGAAAATTCTTTACTGTCCCTCCTGCTCCTAGACGCTTAAATCCATTACAAACAAACCAGCTAGCTCCTGGTACAGTACCTACAATTCCAACAATAGATGTTGGAATTGCGCTAAGAGTCGTTTCACCTAATGGTATTTTTTTACAAAGTGAAGGATTTCCAGATATCAGTGAAGAAGGTATGCAATTTGGTTTCAGCAACTATAAAGGCAAAGAAAATAATTGGCGTGTACTTCGTCAAAAAGTAGAAGAAACTACATATGATATTAATCTAAAGACTGGCAAAAAGACTCTACGTATTATTGATACTGGCATTGTTATGATTGTGGGTTCATCAACAGAAAATTTAGAAAATACGATCGCAAATATAACAAATCGTTTTATTCTTGTAGGAATAATTTGTTCAGTACTTGCTGGCTTAATTGGATGGTGGTTAGGTGGCAAAGCCTTAAGTCCATTATATATTTTAAGAAATCAAACAGCAAAAATTCGTGAAACTTCAGATCTAAGCTTTAGAGTCAACACAGATAGTGGGCCATATGAAATCAATGAACTTGCGAATCAAATGAATCAGTTATTAGCTACAATAGAGCAAGAGACTGCAATAAGGGAACGAGCTTTATTATCTGCTCAAGATTTTGCTGGCAATGCAGCACATGAATTAAGAACTCCTCTGACAAGTATGATTACTAATCTTGATGTATTGACTAACAACCCAAATTTAGAAGAAAAAGAAAGGAATGAAATTATTTCTGAATTATCAGATCAACAAAAAAGATTAGTGAACGTCTTAGATGGTTTACGTATTTTAGCAAAAGGTGAACTAGCAATAGAAGAAATATTTGAAGCAATTGATATTGCTGAAATTACTGATGCAATTGTAAGTAATTCAAAAAAGACATTTTTCGATACACATATTGAACTAGATATTCAACCAGGTAATTACATAATGAATGGTTGGGATGAAGGTATCAAAGTCATGATAGGAAATTTAATAAATAATGCACTAATTCATGGAGTACCACTAAAAGGGCAACATAAAATTATGATAAATTTAAAGGATTCAGAAAGCAAAATTACAATTGCAGTTGCAGATAATGGGCCAGGTATATCATTCCAAGATAAAGAAATTATTTCACAAAGATTTGAAACCGGATCAGCAAAAACAGCCGGATCAGGGCTTGGCTTAGCCTTAGTAGAACAACAGGTTAATTTGCATAATGGAAAATTAATTATTCAAGACAGCGAGTTAGATGGCGCTAACTTTATAGTAACTTTATCAAAAAATTAACAATTATTCTAAAATTATAATATTACCAACAGTCCCAACGGTACGAAGCCAATTCCAGCCTTCTTCATTTGTGTTGAACCAAATATCTCTATGCCAACCTAATACTAAATTACCTGTATCAGCACACTCATAAGTTCGCTTTAAAGGATCATTTAAAATTACAAACTTCTGTCCTAAAAATCTATAGGCACATGCGGCTGCGCCTGGATATACTTTTTGTCCGTTACGCATAATCTCGCAAAAATCCCCACCATCACCAGTCAAATATCTAGGATCATTTACATCTTCGCAATAATAAAAACTTAACGTAACTTGAAAAAACTGTACGACTCCATTAGGGACATAAATTTCATCACCGACAGATATAACGTCCATGTCACTTACCTTATTCATTCGATAATTAATAATTTGATCAATATCGACTTCATATCTAGATGATATATCGAATAAAGTTTCACCAATTTTAACTTTGTGAATTATAATTGGCTCCGTAGGTATCTGTAGAATTTGACCAAGAACTAAAGCAGAAGGGCTTGCAAGAAGATCTAAATTATTCCAATAAATATACTTCCAACCAATATCATATTTCTGAGCCAAATCCCAAAGTGTATCACCCGCAACGACCTCATGATTTGAAAATAATTTAATACGATTGCTTTCAATGTCATCTGAAATATTCTTATTATCTTCTTTGACATTTATCTCAGGTTCATTTTTTTTTGTGATAATAACATTATTTTTTTTATCAATAATTTCTTCAGTACTCTCATTACTTGTATTTGAGATAACTCCAATAGATTGCTCAACAATATCATTGTTCTCACCACTACATGAGATTAGGGATACACATAAAAGTGAGTAGATTACATATTTTGAAATATTTTTCAACATAAACTCAATTAACTTATTTCATCAAGAGCTTTCTATGCTCTATAATACCAACCAAGTTAGGTTATTAGTTTTATTCAGTGGATTCTACATCTAATTAAGAGAAATATAATGAGAATCGTAGTTATAGGACAAGCTCAGTTTGGCCACGACGTACTAAAGAAATTACTTGAATCAAATAAAAATATTGTTGGTGTATCTACCCCTTTATCAAAAAATGATATTGATACAGACCCATTGAGCGTGCTTGCTAAAGAAGAGAACATTCCAAATATTCCTACAAATCTCTTAAAGCAAGAGGAATATGCGGATCAATTTATTAATAGTTTTTTACCTGATTTAATTGTTTTTGCATTTGTTAATGATATAATTCCAAAAAATATTTTAGACGCCGCAACAATAGGGTCTATTCAATATCATCCATCTTTACTACCCAAGTATCGAGGTAGATCAGCTATGAACTGGGCAATATTAAATGGCGAAATTCAAACTGGGATTAGTATTTTTTGGGTAGATGAAGGAATAGATACAGGACCTATTCTATTGCAAAAAGAGGCCTCAATAGAAGAAAACGATTCTGTAGCATCATTATATTTTAATAAATTGTATCCATTGGGCATTGAAGCAATGATTGAAGCAGTTGAGTTAGTGGAAAAAGGAAATCCTCCAAAAATTAATCAAGATGAATCGAAGGCAAATTATGACCCACCCTTTGATGAAAAATATTCACAAATTGATTGGACTCAAAATATTAACAAGATTCACAATCAAATCAGAGCATCCGATCCGCAACCCGGAGCATACACATACATTAAAAAAAGAAAAATATTTTTATACCAATCTGAAAAACTATCTAATATTTTTGCAAACACAACACCTGGTAAAATAATCCAAAATGAAGATGGCAGCGTTATTATCGCTGCTAATGAAGGATCATTAAAAATAAACAAGGTCAAAATCGAAGGACACAAGAAAGGTCCAGCATCTGAATCACTTAATGTCGATGATCAACTTGACTAGAAAAATAATGTTTATACTAAAAATTTTTGTAAACGATTGCTCGTGAACCTTCCCAGCCTTCAGCTCTTAAATACTGAGGGTGCGTTCTAATTAAATACATAGTTTCACCCTCTGGATGAACACGACCAACACCTTTAATCTTTTCACGTTTGTCATAAAAAGCATTCACTGCATCTTCTGATTCTACCAGTTCAGCTTGACCCTGCATCCACACAACTTTTGGTCGAAAATCATCATTCGCTGTCCAATCTGATCTATGCTCACGTCCTACCCATAAATAACCAACTACGGCATCATTTCTAACATGTGTTGTTTTTGGCTGGAGATCTTGAGTAATTGTTTCACATACCCAATTATCAACAAAAACTGAAACAGGACGCATAATTTCTCGTCCATCTTTCCTACGAGTCATAAGATATGCAGAACTTTCTTTTGAATTAGAAATAAATTCTAAAATTTCTGCTCTATACTGCTCGGCTGAGTCTGCATCCAGCCCCTTTTCTCTGTCCCAAGGAACCTCTTTTTCATTCTTCAGTCCCCATCTAGCTTGAACTTCTTCGTTTGAATCTGCCATTCAACTCCCCCTTTAATTTCCATGCAATGATTCTAAAAGATAATTGCATTCATGTCTTTAATCATAAATGACGCGACACAACAAAACAAATATATTAAACTGTTTTTTATGTAAGTTGCAAAGAATTTAACGGAGAAGCAAATTGAGTAAGAAAGATGGAATTACCAAGGCACAAGGAAAATTAGGTTTTTTAACACCTGGAATGGGCGCAGTGGCAACGACTACCTACGCAGGAATATTATCTATTAAAAAAGGTATATCGCCACCTATTGGCTCTTTAACACAAATGGGACACATCAGGATTGGTGATCGCTCTGATAACGAGCAACCATTGATTAAAGATTTTGTGCCTCTTGCAAATCTTGATGATATTGTATTTGGAGGCTGGGATCCAATTGATGATAATGCGTATGAAGCAGCTATGCGTGCTGGAGTTCTTGAACCTCATCACTTACAACCAATTCGTGAAGAATTAGAGAATATCAAACCAATGAGTGCAGTTTTTGAACAATCTTGGGTAAAAAACCTTGAGGGTTCAAATGTTAAAGATGGCGTCAACAAACTGGACTTAGCTGAACAACTTATGGAAGATATGGAGCAATTTAAACAAACTCATGATTGTGATAGATTAGTCATTGTATGGTGTGGTAGTACTGAAGCGCATCAAGAAATTCAAGAAGTTCATAAATCATTAGAAGCATTTGAAAATGGTTTAAAAAATAATGATCCTAACATTTCACCAAGTCAAATTTATGCTTATGCAGCTATTTCAAAAGAAATACCTTTTGCAAATGGTGCTCCTAATTTAAGTGTTGACATACCGGCAATTATTGAATTTGCAGAAAAAAATAATGTTCCAATTGCTGGAAAAGATTTTAAAACTGGGCAGACTCTCTTAAAAACAATATTAGCACCTGGATTCAAATCTCGCTTGCTTGGCCTTAATGGATGGTTTAGTACAAACATTCTTGGCAATAGAGACGGTGAGGTATTAGATGATCCAGCTAGCTTTAAATCTAAAGAGGTCAGTAAACTTGGTGTACTAGAAACTATTTTACAGCCAGAAAAATACCCTGATTTATATAAAGATTTATATCATAAAGTAAGAATTAATTACTATCCACCAAGAAGAGATAACAAAGAAGGCTGGGATAACATTGATATTTTTGGATGGATGCAATATCCAATGCAAATTAAAATTGATTTTTTATGCCGTGATAGTATTTTGGCAGCTCCTATTGTTCTTGATTTAGCATTATTTATGGATCTTGCAAAAAGAAATAATCAAAAAGGTGTACAAGAATGGCTAAGTTTTTATTTTAAAAGTCCACAAACTACTGACAATTTAACACCTGAAAATGATTTATTTATTCAACAAACAAAACTAAAAAATACACTTCGTGTATGGATGGGTGAAGAGCCAGTTACTCATTATGAAAATAATTAGTATGCTTCGCGAATAAAATCTTGTAACAATTTTGCACTTTGCAATAAATTTACATCACTTTTAAATTTGCCAACGACCTGTACCCCAATTGGTAAATTATTTTCAGATTTTTTTACTGGTATATTTATACAAGGTAAATGTAATGCTGTCCACATTCTGTTAAATACAGAATTTCCTGTTGATAATAAACCTTCAGGAGCAGGGCCTGGTGCACTAGGAGTAATTATAAAATCATAATCTTCAAACATACTGACCATTTTCTTTCTAGAATTTTCTAGAAGAAGATTATCTAATAATATTTGCTCGCTACTAATTGTTTTGCCAAACTCTAATCGTTCAATAATATATTGAGAAAGTTGATGTGAATTATTTTTCCATTCATTTTCTAGCCAAAATGTCATTTCCTTGCACATAATCCTATTCTGTACTTCACCTAATAAGGAGAATTCTTTTAATAACTCAATGTTTTCAAATTGAACATTAGCCTGAGATAAATTATCTTCTAATCCTTCAAGCAAGTCTTCAATGGACTTTTCTGCATTGTTCCAATCGGGAGTTCTACAAATACCTATTTTCAATTTTTTTAAGTCATCTTTTTTTTCAAAATTCACATCATGTCCTGTAATAGAATGGTAAATAATTCCTAAATCCTTTATGTCACGAGCAAACCAGCCTATGGTATCCAATGAATCTGCAACATAACTTAAACCCGCACGCGATATTGTTCCAAAAGATGGCTTAATTGCAGGTATTCCACAAAAAGCAGCAGGTCTAATCATTGAGCCAGCGGTTTGTGTACCAAAAGCATATGGAACCATAAAATCAGCAACAGCTGCTGCAGATCCACTTGAAGAACCACCTGGAGTGTAATCTAAGTTATGTGGGTTACAAGTAACATTAGGATTTCCAGAAGCAAATTCCGTTGTAACAGTCTTACCTAATACAAATGAGCCTGCTCCCTTCACTAATGAAACAACATGTGCATCAGTTGTTGCGATTCTATCTTCATAAATACTTGAACCACGACCACAAGCTAAGCCTGCAACATCTATAATATCTTTCATGCCAACTGGAATACCATGTAATGGACCAAGAATCTGCTCGTTATCATCTATGAATTTTGCATTTTTTAACGCATCACTACTTTGAAAATCAATCCAAGCTTTAACTTGCACATCCCTACTAGTAATTTGTGAGATACAGTCTTTTACTAATTCAGAAGCTGTAATCTCTTTCTTGTGAATTAAATTTTGAAGTTCAAAGATTGATAATTTATTTAATGACATACTTTTCCTTAATCAAGCTTATAATATTTCTCGTAAGTACGCTGTAGACAGTGCATCAGCATACTCATTCCACTTGTAACCAGAATGTGCTGGTATCCACTTTAATGAATATTCGCTTTGATTATTAAATAAAAAATAAATCTCTTTAATTAAATCAATATTCTTTATTGGACCAGATTTTCTACGCCAACCCATTTTTTCCCATTTTATAGCCCATGAGGTAAATGTATTAACTAACAATTGGCTATCAGTATATATATTAGAAACCTTTATATCTCGTGCAAATTTCATTGCTTCACGCAAAGCAGTTAATTCCATTTTATTATTTGTTGTGTCTTTAGCACTACCAAACTTTTGCTTGATGATTTTATTATTTTCAACAACTACTACTCCCCATCCACCTGGTCCTGGATTACCAGAACATGAGCCATCAGTAAATATTCCAGACGAAGGACCTTCAACGTATTTTTCTAAAACTTGATCAAGCGTTAATATTGCTCTTTGTTTGTTCATAAAATTTATTCCAAACTAACAGCATTATACATTAATAAATTGTCACCTTCAAAATTCTTATTAAAAAGATATACCACGGCTACGACTGGTTTATCTGCTACAATATATCCGCTACCTACCCATTTATTATCAATAAGATTATTATCTTGTTGAAAGAAAGTTTTCTCACGATTTAAAATCATTGAAATTTCAGAAATGGTTTGCCCTTTATTCGAGAAAAAATATTTTTTAATTCGAGACTCACTCCCATCAAAAGTAAAAACCCTAAATGAAGAGTTCCACCCAATCGCATCTCCAAACGGACCATAATTTTTATTGAGTAACGGCATAAAAATTTGTCTAGAGGCTTCTTCTGAACTTAAGCCACGATAATTACCAAGTAATCTGTTTGAAGAGAAAAGTTGTGCAACAATAGCTATAGGTTTATCGGATTTAATTCTGACGGTACCCCTAAAATTATCAACATTGTTAATATTTGACGGAATGCATGGTCCATTCTCCCATAATCTTAAATCACAAGTTAACATTTTCGTAAAAGAAGCTTCATGTACAAATTCATAATAATTATTTGAATCATCATGCCCTTGGTACAAAAACTCAACTTGATAGCTTGAAAGTGGATCTTGCCCCATAATACGAAAATTTGTATCCCAGATATATCCATTTTCTGAGTAATTTTTATCAGCAATTGGTAAAACAATGTCTGTAGAAGCTTCATCGAAGTCTATCCCTCTATATTGAGTCAAACCTGGACCATTCATTTCTCTATTTTCAACACTTACAAGAAAACTTTGTTCACTCGGTAACTGGCCATCGATAGTTAAAACACCCTGCACAATACCAAATCCATCAAATGTTTCTAAGCTACCTAATATATTTTCATTAATAGTTATAGAGCCATGAGGAGGAATATGAGAGCCACCATTGGGACAAAATGTTGTATCAGAATCAATAAATTTGGTCATATCAATTTCCTGATTTGCTGAATGTAAATTAATCATCATACAACTAAAATTATCCTTATCAAGATTTTGTATAGATATTCTTGAAGCATAACTCTCATTAAACTGCACAATAGGTAAAAGTTGCGAGGAACCATTTGGTAATAATCTTAGAGTGTCGCCAGCAATCTGAAATTTATCATTTTTAAAAGCATCACGTCCCATTAACGTAACAAAAGGTTGAGTGGATTTTATATATGCAGAACCTCGAAATTCATTTGCTAAATTGTTCTCTGATTGTTGGAAAAATGTTCTTGATTTTTCAGATAAAAGATTTTTACAGGAATATTTTGGTCCACAACCATCCATAAATACTTGATTCCCACTTTTATCAAGATAGGTAATATCAATCTGAGCAAGTTTGTTACTTACATTATAAATTCGAAACCACGAGTTTTCTTCACCAAGAGAAAAATCTTCAGCATGTAGAACGTTAGAACTGAATACTACAATCAAAAAAGAAGCTATAAAAACAGCTTTTTGAATAAACAAAAATACATAATTTTTAAAGAAAAAATTCATCTAATTAATTGTTATAATAATTATATTGATTATAACAATTAGTCTACTAAATTAACGGAATATTATGGTTATTAAATAGAATAAATTGTAATATACAGAACACCCGTATTTAATCAAAATGAAAGATATAACAATCATGGAAGAATCAAAAGCAGTAATATACAAAAATCTAATTATGGACGCAACTCAATTTGCTTTAAAAGGAGATTGGAAAAAAGCAATTTCAAGCAATAAAGAGATACTTTCTCTTAACAAGCTTGATGTTCAGGCATTAAATCGAATTGGCAAGGCGCAATTAGAATTAGGAAAGTTAAAGGATTCAAAAAAATCATACACTAAAGCATTACAAATTGATCCACTTAATACAATTGCTAGAAGAAATTTAAAAGAACTAGAGCAAATGAAAGATGCAAAAACTTTGCAAGGGAAAGCGCAAAATAAAAGCAATTTAGAAAAATTAGTACGTAATGATATTTTAATACAAACTGCTGCTCGTAGTGCTGAATTTATAATTGATAAACCAAATTCACGAGCAATACAAAATCTTGTGCCAGGAGTTGAACTGCTCATACAAGCATCAGACAGTGGTGTCGAAATCACTAATTCAAGAAAAGTTGCTTTAGGAACTATTGAACCAAGAAGCGCACTAAGACTGAAAACATGTATTGAGGGTGGTTCTCAATTTGAAGTTATTTTTAAAGATTTTTTTGGGCACTCTGGAGTAATTCAAATACTCGAAATATATCGTGAGCCAAGCATAACTTTAAAAACTCCATTTATCAATTCAATTATTGATGCTGAAAGATCAAGAATACTGGCCGATGTCATGCTTTATTCCGAAGATGAAAATTCAGAACTTGGGCTAGAGGATAATTGGGAATCAATTGATATGTCTGATGATGATGAGAAAGTTGAAGAAGAAAATCTACAAGATGGCTTCCAGACAATTGACACTTCCAATGATGATGATGATGATGAGGATGAAGAGGAAGTTGCCACTGATCAAATTGAAGAAGCTAAAGATGAAGAAATAGATGATCAAGTAATTGATGAAGCTTCAAAATTAGAGAAATCAGATGAAGAGTCTGAAGAGAAATCAGATGAAGAGTCTGAAGAAAAATCAGATGAATAACAAAAACACAGATTCAATTCAAGATAGAAAAATTGATGAAGAAATGCGTGAATCATATCTTGATTATGCGATGTCTGTCATTGTATCAAGGGCTCTGCCAGATGTTCGCGATGGATTGAAGCCTGTTCAAAGAAGAATTTTATTTGGCATGCTTGAGTTAGGTGTTACATCTAATGCTTCATTTAAAAAATCCGCAAGAATTGTTGGAGACGTCATGGGAAAATTACATCCACATGGCGATGGGCCAATTTATGAAGCAATGGTGCGTATGACGCAAGATTTTACACTTCGATATCCTCTTGTAACAGGACAGGGAAATTTCGGATCAATAGATGGAGATCCACCTGCAGCAATGCGATACACAGAAGCAAAACTTGCTCCCATTACTGCAGAAATATTAAATGATATTGAAAAAGATACTGTAGATTTTGTAAATAATTTCGATGAGTCAATAAAAGAGCCCGGGGTATTACCAACAAAAATTCCAACACTGTTAATAAATGGAACATCCGGTATAGCAGTCGGTATGGCAACATCAATTCCGCCTCATAATCTGCAAGAAATATGTACGGCAATCGTTCACATCGTAAATCAACCTAAATGCTCTATAGATGATATTTTGTCCATAGTAAAAGGGCCAGACTTTCCTACTAAAGGAGTGATATTTGATCAATCCGAGATTCATAGAGGTTATACCACAGGTAAAGGACGAGTTGTGATGCAAGCAATGATATCTGTAGAAGAAATGAAAAATACAAGAGAGCAACTTGTCATTACTGAATTACCATACCAAGTCAATAAAGCACATCTTATACAGCGAATTGCAGAACTAGTTAGATCAAAAAAAATATCAGGTATATCGGATATTAGAGATGAATCTGATCGAGAAGGATTAAGAGTAGTAATCGAGTTATCAAGAAACGCATTACCTGAAGCAGTTAAAGCACAGCTATTTAAATACACACCGCTACAAAGCTCTTTTTCGATGAATACACTAGCGCTTGTCAATGGACAGCCACGTACCCTTTCATTAAAAGAGATTTTGGAACTATTCATAGAGCATAGAAGAGTAATAATCAAAAGACGTGTTACATTTGATTTAAATCGAGCTTCTGATAGAGCACATATTCTGGAAGGTTTACTCATTGCAATTAAAAAATTAGATGCAGTAATTAAATTAATTCGTAAATCAAAATCATCAGATGATGCAAAAAATAACTTAATGAAAACTCCATACAAGCTTTCTGACAAGCAAGCACAAGCAGTACTTGATATGCAATTACGAAGATTAGCACAACTTGAAACTGAAAAAATCAATGATGAGTACGATGATTTACTAAAATTGATAAAAAAACTAAAAGGAATTTTAAATGATCCAAAAAAAGTGAATGCGATCATTATTGAAGAAACACAAGAAGTCATGGAAAAATTTGGTGATGAACGAAAAACTAAAGTTGTTGCTAAGCCAATTGAAGATATATCAGATATCGATTTAATTCCTCCCGATGATATTGTGATAACAATATCTAGTACTGGCTATATTAAACGTGTCCCAGTATCAACATATCGAACTCAAGCAAGAGGAGGTCGTGGCGTTGCTGGTATGAATACTTTGGAGCAAGATAGTGTCAGCGATATTATTGTTTGTAATACTCGAGATACATTATTATTTTTCACTGAACAAGGTCGAGTCTACACAATTACTGCATTCGAAACACCGGAAGCATCTCGACAAGCAACAGGTCGAGCAATTAAAAATATTATTGAACTGCCAGATGAAGATCAAGTCACAACAATATTACCTGTTTCAGAATTTGATAATCAATCTTTGGTCTTAGTAACAAAATTTGGTGAAGTCAAACGTACTTCATTGCAATTTTTCCAATCTGTAAGACGAACAGGAATTTTTGCAATGGATTTAGAAAAAAATGATAAATTAATATCTGCAAAAATTGCTGGAGAAAAAGATAGTATTATGTTAATTGCATCTGATGGACAAGCAATTAAATTTCAAGTCTCTAAATTAAGAAAAGCATCTAGATCATCAGGTGGAGTTAGAGGAATGAAACTAAAAAATCACAGTATAGTCATTGGTGCGGCATTACAAAAAGAAGGTACGGATTTATTAGTCATAAGTGAAAATGGTATAGGTAAAAGAACTTTAGCAAAAGAATTCCCAATACAAGGTAGAGGTGGAGGAGGCGTCAGAGCCTTCAAAGTATCAGATAAAAGTGGAAAATTAGTTGGAGCCCATATCATTGATACCAATAATCAAATTTTATTTATTTCGAATAATGGAACAATAAATAGAATTGATGCAGAAAATATTAGTTTGCAAGGACGTTCAACTCAGGGTGTAAAATTGCAAGATCTACTTAATAATGACTATATAGCTTCAATGGCAACTTATAAATTAAAAGAACTAAAAGATAAGGAACCTGCTACACCGAAAAAGAAAAAATAAGATTTTATGAAAAATAAAACGATTAATAACTATTCTGAGTTTGAACTAATAAATGCAATTTCAAAAAAAATTCCAATAAATAAAAATAAAGATTTAATTTTAGGATCTGGTGACGATAGCGCAATATATAAAACTAGTAAAAATGTTTTAACAGTGACATCTATTGATAGCTTCGTGGAAAATATTCATTGGAAACAAAATAATCAAAATTATTTTAATATTGGATGCAAAACAATTAACGCAGCAGTTTCAGATTTAGCTGCTATGGGCGCAAAAGGTAAATTCATTACTATCGCTTGCAATTTAAAACAAAACATGCTTTACAATGATTTTTTGTTATTAATAAAAGGTTTCAGTAAAGCTGCAAATGACTTAAGCATTGACATCATTGGCGGAAATCTTTCAAGAGCAAAGGAAACAACAATAACAATTAATGCAATCGGTGAAATCAATAACAAGATTGGCCAAGCTCACATTATGAAAAGGAACAATGCAAAAATTGGAGATAAAATAGTTTTGTCTGGTAAAATCGGTGGTGCTGCAGCAGGTAGACATCTATTGCAAAATCGTAATACTTTAATTAAAAGTCAAAATCTGATTAATTTATTTATTAAACCTAAAGCTCGAGTAGATATTGCAGAAAAAATTGCAAAACTCGGTGTGAAATGCGCAATAGACATTTCAGATGGTTTTATGCAAGACCTGAACCACATATGCAATGATTCAAATGTTGATGCAATAATAGAAAAAAAAGATATTCCATTATACAAAAAATCAATAGAGATATTTGGTTCTAGAAAAGCATATGAATTTGGATTGAATGGTGGTGAAGATTACGAATTACTTTTTACTGCTAATCAAAATACATTACTAAAACTCAAAAAAAACAACATTATATTTCATATTGTTGGTGAAATTGTAAAACGAAAAAAAAATATAAAATATTCGACAATATCAATGACTGATGGCGAGAAAGTAGATAGAATATTTCAAAAAAAAGGGTGGGACCATTTCCAAAATGAATAATAGTTTGAGTAACTTCATTAAATGCAAAACAACTGCTGCCGAAGAGACGACAAAAATTGGACAAATGCTTGGTAATGCATTAGAGCCTGGTGACATTATATTATTGAAAGGAGAAATGGGAACAGGCAAAACTACTTTAACACAAGGCATTGGTCAAGCACTAGATGTTCAATCTACAGTCAATTCTCCAACATTTATTATTTTAGCTAAGCACAGCAAATCTAAAATACCCCTTTATCATGCCGATCTATTCAGATTAACTGAATATGAAAATTCAATAGAATTAGACCTAATTGAAGATTCAAAAGATGGTATTTTAGTTATTGAATGGCCTGAAATAGCAGAGGAGATTTTTCCAGAAGAAAAAAATAGAAATTCAATTATCCCATACATCAAATAGCAATGAGCGTACTATTGAAATTCAAGACAACTATAATAAATATGGCGCTCTTTTAAATAAAATTTATAAAGAATTTCAAAAACAATAAGGAAAAGCATGAAGCAACTTTTAGCGATTGACTGCATAGATAAGCTATCTTCCTTTGCTCATGCTATTGATGGAGAGATCATTAGCTATGCAGAATTCAAACATGACTCTTTATCAGCTGAATTGTTAAATAATTTAAATAGATTTTTATTAGAAAACAAAATAGACATAAATGATTTTGATGTATTTGCAGTCTGTAACGGACCAGGTGGCTATACATCATTAAGAGTAGCAATAGCAACAATTAAAGGAATCACAACATCGTTAAATAAGAAGGTGCAAGCTGTGTCTAAATTAGCCGCAAATGCTTACAAAGCACTCCAAATGCAAAATGAATATCAAAATATAATTTCTTTCCATAAAATACGAGATTCCCACTACATTTTTAAACAGTACGATGCAGTGAATATATTAGATGCTAAAAATGAAGAGCAATTTATTGAATTCAATGAATCTGCAATCAAACAATTCGATAAAAATGCAATCATATGTGGCGATATTCCATACGAATTACCCAAAATGATTGATTCACAATTAATAAACGGTCAGTATAAGATTTTGGAACAAGTAACAAAAGATGCACGAATTATTGCAGAATTAGCTTTTGCAAGAAAAATATACTATGAATCTGATAAACTAGATGTACTTTACCCCTTGCCACCAAAGATTCATAAAAAAAAATAAAAATAGTCTAAAATTTATTCACATTTTCAATTAAAATATGAAATATCAAAGGAGAGCCAATGGAACAAACATTAATATTAATTAAACCAGATGCCGTACAAAGGTCATTAACTGGAAGGATTATTACAAGATTTGAAAATCGTGGTTTGAAAATGGTTGCTGCAAAACATTTGCTTGCTGATGAGGAATTAGCACAAGAGCATTATAGCGAACATGTTGGTAAACCATTTTTCAAAGACTTAATTGCATATATTACAAGTTCGCCAATTATTGCAATGGTACTAGAAGGTAACAATGCCGTACATGTTGCAAGACAAACCATTGGAGCAACAGATCCAAAAGAGGCAAGCTCTGGGACAATACGAGGCGATTATGGAATAGACCTTGGAAGAAATCTTGTTCATGGGTCAGACAGCGTTGACAGTGCTAAACGAGAAATTAATATTTTCTTCTCTAGTGAACAAATCAATGTATGGACACGAGCAAATGAGCAATGGATTCGAGAATAATCAATAATCAATGAATATGTAAGATTGTTTTTGCACTAGACCACAATGATTCTATATCATAATATTCTCTTGTTTCCTTGCTAAACAAATGAATAACAACTCCGTCTACATCCAGTAGAATCCATTCGCTTTCAGGACCGCCATCTTGTTTAATTAGTGAAGTGCCTAGTTCTTTTTTTTGTTTAAATATCAAATCAATTACAGTTTTAGCCTGACGAATATTATCTACAGTTCCAATAATGAAAAAATCAGCAAATGTTTGAAGTGAACGTAGGTCTAATAACAAAATATCAGCAACTTGTTTTTCTGCTAAAATATCAGTAAGCGAATTTGCTCTAACAAATTCTTTATCTGTATTACGAATTTTTTCTTGATTCAATGACATATTTGCATTAGCCTAAATATGGATAATTTTTTTTACTAGATTAATTATTACATAAAGGTGAAATTATGCAAGATAAGAAAGTGTTAGTAGCAATGTCTGGTGGCGTAGACTCAGCTGTAGCTGCTGCTTTATTACAAAAGCAAGGTTATGAAGTTATTGGTATTACTCTTCGTCTTTACACACCAGAAATAACAACTGGGCTAAAATCAACTAGAAACTGTTGTGGCATTGAAGAAGTTGCAGACGCAAAACAAGCTGCTACTAAATTAAATATTCCACATTATGTGATTAACATGGAAAAAGAATTTGAAGAAAAAGTTATTAATTTTTTTGCTGAAGAATATGCAAATGGCAGAACTCCAAATCCATGCTTGAACTGTAATCGACATATCAAATTTGATACTTTACTCAAACAAGCAAATGCGATGGGTATAAAGTACTTAGCTACTGGCCATTATGCAACAATTAAGACTGTTCAAAATAATAAAAGGCTCTATGCTGCAAAAGACATTACAAAAGACCAATCGTATGTACTGTATACGTTAAATCAATCACAACTCCAAAGTATTTTATTCCCATTAGGCGAAATACCAAAAACAGATACAAGAAAAATTGCACAAGAATTAGGTTTCAATGTTGCAGACAAACCCGACTCTGTAGACATTTGTTTCGTGACATCAAATAATTATAAAGACTTTCTAAAAAAGCAAGGAGTAGATTTTAAAAAAGGTAATGTTATTGATGAGAATGGAATAATTATTGGCACACATGATGGCATTCCTAGTTATACTATTGGCCAACGTCGTGGGATTAATTATACAAATCAAAAAAAAGAAAACCCAAAATATATTAATGAACTGGATCTAACTACAAATACAATATCAGTTGGAAATAAAGAGCATCTTGAGGTTAATAAAATTCTTCTCAAGGATATCAACTGGATAAATGGTATACCTTCTGCAGATGAAAAGTTTTATTGCAGAGTGCGTTACAACGGACAAGCTGAGCAATGTAAAGTGTCAACAGCCAGTAATGAAACAAACATAATACTTGATGCAAACATTATTAGACCTTCAAATGGACAATCATGTGTTATATATAACGGTGATCCACAGCAAGAGGGAGAAGTAATTGGTGGAGGTATTATTGAAAAAAGTTCATATATTAATAATGCTGTTCCAGTTCAAAAATCTATGAAGGAGTACGAATAATGTTAGAAGCATTACGTGAATTAATTTTTATTATGG
Organism: Dehalococcoidia bacterium; assembly: GCA_045562675.1. Classification (GTDB taxonomy): domain Bacteria; phylum Chloroflexota; class Dehalococcoidia; order UBA2979; family UBA2979. Next base: position 28,234 of record JBJKVL010000001.1, read on the forward strand.
TTGGTGGATTATTAATCATCGCCCTCACAATATTAATCATGACACTGCTAACAATTTTTGCCTTAGTGAGAAGTACAAAAAAAGCATTTCGAACAACAATGGATGACACGATCAATCCTGCGTTAAATGAATTCCAAGCAACAGCACAGAATATTAAAGGCACAAGTAAATTTGTTTCAAAGAAAACCATTAGCCCAATCATCCAATTATTAGCACTACTGAACGGCATTGGCAAAGGTATTAGTTTTATAACCAATTTTGGAAGAAAAAAATGAATTTTTTGTTAAGAATTATTTTCTTGATTGCGACATTTATTGGTCTTTCTCGAGTGATAAAAAGAAATTTCTCAGTTGATGATTTAGATTATGAGTTACCAGAAAGTGTAAAAAAAATAATTAAAAAAATTCAATATGAAGCCAACCGTGTTGATGAAGTAATCACTGATGCCATTGAAGAAGGTAAAAAAACTTTCCAGCAAACTGAAGAAGAACTCAACGATGAATTTGATGAAGAATTAGACGAAAATAATAATATCGAAGATGATAAAGCCTAGCAACTAATTTGCAATATACTTGGAGAGGTGTCCGAGTGGTTGAAGGTGCTGCTCTCGAAAAGCAGTTGGCGAAAGCCTCGTGGGTTCGAATCCCACCCTCTCCGCCATCCTCTAGCATACAACCATTCACATGATACAATATAGACGCTGGAGAGGTGCTAGAGTGGTTGAATAGGCACGCCTGGAAAGCGTGTAGGGGGATTACTCCTCCTCGTGGGTTCGAATCCCACCCTCTCCGCCATAAGATGATAAATCATCTAATATATGCAAACCACTTAACTGCAGGCAAAAGACAATCTGGTAATTTAGCACCAACTTCTATTGAAGCTATACAAGCTGCATCAGCCTCTGGATATGTTGCACTTAAATAAGCAATACCGATACTAGATACCTTCAGATCACCTTTATATTTCCACTCTACGCGTAATTCTTGTCCAGAAATGCTAGAGGCTTGAACAACATAATTATCTCTATAACATGCACTTGCACCCAAACTTAAAATAATCAATCCAGTTAATAAATAACGTTTCATCAAGATTGCCTACATTCTGTGCGCACGTACAACGGTGCGTTCCGCATATTCAAGAGTTTTAGGATCAAATTCTCCAGTACATGTAATTAATGTGATCATGTCTAGCCCGGTCTCTTTACGTAAAATTGACTCCCATTCATCAGACTCAGCAGGAATCATTCTACGCCAAACAACACCATAAACATAAGTACGCTCACCGACTCGAACATTTATCACATCTCCTGGTGATAAAAGGCTAATATTAAAAAAGACACCAACACCTTCATATTTAACATCATCAACCCAAGAGAGATTTGCAACATAGTCAACATGTCCAGAAAAAATAGCATTTGTTCTTGTACCAATATCACCACCAAAATTAATCCAATTTTCCTGAAAATCATAGAACACGACATCACTTGGTCCAATTGGATTTGTCATTATGCCATCAGTAATAATGTCTTTACCAACTGGCGCATCAATATCAAGAGCTGGAATAGAAAGCCTACCATAATTTGCTGTAGGCGGCTCGCCAAATCGTTTGTGTAAATCAACGATAGAATGTATGATATCTTCTTTGTCTTCTTTGTCTTCTTTGTCTTCTTTGTCTTCTTTGTCTTCTTTATCTTCTTTGTCTTCATTTTCAGAAGCTTGAGAGGATGTTGCTGTATCAGAATCCTTAGACTCCGCTTTAATTGTAGGATTAGTACTATTCGTATCAGGTGATATAGGCTTAGTATCAGGATTTTTAGCAATATTATTATTAGTTGATGGCGATATTGCAGATTCTGTAATCGTAGAAATAACAACATCATCACTAATGTCATCACTACCACAGGCTGTAATCAAGAGGCCAAATATAACAAGAAAAGAACCTAGGAAATGAAACACATTAGAACGAAATAAATAAGCCACATTCACTCCATCTACGCACGATATATGTTCTAACTTTATCATAAATATTATATACAAATGTCATATTAAACACAGCATATAAAAAAAGTGGTTTCCTAGCATTACACTAGGAAACCACACTTCTTAAATCAGGATCAACTTATTTAGAACGATTTGAAACCATTCTAGTTGAGCCAACAAGACCTACAGCCATAAGACCGAGCGCTAAAGCTAACCAAGCACTACCAGAACCTTGTGAAACAAGATATCCAGCATTACCTGTTGAAGGAACTGTTGGAGCAGAACCACCTGTAGATGTAAGAGTAATACCCTTAGCATCAGATGGCGCACCACCAGCTCTCCATGTTAACGTCGCACTAGTTGTTGAGCCGTTCAATGAAAAACCGACAGAAGAACCAGCTGCGGCACCACATTCACCAAGATCGATGTATCCAAGAAAGATGTTACCGGTTGAAGAACCAGAATCAGCTTTAATAGATGCGTTCTTGCATGCTTTGCCGTCAACTAGAATTCCGACAGTATCAGAAGCAGCTGCTTCACCAAATACGGTCATAGGGGCTTGCGCGTTGGCAGTTGAACTGAAAACGAGACCTGCGCTTAATACAAGTGCAGCAAAAGCTGTACCGGCACTAATGCGAGCCATCAATTTTTTGAAGTTCATTTTATTTCCCTTCGCGCCCCATATAAATATAGGGAGCACTAAAGTGAATCGTGTGATGCAAAATCGCATCACACATTCACATTATGACTATTATGAAGCTGCCTTACAGGTCAACTCATAAGCACCCTTAGCTAGGCTATCAATGGAGTAACTTGCATTGAAGTCTGCGTTAACAGAGTCAAATGCAGCGTTTACAACATATACAACCTTGCCGCTGAAGGATGAATTATCACCAGCAATTGTCAAAGCGTCACAACCACCAGCAGATGCTGCAGCAACAACGCCACTACCACCTGACCAGTAAACTGAACCACTTCCACCAGCTGGGATGTTCTTGTCTAGTGTACCATCGGCATCACCACCAGTTACAACTGACAATTTGCTACCAACCTTGGTGCCTGTAGTTGCAACAACTTGTGAGTTACCAGCAAGTAAACCAATTCCTGTAACAGTAATAGAACCGTTAGAAGAACCAACTGTTACTGCACTACCAGTAGTACCAGTAGATGTCTTAAGTAACAAGTTAGCACTTGATGCTGAAACTGTTATTTGTGTACCATCAGCAACCTTATTACCAGCTGCGTCAGTAGCACTCGCTACAATTGATGTAGTTCCACCAACAGTTGTTGATGCAATGTCAGCAATTGTAACATCAGAAGCCGCCGCACCAACAGTAAATGTTGCTGTAGCAGTTTTCTTTGTTGTACCACTACCATGTGTAGCAGTTACAGTATATGTACCTGCAGGCATAGGAGCAGTTGATGCTTTATCAACATCTAGAATAGCAATCGCACCAGATTTTTTAAGCTTGGCGTTTGCTTCGATTGTGTCAACACACTTACCAGTTGTAGTATTTACTGAAACTGAACAAGCTGAACCAGCTTGAATAGAAGTGTTTTCCACAGCGTTCGCTAGAATGTTGTTGTATGCTGAGCCAGCTGCATTTGTTAATGCGAAAGTAACATTTCCAGTTGGAATAATGTAGTTTCCATTAGCATCCTGCGCTTGAGCAACAGCTACAATTTCATCACTTGTGAAATCTGCACCAGCTGTGTCATCAACGTTCTTGATAACATAAGCTGCTGGAGCTGATGTTGCACTAGTGCTATTAAATAGACCTAGAGACAATGTTGAAACAGAACCACCAGTTAAAGTAACAGATTTTGTTGTCTTCACTGGAGTAGTTGTTCCAAACGGTGTTGCCTTAACGGTTACAGTAGCAGTACCTGTGTTACCAATACCCCATAGGGATACAGTAGCTTGAGCACCAGTCCATGTAAATGTACATGATGCGTCAGAACCAGTGTCCTTAGTACCGTCACCATCTATATCACATGTTGTACCATTAGAGTCAATTACACCTTCGTCAGCTGAAACTGTAACAGTCTTACCAGATGCAACCGCTGTTGCATTTTGGTCTCTCAAGTTAACTGTAATTGTTGAAGCAGCACCACCAGAACCTGCAATAGCAGTTGGTGAAGGTGTGCCCAAAGCAACAGTAGTTAACAATGGAGTAGCTGTAGCAGCTGTAAAGGTAATACTTAGCTGCTTAACTAAAGTAGCTGAACCACCACCCTTAGGTGTGATATATATCTTTATAGTACCTGTACCAGTTGAACCAGATCGAATAGAAATGGTGTCATCTGGGTCTGAAGCATCTGTTGTTGCTTGCAATGTGGTTGTAAACACAGTACCTGCTGAAACAGATGGGTTCGGAGCCCACTGAGTAGAAGCAGCTAACAAGTCAGATGCAGCAGTTGCATCGTCACCAATGAAGAATTGACCAGCGTCTGTAATAACAGTAACAGTGTCACCACCAGTTGTGTTATCAGTAGCTGAACCAAAAGTTACATTAGCTGAAGAAACGTTGTCCGCTTTTACAGATGTAACACTTAAAGCAATCGTTGGAGCTACAAGAGTAAGGTTAGTTAAGCTTGTAACTGTGTCTGATGCAGCAGCAGCAATTGTTGCAGCCAATGTACCAGTCGTGGTTGCCTGAAGTGGCAAAATGATTTCGTTTCCACCTGCAGTAGCATTAAGCGAAATAGAAATAGCACCTGTACCAGCACCAGTACCAGTGGATAAACCACCAGCAGGAACAGTACAAGCAATTGTTCTATTAGTTGCATCTGCTGTAACAGCACCACAGTCTGTACCAGCAGTACCAGCGGTACCACCGTTAGCAGCCTGAACGCTATCAAAGTCAGTTGCAGCTATATTCGCAGTATTCAAGATGTAGCCAGTAGGTAGAGTTAATACTACTACCTGGTTAGCTGTTACAGCTGTCATACCGTTTGCACCCACAGCAGCAAGGACTCCACCAGCAGGAACTGATGTTGCGACAATCGCATTAGTAATTCCAGCGCCAGCAGTCATTGTAGTTGTGGCTGTTTCTACTTTAGAGGATGTTGAAACCATCAAACTAAGAGCTAAAGCGAATGCACCTGTAACAGCTGCAAAACGAATAGCAAATTTTTTCAAAGTATTCATTTCATTCCTTAAAGAATGAGAACTATAAAAATATTTAAAACAAGTTTAAATTTTTCTATAATTCCTAACTAAACTATTTTGAAGTTTCTAATTCGAAAAAACCGTCGCAGTATACCTGGCTTGACGGGCTGATACCGCCGCTCGAGCGAGACGTCATCAGTCGACACGTCGCACCGTAACCGGCATATCGTAACAACTTTTTCTCCTTTTCTACTTCGTTGTAACCTGTTATTTCCTACAAAACGTAGGAAACAGAAGGCATAAATACCTTCGGTTACAAGAAGAAGAACGTATCAATACCAAAAAGGTTAATGAAAAATAACATAAATTATGTACTTTTTCTTGATATGGACTCCTTCTAGAATACAGTTATTTACTCTACTAAAATTTGCCCTAAAGGTATAGTGGAATTTAGAAGAAAAAAACAATAATTCATAAATCAAAAAATTATGGCAAAATGACAGTATTTAGAGATTAATTCTCTGGTTCTGGGGTGGTTTCAGGTTCTGGGGTGGTTTCAGGTTCTGGGGTGGTTTCAGGTTCTGGGGTGGTTTCAGGTTCTGGGGTGGTTTCAGGTTCTGGGGTGGTCTCTGGTTCTGGGGTGGTCTCTGGTTCTGGGGTGGTTTGTGCAAATTGAGCAAGATAATGTTTTGCAGCTAAAGGACTAAATTCTCTATGACAACGATGGCAGAGAAAACCAATGGCTTTAGATTCATCATCAACACCATCAGAACCACTCCAGCGTGGGTGCAATTCTTGACAACCATTTGGACAAAGTATTTCTCTGGCTGATTGTGCACGGCTCATACATACTCACTTAACTATTTAAGAAATAAAATATACTATACATGTTTGAGAAAATTTTACCAGTTATTTGCAGCATAGATTGCAAGAGCGTCTGGATTATCATCAAAATATTTTGCCACAGTAATGATACCTTCTTGCGTTGCGATATCAGCAGCAACAAACACTGTATCACCAGATGGATTACCTGTAGTTGCAAGTGAAGAAATCACTCCAGTAGTAGTTTCTAAAAACTGCATAACAAACGTTGGAGATAGGTCATTATTGTTAGTAATATAACCAGTGATTGCATGCACGTTACCGGTTAGAGTGTGTAGCAATGCAGAATCAATTGATTGATCGTTATTGGCAAGTGCAGCAATGTCCGATAGTGATGATTGTAATGATTGTAATTGTAGAATCATTTGCGGATCGACGGATACAAACATAGCAGAATCATCTTTGACATCTACTTCAGTTATTTGATTACTTTCACTATTCACTATGTTTGATTGAGGGGAAGCAACACTATCAATTGGAGAGTTAGTTGTTAGAGAGATACCAGCAATATTTGATTTACTTATTTGATTCTCTGGAGAGGAGTTTATGGATGCTACATTATTATCAATCATGATTTTTGCAGCTTGTAAATCATTAGATGGTTCACTGCCAAAAATATATCCGCCTACAAAAGCAAATACCACAGATGCGGCAATCGGTACTAATACGGCTGAACGCGCAAGTAACTTAGAAAAATCGATAACATTCTGTTTTACTTGAACGAAAGATATCACTGCACTACGTTTAGCATGCTCTTCGCTGAATTTTTGCATGAGAAATGCTCTAGAGCGTACTTGATAGGCCTGATTTGGTGCAGGTTGGTGCATTACATTATGCAATACTCGAACGAATGATTCTTGTTCTGTTAATTGATTCAGATCAATACTTACATTCTGTGCATTGAGATCATCAACTGCATCATTAATCATATCAACTTCTGATTCTTCAGAAACATTACGCAGATTGTTTATATCTTTTGACAATGGTTCCCCCTACAATCAAAAAAAACCGACAAACAAAAATACTTTTTATTTGTTGTCCAGTTATGTAAACGATCTAACACACTAAAAGTTAACGATAGATTAAATAAATAATTGAAATTCATGAAACAGACTCCTCAGATGCCTCATTGTCTTGTTCATCCTGCATCATTTTCTTTAAAGCGTTAACCCCTTTATGTTGTAAAACTTTGATATTTGATTCGTTCTTATCTAATGCTGCGGCTGTTTCCGCAATAGAAAGACCAGCACTGAACCGCATCATTATGACATCTCGTTGTGCATTGGGCAATTTTTGGACAAATATAAAAACTTCATCAATAGAAATCTGTGATTCCACTTGCTGACTAGGACTTAAAGTCTGATCTGGAATCCATTCACCTAATTCGGTAGTTGGTGTTTTATTTGAAAGTCGTCGAGTAAAAGAAATAACATGATTATGCGCAATTCTAAATAGCCATGCAATAAATGGATTTGTGCCACCTAGAGCATTATTCCAATTAAATTTATGTAAATTGGTTAATGCCTTTATAAATATTTCTTCAGATAAATCTTCAGATTCAGCAGCATTTCTAACTCTGGCAATGCAATATCTATAAATTCGTGGTAAATACATGTCATACAAAGAACCAAAAGCGTCCATATCGCCCTTTTGAGCAGCAAGAATCAATTTTTCAGTGATATCAGCTTCTTTTAGAAGATCAGAATCATTGGTCACAGTTATTCATTTCATATATATACTATTAAATGCTATTATATAATGTGTATGTTATATAAATAAGCTATAAATAACTTATTTACAAATCGAGATTTTATGCAAAATATTCAACCAATTTATTCACCGATGCCCAATCATATTGAAAAAAGAGAGATTAGTGCATTAAATAATATGTTTGGTTGCACCCCAGTCGGTCTCATTACAGCAAAATACAAAGATAAAAGTAATATTATGCCTGCATCGAAAATAATACATCTTTCATCAGATCCTCCTTTTATTGGGGTTGCAATTGAACAATCACGATTTACGTTAGACATTATTAAGGCAGCGGAATCATTTGCCATTAATATACCAACTCTTTCTTTATTGCATTATGTAGCATACTTAGGGAATTATTCAGGAGAACAAATGGATAAAATAAGTTTCTTGCAATTAGAGACTTTTACACCAATTACAATTACAGCACCACTACTACAACAATGCTGCGCATGGGTTGAAACGGAAGTGCATGATATCAAGAAAATTGGTAACCATGAACTCGTTATTGGCTATCCTAAAAAAATATTAGTCGATCCAAAATCTTTTGACGATAAATGGCAACTAGGCTCTGTAGATACTCGTCCGTTAATATATTTGGATAATCAAAGATATAGTGTTTTTGGACAATCATTTGAAGCAAAGCTTCCAACTAAGTCTGAAAATCATCATAAAATCTTGCAAGAAGTCACAAAAGAGCATCTTGCAAAAATTAGTGAAGAAAATGAAAAATTGGATGAAAAAATGTATCAAATTAAAAAAGAAATTGGCACTGATTTAATCTCTGATATGACTGCTGCTATAATTAATGAAGAATTAAAAGAAGAAGACTAGTCTAATATAAATCCTAAGCTAATTTTCAAAAAAATACTTGTATGAATCATGCTTTTTGAGTTATTGTAGGGTTTGTGCGGTAACTATCTATCTTTCTGCATAATTGTGAAAAAATAAGATTAAGGTGAGAATTATGGATCTGAGTCTAACGGAGACACAAGAATTATTAAAAAATTCCGCAAGAGAATTTTTAGAAAATGAATGCCCAGAAACACTTGTAAGAGAAATGGAAGAAGATGAATTAGGATACTCTCCCGATTTATGGAAAAAGATGGCAGAGCAAGGATGGCAGGGTTTATTAATTCCTGAAGAGCATGGTGGTGCAGGATTCGATTTTCTTGACCTCTGTGTCTTATTAGAAGAATTTGGACGAGCTCTTGTCCCAGGACCATTTATGTCATCAGTATTAGGTGGCGCAGTGCCAATTATTGAAGCTGGTTCCGAAGAACAGAAAAAAGAATATCTGCCTAAGATTGCATCTGGTGAAGCAATCTTTACACTTGGACTAACAGAACCATCAGCAAGATTTGATGAGGAAGGCATTGATGCCAGTGCAGAAGTAAATGGCGATGAAGTGACACTGAATGGGACAAAGCTATTCATTTATGACGCAAATGTTGCCGATTATATTATTGTCGCCGGTAAATCCAGCAAAGGCACGACGCTGGCTATAGTACCTACAGATCAAGATGGAGTAGAGGTTGATCAACTATTAACTATTGCAAGAGATAAACAGTGTGAAGTGCGACTCAATAACGCAAAGGGAGCTTTGCTTGGACAAGAAGGTGGTGGCTGGTCAATTATTGAATCAGTATTACAAAAATATACTGTTGGAGAAGCAGCATATTTAGTAGGTCTAGCGCAAATGGATTTTGAAATTTCTGTAGACTATGCAAAAGAACGAGTTCAGTTTGGTCGACCTATTGGTTCTTTCCAAGCCATTCAACATAAATGCGCAGATATGTTAACAGATGTTGATGGTTCACGTTTTATCATGTATAAAGCTGCTTGGGCAATTAATACCGACCAAGAAGATAAACAAATGCAAGTCAATATGGCAAAAGCATGGGTTTCTGATGCATCAAGACGAGTTGTTGCGCATGGTCAGCAAATTCATGGTGGTATTGGTTTTACAAAAGACTATAAAATTCAACTGTATTACAGAAGACAAAAAAAATCAGAGCTTGCATGGGGTGATACTGAACATCATCGAGAGTTAGTTGCACAACAACTTGGCATATAATTATTAGGTTCGTTCATAATGAATAACCTCAAAACTCTAGTTTTATTTTCTGCGCTAACAGGCGTTTTAGTAGTAATTGGCGGATCTATAGCTGGACCACAAGGAGCAATCTTTGCTTTTGGCTTTGCTATAATTACAAATTTCTTTTCATACTGGAATTCAGCAAAAATTATTTTAAGAATTTCACATGCAAAAGAGATTTCTAAACATGATAATGAAAAGCTATTTAACATGGTTGAGGACATAGCAGATAAAGCATCTCTTCCTTTGCCTAAAATATATATAATGGATTCTCCACAAGCAAATGCATTTGCCACAGGCAGAAATCCTAATCATGCTGCAATTGCAGTCACAACAGGCATTATGAATGAATTAAATGATAATGAATTGCGAGCAGTAATTGGTCATGAATTCGCGCATATAGCAAATCGTGATATTTTAATTTCAACAATGGTTGCTGCAATCGCTGGCGCTATATCAACAATTGCATGGATAAGTTTTTGGTTCTCTGGAAGAAGAGGCGGTGGAGCAAATTTAATTGTTGCTCTCATTGCTCCTTTAGCAGCAACCATTATTCAACTCGCAATTAGTCGATCAAGGGAATTTCAAGCTGATTGGGATGGTTCAATTTTTTCTGAATCACCTGTAGATTTAGCTGCTGCATTAACTAAAATTCATAATTCAGCACACAATCAACAATTACCTGTACCACAAGCAACTGCACATTTGTATATTGCAAATCCTTTAAAAGGAGATATGAGTGGATTATTTTCAACTCATCCAAAATTAGAACAAAGAATTGAGCGACTAAAAAAAATGCGTCCCAAAAATGGAAATTGAGAATTTGGAAAATTGGAAAAAACAAAATGTTCCAACAGCGCGAATTGAACACATGCAAAGAACTGCTGACCTTGCTGCTACATTAGCAAAAAAACATCACCTAAATGAAGAAAAAGCATATCTTGCTGGACTTGCGCATGATATTGCTAAAGACAAAAAGGATGCTGAATTACTTCAAATAGCCAAGACAAATAACTTAATTGCATTTGCTGAAGAAGAGAAAGCACCTTTTTTACTTCATGGTCAAGTAGGAGCATATATTTTAAAAGAAGAATTAGAATGTACAGACAAAGAAATTTTATCTACAATCCATTGGCACACTACTGGACATTATGACTTTGAAGATTGGTCATGGGCAACATTTCTTGCAGATAAATTAGAGCCAAAAAAAATTAAATACGAAAAAAATCTGCAACCTATTTTAGAAACTGCTGAAAAATCAATATTAAATGCCGTGATTGAATTCATAAATTGGAGACTTAATAATAGAAAGCAACAAAATGCGATTATTCATCCAATGTCGTATTATGTTCTAGAACAATTGTCAGAAAAAAATTCATGAACACGAATAAAGATACAAAAATTATTTATAGAATTGTAAAACATGTAACAAAATACCCAAAAATTTTTTTTGGAGGTTTTTGTAGTTTAGTACTGGCAAGTATTGCTGTACTTTTAGCACCAAAGTTAATTGGAATAGCAATTGATCTGATTTTTAGTGAACAGAAAGATATTTCTTTAGAATTTAGTTTAAATAATCCCATTATTTTGGCTAGCATTGCTTTAATCAGCTTATCCATTGGTCGAGGTGCAATCATCTTTGCACAAAGTTACTTATCAGAAAAATTATCTCAAGTTATTGCATATGATTTACGTAATCAACTCTTTAATCATTTACAGCATATGCACTTTGCGTATCATGATCAAATTAAAATTGGCGATATCATGTCACGTGCAACTCAGGATATAGAATCTATACGTTTTTTTATCAGTATGGCAATAATGCGTGGTAGTTACATTATTATACTAGGAATCACAGCAATTATTTTAATGCTCACAACAAGCATTAAGCTTGCAATTATTGCATTTATTTTTATGCCGATAGTAGCTACGCAAGCAGCAATTGTGCAAAAATTTCTTAGAAAAATATGGATTAGAATCCAATCACTTCAAGGAAAAACTAGTGTGGTGCTGCAAGAAAATTTTGCTGGGCAACAACTTGTAAAAGGTTATAATCAACAAGAAGCACAACATAAGAAATTTTATACAGTTGCAAAAGAGCTTTATGATTCATCTTTGCAATCAAGCAAGATTGTTGCATTTAATGAACCAATTTTATCTGGTATTTGGTTAATTTCTTTAACTTGTATTTTTTATTTTGGCGCTCAGTTAATTATTGAAGGGCAAATTACCGTTGGTCAATTAGTTGAATTTCAACTATATTTGACCTTGCTTCAAGTCCCAATTCGAGCAATTGGTTTTATCATTAATCATATTGCTCGTGTTAGATCTGCAGGCACAAGACTTTTTGAAATTCTTGATGCTGAAAACTTAATTGAAAATAACAAAGATGCAAAAAGAATTAAAGAAATAAATGGAAAAATTATTTTTGAAAATGTCTATTTTGATTATGAATTAAACGATACCAAGACGAGGCTATTACAAAATATATCATTAACAATAGAGCCTGGGCAAAAAGTAGGTATTATTGGAAGAACTGGCTCGGGAAAATCAACACTGTTACATTTATTGCCTAGATTCTATGATGTTCATAAAGGTGCTATCTATATTGATGACAATAATATTGAAGATATAAAAATAGATGAGTTAAGAAATATTTTTGGTGTTGTACAGCAAGATGTTTTTTTATTTCCTGGCACAATTCAAGACAACATAAGCTATGGCATTCCAAATGCAACTTTAAAACAAGTAGAAGAAGTAGCTAGCTTAGCACATATCAGTGAATTTATAAATTCACTGCCTGACAAATATAATACTTGGGTTGGAGAAAATGGCGTGAGTTTATCAGGAGGACAAAGACAAAGGATCGCAATAGCCAGAACATTATTAACGGACCCTCCCATACTCATTTTAGATGATGTGACATCTTCTGTTGATTTAAAAACTGAACTTGCAATAGAGCAATCCCTAGAAAAAGTATTAGCTGACAAGACTTCTATAACGGTGACACACCGAACAAGAGTAATGAAAAAACTTGATCGCATTATTTATATAGAAAATGGTGAAATTCATGACCAAGGAAAACACGACGAGCTGTATGAACGCAATGAACAATACAGAGATCTTTGCCAATCATATGAAAAGCAAACCAACAAGAATGAGGTGCAATAATGGCTTATTGGTCAGGTGGCCCCTCTGGCTGGTCAAATGATAAAGGAACTAGAAATACAAGACATGCTGATGACTGGGTAGATTATTATGCTGAAATATATAATTGGAAACTGATAACTCGATTTTTTCCATTTATCAAACAACATAAAAAAAGAATGTACCTCACAATCATATCTATGCTTATCGCAACAATTGCAGCATACTTGCAACCATTCATCATGGGTATTGGTGTAGAGAAGATTAGTGATTCAACAAAAACAATTGCTGAAAAAAGTTCTGAATTAAACATAATAGTTATCTTATTAATTGTAACGACAATAATCACCATCGTTGCTCAAAGTATCCAAAGATATAATATTGGTTTCATTGGTCAAAATATTCTCTTAGATTTAAGAGTCAGCCTATTTAAACATTTTAACAAATTATCTATGTCATTTTTTGATAAAAATGAAACTGGTAAACTAGTTTCTCGAGCAACATCTGATGTCGTTGTATTGCAAGAACTTATGACATCTGGCTTTCTAAATGGATTTGGTGATCTATTTGGATTACTGATGACTATTATTTTAATTTTTATTCTTGATCCAATACTCGCTTGCGTAATTATTGCAACAATTCCAATTTTAATTGTCATAATGATATTTTGGCAACAATATGCAGCAAAAGCATTTATTAGAGTGCGACAAGCAATTGCAATAGTTAATGGAACAATCAATGATAATTTATCTGGCGTTAAGGTTGTGCAATCGCTCAATAGGCAAAATAAAAATCTTGATGATTTTATGTTTGTAAATGATAGAAATAAAAATGAGAATTTATCAGCAGTAAAATTTCAGGCTGCAGTGATTCCAATCATTGAATTTTTATCAGCAATAACAACAATACTTGTATTATTAATTATTGCTATCAGGACCAATAATCAAACTCTAGGCATTTCAGAAGCATTAGGTTTAGCAACTGCATTTACGCTATATATTCAAAGATTTTTTAATCCAATAAGAGACATAGTCATGCAATATACTCAGCTACAACGTGCGATGGCAGGTGCGCATAGGGTATTTGAAATTTTAGATACGCAACCTGTTATCCTGGAACAAAAAAAACCAATCAAATTAGATGAAGTATCTCAAATAATTTTTGATAATGTTTCATTTTCATATGAAGCCGAACAACAAGTACTTACTAACATCAATCTAAATATTACGCAAGGTGAGACATTAGCATTAGTGGGACCAACAGGTTCAGGAAAGACAACTATCATTTCATTATTAAGTCGGTTATATGAAGTAACTTCAGGAAAAATATTAATCAATAAGCATGAAATCAAAGAAATATCATTGCAATCTCTACGTAATCAAATTGGTTTGGTTTTTCAAGAACCATTTCTATTCTCTGGAACAATTTATGAAAATATATCATTCGGTAAAAAAAATGCAAGTGACAAAGAAGTTATTGACATTCTAAATTCAATTGGAGGCGATAATTTTATAAATAATTTACCTAATGGAATACATACTGAAATTGCAGAACGTGGACAAAATCTATCTTCTGGTGAAAGGCAACTAATAAGTATCGCACGAGCATTACTGAAAAATCCTTCAGTACTTATTCTAGACGAAGCTACTGCAAATATTGATCAAGTCAGCGAACTTATGATTCAAAAGGCAATTAAAATTGCCTTAAAAGGTCGGACATCTATTGTGATTGCTCATCGTATTTCAACAATTGAATTAGCAGATAGAATTGTAATTATCCACAGTGGAAAAATTGAAAAAATTGGCACACATGATGAATTACTCAAAGGACAAAATATATATAGTGAATTATATAAAATTTTACATAGTCAATAACCGAGTTATTTTGTTTATAATAAAAAAAATTAATTAAGGAGAGAAAATGGAACAAGAAGAAAAAAAATATTTAGAAGATACAGTGAAAGACGCTATAGTACCATATTGGGCATTACTAGGGATCATCCCAGATTTAAATACTATTGAAAAAGGCAAGGTTACCTTACTTTTACCAATGAAAGAAGAATTAGGTACAAGGTTTACAGATGTTATGCATGGTGGAGCAATTTCTTCTTTAATTGATGCTGCAGCTGCAACATGCACATCCACACTAAAACCACAAGATGAAGAATGGGCTGGCTGGGTCACAACAGACTTAAATGTTAGCTACTTAAACGCAGCAACTAAAGATGTCAGGGCAGTCGCAACTTCGATACGAGCAGGCAAAACTGTAGTTTATGTACAAGTTGATGTTTTTGATAGTGATGAACGATTTATTGCTTCAGGAAGAGTCACGTATCTTATCCTAAGACCACGGTAAATAATCCTATTGCAACGATCTATTCTTCTAACAAGCTAGCTTGTTGAGACGTATTATTGTTTCCCTCTTTTTTATGGTATTTATAACCTAGATGGTTAAAAGCTTTTTCAGAAGCTACTCGTCCCTTTGGTGTTCGTAACATAAAGCCAAGTTTAAGTAAATAAGGCTCATAAACATCCATGATTGTTTCACTATCTTCTGAAATTGCAGCAGCTAACGTATCAAGGCCAACTGGCCCACCATTAAAATCGCCTACAAGTGACTTCAAAAGATGTCTATCCATTTGATCAAGCCCAAAATCATCAATTTGCAATCTTTCTAAAGCTTGATTAGCTACTTTATCATCAATTTCACCATTCGCTTCTACTGTAGCAAAATCTCGAACACGACGTAAAATACGATTTGCAACTCTTGCAGTTCCACGGGATCTCTTTGCAATTTCAGTAATTCCTTTAGGAGAAATTACACAATCCAATGCATTGGCAGATTGTAAAATAATTTTTTCTAAATCTTCAAGCTCATAAAACTCTAACCGATGGGTAGAACCAAAACGATCTCTTAACGGTTGTGAAACAAGTGAAAATTTTGTTGTAGCACCAACAAGAGTAAATTTATTTATTTTTAATCGAACTTCTCTTGCTTTAGGACCTTTTCCTAAAACGATATCTACTGAAAAATCTTCCATAGCCGGGTAAAGTACTTCTTCTACTGTTAATGGTAATCGATGGATTTCATCAATAAATAAAATATCATCCTTTTGCAAATTAGTTAGGATGGATGCTAAATCCCCGGCTCTCTCTATCGCAGGGCCACTTGTGATTCTAATTGATACGCCCATTTCTTCAGCAACAATCATTGCGAGCGTAGTTTTACCTAAGCCAGGAGGACCATGAAATAGCAAATGATCAATTGACTCATTTCTTTTTTTTGCAGCTTGAATCCCAATCATTAACTCATCTTTAACAAGTTGTTGTCCAAAATAACCATCCAATTTTTTTGGCCTAAGATTTGGTTCAACAGTTTTATCATCTGCTTGAAGATCATTATCAATAGGACTCTCAGATCGATTCATAAATATCTACACTCAAGAATAAAAATTTTTTATTCATCAATATTATTAATAAATAAAATATATCATATATATATGAATAAGATATCCAGAATGCATGACGATAAAAAAAATAATCTTATAAAGATTAGAGAAATGAAACATGAAGACATACCATTCGCACAATTTATTGAAAAAAAAGCATTTGTGCACAATTTTCCAAATATAAATTTTGATTCAGAATTACAAAATGCATTTGCGTGTTATTTAATAGCTATAGAACAAAAAAAAATAATAGGCTTTGCAGGCATTTGGTTATTTCCTACCGAAGCACATATTGCACAAATAGCAGTACTGCCAATAAAACAAAGAAAAAAAGTTGGAGCTTTATTATTAGAAGCATGCTTAGAATTAGCTAAGAAATCTTTACTTAAAAAAATTTACCTTGAAGTACACGAAGAAAACCATGTAGCAATTAATTTTTATAAAAAAAATAATTTTGTCATTACAAATTCAAAGACAAACTATTATAGAAATAATATAAAATCAAAATCTGCATACATTATGGAAAAATTAATCTAATTTTATTTTTTTCAAGAAAAATAAAGCAAAAATTGGTAAAAATGCACAGAAAATAAAAGCGCTTGTAAAATTAAAAAATTCTATTAAGATTCCAATAGCAAGGCCTCCTAAAAGGCCTCCTACATCCCAAGCATTTGTATAGGTTGCCAAACCAGAACCATGATATTGAACTGGAGTAGTATCAATTAATGTAGCAAAACCTACAACTTGCACAGATGCAAAACCAATACCATAAAAGATAGATGCAAGTATTAATATAATTTGTGTTTGTGTAAAAGCAATTAAGATCAATGCAAATGTACTACATATAAGCGCCGGTACGATCACTAATTTGCGACCAATTAAATCAGACAGATATCCAGAAAGAGATCTGACAACTAACATAGTTAAAGCCAGCACAGTATAAAAGATACCTGGATTTCCTAGGTCCCTAGCCTGAGTAATAGATGGGAGAAAAGCAATTATGGCACCGAAAGTTAATGTTTGACTAGTAAAAATGAGAAATGGATACAATCCGTGTTTTGAAATCCATTGTGCATTTCGAAAATCAAATCCTTTTGAATAAGCTTTGTTGTAATCAATTTTCAAAAATAAAGCAAAAAATCCAGCGAGAAAGGCAAAAAGTGCAGAAGCAGTAAAACCAGCTTCTAAAGAAAAATTATTAATTAGCCAAACAGCAAACAATGCGGCATATACTTGGGATAATGCACTCGATGATTGAAAAATTCCTAAGCCCATACCACGCTTTGTAGTTGGTACATATTCTGACACTACAACACTTAATGTAGTTGTAAACATTGCAGTCGCAGTACCTTGAAGTAACCTCAATGCTCCAACAATAAATAAATTATTTGTGGAAGAATAGCCCAAAAATGAAATACCTACACCAATTGCTCCAATAATTAAAAAAAGCTTTTTAGAAAAATTAGCATCTAACAACACGCCAACAACAGGTCGAGTAAACATACCAGTAATGCCCATAATCCCCACAATAAAACCAATGACCCATTCTGTTTGACCAAACAAACTCTCTGGGATAGAAATAACTGACATGTAATAGCTTGCAAAAAAAGTATGCATAGCAAATAAACAAAGAATATATGAAAAAGTTACAAAAGACAAAAGGCTCTTCCTAATTTATTATGAAAAAAATTTACAATTAAATTAATTGCTAAACTGATTCGGTTTGATGCAAATAAATATAGAAACGATTACTTCTCTCAACAAGTAATGTTAATTGATGATTCTTTTCATTTTCTTCAATCAAACTAGGCAACACAGCACTACGCCCATTGATTAAAAAAGACTGACCAGAAAATGAAAAACTATAATCATTAACTTTAATATAGAAAGGCATTTGTGCCTCAAAAAAGTTTAAATTTAATACAAAGGTCTCCTTGTCTTGATCGCTAAGCACATCAAGATCATCAAAACTAACGGAAACCATTTTTTGATCTTCAAGAAATTCAATCATTATTGCACCTGTGTTGATTATTATAATTGCTAAGTAACATATTAGACATATTTTTTTACAAAAATTAATGAATACAGGTTAATTATAAAGATTAGCATCGATAAAACTGCTATAGAAATACACCAAATACAGATTTCATTTATCACAAACAATTCTATGTAAGTTAAATACATAGAAAATATAAAAGCTGATAAAGAGGCTGAAAAGCCAATTAATTCCATAAAACGAAACGTAGCAAATTTTTTTCTTATGAAATAATTTGAATAAAGAGCTGCTAAAAAACAAAAATATAACAGTCCTAAAAAAGTTACGGGAACTCCTAGTAAAAATCCGTAGGATGAGTTTTGAACTTTGTTACAATCGCCTACATTTCCACAAGATAATGTAGAGTCAGATAAATTATTTACATAAATTAAGTAGGTAGTAATTAGTATACCTAGAACTAAAATAAAATATCTAACATAAACTATTTGCTCATAAAATGATTTCTTATGAAACATTATTATACTCAGCCCTAATGATTAATATTATTTATTCTCAGACAAAATCTTTTCAACAATCTGTTTATAAACATCAATATCTTGTACTCCAGCTACAGCAATATTGTTGATGACTAAAGTTGGTGTGGATTGTATGCCAAAATCAGCAGCTTGTTTTTGTAATTGATTGACATAATTAGTTACTTCACCTGATTCAAAACAATCACTAAATAACTTTTGATCAAAATAACTAATTTCATTATCAATATATTCTGCTAATTCAAATAAATTATCTTTACTATAAGTACCATTATTACGATCTGGAGATTGAATATAAAAAAGAAGATCATGATATGCCCAAAATTGATCTTGGTCCTGAGCGCATATAGCAGCTTTGGTAGCATTAACAGAATCAACTCCTAGAAATGTCATAGGATAATATTCCAATGAAGCAATATTTGTATCAATGAATTCTTTTCTAATCTGTGGAATTAATTCCTCATGAAATAACTTGCAATATGGGCATTGAAAATCAGAAAACTCTATCATTTTAATCGAAGAACGTGGATCACCCTCAGTCCGTTGAATAATTGTGTCTCTTTTTTCAACTTTAAACCCTTCTAGATCTAAATTTGTAGAAGATTGCCTTACGCTAATTACGATAAAGCCTGCCGCTACAATAACTGCACCGACTATAAAAAAGAGAATTGACCAACCACCAAAATCATCAACAAATTTTTTCATTTTTTACCATTCAAGAACTAACTATTAATTTTCGTCTTTGTTTCATTTTTTATATCTTCCACTTTAAATGTATATGATTTATTTTTTGCTACCCAATCAACAATAACTGTTTGTCCTTCTTGAAATTTACCAGCTAAAATATCTGTAGCCAATGGGTTTTCAATGTGTCTTTCAATAGTTCTTTTCAATGGTCGAGCACCATATTCAAGATCATATCCTTGTTCAACAAGTTTATTTATTGCCTTTGATTTAACTTCTAACCTGATACCTTGTTCTGAAAGTCGATTTGCAACAAAAGCTATTTCTATCTCTGCTATAGCTTTAATTTCATTTTCAGTTAATGGTTCAAAAACAACTATTTCATCAATTCTATTCAAAAATTCAGGACGAAACGTATTTTTTAATGCGCTTTCAACTCCTGAAACCATTGAATCGATTTCAGATTGATCATTTGTACGTTTAAAACCAATATTTGTCTTATTAGCACCGGTACCTAAATTAGAGGTTAAAATAATTATCGTGTTTCTAAAATCAATAATTCGACCATGACTATCAGTCAATCGTCCATTATCTAACACTTGCAATAGAGTATTAAATATATCTGGATGTGCTTTTTCTATCTCATCAAATAAAATGACTTGATAAGGACGTCTCCTCACTGCTTCTGTTAATTCACCAGCCTCATCATATCCCACATAACCGGGAGGGGCACCAAATAAGCGGGAGACTGTATGTTTTTCTTGAAATTCAGACATATCTAACCTAATCAATGCATCTTCATCATCAAAGAGATATTCAGCTAGTCCTTTAGCTAAGTGTGTTTTACCAACACCGGTAGGTCCAACAAAAATAAATGAACCAATTGGTCTTTTTGGATCCTTGAGACCACTCCTAGCTCTTCGAATTGCATCCGCTAATGATCTAATTGCATTGTCCTGACCAATTACTGAGGAATGTAGTGATGATTCCATGTTTATAAGTTTGTTAGCCTCTTTTTCTAAAAGTCTATCTACTGGAATACCTGTGACCTGTGCAACAACTGTTGCAATATCTGGTGAATTAATTGTATAAATATTCTCATCTGCAGACATTGAATTAGCAATGAATTGATCATAATCTTTTTTCAATTTTGCTAACTTGGATTTGTGTTTAGCTGCTTCTTCATAGTCTTGTCTTAATGCTGCTGAATCAATTTGTTTAGTAGCTTGATCAATTTTGTTTTTTATTTCTTTAAGATCTGGATTTAATGAATCCGCATCTAGGACTTTCCTAGAAGATGCTTCATCAATAAGATCAATTGCTTTATCAGGAAGTTGTCTCTCAGTAATGTATCTTTCCGAAAGATGTGCAGCATCATTAATTGCTTCTTTAGAAATTGTAATTCCATGATGTTCTTCATATTTATGCTTAATGCCTTCTAAAATTTTTACTGTGTTATTAATATCAGGTTCATCAACATAGACCGGTGAAAATCTTCTTTCTAAAGCAGGATCTTTCTCAACAGATTGCCTGTATTCATTTAAAGTTGTAGCTCCTACTACTTTAAATTCTCCACGTGCTAAAGAAGGTTTTAGCATATTACCAGCATCAATAGCTCCATCAGCACCACCTGCTCCAACTAAATTATGCATTTCATCCAAAAACAAAATTATTTCACCACTTGCTTCTTTAACTTCTCGAATGACCGATTGCAATCTTTCTTCAAATTCGCCTCGAAATTTAGAACCTGCAAGCATGCCAGGTAAATCAAGAGCTAGCAACCTTTTATTCTTAAGTTTATCAGGAACATTATTATCAATAATGCGCTGAGCAAGCCCTTCTACTACTGCAGTTTTTCCTACACCAGCTTCTCCAATTAATACTGGGTTATTCTTTGTTCGGCGATTAAGTATTTGTATTAACCTATCAATTTCAACTTCTCTTCCAACGACTGGATCTAACTCGTTTTTACGAGCTAAGTCTGTCAAATCAATACTATACTTTGCAAGTGACTTATAATTAGATTCAGCGGTAGGTGAATTCACTCGAGCAGTACCTCTAATTTCTCGTAAAGCAGTATATATAGATTCTTTACTAATTTTTTTACTTTTGAAAAACCTCGATGTTGCACCATCGTTCTCTTCAGAAATAGCAATTAAAAGATGCTCTATTCCAACAAAATCATCTTGTAAACGTTCTGCTTCTGCATTAGCTGATTCGAGCATTCTCACTATTCTAGGAGTTGTATAGATTTGAACAACTTCATACTGTAATTTTGGAGAACGAGCCAAATCATCAGCAATTAATCTTGTTGCATCGTCAATATTGACATTTAAATGTTCAATTAACTCCTTCGCTAAGCCATCTTTAAGTTGTAATAGCGCTAGAAAAACATGCTCAACATCCCATTGTGCATGACGT
Organism: Dehalococcoidia bacterium; assembly: GCA_045562675.1. GTDB lineage: Bacteria > Chloroflexota > Dehalococcoidia > UBA2979 > UBA2979. The sequence continues at coordinate 50,286 of JBJKVL010000001.1, forward strand.
TGATCTCGTACCATTTGTTGAGAATTTTGTAATACTTCTTGTGCTTGTTCAGTAAATCTATCTTGTCTCATCATAATTATACTCCTTGAATATTTTGATCATTAAGTATCTGATCAATTTTCTGCTTAGCATCATCTAATTCATTTTGCAAACTTGTGATTTGTTCTCGCATTCTTAAAATGATTTCAGCTGCAACGAGATTAACGCCCAAATCATTAACTAAAGTCAACATTTGCCTTAATCGTTCAATTTCATTTACAGAATATAACCTTGTATTGCCATCGGATCTAGCAGGTCTGATTACACCTTGTTTTTCATAAGAACGCAATGTTTGTTGATGAATACCGATCATTTTCGCTACTGCTGAAATATGAAAAATTGGCTTATGTATCGATACCGTAATTTCATAATCAGGATTAAGTATATTTTCATCCATGTTCTAATCCTTATCTCTATCATCATTTATATTTCTAATTTTGCTAAAAAGATTAACTTGCTCATCAGTCATTTTTTCTGGTATCTGAACATCAATTTGAACAAAGAGATCTCCATATTCCATATTTTTTTTAATCATCCCTTGCCCTGCAAGTCTAAAAATTTGACCAGATTTTGTTTTAGGCGGTAAAGTTAGCTTTACTTGCTTCCCAGATAATTTTGGTACATTTATATCTGTGCCTAAAACACAATCGCTTACATCTACTTTAGCAATATAATGTAAATTATTATTTTTTAATTGAAAGATCGGGTGCTGATTGATTCTTACTGTCAAAAATAAATTTTCCTTACTATTATTAGCAGAATTCACATTTTCTAATTTTATTTTCTCTCCATCTAAAATCCCTTTTGGTATATTTACTTCAAATTTTTTTCCAGATTTATCAAATCCAGAACCTCGACATTTATGACATAATGCACCTGCTAATTTTTTAATTCCTTTACATACCGCACAAGGAGTTTTATCGAAATTAAATAAAAATTCTTTTTTATTTCCAAGATATGCATCTTCAAGATTAATATTAATAAGCTGTTGATGACTTGCCGGAGCATGGCGACGCTTTTTTTTAGGTTGTTTGTGCTGCCTTCTAAAAGAGTTCTGGAAATTTACACCAGACATATTTTTAAGTAATGATGAAAGATCAATTCCATCGCTAAAAAAACTGAAACTAGAATCATTAAATTGTGAGGTATTAAACGCATCAGAAAAATTAGTAAAATTAAAATCACTATTCATATTCCAACTAGAACCAAACTGATCATATTTTTCTTTATTTTGGCTATCAGATAAAACTTGGTAGGCTTGATTGATTTCTTTAAACTTTTCTTCAGCTTTTGGATCACCTGGATTTACATCTGGATGATGCTTTCTAGCTAGACGACGATATGCACTTCTAATTTCTTTATCAGAAGCATCACGATTTAAACCAAGAACGTTATAATAATCATTATTCATATAGAATATTAACCTTGCTGTATATAAAATCTAAGTATATGTTATAAGATTTTATATATACATACAAGTAATATTTTATACTATTACTTATTAAGATTCATCAAAAAGTTAATCCCAGATTGACTATCATAAGCAATTTTTTCTGGGGTACTCTTCTTAAGTCGGTATTTCCAACTCCAATACAAAAAATTATAGTAACTATGCAAGGTGTCAAATTGATCTAGTTTAGTTTTAGTTTCAAACTCATATAGCCTAATAAATTCAGTATAATCCATACCGTATAAATTCAAATAAACTAAATTTATAGAATCTGTTACATTAAACTGATTCAGTACATCCTTATTTTTTTCCATTTCATTAAAACAAATAATGACTTCTTCAAGAATAACTCCATAAATAAAATTCAAATGAGCTCTATACTTATCTGGTGGAAACAAATTAATCATTATTCTTTGATCGCTGCCTGGTAAAAAATGTACTGTAGATAGAAAATGATCTAATTTTTTTATGTTCTGCTCATCTTTGACTGAAAAAATTATCCTACTAGCGAGCAAATACCAATTGAAAGCCTCATCATTAATCCAGTATTGATACTCTATACCATCAATGATTTCTGACTTTAATGGCCAGTGACCAATAATTTTTAGAAAAGTATGAATTAACGATTCATCAGAGTCAAAATTGTTATTTAATTCATTAATTTTTTTTTGTAGAGATAATTTATTTGAGCTATCTTCATGATTCATAAGAATTTATTTTAATCCATGGCATTTCTTATATTTCAAACCTGAGCCACAAGGGCAAGGTGAATTTCTGCCAATTTTATCAGATATATTTAATTGAGTTGCAATATTATCTTCTTTACTAGTATCAATATTAAGAACTTTTGAAACGGTTGATTCTGTTTTAGAATGATTGAAGTTTAATGATTGAATATGAAAAGCACGCAAAATAGTTGTTCGAATACTATTACCTAAATCTTCCCACATAGATAGTGCCTCTTTTTTAAAAGCAACTAACGGATCTAATTGCCCATAAGCACGTAAGCCAATGCCTCTTCTCATTTCATCCATGGCAGTTAAATGCTGAACCCAAAGTTGATCGATTTGTGCAAGCATAAGATATTGAATAAATTGTTCAATATCCTGCTTAGCATAATTTGTAAAAATACTCTCATATTTTTGTTTAAACAATTCATTGATACCTATTACTACTTGTTGTTCATTGCCACGTAATATTTCTTCTATCTCATCACTATATTGCTCGCCAAAAATTAATAATAAATTTCTTTGTGTCTCATTATTTACCTCAGAATTACCTACTTGATAACCAGAAAGTAAAAAATCAAATTCGTTTTTTGAAAGTAGAAAAAATTTATCTTCCATTTCCAATCCAGATAATATCGAATCTCTTTCAGAATAAATTTTCTGACGATGTATATTCATAACATCATCATATTCAAGAATATATTTTCTAGCTTCAAAGTTATTAGATTCAACCCTAGATTGTGCAGTTTCAATTGAACGCGTAACCATTTTAGACTCTATTGGAGTATTCTCAGACATTCCAATTTTTTCCATAGTTGTAGACAGCCAATCTGGAGCAAACCTACGCATTAATTCATCATCAAAGGATACATAAAGTCGAGTATATCCAGGATCTCCTTGCCTTCCTGAACGACCTCTTAATTGATTATCAATTCTTCTACTTTCATGTCTTTCTGTGCCAAGCACATGCAAGCCACCTAATGCAACAACACCAGGTCCAAGCTTAATATCAGTACCTCTACCTGCCATATTTGTTGCAATTGTGACGGCACCTTTCATCCCAGCATTTGCTATAATTCCTGCTTCACTTTCATGATTTTTCGCATTTAGAATTTCATGCTTAATCCGACGTGAAGTAAGTAACTTTGATAATTTTTCTGATGATTCTATAGAAGAAGTGCCTACTAAAACTGGAATTTCATCATCCGCACATAGACTTATTTTTTCAGCAACAGCATTAAACTTAGCGTTCTCATTACTATAAACTAAGTCAGGAAGGTCGCCTCTTTGCATTGGCACATTTGTTGGGATAACATATACATCGAGATTATAAATCTTTGCAAATTCTTCTGCTTCAGTTACGGCAGTTCCTGTCATACCAGCTAATTTAGTATACATTCGAAAATAGTTTTGAATTGTAATAGTTGCGAATGTCATTGATTCTTGTTGTACAGCTAAGCCTTCTTTAGCTTCAATTGCTTGATGCAAGCCATCTGACCATCTCCTACCTTCCTGTAATCGACCAGTAAATGCATCAACAATAATTATTTGCCCATCTTTAACAACATAATCTTTATCTCTGTGATAAAGCGATTTTGCTCTTAAACAAGCTTCAATATATTTCAATAATGAATGTGATTCACTGGAATATAAGTTAGAAAGATTTAAACGATTTTCAATATATTCGATGCCGCTTTCTGTTAAAAAAACGGTGCGACTGGCTTCATCAATATCATAATGAATATTAATTTGTAAATTTCTAACAATTTTTGTAAATTGACTATATAAAGATAAATCTTCAGATGCCTGGCCTGAAATAATTAATGGTGTTCTAGCTTCATCAATTAACACACTGTCAACTTCATCAACAATTACAAAATCTAATGCATTCTGCACTTTTGATTCATTTGTAACTCTCATATTATCTCTAAGATAATCAAAGCCAAATTCACTATTTGTACCATAAATAATATTGCTTGTATAAGCATCTATTCTTTCACTTTCCTGTAAGTATTCATGACCCACAGCATTAGAAACTTTAGATTCAGAGAGTAAGTATGTCTGATTATTTTGTAAAACAGAAACACTAAGACCTAAATTTTGTAAAGCACGACCATACCATTGGGCATCACGTCTTGCTAAATAATCATTCACAGTTACTAAATGGCAGCAGTTTCCTAAAATAGCATTTAAATAAAGACACATTGTTGCAACTAATGTCTTTCCTTCACCTGTCTTCATTTCTGCTATAGAGCCTTCATGTAACGCTAAAGCACCTATAAGTTGTACATCATATGCCCATTCATTCGTGACACGACGAATGGCTTCTCTAATACATGCGAGACTGTCTACGAGTATTTCGTCCAATTTTTGATCAGACTGTTTAAGTTGAGTTGAAAAAATTTTTAATTCATCATCAGAAAGAGCTTTGAATCGATCTTCTTTTTCATTAATTAGAGTAACTTGTGACTGAAATTTTTTTATGGCTTTAGTATTCGCATTACCAAAAAATTTACTTAGTATGCTCATCTTAAATTCTCTTTTGTCATTAAATATAAAACAATTACATCAATCATGTTTTTAATGCCTAAATAATGCACCAACAGATTCCCCAGTGTGAATACGATTAATTGCTTCTCCAAATAATTGAGTTGTAGAAATAATAGTCGGTTTATTCTGGGAGAATTTTGATAGATCTATTGGTACAGTATCTGAAAAAACTAATTCATCAATTGCTAAACTATCAATTACTTGAATACCCTTTTCATTAAACATAGGATGGACACATGCAATTCTTATAGAATTTGGTTTTTCTTTTTTAATTAATTCAACTGCTAAAGCAACAGTGCCTCCTGTTAATATTTCATCATCCATAATAATGCAATCTTTTCCAGCTACATTACCAATAATAGTGGACCCATTTGGTTCTTCAGAATTATCAACACGTCTCTTATCAATAATTGCTAGGTCGCAATTAAGATCGTTAGCTAATCGAGCAGCACTTTTGGCTCCACCTGCATCGGTAGCTACAATGACAGGAGATTCAAAATCCTTTGATTTGAAATAATCTCCTATTAATGGATAAGCAGTTAATTCATCTAATGGAATATTAAAAAATCCTTGTATCTGACCAGCATGTAAATCAATCGTTAGAACTCTATTTGCACCAGCTACTTCTAAAAAATTAGCAATTAACCTTGCAGAAATTGGTACGCGTGGCTGATCCTTTTTATCTGAACGACCATAAGCGTAATATGGAATTACCGCAGTAATTCTCCCTGCAGAAGCTCGCTTTGCTGCATCAATCATTAACATTAATTCCATTAGTCTTGTGTTCACTGGGCTAACAATTGGCTGAACAATAAAAACATCTCTCTCTCGAATATTATCAAGCAATCTTACAAAAACATTCTCATTAGAAAATTCAAAGACTTCGCTGTTACTGAGTTCAATTTTTAGATGTTTGCAAATTTCTGCAGCAAAATCTTGATTTGCATTACCTGAAAAAACTACAATATCTTGATTCACATTGCACCTTATAAACTTGTTTAAATTATTTTGTTATAAACAATATTTACTATAATTCTATTCTAACCAATACTTAAATTGATAGAATAAATAAAGAAAATTTTTTTTACATGCTTTGACAAGTATGTCAGTTAATTTAAAATATTAGTTCATTCTTAAGAATTAATTTATTTGGAAATGTTATTTTGGATTTTTCACTCAAAGAATATGAAGATGATTTTCAAGCTTCATTAACTAATCGATTATCTAAACTTTTGCCCAAAGATTGGGGTGATAGAAGTTTTATTATTTCAAACACAGACAAAGAATGGAAAAAAATTGCTAAAGATGTCACTAATGATTTATCGAAAGATAGACTCCTAACTCAAGCTTGGCCGGAAAAATATGGAGGTATTGGAGCAACCAATCTCAAGCAAGCTATTTTTAATCACATCCTGTCGTATATGAATGCTCCAATTAATAATATGACCGGTGTTAACTGGATTGGTCCAGCACTTATGATGTATGGCAATCAAGAACAAAAAGAACTCTATTTGCCTAGAATTGCTGAAGCGGTAGATCAATGGTGTTTACTTTATTCAGAACCAACTGCAGGTTCAGATTTAGCATCGTTGCAAACACATGCTGTAAAGAACGGAGACAACTATGTTATTAATGGACAAAAAATCTGGGCTTCCAATGCTGAGGAGTCTGATTTTGGACTAGTAGCTGTACGAACAAATCCAGATGCACCAAAACATAAAGGCCTCTCAACATTAATTGTGCCAATGGACTCACCAGGAATTTCCATAAATCCAATAAAAGATATTAATGGAAAAGATTCACTTAATGAGGTGTTTTTTGATAACGTTCAAATCTCAACAAAAAATATCGTCGGTCAAGAAAACCGAGGGTGGTATCAAATGGCTTCTTCATTAGATTTTGAGCGTTCTGGTATTGCAACATTTTCTGCAGCAAAAAGAAATATAGAGAAGTTAATAGATATCACAAAGTTAATGCCAGAAATAACTGAAAATAAAAAAACATACAGAGAAGACATTGCTAATCATTGGATAGAAATGAATACCGGTTTTAATTTAGCAATTAAAATACCTTTGCTCCAAGATCAAGGGATCAATCCAACTTACGAAGCATCGATATCAAAACTGTATGGTGCAGAATTAACACAGAAAATTGCACAAACTAGCATGCAATTGCTTGGAACGCATGGACAATTAAAAAATAACCAAAATATGTTTGAGGTGTCTGAGCAATATCTTTCAGCAATTGCAAGTACAATTGCAAAAGGCACATCTGAAATACAACGCAATACTATTGCTACGCAAGGGCTTGGCTTGCCTAGATAAGAAAGTTATAATAAATTACACGTAAAAAATACTATTTTTACTATTAATCAAAATTTGGGGGGGTAAATAATGGTAACTGATACTAAATTAAAACGAGGGTTTGTTCAAATTCCTGATGGCAATGTAGAATATTTTGAAATCGGCTCAGGTGAGCCTTTTTTAATGTTGCATGCTACACCAGCTTCATGCATGACATATAAGGACATTGCTCCTTTGCTTGCTGATGAGTTCAGAGTTATTGCAATGACAACTATGGGATACGGTCAATCTGATAGGCCAAATCCACCTTATGAGAACTTAAGTAGTTTTGCTAATTCTGTTTCACAATTCTTAGATGCATTGGGAATAGAAAAAACGTCATTGTTTGGCACGCACACTGGTTCAGAAATTGCTGCTGTATTTGCTGCAACTTACCCTGAAAAAGTAGATAAATTAGTTCTTGAAGAAGTTTTCAACTGGGGTACTCCCTCAAGAAGAGCTGTTCACGAACGAATCCATAGTTACTATCAAGAAAAACAAGATGGCACACATTTACTTGAACTTTGGGAAAAAGTCGGTGGCCTTAAAGAAGATGCAGACTTAAAACGGACAACTGAAAGATTTATTAGTAATTTGATTGTTAATTCTAATGAAGGTGCTGAAATTTATGGTGGAATGGGATGGGAAGGCGCAGGGCCATTTGCAATGACTCATCATGATATGTGGGAAACCGTTGAAGATATTGACGCGCCAACACTAGTTATACATGGTACAACTAGTGAATTAGGGCGATCACATGAAAAGTTTCTTACAAATCTTAAGCGATCTAGAGGAATTAACCCACCAAGTCAAGGTAATTTTACTCCTCATCAAGCTCCAGAAATTTGGGCTGATGAAGTAAGAAAATTTCTAAGAGATCCTGGAGTTTAATTTCAGAAGGATATTATTAAAATAAGGTAAATTGATGAATAAGGCTTTTAAATATTTCAAAGTATCATTTGTCGCCTTTATAATTACGTTATTAAACAGCAAATTTGTTTTTGCTGAAGACCAAAATCGTATTATTGAAAGAAATGACGGATATATATCGATAGTGGTATATACAATATTGTCTGTCATAGCACTATTTACTTTTTTTTCATTAATTTATATTTTCTTAAAACAATTAAATATTGAATGGGATTTTCAGAAAGATGATGATCATCATTAATTTTTAGTAATATTAAATTTACTACAAAAGAATTTTTTTAATAAAATTTTAGTGTTGAAGCATAATTAGTAAATATCAAAACTAAAGAACCACCAACAAAAACAGTGCTGCTCTGAATGATTTGGATATTGGAAATACCATTTTGATTACCACGAATATATTCACTCAAATTACTGAAGAAAAGATTAGACAAAGAGTCAAAAATATTAAATAAATAAATTAAAGCTGTTATAAAAATTAATAATGATATTAAGTATTTTATCAACTTGTTAGTATTTAATATTGAGTTCAAGTAGCAAATAATTAAAAAAAGAAACAACTGCATGACAGCAACCAAGAAAATCACTTTAAGCACAGATAGTATTAATAAATCTTGAATTGCGAAAAAATTAAGCATAATCATAAAAATAATTAATAAGAAAATTTGTGCAACTAATAAAGAGGTTAAATAACTTAGCAAGCATCCAAGATAAATATAAATCTTTGAAGCATTATATGAAAACAGCCATTTATATCTTTCAATGAAATTTCTACTAAATAAATCATCTAATCCAAAGGAATAGAAAAACAATTGAGAGGGAAGATAAATAAATAACAGAAAAAAAGTAAATGTTTCAGACGCTAATTCTTGTTCTACAGCAGAAACAAAAACTAATAGCAACATACAAAAAAAGTTAAATAAGAGATTTACTCGAATATTCCATGATTTTAAATTATTTAAAGATTGAAATTTATAAATTGTAAAAAAAATTTTCATTTGCATTAATTATCAATTGTATTTCTTATTAAGATTCTTCTATATCTAAACTATTTTCTAACGCATCAATATTCTTCAATAAAGATTGAAAATGTGGCTGACCCAATTGTAACCTACCTTGAACAATATCAATCAATTGCATATCAACTTGGGGAGAAATTGATTTCATAAATATAACTGATAGGCCAATTCTTTTAATAATGTCAGATAACAGAAAAAAACAATCTTCAAGCTGCCTAGATTGAAAAAAAGTAACAGTAAAAATTGAATTTTTTCTAACGAAAGTTAACTCTTTTTGAAGTGTCAAATAGACTAATTTCTCTTCAAACTTTGATAAATTACCGTCAACAGATAGTTGAATAATATTTCTACCTGCAATTCTAGAATAAGATAAAATATCAGATTTATGAATAATTGCTCCTTCAAACATCAATGCAATAGAACTTGCGATGCGCTCTAAGTTATCTAATTTAGTATCAGAAATAATACAAGCCATATCTCTATGCAGTATATTTTTTAAAAAAATAGTTAGTTTTTCAATTTCTTCATCATTCAACCCTTTAAAAGGTTCATCTAAGACTAATAAATTCGGTTTATTAATTAATGAACCCAAAATTGCAATCGTTCTTTTTTGAAAAAATGATAAATCTCCTATTTTAGAAGAGGCATAGTTATGTAAGTCAAACTTTTTTAATAGTGAAATTATTTCATTATATTTACTATTTCGTTCCACATTATTTATTTCAATAAGCATAATTGTAAAATCGAAAACCTTTAAATGATCAGGTAAAGAAAAATCAGAGGAAAAATATGAAATATTGACGTAATCAGCAAAATCTATAGAGCCACTTGTCTGTTTTTTCTTACGAGCTATGACGGAAAGTAAAGATGATTTTCCAGAAAGCTCAGGACCAGCTATTCCAACAATTTCACCATTTAAAACATTTAAATTAATAGAGTCAAAAGCAATCTGACTATTATTATAAATTTTTGATAAATCCCTTATTTCAACAACTGACATATGTTACCTTAGCTAAACAATTCTTAATTTTTCTAAGTAGGTACATTCTAACATTAATATTAAGAATTTATTTAATCGTTCTTATTACAATTTAAATTATCGTCTTATAAAATGCGTCAAATACTAATCCTTGGGCAAGAAAACGTCACACAAATTCAAGAAATATTAGAAAAATCATTTTCTGATGTTATCGTGGTGAGCGATTTCGAGAAATTCAAACTAAATGAAAATAAAAATACTACAGACTTAATAATTGTTAAAGAATCATATGCAAATAGATTAGAAGAATTGAAGGATTTTTTGATTAGAAATGATATTCCCGTATTATTAATTGTGGAAAAGAATAATTTAACAAAATATATAAATAATGAAATGATTACAGACATAATTTATTTCCCAATTAATCCAGAAGAGCTTCAATATAGAACAAATAAATTAACCAATTTTGAGAATAGTACTTTTGATGACAAAAATAAAATAACAGTTGCTGATCTAATTATAGATCTTGAAAAATATACAGTTTCAGTAGAACAAAAGATTATTGACTTAACTTTTAAAGAATTTGAATTACTGACCTATCTAGCCAGTAATATCGATACACCTTTTACAAGAGATTCTCTCTTAGATAAAGTATGGGGATATGATTATATAGGAGGATATAGGACAGTCGATGTACATATTAGAAGAATACGTTCAAAAATAGAGCGTAATTTTCAATATATTCAAACAGTTCGAAATATTGGCTATAGATTTGTAGATCCAAAAAAAAATAATTAATTACGTAACATAAATTTAACAATTCATAAAGAAATATTTAGTAAATTTAAATCATTAATTAATCACATTTATCCAAAATTAGGGGGGTATTGTAATGAATTTTAGCGAATTAAAAAAAATTGTTGATGAAAATGATGTTAGGCGTGTTGATCTACGTGTAACAGATATGCCAGGTCGATGGCAACAATTTACTATTCCTGTTGATAGGCTGACTGAAAATTTATTTGATGAAGGCCAAGGATTTGATGGTTCAAGTTTAAGAGGATTTCAAGAAATACATGAATCAGATATGCTATTAATTCCTGATATGGATTCAGCACGTATTGAACCGATAAGTGAAATTGGGACGCTGGTAATTACTTGTTCAGTAAAAGACCCAATCACAGGCGAAGAGTATGGACGAGATCCACGAACAATTGCTAAAAAAGCAGAAGCTTATATGAAGGATACAGGTATAGCAGATACAGCAAATTTTGGTCCAGAACTAGAATTTTTCCTTTTTGATGATGTGCGTTTCGAGCAATCGCAACAGACAGCCTTTTACTACATTGATTCAATTGAAGCACATTGGAATAGTGGTAGAGATGAAGCACCAAATTTAGGATATAAAATTCCAGGCAAAGAAGGTTATGCACCCGTAGCCCCTTTTGATACATTGCGTGATGTTAGATGGGAAATGCATGAAGCATTACATGCAGTTGGTATACCAACTGAAGTTAGTCATCATGAAGTAGCAACAGCTGGACAAGGAGAAATTGCGACAAAATATAATTCTCTTCTAAAAAAAGCAGATGAGTTTCAATGGTATAAGTATATCGTTAGAAACATTGCAAAAGATAATGGCATGGTTGCAACATTTATGCCAAAGCCAATTTGGAATGATAATGGAACAGGAATGCATACACATCAATCATTGTGGAAAGATGGCAAACCATTATTTTTTAATGGTGATAATTATGGTGGACTTTCAGACATGGCTCGTCATTACATTGGCGGATTATTAAAACATGCTCCAGCAGTATTAGCATTTGCAGCACCATCTACAAATTCATATAAAAGACTTGTTCCGGGTTTTGAAGCACCTGTAAATCTAGTATATTCTGCTAGAAATCGTTCTGCAGTAATTCGAATTTCAACCTATGATACAAGTCCTGCATCAAAACGAATCGAATTTAGAGCACCGGACCCAACTTGTAATCCTTATTTAGCATTTTCTGCGATGCTGCTTGCTGGATTAGATGGTGTTCAAAATAAGATTGAGCCTCCAGATCCAGTTGACGAGAATATCTATGAATTACCTGAGTCAGAAGCAGCAAAATTAGCTAAAGTTCCGGGTTCTCTTGCTGAATCATTGCAAGCATTAGAAAATGACAATGATTTTCTAACGAGCTCCGGTGTTTTTACTAGTAAATATATTCAAGATTATCTTGATATGAAAAATGAGGAAATCACTGAATTATCAATGCGACCAACGCCTTATGAATATGAATTATATTTTGATGCATAAAAATCATTGATTGAGTAGAATTAAGCAAGGTTTATAACATAACCTTGCTTAATGTATTAAATTTATCACTATGAAAAAAAATAACGAACAATCAAATAAGCATATAATGCAATCGTGCCTAGAGCATGATGTTAAATTTATTAGACTATGGTTCACAGATATTCTGGGTAATTTAAAATCAGTAGCAATAACAGTTGAAGAATTAGAGCATGCATTAATTGATGGAATTTCATTTGATGGTTCATCAATAAGTGGATTTGCAAGATCAGAAGAATATGATATGTTGGCAATTCCCGATCCGCAAACTTTTAAGATTCTTCCTTGGAGACCAAAAGAGCAATCTGTCGCAAGAATGTTCTGTAGCATTCACACAACAAATGGAAAAAAGTTTACAAGTGACCCCAGAAATATTCTTATTAAGCAGCTTTCACAACTACAATCTAAAGGTCTTACTTTTTATGTATCACCAGAAATTGAATTTTTTTATTTCAATTCATCAGACAATGCACAGCCTATTGATCAAGGAGGTTATTTTGATCTAACAACTCTTGATTCTAGTTCTGATATCAGAAGAGAGTCAGTACTAATGTTAGAAGAATTAGGAATAGGAGTAGCCGTAAGCCATCATGAAGGAGCGCCCAGTCAACATGAAATGGATCTTCGCCATACAGATGCATTAAATATGGCAGACTCAATTATGACTTTTAAAACTGTCATTAAAGAAGTAGCACAAAAACATAATGTTTATGCAACATTTATGCCAAAGCCTATTAGCCAATTTAATGGTTCTGGCATGCATTTACAATTATCTATCTTTGAAGGTAATAAAAATATTTTCTTTAGTAACACAGATAAAAGAAATTTGTCGTTGCTTGCAAAGCAATTTATCGCTGGGCTCTTACATCATACGCCAGAAATTATGTTGATAACAAATCAATGGGTAAACTCATATAAAAGATTAGTCCCTGGATTTGAAGCACCTACTCATGCCAATTGGTCTCTTACAAATTATTCTGATTTAATTAGAGTGCCACAATTTAATATTCAGCAAAAAGACTCAGCCAGAATTGAATATAGAGTTGCTGATCCTGCATGTAATCCATACCTGGTTTTATCAGCAGTTTTGGCCGCAGGGCTAGAAGGAATAAATAAAAAATATAAGCTTAAAAACATTACTGATGCAGATGCAAAAAAATTACCTGAATCTCTAGGCGAGTCAATTAAGTTATTTAAAGAATCCAAACTTATGATTAAGTTATTAGGTAAAGACTCATTCAATGCTTTAATAAAAAATAAAGAAGAAGAATGGGAAAAATATAAAAAACATGTAAGTAACTACGAATTAGAAAATTACTTATCTATTCTATAATTGATATATTTAAAACAAAATTTTTGTGGCTCTTTCAGCATATTCATACAATGGTGTCCCATAAATACCCAAGAAAATCATTGAAAGAAACAAAACGCCTGAGACAAAATATTCATTAAATGCAATACTAAAATTATTATCTGATTCATCACTTGAATATAAATACATCTGTTTTACTATTTGCAAATAATAAAACAGTGAAATAGTACTCATAGTTACAGCAATGACTACGAGCCATAAATAACCATTACTAACTACGGCTTGAAATAAAATAAATTTTGTGAAGAAACCAGCAAGTAAAGGCATACCTGCTAATGAAAATAAACCTGCAGTTAAAGCTAGGGCTAAAAATGGTTGCTTGTCGGATAATCCTTTGAAATCAGAAATCATACTAGTTTCTTTATTATTCGAATAATAAATTGTTATAACAATAAAAATTAGTAAATTAGTAACCACATAACCACTTAAATGAAAAAGGGCAGCAGAAGTTGTAGCACTAGAAATATTTGGCAAAGCCATTAGAATATAACCTATCTGACCAACTGATGAATACGCTAGCATCCTTTTTATATTTGACTGCTGTATAGCAATTAAATTACCAACAATCATTGTAAGAACAGACAAAATAATTATTAAAATATTCCAATATTCCATAATGGATAAAAATGGACCACTTAATAACCTAAACAAAAAGCCAATTACTATAGCTTTTGATGCAGTAGATAAGAAAGCAGTAATTGGAAGAGGCGCTCCTTCATAAACATCAGGTGCCCACATATGAAAAGGTACTGCAGATAATTTAAAACCAATACCTGCAAAGAAGAAAATTAAACCAATTAATAATAATTCTGTATTATAAGAGGCATCACTTGCAAAATTAAGGCCCATTGTCACATAAAATGTTGAATGAGCAGAACCATAGATCATGCTCAAGCCATAAAGTAAAATTGCAGAACCAACCCCGCCAATCAAAACATATTTCAAACTTGCTTCACCAGATTTTTTATCATTAACCAAAGAAGAAACAGCAACATATAAAGAGAAGGATAGAAGTTCTAGCCCAACATAAATAGTAATTAATTCAATGCCAGCAACCATTAAAATTCCACCTAAGGTAGCTGAAATTAATAAGAAATAATACTCACCAATATGCGCAATATAATTTTCGTTATATTTCTTTGTTCCTATTACTAATATTAATAATATTGCTGTCAAAAGAATTCTAAAAAAATGAGTTAAATTATCGATGCTATAAATATTGAAGAAAATAGCCTGCTCGTTCAAAAGAAAAATCGTTGCAAGAATAGATAAGGCTGAACCAAAAATGGTTAAACCAGCCAAATTACCTTTAGAAACTCCTATCTCTTCTGAAAAAGCATCTAAAAAAAGAACAAGTAATCCAGTTACGAGCAAAATGATTTCGGGCGATATTAATAAATAATCATTTGTCATTACATTAACACTCCAGGAATACCAATTTGTATAGAATCAGCAATTCTATTCATCCATGGTGAAGGCCAAAGGCCCATAAACAATATAGAAGAAGCAAGAATAATTGCTCCAGCTTTTTCTAAAGAATTCATATCATTTAAAGCGTTCCATTTTTCATTAAACTCCCCAAAAAACATTGTAGAGAACATTCTAAGCAAATAAGTTGCGGTTATTGCAGCAGTTAAAACAGCTAAGCCACCAATAACGGGATATGCTTGGAATGCACCGATGAAAATATGTAATTCCGCCACAAAGCCAGATAAACCAGGTAATCCCAATGAGGCTAATCCAGCAATAACAAAAAATACAGACCAAATTGGCATTCGGGATGCAAGCCCAGAAAAGTTTGGTATTTCTCTATTATGAGATTGATCATACATTGCGCCAATAAGTAAAAAGAATAATGCGGTCATGACTCCGTGAGCAAACATTTGCAATACAGCACCACTAATACCAATTAAAGAAAAGGTTCCTAGTCCTAAAAAGACATAACCCATATGAGACACAGAAGAAAAACCAGTCATTAATTTCAAGTCTGTTTGCTTAAGTGCAGAAATTGCACCATATAATGCTGCAATAATTCCTAATGTCATCAATCCTGGGCCCCAATATTCTCCACCTTCTGGCAATGTTTGAAGACCAAGTCTTATAATTCCAAAAGCTCCTAGCTTCATCAAAACACCAGCATGAAGCATAGAAACTGCTGTAGGAGCAGAGGCATGACCATCTGGTGACCATGCATGGAAAGGGAACATAGCACCAAGTGTTCCACAACCAATTGCTATTAATGGAAAAACAATAATTTGAAAATTACGATCATATTCTACACTTGCAAGAATCTGCATATCAAAAGTGCCAAGCCCTGCTTCAGCAAATATCATAAAAATACCTGCAAAGATTAAAATGGAGCCTGCAACTAACATCATCATTAACTTCATAGCACCATATTCTTTTCTAGTAGATCCCCAGACTCCAATCAATAGATACATTGGCAAGACCGCTGTTTCATATAGTAAAAACCAAAAAAACATATCAAGCATAGCAAATGTTCCAAAAACACCTGCTACAAGAATATAAAGAAGAATAAAGAAGTCCTTTGTTTTATGAGTAATTTTCCAAGATACTATTGTACCAGCCAAAATAACGATACCAGTAAGTAAAATCATAGATGCCGCTATACCATCTATTCCCACTTTCAATTGAATTCCATCTTTAGCAATAAATCCAATATCGCTTATCCAAGAAATTGCATATATGCCTTGATATTGCTCAGAAGAACTAAAATCATAACTTATAAATATATAAAAAGATATAATGAACATTAACAGACTAGAAACAGCTGTAAGGCCAATGATTATTGCTTTATCTTTTGAAGGTACAAACATTAAGCCTACAGCAGAAACAAGAGGTAGGCAAAATAATAGAATTAATATGATTCCATCAAATTCACTCATTGTAACTCCAACTCAATTAATTATTTGTTAACAACACTAAACAAAACAAAAGAATTCCTAATGCCATCATCATGACATAATTAGGAATCTTGCCTGTTTGTAAAAATTTTAACCTATAACCAACATAATTCAAAATTTGAGCACTACCATCAATTCCAGACCTATTAACAACTTTGTCATCAAACCAAGCAATGATGGAAGCAGCTCCTAAAATTAATTTATTAATGATATTTTGATATAAATTATCAATATAATAGCCATTCAGTAAAAGGTTTCTAACTTCAGGTGCCCAATCTAAAGCTGCAATCGCACGCTTGCCATTATTTTGCATCCAATAAAAATAACCTAAAATTAAACCAAAACAACTTATACTTATAGCAACAAGCATTGTAGAAAGTTCAATATGAAAAGAATGAGGATATTTCAAATAAACAATTTCTGGGAAGCCTCCTTCAAATCCAAATAAGCGTCCTACAAATGAAAAAACAAAAAATCCTGAAGAGATAGCAAAAAAAGCAAGAATCATTAAGGGAACAGACATAATTCTTGGTGATTCGTGTGCATGTTCATATGCTTCTTGATCTTTCGGTACACCAAAAAAAGTAAGTATAACTAATCTAGTTGAATAGATAGCAGTTAATAATGCAGCTATCAATAAAAGAATATAAAAAACTGTTCCAAATTCAGATGTATACAAAAGAATTTCATCTTTTGACCAGAATCCTGCTAATGGAGGGATACCTGCAAGTGACAAAGCGCCTATTGCAAATGTTAAAAAAGTAATCGGCATTTTATTTTTTAATCCGCCTAACTTACTAACTTCTTGTTGATGAGTAGCATGAATTACTGAACCTGAACCAAGAAATAATAATGCCTTAAAAAATGCATGGGTAAATAAATGAAACATTGCTGCTGTCAAACTGCCAACACCTAAAGCAACAAACATATACCCTAATTGTGAAACAGTTGAATAAGCTAAGACTTTTTTAATATCCTGAGCAACCAAGCCCATCGTTGCTGCTAATAAAGCAGTAATTAATCCGATAATTAAAATTAAATTCTGTGCAATTGGTAGCATTTCATATATAGGTAGCATTCTTGCAACTAAATAAACACCTGCAACAACCATTGTTGCGGCATGAATAAGTGCTGATACAGGAGTAGGACCTTCCATCGCATCTGGCAACCATACATGTAATGGAAACTGTGCAGATTTTCCAACTGCACCTAAGAAAAGAAATATCATAGCAACGGTCAAATAAGTCGTGCTAAATGCTGCATCTTTTGCCAAATAAATTATCTCTTGAATATCAAAAGTACCAGAAACTCTCCATAGCATTAAGATCCCAATTAATAATCCTACATCCCCAATTCTTGTTGTAATAAATGCTTTTTTAGCAGCCTCAGCAGCTGATTGTCTCTCCCAATAAAATCCAATCAAAAGATACGAGCCTAGGCCTACACCTTCCCAAGCTAGATACAGTTGTAAAAGGTTACCCGTAGTAACTAAGGTAAACATTGCTGCTAAAAAGAATGCCAATAAAGAAAAGTACCAATTATATCTTGGTTCTCCGTGCATATAACCTATAGAATATAAAATCACCATTAATCCTACTAAAGAAACAACAAATAACATTACAATAGTTATTGCATCAACAAAAGTAGAATATTCAATAAGCAAATAATTTGGTATATTTATCCATTCAAAACTATATTTATTATTATTTCCAGGTTCAAAGCCAGAATTCTGGAAATAACTCTGAAAATCAATAATAAACATAATACTAATTGCAAAGCATGCAAAGCCAGCTAAAGCAACTATCCAATCACCCTGTCTAGGAATTCGTTTTCCAAAAAGAGAAACAACAACAAATACAAATAAAGGAATAGCAGTTAAAAGCCAAGCGTGTTGCATATCAATAGGCATTAAAAACCTTTCTATAATTTATATAATCACCATTTTAAATCATTAGCTTCATCTATATTTGAAGTGTCACGATCACGAAATAAACGAATAATAATGCCAAGTGCAAGACCTACTTCGGCAGCTGCTATAGCAATAATAAATAATGTAAAAATATGACCAGATAGCTGTCCAGTATCAAAAAATGATGCAAATGTAACAAAATTAATTCCAACAGCTGCAAGCATTAATTCTACAGAAATAAGAATTAAAATAGCATTTCTTCTAGATAGAACACCATAAAAACCAATAACAAAAAGAATTGCAGATAAAATCAAATAATTTTCAATTGGAATCATTTATAAGCCCCTATTTAATATGTGCGTTATCATGCTTTTTACCATTCAATAAAGCACCAGTTAATGCAATATCTAATAATAATCCAACAATTAGAAATGGAATCAAAAACTCAGTAAAAAGAATTTTTGCCATGTCTTTAAGAGAAAAAATAGACACATTATCATAAGTTAAATTTGCAGCAAAAATACTAGAAATTAAAATAATTCCAAGAATTGCTGCTATTAAAATACTAAAAGGTTTTTGAGAACCGTCAGTAACAATAGGGCGATCTTGAACATTGGTCATCATCAAGCCAAAAAGTAACAAAATAACAACACCGCCACCATAGATTAATAGTTGAGACAATGCTAAAAATTCCGAACCAAGAAATAAATAAATAGCAACAATTCCCAATAAAGGTGCTAAAAGAGCAAAAACAGCATGTACTAAATTATTTAAAAGTACACTGCCTAATGCACCAATGATCATTCCTATGCTAATCATCCAGAAAAAAACTTCCTTGTAGGAAATCAATCCTAGCAATTTTAAAAATAATAATATGATTAGAGCAAATATAGTTAATGAAGCTGTAATAATACCACCAGTAACAATAAGGCGATCAAATTGATAAGGCATTGGCAACTTGGAAAATAATGTCTTCATTAAATAACTTTCTTTTTAAACATCAAATTGTCAAACAACCCACTCATCTATATTGCCAGAACGATGTTGAGCTAATAACTGAGGAAGGTCCATAATTAAATCTTTCCTATCATACACTGATGTTTCATGACCAGACCAAGTATTATTCATTGCAATAGCTTCAAAGTTACAAGCTTCAACACATATATTGCATCTCATACATCTCGCATAATCTATCCAAAATTTGTCAATAATCTTCTTACGTTTGGAAGTTCCTTCATTATTTATGTGATTAGGATTATCTTTCATTAAAACAGTCATACATTCAACTGGACATGCACGTTCACATGCATGACAGCCAGTACAATATGGCTCAGTGTGTGTTTCGTCCCATAATAAAATAGGGAAAGCACGATCTGACTCTGGTAAAGCTTTATGGACGTCAGGGTAAGGTCGAGTAACAGGCTTTCTGAAAAAAGCTGACATAGTGACTTTCATCGACATAAGAATACCTTTCATGCAACCTCCATATTTTCTTTATTAACTCTATGACTATCCAAATTAGTAATATTTTTATTCACAATAAATACTAATGCAATCATTAAAGACACACTTGAAAGAGTAAGTAAAAATTTAGGTAATTCATATACCAAAATAAATCCATTAGCAAAAATTTGCAATAAAGCCAACGGAATCAATACTTTCCAACAGAAATTCATTAATTGATCAATTCGTAATCTTGGAACACTAACTCTAACCCAAAAAATTAAAAAGATTACTAAGCTAGTTTTTGTAATAGTTAAAAATATTTGCCAAAAAGTACCTAAATCTTCACCAAAAGGCCAAGACCAGCCACCTAAAAAGAGTGCTACTGTCAAAATAGACATAATTAATAATGCAGTATATTCTGCAAGGAAAAACATTGACCATCTTATACCAGAATATTCAACAAAAGGACCACCTACTACTTCAGATTCACCGACAGGAATATCAAATGGCGACCTATTCATTTCTGCTAATGCAGCTGTAAAAAATAAGAAAAAAGCAAAAGGCTGAAAAACAATATTTGGAATAATATTTTGCTGAGCAATAATCTCATTTAAATTTAATGACTGAGCAAGCATCGCAATACATAAAACAGCTAAAACTAAAGGAAGTTCATATGAAATACCTTGTGCAGTCGCTCTCAAAGCACCAATTAAAGCATATCTATTATCTGATCCCCATCCAGCCATAACCCATCCAACAATACTTACAGATGAAACAGCAATAATATATAAAAGCCCTAGAGTAAGCATTTCTACATTGAGTAATAATGTAAATGGTACTGTTACAAACATCATAAATGCAGGAATAAATACAAAATATGGTGCTAATTCAAATGACCATGCATCAGCACTCTTTGGTCGTATATCTTCTTTACCAACTAATTTTAATGCATCAGCAACAGATTGCAAAATCCCTGCTGGACCAGTTCTAGTAGGACCCAATCTCATATGAAATCGAGCAGCAATTTTTCTTTCTAAATAGATCAATCCCATTGCTGAAACAGTCATAAGACCAACTATTGAAAGAATTTTTATAAGGCTATCAATAAATGGATTGATTATTAATATCATCATCTATCTATTTCTCCTAAAACAATATCTATTGAACCAAGTATAACAACAGCATCAGGAATATATGAACCAACAACCATATCTCTTAGAGCTTGTAAATTAGAAAATCCTGCACTACGAATTTTTAATCTATAAGGTCTATTATCACCATCAGAAATTAAATATATACCATATTCACCTCTTGGAGCTTCAGTTCGTATGTACACTTCACCAGGAGGAGTACGTAGATTCCTAGATGCACCATCAGCAAGAATGCTGCCTTGCACTAATTTTTTCAAACATTGTCTAACTATAGAAATAGATTGTTTCATTTCCTGTAAACGTACATAATATCTATCAAAAACATCACCGTTATTCGCTGTAATAACATCAAAATCAATTTGATCATAATATAAATATGGCTCAGCTTTTCTTATATCATAATTAACACCAGAGGCACGTAATGATGGGCCTGACATACCCCAGCCAATGGCATCTTCGGCATTAATAATACCGACTTGCTTAGTACGTGCTAAAAATATTTCATTATTTGTCAGTAATCCATCCATATCTTTTATGCCTTGTTCAGAGGAATGCAAAACTTCTTCTATCCTTTGTTCAAAATTATTTGGAACATCCCATGCCAATCCTCCAGGTCTAAAAAAAGCATACATCATACGATCGCCACTAATTTCTTCAAAAAAATCAATTAATCGTTCTCTTTCTCTAAAAGAATATAAAAATGGAGTACCAAATACGCCAGTGTCGACACCAAAGGCTCCTACAAACATAAAATGGCTAGATAATCGGTTTAATTCTACAAGAATCATTCTGATCCAATTTGCTCTTTCTGGGACTTCAATATTAAGTAATTTTTCTACAGCCATTACATATGAAAGCTCTGCATTGAAATTAGCCAGATATTCAGTGCGATCCATAAAACCAATACCCTGCCTATAATCCATAGTTTCACAAAGTTTTTCTGCACCTCTATGTAAATAGCCTATATATGGTGTGACATCGGTGATCATTTCACCATCTACAGACAAAACCATTCTAAAGACGCCGTGTGTAGAAGGATGCTGCGGTCCCATATTGACCAAAATTTCTTGTGTTTTAATTTCTTGATTGGAAATTTTATCCATTATAATTCCTTAAATATCACCTGAAGGCTCAATATCTTCACCCTGTAAAACTTCTATTTCGGCCAAAGGATGCGATTTACGCAACGGAAATACATCTGTCATATCTTCAGGTAGCAAAAGGTTTCTTGGATCTGGGTGATTATTAAAAATTACACCAAACATTTCTGATGTCTCACGTTCATACCAATTTGCGCCCTTCCAGACATTTGTTACGGAATCTATACATAAATCATCGTTACTAAGCTTAGATTTAACCGTTAAATTAAATAGATTATCTATTGAGTAAACTTGATAAACAATTTCAATACCATCAGTGGCATAATCAATACCAGTTAAGCATCTTAAATAATTAAAACTTAGATTAGAATTATTTCTTAATTGCATTAAAAAATTATTTATCTTTTCTTTGTCTACTCTCACAATTAAATCAACTGGACTCAATTGGCCTTCTTGTTCAACTCTCAAAAAATTAACGTCTTGGATATTTTCTATAAGTAAAGAATGCAGTGTATCAAAACTCTTTAAAGTTTCCTTATCAATTAAATTATTGTCTTCTTCAGTCATTATTTACCAGCAGCCTTTCGATCTTCCATAATTTGCTCTTGTAAAACAAGAAATGAATCTAATAAAGCCTCTGGACGAGGAGGGCAACCAGGAACATATACATCGACAGGTACAACTTTATCAACTCCCTGTAAAACACGATCATATCTTGTATATGGGCCTCCATTAGTAGCACAAGCACCCATTGAAATCACCCATTTAGGGTTAGGCATTTGTTCATACAATCTTCTTACAGCAGGAGCCATTTTCTTAGTTACTGTACCAGCAACAATCATTACATCTGATTGCCTAGGAGAAGGCCAAGGAACAGAACCAAAACGATCTAAGTCATAATGCGCCATATAACTTGCTATCATTTCAATCGCACAACAAGCAAGTCCAAATGTCATTGGCCAAAGTGATGATTTTCTGCTCATTGCAAGAATGAGATCAGCAGGTACTTGTAAAATACCCGGTAAAACAGATTTATAGAGGGCTTTACCTGGTTTATATTCTGCTAATGTAAGTTCTTTTTCTTCATTTGGATGCTCTATTGGGATTACTGGAACACTTAAATCATTTTCATTATCAACACTTTGATTTTCATTATTATCTATCTCCATGAAAGTGCTCCTTTCTTCCAAGCATATGCAAGACCAACTAACAAAATTAAAATAAAAATAGACATATATATAAATGACTCAGGACCAATTTCAATAAAACTAACCGCCCAAGGAAAAATAAATAAAGCTTCTACATCAAAAATGACAAATAAAATAGCATAAAAATAAAATCGAATACCAATATTAGTATTGCTACTTCTTATAGGAATCATTCCACATTCATATGTATCAGATTTTTGTTTTTCTGTAGAAAATGGAGCAAGAAGGCGGGAGCCTATTAAAGCACTAAAAACTAAAAAAAATGCTACAACAGCAGCAATGAGAACAGGGAGATAATCAATGAGGAGATTTTCAACAGAGTTCAAATTAAGCTCCAAACTATTGCATATTATATAACATCATCTAGTAAATATAATCATCAATTTTTTTATTTTTTATTTGTAATTCTTTCTAGAGCACTATGTAGATTTTTTAGACGATCTTGTAAATCGTCCATTTTTTTCTGGTTAGTAGCAACTACATTTTGAGGCGCTTTTTGAATAAAGTCTTTATTAGTTAACAAATCATCAATTTTCTTAATGGCTAATTGGGTATTTTCAATCTCACTATTTATTTTTTTTATTTCATTATCTATATCAATTAATTCCTTTAAAGGAATTAAAATTAGCCCTATTGGCAACGAAGCAGTAATAAAATCGTCAATATCTAAGTCTTCTTGTTTCGAAGTAATATTTAATGGTAAACATCTACCCATTTTAGCAATAATTAAAGACATGGATTCGATTAAATCGACTGAAGATTCAGAAATAATTGTAGTTTCATGCCATTTTCCAGCTTCAACTTTATTTTCTGAGCGAATGTTTCTAATATTGACAACTATATTCTGTATTGCCTCGAAATCTTTTTGAGCTTTTGAGAATAAAAATTTTTTATTATGCTTAGGGTAAGAAGAGACAATTAATGGATTAGCATCTTGTACCTGAATCTTTTGGTTAATATCATGCCAAATCACTTCAGAGATAAATGGCATAAAAGGATGCAATAATTTGATAACATTAGAAAAAACAAAAACTAAAACTTCTGGAGAAAAATTATCATTATTTTGATTTCTTATTTTACATATTTCAATATACCAATCAGCAAAATCGTCCCAAAAGAAATCTTTAATTAAAGATATAGCTTCAGAAAGCTCAAATTTTCCTAATAATCGATCTATGTCATCAATGAGTTCATTAAGATTATTTAATATCCATTGATCTTCAAGATTAAGTTTAGAATGATCAAATTCAGAATCATCAATTTTAGAAATATCTTTTTCTAAAGCAATATTTAAAACAAATTTATTTGCATTCCATAATTTATTAGCAAAGTTCCTTCCGGCAATAATCTTATCTTCAGTAATTCTTTGATCATTGCCAGGCGAAGAACCTGCTAGTAAAGAAAATCTCAATGCATCTGTCCCATATTCTTCAATCAACTTAATTGGATCAACAACATTATTTTTAGATTTAGACATTTTAGAACCATCAGCGGCTCTAACCAGTCCATGAAGATAAACATATTTGAAAGGAACTACGCCATCCATATTATATAGTGATAACATAATCATTCTGGCAACCCAAAAGAAAATGATATCATAGCCAGTTTCCATAACCTGAGTAGGATAAAATTTCTTTAAGTCATCTGAATCTGAATTAGGCCACCCAAGAGTTGAGTGAGGCCATAAACCAGATGAAAACCAAGTGTCTAATGTATCTTCATCCTGTGATAAATTAGAAGAATCACAAAACAAACATTTATTCGGCTCTTGTATTTGTACATTTTCTTTATTGCATGCATTACAATACCATACTGGAATTCGGTGACCCCACCATATTTGTCTACTAATAGTCCAATCACGAATATTTTTCATCCAATGAAGATAAGTTTTCTCAAATCTGGCAGGTAAAAATTGAATTTCATTATTTTCAACCACTTGAATAGCCTGATCAGCTAAAGGACCAACTTTCACAAACCATTGCTTAGACATCAATGGCTCAATTATAGAACCAGTTCTCTGACTAATGCTCACGGAATGATTAATGGATTCAATTTTTTCTATTGCATTTAATGACTTCAATTTATTTACAAATGGAACGCGCGCTTCTAGCCTATCAAGGCCTTCAAATTCTCCAGCAATTTCATTTAAAGAACCATCTAGATTAATCATTGAAAGCATCTGCAATGAATGTCTTTCGCCTATTTCAAAATCAAGTTGATCATGTCCTGGAGTTACTTTTAAAGCACCAGTACCTAATTTAGGATCAATTGATTTATCAGCAATAATTTTAATCACTCTCTCAACATAAGGAACAATAACATTTTTTCCAACTAAATTTTTATACCTTTCATCATCAGGATGTACTGCAACTGCCGTATCTGCAGGAATTGTTTCCGGCCTAGTTGTTGCTACAGTAATATGTTGATCTGAATCATCCTCAAGAACATATTTGACATACCAAAAATTACCTTCTTCTTCTATGTATTCAACTTCTAAATCAGAGACAACTGTCTGAGAGCTTGTATCCCAGTTAACAATTCTTTCACCTCGATAAATTAATCCATCATTATATAAATTCACAAAAGTATGCCTGACAGCTAAAGCAGGGCCATCATCCATGGTAAATTTTTCTCTTTTCCAATCAACTGAAGCACCTAATCTACGATGTTGGGAAGTAATGCGTTTGCGAGAATTATTAACAAATTTCCAAACATGATCTAAAAATTTTTCTCTGCCTAAATCCTTTCTGCTTATTCCATCAGCAATTAATTGTTTTTCAACTATTGCGTTTACAGCAATAGCAGCATGATCGACTCCAGGAAGCCAAAGTGACTGTTTCCCTAGCATTCGATTCCATCTAATAAGTGAATCTTCAACAGCAACAGTAAGTGCATGTCCTAAATGTAACTCGCCAGTTAAATTTGGTGGCGGCATAATAACAGTAAATGGTTCACCACTGCCAGAGGGAGCAAATAAGTTATTTTGCTCCCAATAATCATAAATGAGTTCTTCAAATAACAATGAATTATATGCAGAACTAGCATTTTTATTTATTAAATTAATAACCTTTTTTGAAAACTTATTTGCCATATATGACCCTGAATAGAACTAATTTTCAAAATATGATTTTAACGACCACATACCAGGCAAAAAGCCTGCAGCAAGAATAATTTTTATTGTATCACCTAAAAGAAAAGGTTCTAAGCCCAACGAAATTGCTTTTCCATATCCAACATTGAGACTATAAGCTAGCCAGATGACACCAAAAATATAAATTATTGCATTACCAATCAACATAGATGCAATAACTGAAACAGGCTTTCTATCCCAGCCCATTTCAGAGAGATATCCTACAACATATGCAGCTGCTGCAAACCCAACAAGATAGCCAGCAGTAGCTCCAGAAAAATATGCCCAGCCTGAAGAAGAGCCAGCAAAAACAGGTAAACCAGCAATGCCAACAAATAAATAAGCTAACATAGTTATAATGCCAAGCCTGCTACCATATGCTGCAGCTAAAATTAAAACGCCAAAAGTCTGTCCAGTGATTGGTACTGGTGTAAAAAATAAAGAAATTCTAATTTGAGCAGTCATCCACAAAATTAGTATGCCCGAAAAAACCAGAAGTAATGTTTTAATAATAACCTGCTCATTCATTGGTAATGCACGTGCAAGTGATGGATATTTATCATTATTATTTTTAAAAAATAGAAAACTCATAGCACCTCCCTAGATTATAATGAGTAACAACTTATTTTAAATATTAAATTGATTACTAGATAAATAATATAATAAGACATTATCAAGGATAATATACAAAGATTCTAGTTAAGGAGCAAAGAAGATGGAAGTAATAGGAATAGGCTATTTAGCTATTATTTGCCAAAATATTGATGAGACAGTTAATTTTTACTGTAATGGCTTAGGATTTGAAAGAATTTATCAAGAACCTAATCGAGATGATCTGGAGTCAACTCAAGTATTACTAATGAACAAAAATGGTAATGGAATAATGCTTATTGGTCCTAATGATCCAAATATGAAGCTAGCAGAAAAAAATATTGGAGTTGGATCAATGCAATATCTAGCATTATATGTAAAAAATGCTGATTTAGATGAAGCATTTTATAATTTATCAAATGCAGGCATCCAAATAAGTGAAGAAATACAAAGAGGATATGAGCGAATAGTTTTTCTTGAAGATCCTAATGGCACCTTAATAACATTAATAAGTTGGCCAGGGATAGATAATTTGTCACCAAATGAATATATTAAAATCTTAAAAAATGTCGAAGAATACAGAAAAAAAGACAAATCAGAATTTATAGAAAAAAAACATTTCGAAAAATAGTTTCATCTACTTATTTACTGTAGTGACTGCACGTTTAAGCTGTGTAATAATAATTATTTGTATTAGATAGTTTGTAAGGTAATAAAATGCCCAAAAGAACTTGGCAACCAAAAGTAAGAAAAAGACTTAAGAAACATGGTTTTCGTGCAAGAATGTCTACTAGGGCTGGAAGAGCAATTCTAAGTAGAAGAAGAAACAAGAACAGAACGTCATTGACTGTCTAAAATCAGTCTAATGCTAAAAACATTAATGAATAATAAAATAAAACTTTACAAACACGAAATTAATAATATTTATAATGCTGGAAAACATATAAATTCTAGTTATGTAAAGTTAATTACTCTAAAAAATAGTTATAATCAGAACAGATTAGTATTTTCAATAAAAAAACAACACGCAAATGCTGTTGAGAGAAATAAGATAAAAAGGAGAATTACAGCAATAATACGAAAAAATGAACAAATAAATGGATTTGACATGGTAGTAAGTGTCTTTCCTCAGATAAAAATAGCAACTTTTACAGAATTAGAAGAAGATTTTAAAAAAATATTAGTAAAATTAGAAAAATAGTTTACATAAAAATAAAAATATGAATAAATAGAAGGAAAGAATTAATTTTTTGAAAAAATTTACAATATATCTAATAAAAATGTACCAAATGATCATTTCTAGAAATACATATATTCAGTGTAGGCATTTCCCTACTTGTTCAAATTATTCATTAAACGCTTTAGATAAATACGGATTCTTTTTAGGTTTATCTATCTCTGTTAAAAGAATATTCCGATGTTTTTTCTTCAATAAAATGTCTTACGACCCACTGCCAAATTTAAATCATGCTGAATTAGTAAATTTTAAAATGTTCCACGTGAAACATTTTAAAAAAACGAATAAGGATTAATTTATGCCTATAGGTTCTACATGGAGATTTTTAATAGAGGATCCTCTTCTAAATATACTTGTTGGATTAAGTAACTGGCTATTTGACTCATATGGGCTTGCAATTCTTGCATTTACTTTAATAACAAGGCTCATAACCTTTCCTTTAACCAAAAAAACGCTAAATTCAATGAAAAATTTACAATTGATCCAGCCAAAAATACAAGAAATTCAGAAAAAATATTCAGATCCTAAGAGAAGATCTGAAGAAACAATGAAACTATACAAAGAAGCTGGCGTTAATCCTTTAGGATGTCTAGGGCCTCAATTAATTCAACTACCTATATTTATAGGTTTATATCAAGTAATTAGGTTAACTTCTTCACAAGATGTAAATAAATTAACTGAACTAGCAGAAAGATTATATAATTTTGATTTTATAACAAATGGAATGCCATTATCGAATGAATTTTTATTTATAAACTTAAATACAAATGGTGAATGGTATCTAGCTTTAATTGTATTTATATCTGCATATATGCAACAAAAACTATCTTCGGCATCCAATCAAACTACACAGAATGATCAACAAAAACAAATGAACAAAATGTTACAAATATTTATGCCAGTATTCTTTGCGTACATCATATTTTCAGTTCCATCAGGATTAGGGCTTTATTGGGGAGCAAGTACAATTATGGGTATTATTCTTCATGTTATGTTCATAGGAATGCCTGAGAATAAAATGCAGCTTATACCAATAATTGGATCAATGGCATCCAAACAAAATACAGAAAACAATTTAAATTCATTAAAAGAAGGGAAAAAAGATAATGAACCTAGTAGAAGTAAACGGCAAAACAGTAGAAGAGGCAGTGGATCGAGCACTAAAAAAACTAGGCCTAACAAAAAAAGACGTAGAAGTTGAAATCGTTTCAACTGGAAAAACTGGCTTTTTAGGACTCGGCTCAGAAGATGCAGTGGTGAGAGTAACTGCAAAAAAGGGTGCTGTGCAGAAAAAAACACGACCTTATGCATCAAAAAATAATGATAATAATCGAAGGAACAATAATTATAGGAATATTGAATTACCTGTTAATATCCCTGGACAACCAGAAGATCTACCTCAAAAAGTGGCTGATGATTTTAAAGACGAGACAGATTTAGCAGGAAAAACAATAAGAGATTTATTAAATTACTTAGGATTTAGTGAAACTAAAATTACCTCAAGAGAGCCTCAAAATGAAGAAGAGGGCCTTGGAAGAATTGATTCATTATTTAATATCAAGCCAATTTCAAGAGATAACAAAAAAGAACTTGGCATATTAATTGGAAAATCTGGGCATACCATAAGATCGTTGCAAACAATTGTAAATGCAATTGTAGGCCAACAAGTAGAAGAACGAAAATATTTTGGAATTGATATTGACTCATATAAAGTAAGAAAAAATGAAGCATTGTCAGAAATGGCATTAGATATAGCTGATGAAATTAGAATTACTAAAGAAACAGTAATTTTAGAGCCAATGCCTCCAGCTGAAAGAAGAATCATACACCTTGTGATAGAACAAGAAGAAGGTGTTAGTTCAAAAAGTAGCGGGAGAGGCAATGAAAGAAAAGTTGAAATATACTATAGTAATGAAGAGTAAAAAATAATTTTCGATAAGCAAATATAATGTTCTCAAAGATCATATCTGTAAGCAACCAAAAAGGTGGGGTTGGAAAAACAACAACAGCAGTGACAATAGCAACTGAGCTAGCACTAAAAAATTATAAAACTTTACTTATAGATTGTGATCCGCAATCAAATTCAACATCTTCTTTTGAAAT
Organism: Dehalococcoidia bacterium; assembly: GCA_045562675.1. GTDB lineage: Bacteria > Chloroflexota > Dehalococcoidia > UBA2979 > UBA2979. The sequence goes on from JBJKVL010000001.1 coordinate 80,835, forward strand.
AAATAAATTGCCAAATCAAACTATATATGAAGTGCTAGTTAATCAAGAAAGTATCAATAATAGCATATGCTCAACATCAATAGACAAACTATATTTAGCCCCTAGTAATCAAAATTTGTCAGCAGCAGAGATAGAACTAGTTGACATAACAAATAGAGAGATGTTACTTAAAAAGGCTATCAACGAAGTTGAAAAAGACTACGATTACATTATAATTGATACTCCTCCAGCCCTAGGAATTCTCACAATTAATTGTTTAACTGCTTGTAAATGGGTATTAATTCCTCTGCAAGTAGAGTATTTTGCATTAGAGGGATTGAATAATCTTATGCAAACAATTGAAATGATTAAAGATAAAATCAATGATAAAATTACAATATTAGGAATTATTTTAACAATGTTTGATAAAAGAAATAAGTTAAGTTTTGAAATCGAATCTGAAATCAAAAAATACTTTGATGCCTTATTGCTTGGAAACATTCCTAGATCAATTAGAATAGCAGAAGCTCCTAGTCATGGTATGCCTATACAAATCTATGACAAAAATTCTCCAGGTGCTCAAGCATATTGTATAATAACTAGTAAAATATTAGAAAAAATTGAAAATATAGAAAATAGTTAAATGGAAAAAAAGAATAAATTAGGTAAAGGCTTAGGTGCATTAATTTCATCTAATCAATCTGATGAATTAAATGATCAAATCAGCAAGATAAAAATTACAGCTGTCTCCCCAAACCCTGCTCAACCCAGAAAAAATTTTAATGAGGATGATATCCAGGAGTTAGCAGAATCAATAAAAAATCATGGCGTATTGCAGCCAATAATTATCAGAAATAACCCAAATAATCAGAATGAATATCTATTAATTGCTGGTGAAAGAAGGTTAAGAGCATCAAAAATTGCTGGGCTTGATAAAATCCCTGCAATTATAAAAAAGATTGATGATCAAGAAAATGTAGAACTGGCTATAATTGAAAATATTCAAAGAAAAAACCTAAGTGCTCTTGAAGAAGCAGCCGCTTATAAACAACTTGCTGATGAATATAACTTAATTCAAGAAGACATTGCTCAAAAAGTAGGTAAATCGAGGTCAGCAATTGCTAATGCAATAAGATTATTAGAACTACCAAACGAAATACAGTTAATGTTACAAGAAGAAAAATTGAGTGTAGGACATGCAAAGTTATTACTAACAATTGATTCTAGTAAACAAATCTTTTTTGCAAAACTTGTAATAGATAAAAATTTAAGTGTTAGAGATTTAGAAAACAATATAAAAAATATGAGTGTAAAAGCCACTCAAAAAGATGTAACTATAAAACAAGATCCTGATGTAAAAATTATTGAAGAAGAATTAATTAAAATATTTGGTACTTCCGTTAAAATTAATTTAAATAAAAAAAATTCAGGTACTGTAAAAATTAATTTTCACAGTATTGATGAATTTGAAGGTATTTTAGAAAAATTAAAATATGAGAAGGGTAACTAATAAATGTCAAGAATAGACTTTGTGACAGGAGCACCAATTCGATACGCTGAAATAGTTTCAGATGTGGCAAATTTGAGTAATCTAACAAAAAAAGCAATAGAACAAAAAATAACAGAAAAAAAAAGTAAAAAGGATACCAGTAGCAATGAGGAAGAATGGTCGACCCATAGAATATTATGTCACATGTTAAATTACTCATCTAATATCAACCTATTAATAACAAGAATGTTAGTAGATACAGATCCCAAGCAAATTAAATGGAATGAAAATAGTATTTATGAAAATCTAAAGCAAAAAGAAAAGCCAACAATTAGCATCTTTAATCAATTTAAAGAAAATATTGAAGAATTAGTAGCAACATTGTCCAAAACTCCTGATGCAGCATGGGGTAGATCTGGCAATCATGTTTATCTTGGCAAAATTTCAGTTAAGCAATTAGTAAAATGGCATTGCAATCATCTTGTACAGCATATTAACCAAATTAATGATTCATAAATATTAACTAATCAGAACCTTGCATCCTCAAAAGTAAAATCTGCAAGCTCACTAATGAATTGACATTAAATGCTAATTGATTTTTAGCATATGCTATATTTTTTAAATTACTAATAATATTATTAAATGAAAATGAACTATTCTTATTAAAAAAACTAGGGGCGATATTAATATTATTCATTGCATATAAATGCCATCTAAACCAATCCTCCCAACAATTTAATATCAAATGGAAAAGAGCGGGATCGCTACGATAAATCGAATTTAAATTTTCAGCAAAATTGATTCTATCAATAGTTTTTGCATTCAATATTTGACTTAATTCTGAAAATATTTTACTGATAGAATCAACATTTTCTTGATTATTGGCCAGCTGACTAGCACTATCAATTCTTGCTCTGCTCAAAATTGCAAAATCTGATGCAACATGATCATCAATTTGAAACTTTTTAGACAAAATCTTTTGGATTTTTTGAAAATTTAGTGGAGGAATTTCAATAATATGGCATCTTGATTTAACTGTATCAAGAACATTATTAATGTCATTAGCAATTAAAAGAAAAATGGTTGATTGCGGAGCATCTTCAAGTGTTTTAAGTAGAGCATTAGCGGCTTCTGGAGTCATTAGATTTATATTACTCACAATAAATATTTTATATTTTGCAGTAGTAGGTGAAAGCATAGAAATTCTATTAATTCTTTTGATCTGGCATATCTTAATTGAACGAGAACCATCTGAATTATGATTTCTATGATTTGCATCGTTTAAATCGCAATTGCTGTCTGTATCAAAATGTAGGATGTCTGAATGTGTTCCATTATTGATATTTAAACAAGATTGACAAGAACAATTTGCTTGATAAGATTCACAAACTAATAACTTTGCAAATAGTTTAGCTAGATATCTTTTCCCTATACCTGGTGGTCCATTAAATAAATAACTAGCACTTAATGAAGATATATTAAAATATCTAAGATATTGCTGTGCTATTTCATCATATTCAGTTTCAATTAATAGACCTAGTTCATGCTTTGTTAATTCATTTATCATTATCGAACTCAAATTGTGTCTAAAGCAATAATGTCTTCTATTGACTCTCGTCTTCTAATTAATTTGATTTGATTATCAGCATAGGAAATTACTGCTGGCTTGTAAGCAAGATTATAATTTGATGCCATAGCCAATTGATACGCACCTGACATAGGCAAAATAATATACTCATCACGCATTAACTTTGGTAAGTAAATATCTTTAATTAAATAATCACCAGATTCACAATATTTACCAGCAATGGTTACCAAGTCATTAAATTCTCTATCTAGGCTTTCTAAAGGAAGAGCAAAATATTTTGCATCATATAGGGTAGGTCTTATATTATCAGACATACCCCCATCTACAGACAAATAAGTTCTAACATCCTTGATTGTCTTTCGTGAACCAACTTTATAAATAGATAATCCAGCTCGTGCCATTAATGAACGACCTGGTTCAATAAATAATTTTGGTAGATCTATTGAATAGTTCTTGCAGTTAAACTTTATTGTTTCAGCAATAGCTAGGGCAAAATCATCAACTGATGGATTAATCATTCCTGGCTCAGAAATAACACCAAAGCCTCCTCCAGGAGAAAATTCATTAAATTCTAATTGATATTTATCAATGCAAATATCTTTAATAAATATAAACATTTTATTTATTGCTTCCTTATAAGGTTCAATAAAATTAATAGGGCTTCCTAAATGAGCATGTATTCCAGCAAAAAAAATATTTTTTTTGCTGGAAATTAATTCAATAGCTTTTTCAGCCGAACCATCATCCATATTTAAGCCAAACTTGGAATCTTTAAGTCCAGTAGTCGTTTTTTCATGAGTGTAAGGATCAATATTTGGCGTAACTCTTAACAAAACTTTTTGTTGTTGGTATTTGCTAGCAATATTATCTACAATTTCAATTTCTTCTAAATTATCAATAATTATAGCGCCAATATTATTTGAGATTGCTAAATCGATTTCTTCAACAGTTTTATTATTACCATGAAAGTAAGCATTTTTAAGACTAATACTTGCGGAAAGTAACATTGACATTTCACCATGTGAAACAACATCAAATTTTACATTCATGGAGTTTAACATTTTTGCTAAAGGTAAATTTAAAAACACTTTGCAGGCATAAAGAATATCTAACTCTCCATAATGTTTTAAAAAAGCTTTGTGAAACTCATCATAATGTTCGTTGATAGTGTCAAAATCATACAAGTAAAGAGGGGAGCCAAATTCTTCAACAATATTGGTAATTTTTAAATCACCAATAATTAAATCATTGTCACTATCGATAGAGACATTTTTCGGAAACAAACCAGATACTAATTCTTTACTATTATTCATAGAGCTCCATAAATTTATTTAAATGAACTATATTACTTTCCATTTATCTTGATCAATCTTTAATTGAATTTTATTCAACACTTTTAATCTATGTAAATGAGAACGTATTTGATTTAGTGCAGAATTTTTTAATCCTTTTTGTAAATTTGGATAAATTGCATCCAATAAATCAGAATCTAGTTTATGTCCCTGATCAATCAGATCAATAATTTGTTTTTCACGCTTTAATCTATGCAGTATTAACTTATTAATCTTCTGCTTTGGATTTGTAATAACATTACCATGACCTGGTGCAATGTATTTTAATTTATATCTATTGAGTTTTTTTAGACTTTTCAAATATAAATTCATATCCCCATTTGGAGGTGCTGAAATACTGACTGTATCATATCCTAAAATAGTATCACCAGAAAAAAGTATTCTTTCATTGCGAAATAAATAACAAATAGAGCCTAAAGTATGACCTGGAGTATGCAATGCTTCTATATTCAAATTACCAATATTGATTTGATAGCCATGTTCAATATATTTACTGATTGGAGTCTGAACTTTTTCATCTTCCCATTTTTGTCTTTTTTTCCTATATCTTACTGGAATATCATCGCTTTCAGTTCTTGTTTTTAACATCTTTTTTTCTTGCTTATGAATAAGGACTTTTGAATTAAAAATTTCTGACAATTGCCTTGCTCCAGAGGAATGGTCTGAGTGATGATGAGTTAATAAAACATAATGGATTTTTATATTTGGTAAATAATTATTAATATAATTTTTTAGAGATAAAAAAGATGTACGATCTCCAAATCCAGAATCAACCAAAATAGCATCATTATTAGAATATACAATCCAAGTGTTTGAAGCAGGAAAACCTTTTATAAATTGAAAATTTTTTACTGTATGTTGAATTACAGAAGTTGTAAGGTGTTTAACAATATATTTATCAGAATATAAATTGCTTTTCTTTTTCAAAATCAAGCCTATGTAATTAATAATTTTTTTATTATTTATAACATAAAACAACTGATAAAATTATTCATATTTTTGATATATTAAATAATTAAATTATGAATAACTATAAAAAATTTTATGATGGACTATTCTTATGGCATCAAAATAACAAAATTGCATTCCCGTGGCAAAATCGAAATGACCCATATTATGCCTTTGTAGCTGGGTATTGTGCTCAGCAAACACAGATAGCTAGAGTTATAACAATTTGGAAAAGCTTAATTAAAACATTTCCAACAATTTCAAACGTTGCCAATGCAAGTAATGCAGAATTATTAAAGATATGGGGTAACGCTGGTTACCCAAGAAGAGTTATTAATATGAAAAGGTCAGCTCAGATTATCATGACAGAATATAATGGTTTGATCCCAAATAATTTTGAACAATTAAAAGAACTCCCTGGTATTGGAGACTATACTGCATCAGTAATTTTAGCTTTTGGATACCAAAAAGATATAGCTGCCATTGATATAAATTTTATGAGAATATTAAGTAGATATTTTTTTGGAAAGGAAGAAATAAAAAAAGAAGAACTAAATAATATATTGAAAAAATTGAATAAAAAAGACTCATTCCATTTTTGGAATCCAGCAATCATGGACTTTGGATCATTAATATGCAAGGCAAAACCTAAATGTGAAAAATGTATTTTTAATCAAAAATGTATAAGCTATACAGAAAATCTACTGATAAATAAACAATCAAAAAGGAAAAATTACCTAGGTTCAAATAGATTTTTTAGAGGAAAAATATTACTTATACTAAGAGAAACAAAGACTAATAAAATTGAAAAAACAAAATTAAGACAAGAAGTCAAAGATTTTAAAATTAATAAAGCAGTTTACAGAGAAGTAATATCTGAATTAGAAAAAGATGAATTGATTTCAATAAAAAATAATTACATATATCTAGGCAACTATAAAGAAAAATAATTATTCTGGTATTGGAAGACCAGTTGCAAAGTCGACACCAGGATTACCATAAGTCTCTGAAGCACTCTCAAGAGCAGGATCCCATTTTCCTTTTTCAGGAATATCTGTAATTATTGATTCTGTTGTTAGCATCATCGAAACAACAGAAATTGCATTCTCTAATGCAACTCTAGTAACTTTAACAGGATCAACAATTCCTAAATCAAACATATCACCATATTCACCGTTAGCAGCATTATAGCCAATGTTACCGCCTTTATTATTAACAACTTCATTAATAACAACTGCACCTTCTTCACCCGCATTAGTAACAATTTGATTCAAAGGCTCTTGCAAAGCAGCATAAACCATTCTGACACCTGTACCTTGATCGGTTCCTGTTAATTTTTTCACTAAAGGTAAAAGTTTTTCTCTTGCACGTATGTAAGCTATTCCTCCACCAGGGACAATACCTTCATCAATTGCAGCGCGTGTTGCATTTAAGGCATCATCAACTCGAAATTTTTTTTCTTTAACTTCAACTTCAGTTGCACCACCAACTTTGATGACTCCAACACCGCCTGATAATTTTGCAAGTCTTTGTTTAATAATGTCACCTTCAAACGGTGAATCATCCAATTCTAATTGCTTTCTTAATTCTTGAATTCTTTGATACACTTGATCATCTGTTCCTTTGCCACCAATAATTGTTGTAGTTTGTGAATTTGAAATAACTTTAGAGGCTCTTCCAAGAGCAGCTACTTCAATACCTTCAAGAGTATATCCAATTTCAGGGTTTACGAACATTCCACCAGTGAGAGCAGCCATGTCTTCACACATGTTCTTTCTTCTTTCTCCAAAAGATGGAGCACGAACAACAAGTGGCTTTAAATTACCCTTCATTTTATTAAGTACTAATGTTGATAGTATTTCATCTTGCATTTCATCACAGAAAATAACAAGATTTTTTGTTACTTTAACTAATTTTTCCAATAAAGGAACCATCGCTTGAACATTATCAAGCTTTAAATCAGTAATTAATATATGTGGATCTTCTATTACACATTCTAATCGATCTTTATCAGTAGCAAAATGCGGTGACATCCATCCATTTTCAACTTGCATTCCTTCTACTACTTCAGTTTCAAATTCTATAGACTTACCTTCTTCAACGGTAATAACACCATCGCTACCAACTTTTGTAATTGTATCAGCTAAAAGTGTGCCTATTTCTTCATCACTATTTGCCGCTATAATTGCTACTTGTTCAATTATAGACTGCTCTGTAACTTTGACTGAATTTTTATCTAACTCTTTATTGACTACTTGGAGTGCTTGATTCATCCCTTTTCTAATTTCCATTGGATTGGCACCTGCTGCAATATTTCTCATACCTTGATGAAAAAGAGCTTGAGCAAGTACAGTAGCTGTTGTTGTACCGTCTCCAGCTAAATCATTAGTTTTGATTGCGACTTGCTTAACTAATTGAGCACCCAAATTATGGAAAGGATGAGGAAGATCAATTTCTTGGGCAACTGTAACTCCATCTTTAGTAAAAGTACCCCCTATATGAGGCTTGTCTAAAACAACGTTACGACCTCTAGGGCCTAAGGTCACCTTAACAGCATCAGCAAGCACATCAACACCAATCCTCAAATCATGTCTTGCATTTTCATTAAAACGTAGCCATTTGCCTTTTTCAGCCATTATCATTCCTCCAAATTGTTTAAGTTAAACTAAGACTTTTTAGTTTTACTTGATGTACCAACACGAGCCAAAATGTCTGATGCTCGAACTATAATATATTCTTCCCATTCTGTGCCAGCAAATTTCTGGTATATAACAACATCACCAGATTTAAGATCAACTTTTTCAATTGTTCCTGAATCATTTGTTTTACCTGGGCCAACAGCAATAACTTTTCCTTCTTGAGATTTTTCTTTAGCTGAATCAGGTATTACAAGACCAGACACAGATACCTCTTCTTCTAAAATAGGCTCCAACACAACATAATCAGAAAGAGGGGATAATTTATCACTCATCTAATACTCCTAAGATTTAATTAACGTCATTTTACATTGCTTAAATAAAAAAAAATGTGGGCTTTAAGCAAAGGAAAGTTTAGCACTCCAAATAATGGAGTGCTAGTGCTAGAGAAAAAAATTATTTTCTATTTTTTATCTAGGAAAAGTTCACCCCTTGTCATAGTGGAGTAAATATCCATGATTGTTTCAGGGAGAATAGCTTGATCAATATGATTTGATGCAGCTGCGCCTATCATAGCCGCATTATCAGTGCATAGAATTGGAGCAGGAATATATACCGGAATTTTACTTTTTTGCAAAAAACGATCACGTAAATTTTTGTTGGCAGCAACTCCACCTGCAATAATAATTGACTTAGCATTGAGATCGGCAGCGGCGGCAAATGTTTTTCTTGTTAATACATCTACAACTGAGTCTTGAAATGCCCATGCGATTTCATTGGCTGATTTATTTGATTCAGTTTTAATATAATTTAGTACAGCAGTTTTTAGTCCAGAAAAAGAGAAATCATATGTACCCCGTAACCATGCACGTGGAAATTGTAAATTCATAACCTCGGCTTCACTTGCAAGTTTAGATATTGCAGGACCCCCTGGATAACCAGCTTCCAACATACGACTTACTTTATCGAATGCTTCACCAGCAGCATCATCACGTGTTCCTCCTAAGCGCTCAAAGAGAAAAATTATTTTTCACAAGGATTAATTCAGTATGACCTCCAGAAACAACCAAGGCAACTGCAGGTAATTCAGGAGATTTACTATCTAACCAATTTGCTGCAATATGACCCTCTATGTGATCTACAGGAATAAATGGTTTTGAAAGAGCATATGCCATTGAGCGCGCAAAGGAAAACCCAACAATCAAAGCTCCAGGCAATCCTGGACCCATTGTAGAAGCAATATAATCAATATCATCTAGTTTGACCTCAGCAATCTCAAGTGCTTTATCAGATAGCTGTGAAATGCACTTTAAGTGCTCCCGAGCAGCTACTTCAGGAACGATCCCGCCTGTTTTATTATGAATCATTACTTGAGATTCAACTAAATTAGAAAGAATCATTTCTCCGTCTTTAATAACAGCTACACTAGTTTCATCACATGATGTTTCAAAAGCAAGAATTTGCATCGTAGACCCTAACTATTCAGTCACTAACTTCAATTTCAAAAATTGATGAACTAGTTAAAGCATAAAGATTTTGATTGTTTGAATCATAAAAAATTGATTTTAAATCTTTAAAATCTTTATTTACCCATTGCCTCTTAAAATATTTATGCTGACTACATTCAATGATTCGATTTCTTTCATTATCAGCAATAAAAATATGTTCATTAGATACACCAAATATAACATCTGTAATTTTTGATGGAAATTCATCTATTCCTAGACACAAAAATTCAGTAAGCGCACTATCGTACGTCCAAATATTATTTGATGAGAATAAAAGTAACTTTTGATTCAAATCAATACCAGAAATGATATCTTCTAGCTTAATAAGACTACTCAATTTAATAGATTCATTTTGTTGATTATTCTGTAATCTTGAAAATAAAATTACTCCCATTTGAGAATCAAAAATATACAATTCATCATCAAAAATTTCTAAATCATCGATAGAACTGATATTGGATGAAAAAGATTCTAGAGTATAAATTTCTAGTGTATTATTTAATTTTTTTACATATAAATTATTATTACCATCTAAAATAAATAATTTTTTTCTAAATTTATCATATGAAATATGCGTAGGTGCATCTAATAGAATGTCATTAATAAAAGTGCCTTGTCTAAAAATTTCTATAAATGAACTATCATTAATAGTATATTGAAAAATTCTTCCACTACCACTATCTAAAATCCACAATAAATTTGAATTAGATAATAATTTGATTGGGAAAAAAGAATTAGCAAAATTATTTTCAAAAACTAGCAATTTATTTGAATTTGAGATTAAAGAAATATTATTTAATAATTTTTCTCTATTTTTGATTTCTGAATTCAATGATTCAAACTTATCATTAAATTCAAAAACTGAACCTTCCTCAATTAAAAGTAAAGCTTCAGTAAGAATTTGCCGTTGAGACGCCTTATCTTGATTTTCATCTAATAAATCATATTCATTAATTAATTGCTCAATATTACTATTGATGTTACTAATTCTGTCATTTTTGATATCACCATAAAATAGTGAATTGAAAACAAGAAGTATAAAAATACCTAAGCCAATGATCGCAGATAAGAAGCCTAATACATTCACAATATTAATTCTTAGTTTCGAAATAGGGAAAATAGGAAAACTGTATTGAGAAATTTTAAAAAAATTAGAAGACCAGTTAAATCTATTTATGGAACTATTTAATTGATTGTTGGTCTCGATCTTATTATCATCCATGAGTATTTCTGCATTACTTCTATTTTTATGAACATCTAATTCAAGTTGTACAGATTTCTGCTCTAAATAAAATGCTCCTTGAGGAATTTTTGGTTTATCTGCTACCTGCGCCATATAACAAACGCTCAGATTATCAAAAGCTCTTACACGATTAAATAGATCACTTAAAGACCTCTCAACGCCCCCTTTCAAAATCATATTTATTTCTGTTTGGCTAATCTCTGATGCTATTTGCTCAGAGCTAACAATTAAATCATTAGTTAAAAAATTAACTTTTGTAAACAATGGTTGAAATTTATTCTGAGATCCTAATGGGTCGCTATTTTCAACATTATATATATTGGGCTGTTTAATTTTTGTTTTTTCAATCGAGGCAATATAATTTGAACCAGCATTAGCAATTAATATTTGATCATTGGAAATAATAAAACACGAAAGACTGATCTGGACTTTATGTTCTTGAAGAGAATTTTGGTTCCATTTTACTACTTGCATATTTGCATTATTTAGTGCTTTTAATATTCTTCCAGTTATAGAAAAACTGCTATTGACAAAATCAGTTAAGACTGATGACATGATTTCTTTACAAAAAGAATCTGAATCACTGTTATTTGGTTGACTAAATATAATAATCCTGTTAAATAACTGATTATTTACTTCCGAGTGATCTAGAATATACTTATTATTTTCTTGAATATTACCATCTTGAATATGGAAAGAACCAACCCAATTAACCATAATTAACTTTTCAATATATGAACAAATAAAATAAACTAAACTTAATAAATAATAATACTATCGATCAAGATAGAATTGGTTAGAAAAATGAAAAAACAAAATAATATTGAAAGCTTAGAAAAAAAACTTAGAAAATTATTAAAAGAGAAATCCCCCTTGCCACCTTTAAACAACGCTTTTTTTATCAATGGTTTAGAAATTAATGTTAATCATGAAATAGACAAAGGGAAATATGTGATTTTATTAGAAGACGGTAAATTTTACGAATTACTAATAGAAATTGATTCGTTATCAAGTGGAAATTTAGATATTTTAGCAAATAGAAATGAGCAAATTATTCCAATAGATTTTACTCGAGATGAAAAAATTATTTATATAAATGCAGCATTAGAAAGCTTAAAGTCTTTTTAATTATTTGTTAGCTTTATAGTCACCACTTTTACCGCCACGTTTTTCTAATAATCTAATATTTCTTAATTCAACACTATGACTAATTGACTTGGTCATATCATAAATTGTCAATCCTGCTATCGAAACTGCAGCTAATGCTTCCATTTCAACGCCTGTTTTATAAAATGATTCTACCACTGATGTAATTTTTATCACTGGCGAATTATCTTGAATATTTGGTAATACAATTTCTACATCTGCATTGCTAACTGGAATAGCATGACAAAGCGGTATCATTTCGTGAGTTTTTTTTACCGCTAAAATACCAGCAAGTTTAGCTGCCGCAATGATATCTCCCTTTGGTAAACTGCGATTATTAATTTTATCAATAATTTCTTGATTAACAACTACTTCACACATTGCTGACGCATATCTATTTGACGATTCCTTATTTGAAATATCTGACATATTAATTGATTGCTCTTCACTCAAAATAACCTCCTAAAGTTAACCGCCTATATATGGCATTTCTATCTTATTACTGTCTGATGACAAAATACTTTGATTTCTTAATTCAGAATATCTGTCTTTGCGATTTGACCATATAGAATTAATAAAATCCATAATTTGTTCATCCGGAAGATTGGTGCGTATTTTTTCTTTTAAATCAAAACCACTTAAGGAAAACAGGCAAGTATATAATTTGCCCTCTGAAGATAATCTAATCCGAGTGCAATCATTACAAAAAGGCTCAGTAACAGAAGAAATAAATCCAAATTCAAGAGAATTATCTTGAATTTCATACCTATTTGCAACTTCACCAAAGTAATTTTTTTCTAGTTTTTTAATATTATAATTGCCCTCTATCATCTGGAGAATCTCCTGTGATTGTACAACGGAAGTTTTATTCCAATCATTTGTACTGCCCACATCCATAAATTCTATAAAACGAATCACTATATTTGAATGTCTAAAATATTCAATCATTTCTAAGATATGTTTATCATTTATACCTCTTTTAACCACTACATTAACCTTAACCTTAAGTCCGACTTCTATAGATTTTTCAATGCCTTTTAAAACATCTTCATAAGAATAATTGCTGTCACTAAGCATCTTAAAAATTTTATCATCTACTGCATCAAGACTGACCGTGATACGTCTTAATCCAGAATCAAATAATTGTTCAGCTTGTTGCTTTAATAAAACTCCATTTGTTGTAAGCGCAATATCAATTGCATCTATATTATTTAGCTTCTCAATTAACTTATACAAATTTTTTCTTAATAAAGGCTCTCCGCCTGTAATGCGAATTTTGTGTATTCCAAGAGAAACAAAAATTTTTGTTATTCGATGAATTTCTTCAAAAGATAAAATTTCATTTTTGTTTAAGTAATTATAATCATTATTATATATTTCTTTAGGCATACAATAAGTGCATCTAAAATTACACCGATCAGTTACTGATATTCTTAGGTCTCTAAGTGGCCTATTTAATGAATCATATATATCCATATATACCTCAAATATATTACATAGCTTCTAATAAAGATTTTACTGCTAATCCACGATGACTAATTTCATGTTTTTTTTCACCATATTCAGCCATAGTTTTACCATTGTTTAATTGAAAAATCGGATCATATCCAAATCCATTTTCACCTCTTGGCTCTAATGTGATATTCCCTCTAATATTTCCTTCTCTTATAAATGTTTGAGCTTTATAAAATCTAACTATCAATACTGCCTTAAAAACTGCACGCCTTTGATTGTCTGATGTATGAGTTAATAACTTAATCAAGAACTTATTTCTTTGTTGATCATTATTTACATTAGGCCCGCCAAATCTTGCTGAAAATATTCCGGGCTGTCCATTTAAATAATCAACCTCTAATCCAGAATCATCAGCAAGTATCGGCAAATGTGTATACTTTTCATATGCTTCAATTTTATATAATGCATTTTGCATATAAGAATTTCCATGTTCTGCGATATTTAATGTTTGCACGCCAATAGATTGCGGAGAAACTATCTCCCATTCAGATTTAGCAAACAAAAATTGCATTTCAGATAATTTATGTTTGTTCGATGACGCAAATAAAATTGGTTTTTTCAAAATTGAATTACTCTAAATTTCTGACCATCTTTTATTTAATTTCTCAGCAACAGTTGGCATAGTCGTATACTCCATCTCGTCAAGCGGCAATCTATGTGGTTCAAAAGGACCATGCTTACGAAGATAATCAGAAATATTATTTGCTTCAGTTCTTGCATTATCGAATGAAGGATCATCGAACATATCTCTGGGCCCAATTAACTTACCATCAGCTAATTGAAAGCCTAGCGCAACTACTCTAGGTGGACCATCAAATCTAGATGGATTTGCTTCATCCAAAGAAACAGGCATCCAAGGACCATAATGAGAGCCCCTCATGAATCCCTCAACAGTCCAAGCAGTTGTAAATGCTTCCAAAACTTCTCCTACAGCTGGAAAATCACCCTGACATCTTACAATGGCAGTTGGATCATCTTTCCCAACATACCGACCAGCAATTTCAGAAAGCTTGTCTGTAGACGAAACACATGCAATTGAATTGCTAGTCCGACTTACAATTCGTTTAACTGCATAGCGCGCTGGAGAACCTATAAAAACAAGTAGATCATAAATCTCTTCAGGAGAATTTAAAATAATTTTTTTATGTTCTTTGACATCATGTACTTCAAAAGCAAAGCCTTGGTGCAGAGATTCTGATATTACAAGTCCAGCAGTATTAAAAGGATCAGCAAACATCTTATAAAATGGCAAATTAAAAGAACCTGCAGAAGTCTTGTCACCCATAAAAATAATCACGGGTTCAGATGGCCTTTCTTCATATTCTAATTCAGCAGAACCTGGACCAGCACCTTTAATATTTCCAGAAAAAGCATCCACTAGTAGATCTTGTCCTGCACCATATAAATGAAGCTTCTTTGCTACTTCAGTTCCATCTATAAAAGAGTCCCATGCAAATTTATGTACATCTTTATTATCTTCACCATTATCATGCGACATAATTAAAAAAGCATCATCACCACAAGCATAAACTTGCCCATCAATCAATAATGATTTGTTAACTGCCTCTTCCATTTTTTCTCTTAACAAATCCATGACATCAGGATGCATACCAGAATGACCAACAAAACCGCCTATGTCAGCTTTAATTACACTTAGTGTTCTTACCATTATTTCTCCCTATGTTTGCTAAAAAAATTATATCAGAAGTCTGCTAATAGATTCTCAATGCGCAAAGTCATTTTTCATTATTTATTATATCAGATAAATAAAAATGTGCCTGTTCAGCAATTGGTTTAGTGTAACCTGTAATATCCCATTCAAGATCCTGGTCAGAATCAATGTATTTTTTTAGAATATCTATTTGTTTTTTTGCAGTATCAATTTGATGCTTACGATCTAAGGGCTTGAAACCTTGTAATTTACGCGAACCTTCTCTACCTCCTTCAGGAATATACCAATTTTTGATTGAATAACCACAACCAGCAATATATAACAGTCTTCCCACAGGTGTTGCATCAGGGGGAACACCAACTAATAACGAGCGTGCAGTTAAACGTCTATAGTCTGACTCATATTCAATCATTAAATGTCCACCTGGAGGTAAAATTTTTCCAAGGTTTGCAAAGATTTCTAACTCTGCCTGTTCTGAAACTTCTAAAGATTGATTTTTATCAAATTCTATTTGTTGATTAAAATTAATTATCTCTAACCAATTAAACCCAGGATAAATACCTGAATTACATAGACCTAAAATTATTGGTTCTAAAGATATAAAACTATCTTTTTTTAAAAATATTGAAAAATAATTTGCACCTATGCTATTAGAAGGCCCAATGAATATTTCAAAAGAAAAATCACCATCAATTTTTATATTTAATAGTTCAGAGAGTATATTAGTACTCGAAGTATCAATTGCATTCCATTGTTTTTTCATCAGTATTGCATTATATATTTAAATTAATCATCATAAATAAAAAAATAAAAAAATGCATACAATTAAATTTTATTAGAAAAAATTAATATTTAAAAAAAAGGACATCATTGCCAATGCAAAATTCTTCAACTAAAGATAAGAAAGCTTACATCAATGTTGTAAAAGATTTAACTAATAGATCAAATTTTGAAAAAAATCTTGATAAAAAGAAAGGACAAAATTGGAAAGTTACACATATTAAAGAATACTTAGAAAAAAATAGAAATTTTGAAGCTAGAAATACAATACATCTTGCAGGTTCAAAAGGTAAAGGTTCAACTGCTCATTTTATAAATAATATTTTTTTGGAAAGTAAAAAAAATGTGTTGCTATATACTTCACCTGATCTACATTCAGTAACAGAAAGAATTCTTCTAAATGGCAAACAAATTTCTAAAAAATTATTTGTTCAAATTGCTTCTAAATATACACAAAATACTTTTTTTGATAACTGGTCATATTTTGAACTAATGACTATCATTGCTTGGGAAGCAGCACAAATACAAAATTGTGAATGGCAAATTATAGAAACCGGTTTAGGTGGAAGATTAGATGCCACAAATGCATTAGGTCATAAAATCGTTAATATTATTACACCAATTGAACTAGAACACACTGAAATACTAGGTGATACCTTGGAAAAAATTAGTTCTGAAAAAACAGGGATAATTCATAAAGGTGAAAATGTGGTAGTCTCAAAAATGTCAGAAGAGGCAACAAAAATAATAAAAGAAAAAATCAATTTGATTGGAACAAAGCAATCGCTAGTCAATGAAGAATGCCAAATAAATTACAAAAATCAGTCAATAGAATACCAAATTTTAGACATCCATACTCCAATTACTATTTACAAAAATATTAAATTAAAAAATATTGGTACACATCAAGCTGAAAATGCTGCAACAGCTATAAGAGCCTGCGAAATTGCCTGGAGGAAAATTTATAAAGAAGATATTCCTGTAAATTATGTTTTGCGTGGTCTCACAAATACAATTATTCCAGGAAGAATCGAGAAAATAAAAGAAAAACCATTAATATTGATTGATAGTATGCATACAGTTTTATCAGCAAAAAAACTTGAAGAAACTTTATCAAATCTTCAACTTCCAAAAAAACGCGTAATAATTTTTGGTGCATTAGAAAACAAAAATGTTAATAAAATCGCAAAAGTTCTATGTAAGAATAATACAGATATTATAGTTACTAAACCAATTTCAAAACGATCAATGTCAATCAATAAAGTAAAGAAGATATTCGATAAATATTGTGCAAATGTTGTTATAGAAAATAATTTAAAAAGAGCGATTAGATTAATCTCTAATGATACTCATCAAGATCGATATTTTCTTATTGTTGGAAGTACTTATTTAATTGCAGAAGCCAGAGAAATTATTTTATCAATAGATGGTGATAGAAAATTAAACTTAAGATAAATCTAAATATTCAACGAGATTATCCCCCAAAATGGCATTTAGTGAATTTGGGTCTATATTTAATTTTTTCATCAAAATCAAATCTTTTGATTGATTTACTAATGGAAAGTCTGAACCCCAAAAGAATTTTTTAGTCCCTAGTGACTGAATTGCTAGTTCTAAAACTTTAGAGTCATACAGTAAACTGAAAGCTGCAGTATCAAAACACATTTTACTTTCTTGAATTTTCTTTTTCACAAATGGCATAAATTGATACATTGGAATACCTGCGCCAAAGTGAGAGGCAATCATATCAAAATCATAGGAATTGATAATTTTCCATAATAAAGATAGCGTCAATCCATTTTCTTTCCCATTGTAATTATGACCAATCAATTCAGAAGTATGGAAATTAATTTTCATACTAAACATGTTAAGAACTTGAAAAAGCTCTGGTAATATTTTATGTAACAAATCTTTTTCTGTAATTTCATTATCTATTCTTATTTCACCGAAGCCTTTGACGCCAGCTTTATGCATATCTTCGATCTTAACTTTTATCTCATTAAAATTATTAATGTAAAGTGGTACAAAACATATAAATTTATCTGGATAATTTTGTTGCTGAGAAATGAGATACTTAGCATGTGAATCAAAATGTACTTTTTCCTTCCAATGAAAACCCATTATGATACTCATATCGACGTTAGCTTGATGCATGGATTCTAATAAATCTTCTGCATTAGCCATTTTGGCATCGACAGAAGAATAAATTGAATTAAAATTCTCATCATTTCTAATTAATTCTTTTCTTCTGCTAATTTGTTCATCTGAAAAGAGATGTGTATGGCTGTCAACAATCATATTTACTCGCTTAAACATAGTTCAAAATTAAGAAAACAATTTTTTGCTATGTTGAATTATAATTTAGTTATTATATAGTTACTTATTAAATACTAAATAAATATAAAAATTTATGAATAATATAAACAACGATAATCAAATTCGAAGAATTACAGAGGCACTTCTTTTTGTTCAAAATCAACCAATACAGATAAAAACAATTGCTAAAATAATCAATACTTCTGTCAAAAATATGGAAAAAATTATTGAGGAAATAAGTGATTCACTTGATAACCATGGTATAAAAATTCAATCAGGCCCTTCAGGTATTCAATTGATCACTATTCCAGAAGCAAATGAAGTAATAAAAACTGCATATAAGCTAGAATCTGAAAAACCTCTTACAAAAGCAACATTAGAAACATTGGCAATTGTTGCATATAAACAACCGGTTACTAGAGCAGAAATTGAAAAAGTTCGTGGAGTAAGTTGTGATGGTCATCTTGCTAATCTAAGAAGAAGAGGTTTAATTGAAGTAACAGGCCGGGCAGAGAAAATAGGTAGGCCATTACTTTTTAGTACAACGCAAAATTTTCTTTCATATTTTGGCCTGGAAAATGCTAACCAGTTACCAAATTTCGCTAGTTTAGATTAATGAAAATCAAAAATACATAATCATGTTTATCAAGTCGGTTTTAATAACAATAAAAATTCCGAATAGTAGCTCACTGAAATATAAAAGATCAGTCATAAAAAGTATTGTGGATTCAACTCAAAATAAATTCAGTATTTCTTTTGGAGAAATAAATTATTTAGATAGAAATAATATGAGTTCAGTAGGTTTTTCGATCATCAGCAATCAGAGAAAACATCTAGTTGAAAAAGAACAAGCCATAATGCAATTTATCGAATTAAAATTATTAGGAAGAGGAGAAATTATTAATGTAATATATGATGAGAATAAGATCTAATTAATAAATAAAAGATATGAAGCAATTAACAAAATAAACAAAACTATAACAAAATAAACTCTTTGTTCAATTGCTAAAAAATCCTCATAAAATAACTCAATTTTGGATTTTTCTAAATTTGGCAAGGGCTCTAAATCTAAAGGACGATTGATCTCACTTGGAAATGAATCAGCTAGAGCATCAAAATCTATACCTAGAAACTCAGCATAAAGTTTTAAGAAACTCCTAGCAAAAACATGCGCAGGGAAAACCTCTAACTGTTCTAATTCCAATGCTTCAAGATAAATAGTGTTAATGCGAGTTTCCTCATATACTTGTACTAAAGAAAGACCTCTAGCTTTCCTGGCTTCTTGAAGAAGTGAACCGAAGCTTGTATTAAAAATATCTTGTGTGTCCGAATTCATTTTCACCATACATTAAATATTAAAATCTATAATCGATTTTACTCCTTTTAGATTCGCTCTGTCCTGATAAGCAAGAGGAACTTCTTTGAGTTTATAGACATGAGTAATTAACATATCTACGTTTTTTAATTGATCAATTATTTTTAAAATATCAATATAATTCTGTAAACTAGCATTCTGTGTACCAATAAGTTTTAACTCATTATAATGAATCAAATTAACATCAATTACACTTTTTTGATTTAAAGGAAAACCAGCAAATAGATTTATGACTCCCTTTTTTTTACATAAATTAAGGGCTGGTTCTATTAATTTGTCTATCCCAACAGATAAAACAACTCTATCAAACCCACCTGGATGATTATCCAATAAAATATCTTGCCAATTTTTTTGAGGATCAATGACTTGCTTAACTCCTATTATTTTTGCTAAATCTCTTCTTTCCGCAATAGGCTCAACAATTGTAATATTTGTAACACCGATATGAGATGCAAGAATTGCATGCATTAAACCCATAGGGCCACCTCCTAATATTAAAATTGAATGTTCTTTTTTTAATCCAATAGATCGAATTGAATTTAATGTACAAGATAATGGTTCTACCAATGCAGCTATTTTCAAGTCAGTTTTTTCAGATAAAGTAAAAAGGTGACCTAATTCAATAATTTCATTTGGAATATACACCTGTTCAGCAAATCCACCATCAAAATCATAGCCCAGCGTAATTCTTTTAGGACATCTATTTCTTAGGCCATCTAAGCAAAAATCACATGAACCACATGAAATAATTGGGCAAAGAGTTACTCGATCACCAATATTGAATTTTTTTATATCAATATGTTTATCTACAATAATACCTGAGAATTCATGACCTGGAGTAACTCCAATCTTCGCATTTTTTTCTCCGTGAAAAACTCTAATGTCTGAAGCACATAGACTAGCAAATTGTGGTTTGATTATTAAACCTCCATTATTACAATTGAGGTTTGCTTTATCAGAAATTATAATCTGACCTTTTTCTTGAAAAGAAGCTGCTTTCATAATGACCAATAAGATAGATTACTGAGATTTATTCAAATATTTATCAATACGCGACTTTGTTCTTGCAGCCTTATTTTTATGTATAATATTTTTCTTTGCTGCACGATCTAAATTAGATTGAGCATCTTGAATGAGCTCACCAGCTTTTTCATCTTTATTATCAATGGCTTGATAGACAAGACGAATTGAGCGAGAAAGACGACTTCTTAAAGTTCGGTTATGATCCTCAGTCTTTTTATTTTGACGAACACGTTTTTTTGCTTGATTAGTAAGAGCCATTACTTAAAACCTTTAATATAATAAATAAACAGATAAAATCCATTATAACGGTATATAGTTTTAATGCTAGAGGTTTTTGATAGAAGTCACATAATGATAAAACAATTTACAAATTATAGAAATATTCTTCCTACCATTTCTATAGTAGGCTTAGGTTTTATATTTGCAAGATTAACCGGAATTATTAAAACAATTGTTATCGCCAATCAATTTGGAACATCTCCAGAAATTGCGGCTTATTGGGTTGCATTTAGAATCCCAGACTTATTATTCAATTTACTTGCAGGAGCAACTCTTTCAGCTGCATTTATACCAGTATTCAACAAAGCAATAAATAAAGAGGGAGAAAAAGCTGGATGGGTTTTATCAGCTTCAATCATTAATATACTAACTTCAATGACATTAGTTTTTTGTATAATCTCTTTCATATTTACTGACTTTCTCATTAATATAATTGCTCCTGGATTAACTCAAGAAATCAATATTCTAGCTATTCAATTAACTAGAATTATGCTTATCTCTCCTATTTTTTTCTGTATTTCAGGAATGGCTACTGGCATTCTAAATGGAAAAAATCATTTTATTGCACCAGCAATTGCACCAACCATATATAATTTTTCTATTATTTTTGGAGCAATATATTTATCTAATTCATTTGGCGTAGAGGGGTTAGCATTTTCTGTGGTATTGGGAAGTATTGGACATTTATTAGTTCAATTATACGTATTAAAAGGATTGCGTATGGAATGGAAAATGTCTTTCAATTTGCGCTCTATATATGTTAAAGAAGTAATTTCTTTGGCATTACCACGCACTATTGGCTTAGCAGCAAATCAAATAAATTTAATTATCTTTATTCTTTTTGCATCAAATATTTCTGAAGAAAGCATCAATGCATTTAACTATGCGCATATGTTTATTATGTTGCCCGTAGCATTAATCGGCATGTCTATTTCTATAGCAATATTTCCAAAACTCTCTTCATTATTCACAGTAAATAAATTGAAAGAATTCCACGAGTATGCTGAAAAAACTATCAGTGCAATCATTTTTCTATCAATTCCAGCAATAGTGGGAATAATAACGTTGGTAAATCCTATGACAAAGTTAATTTTTGAACATGGTGAATTCGAACCAAGTTCTACAATTCTTGTTCAAAATATTGTAATACTTTTTGTTCCCATTATTTTTGCATTTTCATTAACCGAAATTTTCAGTAGGATTTACTATGCTGCAATGGATACAAGGACACCAGTCATTGCAACAATAATTTCAGTAGTTATCAATGTGTTAATTTGCGTATTTACTGTTGATAAATTTGGATATCAATCAATTGCATTAGCTGGCAGCATTGCAGCACTCTCAGAACTAACTTTTTTAGTTTGTTTCCTGAAGAAAAAGGATATCAATATAAACTATCAGTTTATATTCATAGATTTTATTAAAGTCTTAATTGTTTCATTTGGTATGTATTTAATAATAGAATTCGTTGATAATAATATTATTAAGAAATATTTAGCAAATGAATTTTTATCACTTTTTAGTCTAATTTTACTGGGAATAGTAAGTTATTTTGTATTGTTTAGAATTTTCTTTAAACATAAATATAATTCAATTATTCATTTTCTAAAAGAATAAAATTGTTATAATCAACGCTACGATATTCTGTAAAAAAAAATATAGAGGTTAAAATGTCTTTCTCAGATAAAGAAATTGTATGTGAAGAATGCAGTCAAGCATTTATTTTTACTGCTGGTGAACAAGAATTTTTTTCTAGCAAAGGATTACAAAATCTACCAAGAAGATGTAATGTTTGTAGGCAAAAAAGAAAATTATCTACAGGTAGCAATGAGGAAAACTTTTCTTATGGTCGTGCAGTGTCATACTCAGGCAAAACTCCTAGAAGATTACACATAGCCCCTTGTTCTGGTTCAAAATCATTAAGCCCTGAATGCCAGGAATATACAGAGGTTCCTTTTATGCCAAGAGGAGACAGACCCATATACTGCTCTAGTTGTTATAATGTGATGAAAAATGCTGAAGCAGAAGCTGAAGCAGATGAAAAAATAGAAACTAGTGCATCTTCAGAAAATGATTCAGACACAAAAGAAAGTATTCTTGAATAAGTGACAGAAAAAGCTAGCTTCGATAAAGTCTCAAATAATTTTTTGCTTCCAAAAATTGAAGAAGAAATAATTGATTATTGGGATAAAAATAATATTTTTACTAAAACTCTATTAGATAGAAAAGAATCTCAAATTTTTACTTTTTATGAAGGGCCACCTACTGCCAATGGAACTCCTGGCATTCACCATGTTCTTGCAAGAGTTATAAAGGATTTAATACTGAGATATAAAACTATGCAAGGTTATAGAGTAGAAAGAAAAGGTGGATGGGATACACATGGCTTACCAGTAGAATTAGAGGTAGAAAAAAAACTTGGATTAACAAATAAAAATGATATAGAAAAATATGGAATAGAAGAATTCAATAAAGAATGTAAAGAATCCGTTTTTAATTACGTGCAAGATTGGGAAAAACTTACTAAGCGCATTGGTTACTGGATTGATATGGAAAATCCCTACATAACTTACGAAAACGATTATATCGAAAGTGGATGGTGGATTTTCAAACAACTTTGGGAGAACAAATTAATATTTAGAGATTTTCGTGTTACACCTCAATGTGGAAGATGTGAAACGAGTCTATCTTCTCACGAGATTGCATTAGGATATAAAGAAAATACTATTGATCCAAGTGTTTATGTAAAATTTAATATCGACATGAAACAAAATCATGAATTAATCAAAAAAATTACTCAATTTTCAAACAAGGCTTCAATAATGGCATGGACTACTACTCCATGGACCTTACCTGGAAATACCGCTCTGGCAATAGACAAAAATGCTAATTATGTAATTGCGTCAATCGAAGAAAGCCAATCACCAGAATGTATAATAATAGCGGAAAATTTATTGGAAAAAATTGTATCGACTACAAAAATTAATTTACATGCAAAATTATCTATTAAAGGTACAGAATTAATTGATTTACAATATGATCATTTTTTTGACGTGGAAAATTGGGAAGATAATACAATTTTTCAAATTAACGAAAACTCAAAAGATGAAAATAAAAAAGATGCTTCATACAAAATCACTAGAGGAATAGTTGCTGCTGACTTTGTAGGGACTGATGAAGGAACAGGCATCGTTCACATAGCACCTGCTTTTGGTGATGATGATTATAAGCTTGGTCAAGATAAAAAATTATTTTTTGTTCAGCATATAAATAGTAAGGGTCGATTTTATGGTGGTCAATTTAAGGATATGTTTATTAAAGATGCTGATAAAGAGATTATTAAATTCCTTAGAAACGAAAATGTTCTCCACTTTGACAATACTATAAAACATACTTATCCATTTTGTTGGCGGTGTGATGATCCAATAATTTATTATGCTAAACCGTCCTGGTATATTAAAACTACAGCAATCAAAGACATATTAATTCAAGGAAATCAAGACAAGATCAATTGGGTTCCCGAACATATCAAATCTGGTAGGTTTGGAGAATGGCTTGAAGGAAATATTGACTGGGCATTTTCAAGAGAAAGATATTGGGGCACTCCACTACCTTTTTGGGAATGTAACAATTGTTCAAATATAATTTGTATAGGTTCTTTTGAAGAATTAAAAAAACTTGCAGGCATGGAAAAAGAAGTAGAGGATCCCCATAGACCTTTCATTGATTCAATTCATATACCCTGTAAAGATTGTGATTCGGATATGAAGAGAGTTGGTGAAGTTGCAGATGCTTGGTTTGACTCTGGAGCAATGCCATATGCTCAATGGCATTATCCATTTGAAAATAAAGAAATTTTTGAAAAAAATTTTCCAGCTGATTTTATAACTGAAGGAATGGACCAAACAAGAGGTTGGTTTTATACACTCCATGCACTGGCTACATTACTCTTTAGTATTAAAGCAGTGCCTAATCAAATCGCATTTAAAAATTGTATTTCACACGGCATTATTCTTGATGGTAACGGTCAAAAAATGTCTAAAAGTAAAGGAAATGTTATTGAACCTTTCGAAGTAATTGATAGACATGGCGCAGATGCAATTAGATGGTATATGTTTACTGCTTCTCCTCCAGGTAACACAAGAAGGTTTTCAAGTGAGCTTGTAGAAGAATCTTCAAGAAAAACATTCACAACGTTGTGGAATGTATATAGTTTTTTTGTAACTTATGCAAACCTCTCTAATTTTTCAATAAAGGAAAACTTATTAAAATCTCAAAAGAGAACAGAACTCGACATTTGGATTCAATCAGAACTCAATGAAACAATTAAAAAAGTTACAGAGGGATTAGAAAAATATGAACCTTCAGAGGCTGCAAGGCCGATAAATCAATTTATTGAACAATTATCAAATTGGTATGTAAGAAGAAATCGTAGGAGATTTTGGAAAACAGATAACTCAACAGACTCATCAATTGCTCTAAACATTCTTTATGATTGCTTAGTAAAAGTGACTCAAATCTCTGCACCATTTATTCCTTTTCTTTCTGAAGAAATTTATCGCAATTTAATTCAAATTTCGAAAAAAGATAACTATGAGTCAATACATTTAAGCCAATGGCCTGAATATAACCAAAAAGAAATTAATGAAGACCTTTCAGAAAAAATTAAATTAGTTCAAAAAATGATATCTATGGGTAGAAGAACCAGACAACAATCATCAATTAAAATTCGACAACCACTTGGAGAAATTACTTTTATCACAAAAAACAAAAAGGAAAAAGATTTTCTAACAGAAGCTAGTAATGAAATAAAAGAAGAATTAAATGTTAAACAAGTAAGCTTTCATGAATTTAATTCTGAATTGATTCAATATACAATTAAAATAAATAAAGCAACAATGGGACCAAAAATTGGTAAAGCTGTCAATAAATTGGAAGAGGCTATCGTAAAAGAAGATGTGCTGGAAATATTAAATACATTAAACAAGGGAGAGCCATATAATCTCTTAGAACACAAACTAGAATTCAAAGATTTAAACATTAAAGTTGATGCTATTGATGGTTACGCAGCTGCCGAAGAATCTGGATACATTGTAATTTTAAATACTGAAATTACAGAAGAATTAGCTTTAGAAGGTGCAGCAAGAGAAATCATCAGGCACATACAAGACAAAAGGCAAAAAATGAATTTTGAGGTATCTGATCGAATCACAATTCAATTTAATAAAAACAAACTTCTAGAAAATGTTTTAGAAAAATATTACGATTTTATTGCAGATGAAACACTTGCAGTATCTATATCAAAAGATAATGAAGAAAGTGATTCAGAAATATTTAATTTTCAAATAGATAATACAGAGATTAAATTATCAATTGAAAAACAATAAGCAGATTAATGAAATATGATGATTAATAAAGAGCAAATTAACAGAATAGTAATTAAAGTTGGAACCAATCTGCTTACAACAGAAGATGGAAATTTTGATTCACAAAAAATTAATCTATTAGCTAAACAAATCATACAAATATTAAAAATGAAAAAAGAGGTTATGATAGTCAGTTCTGGCGCAATAGGATTAGGCAAAGTGAAAATGAATATCAAAAATAAAATTAATGATATAGAATTGAAACAAGCATCAGCTGCAGTTGGACAAAGTTTGCTCATTACTGAATGGAATAATGTTTTTGCTCAGGAAAACATTATTACAGCACAAGCTCTTTTATCTAGAAGCGACATAACTAATAAGACTACAAATAAAAATGCCCGAAATGCACTTTTAAAATTGTTAGACTTGAATATCGTGCCAATCATAAATGAAAATGATGTCGTTTCTACTGAAGAAATAGCTGATTCAGTAATTGGTGATAATGATAATTTATCTGCATTAGTCTCAATAATGATTGATGCTGACTTATTAATTATTTTGACTGACCAGGATGGTCTTTATGATCAGAATCCAGAAAATAATCAAAATGCAAAGTTGATAAGAATAGTTAATGAAATTAATCAAGATATAAAATCATCCGCTGAAAATACAACAAATCACTACGGCACTGGCGGAATGAAAACAAAAATTGAAGCTGCTGAAATTGCATTAAAAGAAAAAATACATGTTGTAATAGCTAATGGAAATGAATCAAATGTTTTAAATAAAATTATCAATAATGAAGAAATTGGTACACATTTCATTCCAAAAGATGATTAATATTTATATAGAATTAATTTGGAGAAAAAATGAGCTCAAAAACAAATGAAGTATTAACTAAAGCACAAGGTGCTAAGGTTGCTAGTAATTTTTTAGCTAATCTATCTACAAAAGAAAAAAATAATGCCATTTCTAAGGCAGCAAAAAATATTAATAAACATTCAGATAAAATTATTCAAATTAATAAACAAGATATAAAGAAAGCTAAGAAAAATAAAATCAATGAGTCGTTTATAGATAGAATGTTTTTAGATAAAAAACGTATAAGTCAAATAGCAAAATCACTAATGGATGTTGTCCAACTTGATGATCCAATTGGGATCATGGAAGATGTAAAAATGAGACCAAACGGCATGCAAGTTGGTAAAAGAAGAGTACCTTTAGGGGTTATAGGAGCAATTTTTGAATCTAGACCTAATGTTGCCATAGAAATAGCATCTCTATGTCTAAAATCTGGTAATGCAGTTGTTATGCGTTCCGGTAGTGATGCACATGCAAGTGCAAAAGTTCTTACTGAAATTTTTGTAGACAGTATCAAACAGGCTGGTATTCCAGCAGATTGCATTGGTTTTATTGAAACAAAAGACAGACAAGCTGTAAATGAAATGCTTAAATTATCAGATTATATCGACCTTGTAATTCCTAGAGGTGGCTCTGGATTAATTAATCTTGTTAAAAGTAAATCTAGAATTCCTGTTGTTGCTGGAGGAATTGGAGTATGCCATACATATATTGATAAAGATGTAGACTTAGAACTTGCAAAAAATATTGTAGTTAATGCAAAAATCAGGCGGCCATCTGTATGCAACACACTTGACACTGTATTAATTCACTCTAAGGTTGCTGATGATTTTTTAAAGATACTTAAAGATGATTTTGAAAATTTTAAAGTCACTATGCATGTTGACAAAAAGGTAGAACAAATACTCCAATTGGGCAAAAAAAATAATTTAATAATTCCAGTCAAAAAATCTGATTATAATAGAGAATGGTTGTCATTAGATTGTTCAGTAAAAATTGTAGATTCAATAGAGGAAGCCATTGAGCACATCAACTTAATAGGAAGTGCACATTCAGAAGCAATTGCTACTTCTTCATACGTAGCTGCACAGAAATTTCAAAATGAAGTTGATGCTTCATCAATTTTTGTTAATGTATCTACTGGCTTTGCTGATGGCGGAGAGTATGGTTTAGGAAACGAATTTGGAATTTCAACACAAAAACTTCATGCAAGAGGACCAATGGGTTTAAAAGAGCTTACTTCGTACAAATGGATTATTCAGGGCAATGGTCAAGTTAGAGACTAGTTAAATTATGTTTAACAATATAAAGATAACTGGAATATTGCTTGATTTAGATGACACATTAGTTGATTCAAGGAGTTCTTGGAAACAAGGATTCAAAGATACATTTAAATACTACTCAGCTAACAATAGCAAAGATTTTGATCTTGAATCAATCTACATAGAATACACAAAAATCGTTGCAAAGAAACATGAGAAGTCAAACGCTAGTGAATGGAGTGATAAGCTGGCTCAGTCAGGCTTATCAGAAATTATTAAAAAGTATCTTGAAATTGAAATCAATGTTAAAGATGCTTGGATAATTTTTGAGAAATCATGGAAAAAAAATATAGAATTATTTTCAGAAACAAATCAAATTTTGCAATCGCTTTGTATAAACTTCAAACTTGGTCTTGTGACAAATGGATTATCAGAACATCAGAGATACAAAATAGAAAAATTTGATCTAGCACAATATTTTCAATGTATACTAATTTCAGAAGAAATAGGCTCTCAAAAACCTGATGTAGCAATATTTAATGAAGCAACTAAAAAACTTAGTTTACCAAATAATCACATCATTCATGTTGGAGATAACCCAAGTCACGATGTGATTGGTGCTAATCAAGCAGGCATGTATTCTTGTTGGCTCAAAAGACCAAAAAATTGGTATAGAGAAATTAAAGACGTGGAGCCTAATTTTATTATTAGTAATTTGCTAGAATTAGAAAATCTCAACAAAAATAGAAACGGTTAATTGATGCTCAAAATAATTTTACTTGCAGTATTAATTTTCATTATTATTTGGAGATATAAATATAAAAATTTTTCAAAGATAAAAAAACGCATTGAGACAGTCTTATATGCTTATGTATTCGCAATTCTCCTTTCAAGTGTTCTTAGAGTGATCTTTTAAAATAATGAAGTAAGATGAAAAAAACATTCGTAAAAACAGTCATATGGATTACATTATTTTTTTTAATCATTCAGCTGTATCCAAATAATCAAAATCAACCTACGAATAGCATTTCCAAAAATGAAAAAACAAATCAAGAATCGAGAATGTATTTTATGGGTTTCAATATTAATTGGCAAAATAATATGACTTTATACAAAAAGCAATTTGAGGAAGCGGTGAATTATAGTGATATTGTGATGTCAGTTTATAATCCAAGCTGGGAAAAATTGAAAAATCCAAGTAGTAGTTTCTATAAGTCCAATAATATAGAAAGAATAATTTTTGAACAAAATTTGATAAAAGCAACAGGCAAAAAAAGCTTACTTGCATTCAATATATTTGATAGTGAGAATAGAGACGAATTAATTAATCTTCCGAAAGATTATAAAAACAATTCATCTTTGGATAAAAAACAAATATACAGTAATCTTTTGGAGGAAATAATTTTTCTTACGCAGGCGTATGAACCTGACTATTTTGCATTAGGAGTTGAAATAAATCTAACTTATGAAAAAAATCCATCAATCTTTAGAAGTTACTTAAATTTCTATTCAGATGCTTTTAAGGAAATTAAAAAAATCAATCCAGATATTCAAGTTTTCCCA
Source organism: Dehalococcoidia bacterium (assembly GCA_045562675.1). Classification (GTDB taxonomy): domain Bacteria; phylum Chloroflexota; class Dehalococcoidia; order UBA2979; family UBA2979. The sequence continues at coordinate 110,736 of JBJKVL010000001.1, forward strand.
ATTTTCCAATATGAAGAGCTACTGGGTATTATGCCTGGGTCAGCGCGCCACACACCTCGATGGGAAATGGTAAATATGTTTTCTAAACAAATTGATCTTTTTGCTATATCATCAACTCCATCTAAGCTTTCAATAACTCAAAGAGATGTGCCAGCAAATTATTATAATCAACTTACAAATATCACCACAAGACCAGTTATTTTTACAGGCATTGGATTCTCTGGTTCTACAAATAGACTTGAAGAAACACCAACAATAACTGAACAAAATAGATTCGTAAAAAAATTTTTTTCTGATATAAAAAACTTAAATTGTGAAGCTGTAATATGGATTCAATTAAACGATTTTATTGATTCAAATAATGATGTTCTGTACGAATATGGCTTAATAGACAAAAGCAAAAAACATAAAGAGGCATTTAATGAATGGAACAAAAATTTGAACAATAAAAAAATAACTAAAAAATAATTTCTCATTCCTTTACAGAAGGAATATTTGGCAGTATCATAATCATTCTGATCAACAGGGTGTGCCCTGATATAATTTGTGTCTTTAATGGTAGTTATGGAGTAAATTGTTCGCTTATTTTCTAAAGCGAATTTTTTTTTACTATCAAGAAAGGAACCCACGTGACAGCTAACACAAACAACTTTCCAAAATTAGTCAAGGATTTTGGTTCGGCTGAGCATGTCATCGATATGCCAAATTTAATTGATATTGTGACAAATTCCTATGAATCATTTTTGCAATCTGATCTAAGAGAACTATTTGATGAAATTTCACCAATTGCAGATTTTACAGGAAATTTAATGGAGCTCAGTTTCAAGGATTATAGACTAGAGCCATCAAAATACACGGAAGAAGAAGCCAGAATCCATGATGCAACTTATGCATATAGGATTTTTGTTAATTTAGAACTTCTTATTAAGCAAACTGGTGAAATTAAAGAACAAGAAATATTTATTGGTGAAATCCCTATGATGACAAAACAAGGTACATTCATCGTAAATGGTGCAGAAAGAGTTGTTGTATCTCAGCTTGTAAGATCTCCTGGAGTATACTTTACTTCAGAAACCGACCAAGTAACCGGCAAGAGATTAACTTCTAGTAAATTAATCCCTAATCGTGGTGCTTGGTTAGAATTTGAAACTTCAGCTAGAGATTGGTTATCTGTAAAAATTGATCGTAAAAGAAAAATTCCTGTAACCATTTTTTTAAAGGCATTGGACGATGATGAAAATATTAGTCCTGATGAGTTAGGAACTAATGATAGAATCAGACGACTATTTGAAAATACTAACAATGAAGAGATAATTGACTACATTGAAACTACATTAAGCAGAGATAATACAGAGAATAGAGATGAAGCTTTAATTGAATTCTATAAAAGAATGAGACCGGGCGATCCTCCCTCTGTTGAAAATGCTGTTCAACTCATTGAATCCTCTTTTTTTAGTGAGCGAAGATATGACCTTGGAAAAGTCGGTAGATACAAATTAAATCAAAAACTTGCTTTTGATGACAATGAAGAATCACGAACTTTAAACCGAACAGATATAATTGAAATAATCAAAACAGTAATTGAAATTAATCATGGAATAAAAAAAGCTGATGATATTGATCATTTAAGTAATAGAAGAGTTCGTTCAGTTGGTGAGCTTTTAAGAAACCAGATAAGAGTTGGACTTCTAAGACTAGAAAGAGTAATTAAGGAAAGAATGACAATTACTGATGTAGAAGAAGCAACACCTTCTTCCTTAATTAATATCAGACCTGTAGTTGCTTCAATTAAGGAATTTTTTGGAAGTTCGCAACTATCACAATTTATGGATCAAGTGAATCCATTAGCAGAAATAGCGCATAAAAGACGACTTTCTGCCCTAGGTCCTGGAGGATTATCTAGAGACAGAGCTGGCTTTGATGTTAGAGATGTTCATCATAGCCATTACGGAAGAATTTGTCCAATTGAAACACCAGAAGGTCCAAACATTGGTTTAATTGGTAATTTAGCAACATATGGTATTGTTAATGGATTTGGATTTATCGAAACTCCTTATCGACCAGTCAAATCAACAATCAAAACAAATAGTAAAGAGCTAATTGGTAGAATAATCAAAGAAGATATAAAAACAAAAAATGTAACCGTAGCAAAGAAGGGTCAAACAATTGACGCTGATTTAGCAAAAAAAATAAAAAATGATACAAACGAATCTGAGATTAGAGTCAATGCCTATGCATCTTTAGATTTTGAATTGATGGATGCTCATCAAGAAGAAAACTATACTATTGCTCCGGCAAATACTGAGTTGGATCAATATGGCAATATTGTTGAAGATAAAATTGAAGTTAGGCATGGTCCCGATTTGGCCCTAATCGAACCAGATGAAATTAATTATATTGATGTATCACCAAAGCAAATTGTTTCTGTAGCTGCTGCTTTAATTCCATTTTTAGAACATGATGATGCTAACCGAGCACTAATGGGAGCTAATATGCAAAGGCAAGCAGTGCCATTGATAAAAGCTGAACCACCTTTAGTAGGTACTGGAATGGAAACTCAAGCCGCAAGAGACTCAGGGCAAGTTATTGTGGCAAAAGAATCAGGAAAAGTAATATACTCAAGTTCAAATCTTATAACTGTTAAATATAAATCAGGAGAAGAAGAGCAATTTGTCTTAATGAAATTTGTTCGCACTAACCAAGGTACATGTATCAATCAAAGACCTGTAGTTATAGCAGGAGATGATTTTTCAAAAGGTGATCTTATAGCTGATTCTAGCTCAACAAGGGATGGTGAATTAGCCCTAGGCCAATCAGCACTAGTTGCATACATGTCATGGGAAGGTTACAACTATGAAGATGCAATTATACTATCAGAAAATATTATTCGTGAAGACAAATTCTCTTCAATACATATAGAAAAATATGAACTCGAAGCTAGAGACACTAAGCTTGGGCCTGAAGAAATTACCAGAGATATCCCTAATATAGGTGACGATGCTTTAGCTAATCTAGATGAAACTGGAATTATAAGAATAGGTGCTGAAGTAAAAGAAAACGATATACTGGTTGGAAAAATAACACCTAAGGGAGAAACAGAATTAACTCCAGAGGAAAAACTTTTAAGAGCGATTTTTGGTGAAAAGGCAAGGGAAGTAAAAGATACTTCACTAAGAGTGCCACATGGTGAAAAAGGAACTGTAACCGATGTTAAAATTTTTACAAGAGACGATGTAGATGATTTACCAAGTGATGTTAATCAAATGGTTAAAGTATCAGTCGCACATAAAAGAAAAATCACTGCTGGAGATAAAATGGCAGGTAGACACGGCAATAAAGGAGTTGTATCAAAAATTGTACCTTTAGAAGATATGCCTTATCAAAATGATGGTTCGCCAGTTGAAATTATTCTTAATCCAATAGGAGTGCCATCGAGAATGAACATTGGACAAATATATGAAACGCATCTTGGTTTAGCAGCAAAAACACTTGGTTATAGAGCAATAACTCCAGTATTTGATGGTGCTAAAGACTTAGATATTCAAGACCAATTAGGTCTAACCTGGCTCGTTATACAGAGCGAAGCTTTGTTAGAAAAACAAGCTTCTAATGATGAGATAGGCAATAATATCGATGTACCAAAATTAGAAGGTTATCTTAGCGAACTTGGTTACGACAGTTCAAGTATTCTTCAAAAAACTCATCAAGGCTATTTTAAACGAACTGCTCAAGAGATCTGGTTAGAACAACGAGGTAAAAAGAATGTTCGTAATTTGAATGATGAAGAATTAAATACAAACACTATTGAGGTATCTAAAGAATTAAATGAAGCTGCGCCAGTGATGGGGAAGGTAAGGCTTTTCGACGGTAAATCGGGTGAACCATTTGATCAACCTGTAACTGTTGGTTATACCTATATGATGAAATTAATTCACTTAGTAGATGACAAAATACATGCTAGATCAACTGGTCCATATTCATTAATCACTCAACAACCACTAGGTGGTAAAGCTCAATTTGGTGGTCAAAGATTTGGTGAAATGGAAGTATGGGCATTGGAAGCATATGGTGCAGCAAATGTACTACAAGAAATGTTAACAATTAAATCTGATGATATTGTTGGTAGGGTCAAAACTTATGAAGCTATTGTTAAAGGAAATAGTTTATTTGAACCTGGTGTGCCAGAATCTTTTAAAGTTTTAGTGAAAGAGCTGCAATCATTAGGAATGTCTGTAGAGGTGCTGAATGCAGAACAAGAAAAACATGAATTTGATGAAGGGTACATAGAATCAATTCCAAAACTTGGAATTAATCTTTCAGGAAGAGAAATGGGAGACAACAAATAATGGAAGAACAAGGAAGATTTTCTGCAATAAGATTAGCGTTAGCATCAACCGAACAAGTTAAATCTTGGTCACATGGTGAAGTTGTTCGACCAGAAACAATCAATTATAGGACTTTAAGACCAGAAAAAGATGGTTTGTTTTGTGAAAAAATATTTGGCCCCGTCAAAGATTTTGATTGTGGTTGTGGAAAATATAAAGGTGTTAGGTATAAAGGAATAAAATGTGACAAATGTGGCGTAGAAGTTACAAGGAGTAAGGTTAGAAGAGAGCGCATGGGACATTTGGAACTAGCTGCGCCAGTAGCGCATATATGGTTTTCAAAAGGAGTGCCAAGTAGATTAAGTTTAATACTTGATATCCCGCCTAAGAGTTTAGATAAAATACTTTATTTTTCTCATTATGTAATAACAGAAATCAATGAAGAGGCAAAAGAACAAGCAATTAAATTATTAAATCAAGATATTGAAAAAGAGTTACGAGTTCTTTCTGCTGATGACATGCAACTTATGGATATTCGTGAACAAGCATTAGCAGATGAAATAAATAAAGAAAAAGAACTCTTGAATAATACAATGAATGAACTGGAAAAAGACAAATCTGAACAAATTAATAATCTAATTGCCTTAGCACAAGAAGAAGAAAAAAAATTACAAGAAAATTCTAATGGTAAATTACCCAAGCAATTAAAAATAGGTAAAACAGTAATTGCAAAAAGAGGTGAATTAATCAATCCAAAATTAATTGAAAAATTAAAAAAAGAAACTGAAAAAAATATTGAACTGGTTGAGAAAGCTGTTGATAAAAATATTGCCAAAATAGAAAAAGCATCTGAAAAAGCTCAGGTAAAATTAACAAATGCAGCAAATAAAGAACTATTACCTGTTAAAAAAAGAGTTGACGCTTCTAGAGCGAATCTTTCAGAAGAATTTTCAAGATATCAAAAATGGCTTGAAGATCTTGAAGATCCAGTCAAAGCTGACAAGTTAACAATTCTAAGTGAAACAGAATTTAGAGATTATGAAGAAAAATTTGGATTAGTCTTTAAAGCTGGTATGGGTGCTGAAGCAATTAAATCTATTCTAGAAAGAGTGCATTTAGACCAACTAAGTTTAAAACTTGCTAGTGAAATTAGTCATGATTCATTTCATAAACAACAAAAATCCGCAAAACGCTTAAGATTAATTGAATCAATGCGTAAATCAAATAATAAGCCAGAGTGGATGATCATGGAAGTGCTGCCTATATTGCCCCCTGATCTGAGGCCAATGGTTCAATTAGATGGTGGTAGATTTGCAACATCAGACTTGAATGATCTTTATAGAAGAGTAATTAATCGCAACAATAGACTAAAAAGATTAATTGGTTTAGGTGCACCTGAAATTATTGTAAGAAACGAAAAAAGAATGCTACAGGAATCTGTTGATTCACTTATAGATAATGGTAGAAGAGGGAAGCCTATTTCTGGTACAGGTAGTCATAAACTTAAATCATTATCAGACCTTATTAAAGGCAAGCAAGGAAGATTTAGGCAAAATTTACTTGGTAAGAGAGTAGACTATTCTGGTCGTTCAGTCATTATAGTCGGTCCAAATTTAAGGTTAGAGCAATGTGGTATTCCTAAAAAAATGGCTCTGGAATTATTTAAACCTTTTGTAATGCATAACTTATTTAAATTAGGTTATGCCCAAAATATTAAAAGTGCAAAAAGAATAGTTGAGCGTGGAGACAAAGAAGTTTGGGATGTCCTTGAAGAAGTAATTAAGGCGCGCCCTGTTTTACTTAATCGTGCACCAACATTACACAGGCTTGGTATTCAAGCGTTTGAACCTATCTTAGTTGAAGGAAATGCTATTCAACTGCATCCATTAGTATGTTTTGCATATAACGCTGACTTCGATGGCGATCAAATGGCTGTGCATGTACCACTTTCTTATCCTGCTGTAGCCGAAGCAAGACAAATAATGCTATCATCAAAAAATTTACTTGCCCCATCTGATGGAGGGCCAGTAGTAGCACCTACACTTGATATGGTACTTGGTTGTTACTACATGACTTTCTTAGAAAAAGAAATTGACCCTAAAGCTAATACTGATAAATTGCAAAGTTTTGGAAAATTAGAAGATGTTATTACGTTTTATGAACTAGATCATTTAAAACTTCATGATTTAGTGAGACTACGAGTTAATGGAGGATTTATAACTACAACAGTCGGTCGAGTAATCTTTAATGATATTCTCCCTGAAGGAATTTCATTCAAAAATCAAGCAATGGACAAATCAGCTCTTAGAGATTTAGTATACGAAGTTTATAAAAAATTTGGTAACGAAATAACAGCTAAACTAGTTGATGATATTAAAGATCTAGGATTTAAATTTGCTACTAAATCAGGTACAACAATTTCAAGTTCTGATATTAATGTTCCACTAGAAAAAATTAATCTCATGAACGAAGCAGATAAAAAAGTAGAAGAAATGGAAGAACAATTTCAGCTAGGTTTAGTCACTGACGATGAAAAATATGCATCAGCAATTGAAATTTGGTCAAAAGTTTCAGATGATATGGGTTTAATTTTAAATAAATCTTTAGAACCTAAAGGCCCATTGGCAATGATGTCTAACTCTGGAGCAAAAGGTAATATAGCCCAAATTCGACAAATGGCTGGTCTACGTGGATTAATGTCGGATCCAACAGGAAAAATCATTGATCTTCCAATTAGATCGTCTTTTAAAGAAGGACTTTCTGTACTAGAATATTTTATTTCTACTCATGGAGCTAGAAAAGGGCTCGCTGATACAGCACTTAGAACAGCGGATTCAGGATATTTGACCAGAAGAATGATTGATGTCGCTCAGGATATCATTATTACAAATGAGGATTGTTACAATTCAGAAGGAACAATACCTGGAATATCCAAATTTGACACCTCAGATAATGAAAATGGTCTTGGTGCACCACTTTCTGAGAGAATCATTGGAAGATTTTCTGCTGCAAAAGTATTTAATAAAGAAACCAATGATTTAATACTTGATGAAAATATTGAAATTACCAATGAAGTTATTGCTATTTTAAACGAAGCAAATATTAAGAATATCAAAGTACGTTCTCCTCTTACATGTAGAACTCAAAAAGGGCTTTGCCAAAAATGTTATGGCATCTCATTAGCGACAGGTAAGTTAGTAGAATTAGGAGTAGCAATTGGAATTATTGCTGCACAATCAATTGGTGAACCTGGTACTCAATTAACAATGCGTACGTTCCATACAGGAGGTGTAGCAGGAGGATTTGATATCACTTCAGGACTTCCGCGTGTTGAAGAAATTTTTGAAGCAAGAAAACCTAAGGGCCAAGCTGTTCTTGCAGGTATTGATGGAAAAATAAATCTCAATCAAGAGGACGGACTTAGGTCAATAAAAATTATTAATAACGACGAATTTTCTTATGAATATGAATTGTCATCAAGTTTTAATTTATTGATTAGCAATAATGAAGAAATAGTTGCTGGACAGGCCATTGCAGAAATTAATACTGAAGAAGTTAGTAGTAATGAAACTGCCTTATTAACTACAAATGGAAAAAATGTAGAAGCAAAATATCCTGGTAAAGCTAAAATAGTCAATGAGTCTAATGGTAATAAAACAATCGTTATTGCAACAAATAAGACAATTGAGGATGAATATAAAATTCCTGCTAATGCAAGAATACTGGTAGAATCAAAAGCATTTGTACAAGCAGGCTCACAATTAACTGAAGGTGCAATAGATCCTCAAGAAATACTTAGTATTAGAGGACCTGAAGCAGTTCAATTATATTTAGTTGATGAAGTGCAAAGTGTTTACAAATCTCAAGGAGTTAATATTAATGATATACACATTGAGGTAATTGTAAGACAAATGATGCGAAAAGTAAAAGTTCAAGATCCTGGAGATAGCAACTTATTACCTAATGAGCTAGCTGATAAATGGAATTTCGAAAAAATGAATACTGATATAGCAGTTGCAGGAGGGAAACCAGCTACAGCTATTCCAGTATTAATGGGCGTAACAAAAGCATCTCTTTCTACAGAATCATTCTTAGCGGCTGCTTCATTCCAAGAAACAACTAGAGTATTAACTGAAGCTGCAATATCAGGAGCAGTAGATCCTTTATATGGGCTAAAAGAAAACGTAATTATTGGTAAATTAATTCCTGCAAAAGCAGAAATAACAGTTGAAATTCCTGAACAAATTCCTGAAATGCAATTACCAGAATCAATAATGCTCCCTTTCATGTTTGAATTCGAAAAAGAAAATCTTGAAAAAATTGATGACTCTGAGGAAAGAGATATAGAGGAAAAAGTTGCCTCAATTCCAGAAAGATTTGTTGCATCACCTGAAGAATAAATCAGGAGAAAGACTAAGATCTACTGTGAATAATATAGTAGCAATCATTCTCGGCGCAGGGCAATCAAATAGAATGCATGGCATAGATAAAATTTTGCACGAAATCAATAAACAGCCAATTATTTTATTTTCTTTAAAACAATTTTTATCTTTTCAAGAAATTAATAAAATTATTGTAGTAAGTAATATCAATAATAATGATGAAATAAAAAAAATTATAGAGAAAAATATTGAATCGAATAAAATAAAAAAAATTAAATTAATAAATGGAGGAAATCGAAGGCAAGATTCTGTTAAAAAGGCAATAGAAAGTGCTCCAGATGCAACTAAATATGTTATTCATGATGCTGCAAGACCATTCGTGTCAAAAAAGCTAATTTTAAATGTAATCAATAATTTAAATAACTACGATGCAGTCATTCCAACTATACCAATATCAGATGCTTTAAAAAAAATACACAACAATAAAATTATCAAAAATGTCAACAGAGAAGAATATGCTTTAGCTCAAACACCTCAAGGTTTTAGCAGTGCAATTATTAAAGAAGCATATCAAAAAGTCAATGAAAGTGATTTTGCTGATTGTGCAGCTATGATTTTAGAAAATGGCACAAATATACATACAATTAGTGGCGAAATATCTAATAAAAAAATAACCTCTAGAGAAGACTTAGATTATGAGTAGTGTCAATTAGGAGTGCAAAATGTCCGTAGGTATTGGCTACGATATCCATAAATTAAGTAATAACGGAATAATGATCCTCGGCGGAATAGAAATAAAAAATTTGCCGGCTTTCGAAGCAGAAAGTGATGGAGATGTGGTTATTCATGCAATAATTGATGCCTTGTTAAGTGCATCAAATAAAATTTTAAATAAACACAAAGATATCAGTGATTATTTTGATAAAAAAAATTCGTTTCAAAAACAAAATAGCCAAGAAATTCTTGTCTCAGTCCTAGAAGAAATCAATGGTATAAAAAAAATTGATATAAATAATATAGATATTATAGTAATAGCCAAAGAACCTAATATTAAGAAAAATAAACATGAAATAATTGAAAATTTAATAAATATTTTTAAAATCATGCATTCCCAGATTACAATAAAAGGAAAAACAAACAATAATATAGGTGAAATTGGTAAAGGTAACGCTGTTGCATGCATGACAATTATACAATTAAACGATTAAACTCTATATTGAGTATGGAGATTGAACCATGTTAACTTCTGTATTAATCTGGATTGTAATAATTTGGATTATTTTTGTTATCCTAAGGTCATATATATTAATTATATCTATATCCTCATTATTTTTTTTAAGTGAAACAAAATCTATAATTCAGGCTGCAAAAGATCATGACCCAGCTGCTAAAAATTCGTTTGAAATATTTCTAACCTATCAAGGAGTTCATGCAATTATCCTCCACAGGGCAGCTAATGTTGTAGGAAGAAGGTTGAATCTTCTTTCTAGAATGATTGCAAATTATAATCGATGGATCACTGGTATAGAAATTCATCCTGCTGCAAAAATTGGAAAAAAAATCTTCATTGATCATGGTATGGGAATAGTAATTGGAGAAACTGCAATTATTGGAGACAATTGTCATTTATACCAAGGAGTAACTCTTGGAGGCACATCGACAAAAAAAGATAAACGTCATCCAACCTTAAAAAATAATGTTACAGTTGGTGCCGGCGCGAAGCTAATTGGTAATATTACTGTCGGTGAAAATGCAAAAATTGGAGCAGGCGCAGTTGTGATTTCTAATGTGCCTGACAATGCAACAGTTGTTGGGGTTCCAGCTCATATCGTTGCTTTTTTTGAAGACAGCAATGAGACAATTGAAAAATTACCTGATCCTGGATGGGACAGAATTAATGAACTTGAAAAAAAGATAAATGCAATTCAAAATAAATTAGACAAAAAATGAAAATATTTAGCTCTCTTACAAATCAACCAGAAACAATTACAGATAAAAATATTTCAATCTATGTATGCGGAGTAACCCCTTATACAGAATGTCATCTAGGTCATGCAATGTCCGCAATGATTTATGACTCATTAATTAGGTTTTTAAGATGGAGAGGCAATAAAGTTACTTACGTATCAAATTATACAGATATCGATGATAAAATTATTGATGCTGCTAAAGCAGCAAATGTAGATCCGATTCAACTCGCAAAAAATAATATTGAAGAATGGGAAAAACAACAAGAAGTGCTTGGGTTAGAGAAACCGAATATTAGACCAAAAGTAACTGAAGAAATTGAAACAATTATAATTGCAATCAAGAAAATTATTGAAAATGGCTACGGATATGTCACTGAGGATGGTGGTGTTTATTATAGCGTTAGAAAAAACAAACAATATGGTGAACTCTCTCATAGAAAAATAGATGAACTACAAGAAGAAGAGCTAGAAAATGATAATTTAATAAGTCAAAAAACAGAAAGCTTAGATTTTGCATTATGGAAGCCAAAAAAAACAGGTGAACCTGGATGGTCTTCGCCATGGAGTGAAGGAAGGCCAGGCTGGCACATTGAATGTTCAGCAATGTCTGAAAAATATCTAGGAAAAAATTTTTCCATCCATGGAGGTGGAACAGACTTAATTTTTCCACATCACGAAAATGAAATTGCTCAAGCTTTTGCTTCTGGAAATAAAGAATTTACAAAAATTTGGATGCATAATGGCATGCTTCTTGTTGAAGGAAAAAAAATGTCTAAATCATTGGGAAATTATATTTCAGTACAAGATGCATTAAATAAATGGGACCCGAATGCATTAAGGTTTTTTGTTCTATCTGCTGGTTATCGACAACCAACAAACTTCTCTGATGAAGCGATTAATAACGCAACAAATGCTACGAATAAATTACGACAAATAATTTCTGAAAATCAAAATATACTTGCAGATACAGAAAGAAAAAAATCTAAAAACTACCGGAGTCAATTCACTGTAGATTTTATATCCGTAATTGAAGATGATTTCAATACACCTAAAGCACTAGCGATCATTTTCGAAATTATTAAAAAAATCAATACTGTTAGTGATAGTATTGAAAAGGCCAATTTAATATATGAATTATCTGATATTTTGTTATGTTTAGGATTCGATCTATTAAATAATGAAGATACTAAAGAATTGACATTAAAACAAAACAAAGAATTGCAGTTGATTGCCGATGAATTTGGTGTAACTAATTTATCTGATGCAAATGAAATCTTAAATCGTTTAGTTCAATTAAGAAATGAAGAAAGAAAGCAAAAAAACTTTGATGTTTCTGATAGGATAAGAGATAGCTTAGAAAAAATTGGAATCATATTAAAGGATGATTTAGAAAAAACAACATGGAGTATAGAGAGAAAAATTTAATTTTATATAAAAAATAGTAGACTGATACAATTAGTACCAATATACTCAGACTGATTTTTTTAAGTTTTGATTATGCCGAAGTGGCGCAATGGTAGCGCAATCGATTTGTAATCGATAGGTTAGGAGTTCGAATCTCCTCTTCGGCTCCACAAATTATTTTTTATAGCAGGGGTGGGAGAGTGGTTAAATCCAGCGGTCTGTAAAATCGCCGACTTCGGTCTACGCAGGTTCGAATCCTGCCCCCTGCACCATAAACTAATTTAAGTTATAATGATGACAACATATAATTAAATTGAGACAAAAAACTGCCCTCATAGCTCAGGTGGTAGAGCGCATTCTTGGTAAGAATGAGGTCAGCAGTTCAACTCTGCTTGAGGGCTCCAGAAAAAAGATAAATTCATGCTTGCTTTTAACATGGAAAAAGTTATCCTATTATCTCTGAACAAAAAATTATTAGGAGGATAGATTATGTCTAAAGAAAAATTTGATAGATCTAAACCACATGCTAATGTAGGAACTATTGGTCACGTAGATCATGGTAAAACTACTCTAACAGCAGCAATTACTAAAGCGTTATCTCTTAAGGGGATGGCTGACTTTAGTGCTTTTGAAGCAATTGATAATGCTCCAGAAGAAAAAGAAAGAGGAATCACTATTGCTATTTCTCATGTTGAATACGAAACAGAAGCTAGACATTATGCTCATGTTGACTGTCCTGGGCACGCTGACTACATTAAAAATATGATTACTGGTGCAGCACAAATGGACGGCGCTATTCTCGTAGTAGCAGCTCCAGATGGACCAATGCCACAAACAAGAGAACATTTGCTTTTAGCTAGACAAGTTGAAGTACCTAACATAGTCGTATTTTTAAACAAATGTGACATGATGGACGATGAAGAACTTCTTGAGCTTGTTGAAATGGAATTAAGAGAATTACTTTCAGAATATGATTTTGATGGTGACAATGTCACTATTGTTAGAGGCTCTGCTCTTAAAGCATTAGAGGCACCAGACGACGAAAATGATGCTGCTTATGCTCCTATCTATGAATTAATGGCTGCAGTAGACAAAGACATACCACAACCTGCTCGACCAGTGGATCAACCATTCCTAATGCCAATTGAAGATGTGTTCAGCATCGAAGGAAGAGGAACAGTTGTTACTGGAAGAATTGAAAGAGGTGTAGTAAAAACTGGTGAAACAATTGAAATTGTTGGTATTAAAGATACTGAACAAACTACTGTAACTGGAGTCGAAATGTTTAGAAAACTGCTAGACTCTGGTGAAGCTGGTGATAATGTTGGGTGTTTACTTAGAGGTAAAGACAGAGAAGATGTACAAAGAGGACAAGTTCTAGCAGTACCTGGATCAATCACACCTCATACTAAATTTAAAGGTGAAGTATATGTTCTTTCAAAAGAAGAAGGCGGTAGGCACACACCATTTATGAATGGTTACAGGCCTCAGTTTTATGTACGAACCACCGATGTTACAGGAGTCATCAATTTGCCTTCTGGAACTGAAATGATGTTACCTGGTGATAGCCAAACTGTTGAAGTTGAGTTAATTACTCCAATTGCAATTGAGCAAGGTCTTAAATTTGCAATTAGAGAAGGTGGCAGGACTGTAGGCGCTGGTGTTGTTACCGAGATTGTAGAATAATCTCAGCAACTTAGCCAAAAAGAATAAAAGGGGTTAAATGTGGCAAAAGACGATCGTCAACATATAACTTTAGCTTGTGAACACTGTGAAGATCGCTCTTATCACACTCAAAAAAATCGTAGAAACACTACTGATAGACTTGAGTTGAAGAAATACTGTCCAATCTGTCAATCGCATCAATTATATCGTGAAACTAAATAGCAAGAACCAAATGTTTAACAAACATACAACGAAATGATAAGGAATAAACAGTGAGTAGAGCACTTAGAAGGGCACAAGAAAGAGCAGAAAAGAAACAAAAAAAGGCTGCAAAAGAACAAAATAATAATATGCCAGCAACTTCTAGTGTAATGCCAAGTAAAAGCCAAGGAACTGAACCAAAAAGAAAAGGATCGATATTAAAGCCAAGGTGGGTTATTGATACATGGACAGAATTAACAAAGGTTACCTGGCCACCACGAAAAGATATAGGACATTTAACGTACGTTGTGATTTTAGTTTCTTTAGTTTTTGGAGTAATACTAGGATTAGCAGACTTGATTTTCAACTGGTTTGTTGAAAGAATAATTTTAGGATAAAAACTATGAATGAAGAAAATATTTCACAAAATGAGATTGAAACAGTAGATCCAAGCAATGATGCTGAAGATGCACCAGTAGTCACTGATGACACAAATTGGTATATAGTACAAACTTATTCTGGGCACGAAAAAAAAGTTAAAGCAAATCTTGAACAAAGAATAAAATCTATGGACATGTCGAGTAAGATTTTTCAAGTTATAATTCCTACACAAAATGAGATTGAAATTCGCGAAGGTCAGAAAAAAACAATTACAAAAAATTTATTTCCAGGGTATGTGTTAGTAAATATGGAATTAGACGACAGCTCCTGGTATGTTGTTAGAAACACTCCTGCTGTCACTGGTTTTGCAGGAGAAAATTTAGAAGAAAAAGCGCAACCTACTCCATTAGACCCAAATGAAATTGATAAAATATTGAGTCAAATGGAGCATAAGCCAACTCAAATAAAAGTTGGTTTTGAAGTTGGTGATGCTGTAAGGGTTAACAGTGGTCCATTCAGTGAATTTATAGGAAACGTTGAAGCAATTAATACAGATAAAGGGCTCGTAAAGGTAATGCTTTCTATGTTTGGTAGAGATACACCAGTAGAATTAGATTTTCTACAGGTTGAAAAACAATAATATAAAATGGAGTAAATTATTATGGCAGAAATTTTAACTAAATTAAGTTTGCATATTCAAGCAGGAACTGCAAACCCAGCACCGCCTATTGGTACAGCATTGGGACCTCATGGAATAAATATTGTAGATTTCTGCAAAGAGTACAATGAAAAAACTTCCGATCAAAAAGGACAAATTATCCCAGCTGAAATTACAATTTATGAAGATAGAACATTTTCTTTTATTCTAAAAACACCACCTGTTTCTGATTTAATAAAAAAAGCTGCTAATTTAAAAAAAGGGTCACCTGATCCAAAGCGTGAAATAGTAGGCTCAATTAATAATAATCAAGTCAAAGAAATTGCTGAAATAAAGTTACCAGACTTAAATGCATACACAGTAGAACAAGCCATGGAAATAGTTAAAGGAACTGCAAGATCAATGGGAATAGAGGTTAAATAAATGAAAAAAACTAGTAAACGCTTTAATGCTGTTTTAGAAAAAGTGGATGCTGAAAAAGAATATGAACCTAGTGAAGCATTAAATATTGTAAAAGATTGTGCAAATACAAAATTTGATGAAACTGTTGAAATCCATTTAAATACTACATTAGATAGCAGGCATGCTGACCAACAACTACGCACATCAGTTACCTTACCTAATGGTATAGGCAAGGAAATGAAAGTAGCTGTAGTTGTTGAAGGAGAAGCAGTAGCAAGTGCTAAAGAGGCTGGTGCTGATATAGTTGGTGGAGATGAATTAATCAAAGAATTAGAATCTACAGCAAGTGATTATGATGTCATTATTTCTGAACGAGGTATGATGGGTAAGTTAGCACAAATTGGTAAAATTCTAGGACCAAAAGGATTAATGCCAAATCCAAAAAATAATACTGTACTTGCAGAAAATGATTTAGCAAAAGGGGTCAAAGAAGCAAAGTCAGGAAGAGTAGAAATAAAACTTGATAAGGCTAACATTATTCATTGTGTTTTTGGAAAGGCATCATTTTCAAATGAACAATTAATGGAAAATTTATCAAGTATCTATGAAGGAATTAGAAAAAATAGACCTAGTGGTGCTAAAGGAGATTTTATCAAATCTGCAACTTTATGCTCTAGTATGGGACCTGGCATCAAAATAGATTCAAATAAAGTAATATAATAACTAGCAATTAAGGAATAAAAAGTATAAATTAATTATCCCAGAGACTATAGGTGTCACATTGTGATTTAAATCCTATATAGGTAAAACTAATGATACAAATATCTTAGAATGTTCTCTGGTGAAGAAAGTATTAGAGAATAATGGCTACAGAAAAAAAGCAGCAGCAAGTAGAAAATTTTACACAACTCATTAATGATGCAGAAGCTACAATTTCTATAAATTATACTGGCCTAACCGTTTCGCAACAACAAGAATTAAGAGATGAACTAAGAAAAAGTGGTGCTCAGTTTCGTGTTATAAAGAACACTTTATTTAAAATTGCTACAAAAAACTCTGGTAACGAAGAATTAAATGAATTAATTAATGGTCCAACAGCATTAATAGCAACTAAAGAAGATATTGTATCACCCGCAAGAATTATTTTTAAATTTTTGAAAGATAATGAAGATTCAATCCAAATAAATAATGGTCATTATTTTGGTAATATTGTCGAATCAGAATATATAAAAGATATTTCAAAAATACCAACAAGAGAAGTTTTGTTAGCTCAAATAAGCGGTCAACTTATTGGACAAATTAGTAATTTTATGAACTTGAGTAAAAATTCAATTTCAAAATTTCAGATGCTTATTGGAGCATTAACTGAAAAAAAGGCTGAGGAAGCACCTGCTGAGGAAGCACCTGCTGAGGAAGCACCTGCTGAGGAAGCACCTGCTGAGGAAGCACCTGCTGAGGAAGCACCTGCTGAGGAAGCACCTGCTGAGGAAGCACCTGCTGAGGAAGATAAAGAAAATTAATTTAGAAAGGAAATTATCATGGCTGATAAAGTTGCGGATCTTTTAGAAACAATAAAGTCTTTAACTATTATTGAATTAAGGGATTTAAATAAAGCAATGGAAGAGGAATTTGGTGTTGTAGCTGCAGCACCTGCAGCACCTGCTGTAGCTGCTGCAGGTGAAGAAGGCGGAGCGGAAAAAGATTCATTTACCGTAATGCTAACTGATGCTGGAGCAAACAAAATCAATGTAATTAAAGCTGTAAGAGGATTAACAACTCTTGGTTTGAAAGATGCAAAAGATTTAGTTGAAAGCGCACCAAAAGCTGTTAAGGAAAAAGCTAATAAAGATGATGCAGAAGCTGCAAAAGCTGCACTAGAAGAAGCTGGTGCAACTGTCGAGTTGCAATAATATTATTTGTTCAATAGACTGATAAATAACGAACAAATATTAAGTAGTAACTATGCCATGCCCGCTTTGCAACAATATTGCGACAGTTGAATGCTCCATATGCCAAAAAATGTTCTGCAATACATGCTGTGATGTTTTATGCAAAAATTGTGCAGCGCCAGATATAAAAGATGATGAAATAATGGTCTACAAGGGTTCATTACTCTTGTTATTGTTCGCATCAATTTTTTTTACATGGTTCATTTTTGATAATCAAAATCTACTCAATAATTCTGATGAATTACAGCAAAGTATTATTATTGAATCAACCAATGCAATTAATAAAGAAACAAAAGATGTCATTGAAATTAACACGCCTGTTACAATAGCGATTCCAGTTCCAGAAAAGAATGAACCTAAAGAAACTAGTTCAACCGATGAGACGGCTAAAGAAGAACCAAAAGCAGAAGAACCAAAAGCAGAAGAACCAAAATATGTAATATACACTGTTAAAGAAGGAGACTCTCTATATGCTATTGCAATGGAATATGTAGTGCTAGGCCAAGACATTGACGAATATCTTGAAAAAGTAGCTGATTTAAATGCTATAAATAATCCAAATGATATTCAAATTGGTCAAAAAATTAGAATTCCTACGCAATAAAATATAATTTAAAATAATATGAAAAAAAAATTATATGAATTAGAAACAGCATTATACATAATAATTTTTACATTATGCTTGGTAGGTTTTTTTTACTTTCTGTCTTCTGTTATTCAGGGTAATACAGGATCGCTAATTGGTTTAATATTTACATTTATGCTTGGTGGAGCTGGCTGTTATCAATCATATATAAATATTATGGATAAAAGAGTGGGGCCTCAGACATTAACTGGAAAAATAGATTATGTATGGAAAAGTCAGGGAATATTTTCTATGGGTAAAAGTTCTTATTTCAAAATAAACAACAAAATATTTTTAATACAAAATGAATTAATCATGGATATTTCTAAGGAAACTAATATTAAAATTATTTATATGCCATTTTCAAAAACAATTATAAGCTTAGAAAAAACGAAATAGGTTATACATGGAAAATTTTTTTGATTATTTCAGCTTAGCAACTATAATTTTTTTTATATTCAAAGGTTATAAAAATGGTATTATTATTGAAATTGCTACAGGGGTTGGGATAATCATCGGCCTAATACTTGCAAAAACATTCTATTCTGAATTATCAACAAATATAAACTTTTTGATTGAAGAAAAATTAACAAGAGAAATATTATCTTTCTTAAGCTTATTTGTTTCCAGTATAATTATTGCAAATATTCTAGGTAGGCTCTTCAAACATATTCTTGGCTTAATTTTTCTTGGACAAGTAGATAAATTGCTAGGAGGTTTTTTTGGATTATTTAAATCAATTATAATACTAAAGATAATAATAATTTTAATAAGTAATCTACCTGTGCAGAATCAATTAGTTGATAGTGCTAATAATAGCTATGTCGAAAAAAATATCAATTTTGATGGAAATTATTTTTTTACAAGTTTTAAAAATCTACTACCGAGTGAAATCGATGATCAATAAAATGAACCGTCTCTTCTGTCTGTAATAAGGGTATATGGTCTCATTGCAATTTCATCTCTGATTTCTATCAAACATTTTAAACAAGAATCTATATCATCATAACCAACATCATTGATGATTTCTAAAATTTTATCACCAGATTGTGCAAAAGCTGAAAAATCTTTCTTGATTGTTTTTGAAAGGCCTTTCCACATTTCTGATGGATGTAAAAGTGAATATTTAGCATAAATTAAAGAAAAAAATTGAAGTGTTGGATGACCTGAATTAGATAATCCGTCATCTTCTTCTGGATTAAGCATTTTCAATAAATCTTTGAGCCCTTGATGTCGCTGTTCATTTTCCCAATCCATATTAAAATCAATTTTTTCCATCATTTTTTCTGCATGTAAACTTAAAATAATTTCTTTCAGAGTCATTCGTGCTAACACTACTCCCTCAGGTTCATCTTCATCATCATTATGGACAACGTCAGGAAATTGATCAATTTTTTGTTTCACATGACACAATGCAGTACCAAGGATGTGAGGAATAGCATGAGTAGGAATATCAGATCGTAAATATATATATGGATTATCATCTACCCATTGAATTCTAGATAGCAGGCCATCGTCTTGTGGCAGTATAGTCAATTTGCGCTCTGATTCATTATCAACTTGTTCTTTTGTTGATTTTTCAGAAAACATATTTGCTAAGCTAACCATTAAAGATTCAAACAAATCATCTAACTGATCGCCAATTTCTCTTTCAAGTACTATCATTTCATTCCCTTACTAATAAATAAAATATATTAATTAAACAATATTATCTAGTTTTTTGTTAAAAAACAGCTAATTAATCAATCATTGGATAAGATCCTAAGATTTTTATCCAATCTGCAATTTTAGTAATTTCCTTAATTACATTTTTTAAAGGCTCATTTTCACTATGAGAATAAACATCCACTAAAAAAACGTATGTCCCTAACTTGGATTTTGTTGGCCTTGATTCAATTTTAGTCAAATTAAGCTTTTGTGACGAAAACAAATTTAATATTTCTACTAGTGATCCAGGTTTGTCATGTTGAGTAGTAAATGCAATAGAAGTTTTATCATTGCCTGTTGGAGAATTTAATGTTTGACCAATTACAACAAAACGAGTAAAATTATCAACATTATCAGCAAAATCTTTTTTATAAACTGTTGCACTATAATGCTCAGCAGCATGAGAAGAAGCAATCGCACATGCATTTTTAATAGATAAAGCCGATTCTACTGCTGCAGCAGTAGAAGGAGAAGCTATAAGATCTATTTGGTTTCCAAGAGAGGCAATCGATTCCCTACATTGAGCTAAAGCTTGAGGATGAGAATAGATTGTATCAATCTGTTCTAAATTAATACCACTAGCGCCTACTAAAAGATGGTTAATCTTTACAACAAGTTCACTAAAAATCTTTAAATCATGTTTAGGATTAATCAGAATATCAATTACTTCGTTAACAGAGCCTTCTAAAGAATTCTCTATTGCACAAACAGCAAATTCAGAAATACCATTCTCAACGTTCATCATAGCTTCGTACATAGTATGAGAGGCTATGAATTGTGCATTAGGATTATATTGTAGAGCAGCAAATTCTGAATTCGTTCCTTGGGGCCCTAAATAACTAATTGTATTATTACTCATGTAAAACCTCTATCCACATATCAAATGATTTTGAACCATTAAATTCAATAAAACCTACAGTTCCTAACTGTGGATTAAAATTATATGGTAACAAGGCGGAGCCAGAGTTAATTATATATGATGAATCTGATATTGGTTGCACAAGCGGAACATGAGTATCGCCAGCAACAACAATATCTACATTTTGATTAAATTTTTCTTGCATTTGATTATCTATGCTAATACCCAACCTTGAATCAAAAATAAACGAATGAGTTAAGCCAATTGAAAAAGCATTAACATGTAATAATTGGTTTATTTCAACACTAGGATGACTGGGCATAATTGGTCTTCCACTGCTACCGTCATCTCCATTTCCACGACAAGCCAAAACTGGTGCAATTTCTTCTAGTTCTTTTAATACAGATAAATCATGCATGTCACCTGCATGTAAGATAAGATCTACTTCTTTAAATATACGAATCACTTCAGGCCATAAGCTTTTACCAGCTTCTGGAATATGAGTATCAGATATTAATCCGATCAAATTAATATCTTTTAGAAAATGTACACCGTTTTTACTCTTAAGTTTATCCAAATTATTCTTTCCTATAAGCATTAATTTTAACACAATATATTTGTATATTAATCTTATAATTAATATAGCAATGATATATTTATATTATGTAATTTATATCCTTAATAAAACATATAAATTAAGTAAGGAAATTTCATGGCGGGTAAAACAAAAAAAAATTCAAAAAATAAAAATCTTGATCAACAGAAGTTAAATATTGGTCTTGCCCAAATGTTAAAGGGTGGAGTAATAATGGATGTGGTAACACCTGAACAAGCAAAACTAGCTGAAGATGCTGGTGCATGTTCGGTTATGGCTTTAGAGAGAGTGCCATCAGATATACGTGCAGCAGGTGGGGTTGCAAGGATGAGTCACGTAAAACTAATCGAGTCTATATGTAAATCAGTAAGTATACCTGTAATGGCTAAAGTTAGAATAGGTCATTTTGTCGAAGCGCAAATATTAGAGTCAATTGGAGTTGACTATATAGACGAATCAGAAGTTTTAACCCCTGCAGATGAGAAATTTCATATTCAGAAAATTGATTTCAAGACTCCCTTTGTTTGTGGTGCACGAAATTTAGGAGAAGCCGCAAGAAGAATTAATGAGGGAGCTGCGATGATCAGAACAAAAGGTGAAGCAGGTACTGGAGATATTGTTGAAGCAGTGAGACATATGCGTACAATTAATGAGGAAATAGCTTCTTTAAGTAAGATGAGTACAAACAAGCTTAATAAGACTGCAAAAGAAATGAGAGTGCCAGTTGCTTTACTAAGAGACATTAAGAAAAACAAAAAACTTCCTGTTGTCAATTTTGCTGCAGGAGGCATTGCCACACCAGCTGATGCAGCTCTCATGATGCAACTTGGATCAGAGGGTGTATTTGTTGGTTCAGGGATATTTAAATCTTCTGATCAATATAGAGAACAATTAGCTATAGCAAAAGGTATTGTTAAAGCTGTAACAAACTTTGATAAACCTGATATCCTTCATGAAGCTTCTTCTAAAATAATAAGCACAATGAAGGGACAGTCAGCAGATAGTTTAGTCGAAAACGAAAAGCTTTCTATTAGAGGCAATTAAGCGAGAGGAACTTTGAAAAAAACTAAAAACTATCCAGTAGTTGGAGTCTTAAGCTTACAGGGAGATTTTCAAGAACACATTGAAATATTAGCGAAATTGCAGATTCGACATTTAAAGGTAACTAAAACTGAAGATTTGGATAAAATTAATGGTTTAATAATTCCTGGTGGAGAAAGTACAACAATAATCAAACTTTTAAAATCAAATGGTTTATTTAACGAAACCAAAAAAAGAATCCGATTAGGATTACCAACTTGGGGGACATGTGCTGGAGCTATTATCCTTGCAAAAAAAGTAACTGGCTTAAAATTAGAAACATTAAACATTCTTGAAATTAACGTTACAAGAAACGCTTACGGTCGGCAAAAAGAATCATTCAGGGCAGATGTTAAGATACCAAAATTAAATAAAAAAAGGTTTCCAGGAATTTTTATCAGAGCACCTAAAATAAATAAAATTTCAAATAAAATAAAAACAATCGCAAAATTAGAAAATGGTGAAATTGTAGGAATAGAGGAAGAAAATATTATGATTACAACCTTCCATCCTGAATTAACAAATGATCATAGTTTACATGAATATTTTTTGAACAAAATTTTGACATAGGAATAAAATGAAAAATAACACAAATATGGAAAATGAAATTAATAAATATATAAAAATTTTCCCCTTACCAATTCAAAAACAGATACAAGAACTAGACAAAAATGATCTAATTGAAATAATCATAGACTTGGGACGACCTTTTAAAGTCAGACTAAAAGATGAAGAATTTGAAATTTCAAAAAGAAAAGTAACTGCCAAAGATTTATTACAAATTACAAAGAAAATTTCTGGATTTGGGGATGACAACCGTGCAGGATTAGAAAACACACTACACAGAATTTCAGCCATCAGAAATAGAGAACATAAAATAATTGGAATAACGGCTAGGGTTGGTAGAAGCATAGAAGGGTCCGCTAAATTTATTCAAGATTATGCAGCATTAGGAAAGAGCATTTTACTTCTGGGCAAACCAGGTATAGGAAAAACAACTATGTTACGTGAACTTGCTAGGATATCCGCAGAAGATTTAAATAAAAGAGTAATTATAGTGGACACATCTAATGAAATTGCAGGAGATGGAGATATACCACATTATGGAATTGGTAATGCAAGAAGAATGCAAGTTGCATCAACAAATCTTCAACACAAGACAATGATTGAGGCAGTAGAGAACCATAATCCAGAAGTTATAGTGATTGATGAAATAAGTACAAAAGAAGAAACAGAAGCTGCTAGAACTATTGCAGAGAGAGGGGTGCAGCTTATAGCAACTGCACATGGAAATCAATTATCTAATCTTATGCAAAACCCTATTTTATGTGATTTGGTGGGAGGAATAGAGCCAGTTACATTAGGGGACGAGGAAGCAAAACGAAGAGGAACTCAAAAAATAGTTCTTGAAAGAAGAAGCCCCCCAACATTTGAAACATTGGTAGAAATAAAATCATTCAATAAAGTTGCGGTGTATAAAGATATCGCAACGACTATAGATAAGATTTTAAGAGGAAGTAAGATATCACCTGAAGTGCGAGAAATGGATAATAAACTCAATATAAAAGTGACTAAAAAAGTACAACAAGACAATAGTGAGAATAAAAAGCAAATAAAAAAAATCCATGCTTATGCAATAGATAAAACGAGAGTCCAAGAAGTTATCGATGAATCAGCCTTACCCTTTAATATTACAAGCAAAATAGAAGATGCTGATCTAGTCATTACATTACGCCCACATTTTCGAAGTAAAAAAGGGCCTTTGCGAGAGGCAGAAAATAACAATATTCCTATACATATTTTACGTAACAATACTCGCACACAAATATTTCAAGTTTTATCAAAAGTAGAAATAAGCGATCTCAAAAAAAGACAAAGTGATAATATAAACGCAAAATTAGAAGAAGTATCAGGATTACAAGAAGAGTTAGAAAAACAATATGGTTAATAAAAAAGGAATATTCATTACTTTTGAAGGAGGTGAAGGTGCAGGTAAATCAACTCAAGCAAAGCTTCTTGAAAAACATT
The DNA here is from genome assembly GCA_045562675.1 of Dehalococcoidia bacterium. Lineage (GTDB taxonomy): Bacteria > Chloroflexota > Dehalococcoidia > UBA2979 > UBA2979. The sequence continues at coordinate 134,967 of JBJKVL010000001.1, forward strand.
TAAAAAATAGTGGGGAAAAAGTACTCTTGTTAAGAGAACCTGGGACAACAGCCATTGGCGAAAAATTAAGAAAAATTATCAGTAAAAATACTGAAGAACTTGATCCTCTAACAGAATTATTTTTATTTTCTGCAGCTCGTAAAGAATTAATAAATAAATTTATTAATCCAGCTTTAACAAAAAATACAATAGTAATATGTGACAGATATATAGATTCAACTATTGCATATCAGCATTATGGGAGAAATATTAATTTGCAAACTATCCAATCAATCATAGAACTGACTACTGTTAATCTGATGCCAGATCTGACAATATTATTAGACATAAACTATAAAGAAATGCTTAAGAGAAAACCGAACAATCTAGATTATTTTGAAAGAGAAGATGAAGAATTTCATAAAAAAATTCAAAATGGTTATAATAAGTTAGCAAAACAAGAACCAAAAAGATGGAAAAAAGTAAATGCAACTTTGCAAGAAAAAGAAATATCTCAAATAATTATTAAAACTGTAAATCAACTGGAGTTATAGTGAAAGTCAAAGTAACGGTACCAGCAACAAGCGCAAATCTTGGACCAGGATTTGACACTATGGGCTTAGCATTAAATTGGAAATATGAATACACTATTGCAACTACCAGAAAAGAAAACCAGCAAGATGTTAAATCTAAAATGGTACAAAAGGGATTTAATAGTGTTTATAAATTATACGAACAAAAAAAAATCCCAAATATTAAAATTAACTCCTCGAACAATATACTCATTGGAAAAGGGCTAGGTACGTCAGCAGCATGTTATTTAGCGGGCATTGAGGCTGCTAATATTTTTCTTAAATTTCCATTTAATGACGAACAAAAATTAAAGCAAGCTATAACAATTGAGGGACATGCGGATAATGTTTTGCCAGCATATTATGGAGGATTGCAGATAATTGTAAAAAATGAAAACTCCAATGAAATATCAAATTTAAAAATTAAGGTTAATAATAAGATAAAACTATTAGTATTGGTGCCATCCTTTTCAATGCCTACAAAAAAAACAAGAAAATCAATAAAAAAAATAGTACCGATCAGCGATGCTGTTTTCAATATGAGTCGTGCTATATTGCTATCACATGCACTCGAAACAGGTAAATATAAATACTTGAAAGAGGCCACAAAAGACACACTACATCAAAAAAATCGTAGTAAGTTTTTTCCTGGGATGTTTAAAGTATTTGATACTGGAATAAGAAATGGAGCTCATGGCATATATTTATCAGGCGGTGGACCAACAATAGGTGCGTTTGTAACAAATAACGAGGAAAAAATAGGCCAGGCTATGGGAAATGCTCTAAATGATTCTAATAGTATAATAAAACTATGTAAAATTATCAATTCAGGTATAAAAGTAGAGTAATGACATAAATCATGAAAATTGAAGTAATAAAATTTGGTGGAACATCTGTAGCAGACGCAAGTAAAATTAGACACGTAGCAGGCATTATAGAAGAAAAAGTGCAAAAAAATATAAAAACCATTGTTGTTGTTTCAGCGATGGGAGCATCAACAGACCAGCTTCTTGCTCTAGCTAATGAGGTTAGTAAGGACCCAAACCCTCGTGAGCTTGATGTTCTTCTGTCAACAGGAGAAATAGTAACTTCAACTCTGCTGTCCATGCAATTAAACACCATCTCTATTCCAACCATAAGCCTAACAGGCATTCAGGCAGGAATAAGAACAGACGATGCTTATGGTCGTGCACGCATAGCAGATATCAATACAACAAGAATAATCAAAGAACTAGATAAAAAAGATGTAGTCGTAATCGCTGGCTTTCAAGGTTTCTCTGATGAACAAGACGTAACAACACTAGGTCGCGGTGGTAGTGATACTACTGCTGTCGCATTAGCGGTTGCTTTAAAAGCAAATAACTGTGAAATATACACAGACGTGTCAGGAGTATTCACAGCAGATCCTAAATTATGTAAAAAAGCAAAACCATTAAGTCATATTGGGTATGAGGAAATGTTAGAAATGGCAACAACGGGAGCAAAAGTTATCCATTCTAGGGCAGTCGAAGTAGCAGCAATTAATCACATGCCTTTAAAAGTAAAAAACACTTTCGATCAAAAGCAGAAGGGGACTATAATACAGTCAGAGTCAAATATGGAAAATATAAATAAAGTTAGAGGCATTGCACATCAAAGCCAAATAGGAAAAATAACTATTAAGGGCGTGCCAGACAAACCTGGAATAGCATCAAGTGTTTTTCAACCACTTGCTGAAGCAAATATTCCTGTGGATACAATCGTACAAAATTCATCTTCAGAAAACTTAACAGACTTAACATTTACCGTAGCAAGTGAGGACTTAGATAAAGCAAGCAAGGTATCTGAAAAAACAGTTAAAAGCATTGGGGCAAAAAGTTTAGATTCTACAAATGAAGTAGGGTCAGTTTCAATAATCGGGACTGGGATGACATCTAGTCCAGGTTATGCAGCAACAATGTTTGAAACTTTATTTGCTAAAAAAGTCAACATAGAAATTATTTCGACTTCAGAAATAAGAATCACCTGTGTGGTCAATAAAGAGAGCGTAGAAACAGCTATTAATGCACTTCATGATGCATTTAAATTAGAAGTTGAATAAATAAAAAAACTACTAGATATATACAAGCAATTGGTTTAATATTCTATTCCCAAGTAAATGATATAGCGCATATGCAATTGCGCAATTAGTAGTTAGAATTGTATGTTTGTTCACTTACACACCCACACAGAATACTCTTTACTCGATGGTATGTCTAAAATTAAAGACATAGTCGCTGCTGCTAAGTCTCACAACCAAACAGCTTTAGCAATCACAGATCACGGTGTTATGCATGGAGCTTTAGAATTCTATTTTGAATGCCAGGCTCAGGGCATCAAACCAATTATTGGTCTAGAGGCATATGTTGCTAAAAGCAAACTTCAAAATAAAGACAATTCTGAACGTTCCCCATACCACCTAACATTGCTCGCAAAAAACAATATTGGTTACAATAATCTACTTAAATTATCTTCAATATCACATCTAGAAGGATTTTATTATCGACCAAGAATTGATAGAGAAGTCCTAGAAAAACATAATGAGGGATTAATTGTTCTTTCAGGTTGTCCTTCTGGTGAACTAATGACTCATTTACAAAATGAACAAGAAGAAGATGCAAATGAAACAATTCAATGGTACAAAAAAGTTTTCCGAGAGAACTATTTTATTGAAATTCAAGAACACGATCAACAACAATTTTCTCGCTTGACACCTAAATTAATAGATTTAGCTAAAGACAACAACATAAGGGTTGTTGCGACTAATGACTCTCATTACACATCGAATGAACAACATAAATTTCACGATCTTCTTTTATGTATTGGAACAAATACAACGATTGATGATCCAAAAAGATTTAAATTAGATGGCGATTCTTTTTATTTAAAAACTTCGGAGGAAATGGAAAAGATATTTCAATATATACCTGAAGCTATAAGCAACACGCAAATGATTGCAGACGAAGTAGATATTCAACTAGAGTTTAATCGTACTTTGTTGCCACAAGGAGAAACTGATGCTGGCCGATCACCAACAGAACAATTAAAACATCTCTGTCAAGAAGGACTTAAAAACAGATATAATGAGGTAAGCACAAAACAAAACGAGCGTTTGGATTATGAATTAAAAATTATTGAAGAAACAGGGTTTGTTGAATATATATTAATTGTAAATGATATTGCTCAATATGCAAAAAACAAAAAAATCAGAATTGGAGTTAGAGGATCTGCTGCTGCTTCTATGATTCTATATTGTCTTGGAGTTACGAATATTGAACCAACTCAATATGATCTTGTTTTTGAAAGGTTTTTGAATCCAGAACGAAAAGAAATGCCTGATGTTGATTTTGATTTTCCTGACGATAAAAGAGATGAAATAATTCAATACACTGCAGAAAAATATGGGCATGATCGTGTTGCTCAAATAATTACGTTTGGCAGAATGGGTGCTAAAGCATCGATACGGGATGCAGGTCGTGCGCTTGGTATGACATATGATAATGTTGATAAAATTGCAAAACTTATTCCTGATGTTTTAAATATTTCTATACAACAAGCACTAGATTCTACTCCAGAAATGAATGACCTTTATAAAAACGATACTACTGTTAAAGAATTACTTGAGAATGCTCTTGGTATAGAAGGAATTGCCAGGCATGCTAGCACACATGCAGCAGGAATAGTAATTTCTGCTGAACCATTAGAAAAAATTGTTCCCTTACAAAGACCAACGTCTACTAAGCAATCTACTTCAAGTGAAATTGTTCCTACCACACAATTTGCTATGGATGATATAGCAAAAATTGGACTTTTAAAAATGGATTATTTGGGTTTAGCCAACTTAACAGTATTAGAAAAGGCCCTAGATTTTATCAAAGAGACAAAAAATATCGAATTGGATCTGGATAATTTAGAAGACGGAGATCCAAAGACTATTGAATTATTTTCAGAAGCGAAAACTTTTGGTATTTTCCAAATGGAAAGTGCAGGAATGCGCTCCTATGTAAAAGAATTAAAACCTCGAAATATTGTTGAAATTGCTGCAATGGTTGCCTTATATAGACCTGGCCCTATGGAGCAAATACCAAATTACATAGATGTTAAACATCGCCGTTCGACACCAAAATATCTTCATGATGATCTTGCACCTATCTTAGACGAAACCTACGGAGTAATTACTTATCAAGATCAAGTCTTGCAGATTGTTCGCATATTTGCTGGTTATTCTTTAGGACAGGCTGATGTAATGAGAAAAGCTATGGGGAAAAAAATACCAGAGGTTATGGCGGCTGAAAAAGAGAGATTTATGTCAGGTGCTTTGGAAAAAGGCTACGATGAGAAAATTTCAGAAGAAATTTTTAATTTAATTGAGCCATTTGCTGGTTATGCTTTTAATAAAGCTCATGCTTTTTCTTATGCAACAATTGCATATCAAACAGCCTATTTAAAGGCTCATTATCCTGTTGAATTTATGGCCGCTGTTTTGTGCACTTCTGGTAACAGCATAGGCAACAACCAAGACAAAATATCACCTACTCTTGGTGAATCTAGAAAACTTGGCATTAATATACTGCCACCAGATATAAATAAATCTGAAGTTAACTTTTCTATAGAAAAAGAAGTTAATAATGCCAGTAGTATTAGGTTTGGTTTGGGTAGAATAAAAAATGTTGGCTCTGCTACTGCTGAACAGATTGTTTTAGAAAGAAAATCTAATAAAAACTATAATTCTTTAGAAGATTTTTCTAGACGTTCTGCTTCAAAAGTTGTAAATAAACGTGTTATTGAATCCTTAAGTAAATGTGGTGCTTTTGATTGTTTGGCTGATCGTAATGATGTTATTGATAGCACAGAACAAATAATTAGCTTAAACCACATGGAAAGAAAACTTAAAGACACTGGCCAAAAATCAATGTTTGATCTTTTTGGAAATGAACAAATAATGCCACTTCCAAAATTAGAACTTAAACATAGTGATTATACTAAAGATCAATTTGGTGCATGGGAAAAAGAGTTAACAGGTTTCTATTTTACTGAACACCCCTTCTTAAAAGCTTCAGAAAATATTTCATCTTTTCTATCTATTGATATAGTTAACATCAATGAAAGTCTATCTAATTCGAATCAAAGAGTTGCTGGAGTGTTGAAAAAAGTTGATTTTAGAACCACTAAATATAATAAAAAATTTGCTATCTTCGAACTTGAAGATTTAACTGAGAGCAAAGAATTTGTAATATGGCCAGAAAAATTACAAACTTTTGAGTCTCTTTTAATCCCTGGCAACGTACTTTTAATTGATATTTTAATTCAAAACAGAAATCGGGGTTTATCTCTGCAAACAAATTCGATTTATGCCTATGATCGTGATTCTCAAAAAGTTATTGGATTAGACCAAAAAGATTTAAAAAAAATCCGGCCGATAAAAAAAACTAATAATCGAAACCCGGATCAAACTTTAAATAATAAAATTCAAAGTTTAAATAATTTAGACAATAAATCTGTTAAAACTGAAGGCTTAAATATCTATATTGATGAAACTAATGATATTCAATCTGATAAACGGCGTCTTTCTAGAATTTTTAATTTAATAAACGCCAAACCTGGGAGCACACCAGCATATTTACACATAAACAGTATGAATGGTCAAAAACAGTCGTTGTTTCTCATCAATGTTGCTGTGGACGAACACTTAATTCGTGATATAAAGATATTATTAGGTGTTTTGGGAGAAATTATTTATCAAAAAGATAGTGTTTCATCAGTTACGGCGATTTAAACTAAGAACATTAAAATAGTTTCTTAAAGTAAAAATTAAATGAAAAAAATTATTCTATTTATTTTATTATTTTTGTTAATTGCTTTGCTGTTGCTGGAGGCCTTTAATCATACCTTGTCAGATAATTTTGTAGTTAAAACTCAAACCATCACACCTCAAAAAAATGAAAAAACTGTACCCCCTGCTGTGAGTATTATAAATAATTCAAGTAATATTTCTTCAAAAAAAATGGAAAACCCAGAACAATCTCTTGTTGTTAGTAATAATGTTTACGTATCCATTTTCCCTGAGATAATAAATAATGGTGAATTTTTTAAAGTTTCTTTAAGTGAAAACGTTAACCCACTTTCTTCTATAAAATTTCAAGATAAAAAATATCCGATTTTCAAAGATAATGCTGGTGAATTTTCTAGTATTATACCTGTTCCGCTTTCTGTAAAAGAAGGTTCATACAAAATTTACATTGAACACTTAGAAAAACAAAAAATAATCTATGAAAATATTAGTGAAATTAAAATATTGAATAAAGAACGAGGTTTTGATTATGTAAATTTATCAAATGAAATAATTGCATCTTCTTTTTCTAAAGAATCAGTTAAAGAAGATGCTGAAATAAGGGCAGAAACTTCTGCTTTATTTAGTGTTGGAAATTATTGGAAGGGAGCATTCGCAATGCCTTGTGAAGGAGAAATCTCTACAATGTTTGGAGTTGGGCGCTCTTATAACAATCAACCTGTTTCTTCGTTCCATCTTGGTTTAGACATAGCTGCAGATCAATACACCAAAATTAATGCTCCGGCTAAAGGAATAATTAAGTTGGTTATAGCATCCCCATTACGAGGATTAATGGTTTACGTAGATCATGGGCTTGGTGTTCAATCTAGTTTCTCTCACTTGAACTCTGTTTTTGTTGAAGCTGGTGAAGTTGTTACAAGAGGAACATTACTGGGTACCGTAGGATCTTCTGGGGCATCCACAGGGCCCCATCTACATTGGGAAGTTTCAGTGTGGGACACTTTTACTGATCCGTTTGTTTGGACAACTACATCATTGTTTGATTAATTGTGTCTATGCTATCTCGCCACATACATAGTGAATAAACACCTACAATACTTGCTGTTTCAACTCTCAATACTTTTGACCCTAAAGATACTGGTATACTACCCAAATCTTCAATCTGTTTAATCTCTTGTTCTGTCCAATCGCCTTCTGGACCAACGAAATAAGTGATTTGATTTCCTTTGTTTTCTATTTGTAATTCATTTATTGCTTTTGTTAGATGTTTTGTAGCATTGATCACTGCTGCAATTTTAATACCATCTATTTCTTTTATTTGTAATTTTTTTATAGCTGGTATTGTGGTTCGACCTGACTGTTCTGCAGCATGTATCGCAATTTGTTGCCATTTCTTAATCCTACCAATTCCAGCATTCATAATCGAACGATCTGTTTCTAAGATAAAAATAGAATCTACGCCTAATTCAGTAGCTTTTTCAATGATCCAGTCTCCACGTTTACCTTTTGGAAAAGCAACGGCTAAATTAATTTTATATTTGGATATGTTTACTATCCTTTTTTTTAAAATATTTAAAGATATTTTGCTATCTTTTATTTGATCTATTTCTGTTGTATATATGTTTGAATGTTGATCAAAGACCTCTAATTGATCACTTTTTTTTAATCTTAGTACATTTTTAATCTTGTGAACTTGCGGTTTGTTTTCAATAATTGCTAGATCGTTTTTAAAAAAATCTAGTACATAGATTCTATTCAAAATCTACGCCAAACTTGTTTAAGACAGAAAGTTCTTCAGGTATTTTTTTTGAATCAACAGTTAAGGTCCCACCTAACTCTTTAATTAGTTTCTTTTGTTCATTTGTAATTTTTTTCGGAATAATAATATTAGCAACAACAATCAACTCTCCTAATGAATGACTATTCAATCTAGGCATACCTTTTTTCTTAATCCTGAATAGTTGTCCGTGCTGTATGCCTGGCTTAAATTTCATTTTATGTTCGTTATCTTCATTAATTAATGGGATCCCTTTTTCAAATCCTATAATTGCATCTGGAACACTGACAGCCATTTCATAAACAAGGTTGTCTTCAATTCTTTTAAAAATTTCGTGTTCCATTACGTTAATATGAATATATAAATCTCCTGGAACACCACCCCTTATTCCAGAATTGCCTTGATTGGATATTCTAATTTTTTGCCCTGACCTTATCCCTTTGGGTATATCTATATCTTTTGTAGATTCCTCGAGCTTGATTCCAAAACCACTACATTTTTCACAAGGATCAGTAACAATTTTACCTTGTCCTGTACACATATTGCAGCTCATAACATTTACAAACTGTCCAAAAAGCTGTCTCTCAACTCTTCTAATTTCTCCAGTACCATTACATTCGTTACATTCACCAAGCTGGGCGCCATTTTTTTGTCCAGTGTTCTTACATGTTGAACACGCAATATTATGTTCATATTTTATTGTTTTATTGGCTCCTTCATGAACTTCTTCTAAAGATACTTGTAGTTCAACTGCTATATCCGTACCTCTTAAATTTGCTTGCTTTTGAGAAGATGCGGTGCCTTGAAAAAAAGCATCAAATATATCACCAAGCCCACCAAAATTACTAAAGTCTGAATAGTTTGTTCCATCATTAACAACTCCTTCCATTCCAAAAGAATCATAGCGTGCTTTTTTTTCTGGATCAGAAAGAATATTGTAGGCAAACGAAACTTCTTTAAATTTTTCTTCTGCATCATCTTCTTTATTTTTATCAGGATGATATTGCATAGCTAATTTTCGAAATGACTTTTTGATGTCCTCAGGAGAAGCATCTCTGGTTAAATCCAAAATTGAGTAAAGCTCTTTATTAGTCATAGATATTCACTTATACCTCTCGAAATTCTCCATCTACTGCCTCAGGTTCCTCTGAACCCTCGGATTCTTCCTGATTAACAGTTTCTGTTTGTTCTTCTTGAGGTTCTTGTTGTGAGTACACAGCCTCACCAAGCCCCTGTATGTCTGTCATAAATTTTTCTAAACTATTTTTAATGCTTTCAGTGTCGTCTCCTTCTAAAACGTTTTTTAAATCTGAAATAGATGCTTGAATTTTTGTTTTAAGCTCCTCTTCAATTTTTTCTTCGTTTTCTTTTAAGGTTTTTTCTGTCTGATAAATTGCAGTCTCTGCTTGATTTCTAATCTCAACAGATTCTTTTCTTTTCTCATCATCACCAGCAAATTGTTCTGCTTCTTCTCTCATTTTTTGTACTTCTTCATCAGACAATCCTGATGCAGCTTGTACAGTAACATTTTGTTCTTTTCCTGTTCCTTTGTCTTTTGCTGAAACCTTTAAAATTCCATTAGCATCAATATTAAATTCAACTTCAATTTGTGGGACCCCTCTTGGCGCTGGTAAAATACCATCAAGAATAAATCGTGCTAATGATTTGTTGTCATTTGCCATAGATCTTTCCCCCTGCAAAACATGTATCTCAACAGAAGGCTGATTATCAGCTGCTGTAGAAAAAACTTGACTTGCAGATGTTGGAATAGTTGTATTTCTTTCAATTAACGCTGTAGAAACTCCTCCTAATGTCTCTATGCCTAATGACAATGGAGTAACATCTAATAATAATACGTCTTTTACGTCTCCTTTTAAAACACCAGCCTGAATTGCAGCCCCTGCAGCAACAACTTCATCTGGATTAACTCCTCTGTTTGGTTCTTTCTTGAAATATTCAGAAACCTTTGATTGTACAAGGGGCATTCTTGTCATGCCACCTACTAAAACAATTTCATTAATTTCTTCTATTCCTAAACCAGAATCTTCTATTGCCTTTTTCATAGGCTCTAATGTTCTTTCAACTAAACTTGAAACCAATTGTTCAAACTTTGATCTTGTAATATTAATGACTAAATGTTTTGGTCCAGATGAGTCTGCAGTAATAAAAGGAAGGTTGACTTCGGTTTGTTGTGCAGAAGATAGTTCTATTTTTGCTTTTTCTGCTCCTTCCTTCAATCTCTGAAGAGCCATTCTATCTTCCGAAAGATCAATTCCTTGTTCTTTCTTAAATTCATCTACTAGATATTCTATAACGGTGTTATCAAAATCATCGCCACCTAAAAACGTATCTCCGTTAGTTGCTTTAACTTGGAACGTGCCGTCTCCAATTTCTAAAACAGACACATCAAAAGTTCCTCCTCCTAAATCATAAACTACAATATTCTGATCTTCTTTTTTATCTAGCCCATATGCCAAAGATGCAGCTGTCGGTTCATTAATAATCCGCAATACTTCAAGGCCTGCAATTTGACCAGCATCTTTTGTAGCTTGTCTTTGAGCATCATTAAAATAAGCCGGCACTGTTATGACAGCATCAGTGACTTCACCGTTTAGATATGCTTCTGCGTCTGCTTTAAGCTTCTGTAAAATCATCGCGCTAACTTCTGGTGGAGAAAAATCTTTTTCACCCATTTTAATAGCAGCATCACCATTTTTTCTTGCTAAAATTTCAAAAGGTGCAATTTTGGCAAAATCTTTAATATGAATATCGTCAAATTTTCTACCCATTAAGCGTTTAATAGAAAAAATGGTGCCCTCAGGATTAGTTACTGCCTGTCTTTTTGCTAATGTGCCTACTAATCTTTCGCCATCTTTTCCTAGAGCAACCATTGAAGGAGTAGTTCTAGTTCCTTCTGTACTATTTATAATATGTGGCTCTCCACCTTCCATAACTGCAACAACAGAATTTGTTGTACCAAGATCAATTCCTATAACATATCCCATTTTTTTTCCTCCTAATTAACTTATTTTTTCTTTTGACCAACAATTACTTTTGCAGGTCTTACAATTAACTCATCCATGCAAAAACCCTTTTGTATGACTTCTAAAATTTTATTTTCTTTACCGTCTATGTGTCCAATAGCCTCGTGCAGACTAGGATCAAAATCAATTTTTGTATCAATTTCAACAATTCCTTCTTCTTCTAAGATATTCAAAAACTTCTCTTTAATTAATAAAATTCCTTCAGTCCATTTATCTTGTTTTGTAGTTGTTTTTGGTTCGTTTTGTATATCGCTATTTGAAGAAATTGCTCGTTCTATATCATCAAGAACAGGCAAAACACTTCCTAAAACATCAATAGTTATGCGCCTTTGTCTTTCTTTTCGCTCTTCATCAACTCTTCGTTTTAAATTTTGGTAATCGGCAATTGCACGCATCTTTTGATTTATGCAATCTTCCATTTCTTTACTAAGCTCCTCTATTATCTCATTGGAGCCGTCGTCGGCGACCTTGTTGTCGTTCTCTTCAATTAACACGTTTCCTCCAATTTTTTATTAATATGAAAGCAGTTCTGACACATACCTAACTAAAGGTATAACTTTCCCATATCTCATCCGCTTCGGTCCAATAACCATAATGCTTCCTGTAGTTACTCCACGCAAAGAATAATTTGCTGAAATAATACTAAGTTTATCAAAACTATTTACAGGGATCTCGTCTCCAATAGACACACTAACGATTTTCTGTGATAATTTGTCCTCAATTAAGAGGGAATTATATTTTATATAATCAAGGTTTTCATATATTGAAAGCATAGACTCTTTTGTAGAAAATTCTGGCTGAGCTATTAGTCTGGGCAATCCTTCGAGAAATATTTCTTGATTAACCGCCAATGTTTCTCCTTCAATAATTGATTGTATAGAATGAATTAAATAGTCTTGATCAAATTCATTTAAAAAGATTGGATCTTGAAAAACCTTATTTACTTGATTGGTTAAAGAATCTATATCCGGAGCATTTTTAATTAAATTAGACCGATTTTTATCAATTAGCCTTTTTTCAACTGTACCATCATTAAACACAACTAAAACTAACAATCTTTCAGGTAAAACATCAAAAATCTTTATATCGTTCAATTTGGCTATCTCTTGTTTTTTTGTAATTAAAACAACATTACCAATAATTGATGAAAGGGTGGAAGCTGTAATTGCTAATCGGCTGTCAATGTTACCTTGCACCTGAAACATTTGATGCTCAATTGTAAGTCTTTCTTTAAAAGAAAGAGATTCTTCACTCATTATTGCTTTGACATAATGTCTATAACCTAAATCGCATGGCACTCTTCCAGATGAGGTGTGCATATGAGTAATGTATCCTTCGTGTTCTAATGTTGCAAGATCGTTTCTTATGGTTGCAGACGAAACAGACAATTCATTAGATTTAGAAAGAGTGTTTGAGCTCACAGGAGCAGCTGTGTCAATATAATTTTCAACAACCATGCCTAAAAGGGTTTTTTTTCTTTGAGTAAGCAATATTATCACCTATAATTATACTATTTAATCCTAATTAGCACTCTAATAGCTAGAGTGCTAATTATCAAATTACTATACATTTTATACTTGCGTCAATCCTAATACAAAAATCTATGTACTATTTTATTTATTTAAGATAATATGTTTAAAACCCATGGAGTAAGACTTGCAAACAACTATTACCGGCTTAGGTTCATATCTTCCAGAGAAAATATTATCTAATTTTGATTTAGAAAAATTAGTCGACACCAGTAACGAATGGATACTAGAAAGGACTGGTGTTTCTGAACGCCGTATTTTGAGTGAAGAAGAATCTTCAAGTACCATGGGAGCAAAAGCTGCGATTGCTGCAATGAACACCGCTGACATAAAAGCAGATTCAGTAGACTTAATTATTGTAGCGACTTGTTCCCCTGATGGCATGTTCCCCTCCACAGCAAATAGGGTACAAGCAATTATAGGGGCAAAAAATGCAGTTTGTTTTGATATAAACTCTGCTTGTAATGGTTTTTTATCAGGATTAATTATAGGAAGCAGTCTCATTAACTCAAATCAATATACTAATGCGTTGATTATAGGATCTGAGGCGCTGTCTAGGCTTGTCGATTGGTCAGACAGAAATACTTGTGTCTTATTTGGTGATGGCGCTGGTGCAGTAATGCTTGAAAAGAACAAGAACAATTCTTTTGGTATAGTTGATTTTCGTTTTGGTTCAGATGGTGATAATGGAGACCTTCTCTTCGCAACTGGTCCTGGTTCAATAAAAAATGAACTAGTAAAAGAAGCTAAAATAATTATGGATGGTCAAAACGTATTTAAACATGCAGTAAACACCATGTCTACAGTAACAAAACAATTACTAAAGGAAACAAATTTAACAGTTGATGACATTGATTTATGTATTCCGCATCAAGCAAATATTCGTATATTAAACGCAATAGCCAAAAACTTAGCAATAAATGAAAAAGCAATGTTCTCTAATGTCAGCAAATACGGCAACACTTCTGCTGCAAGCATACCTATAGCCCTTACTGAAGCTTTTTATGCTAATATGTTGAACGAAGGGGACACTTTACTTTTTACTGCTTTTGGTGCTGGATTGAATTGGGGTTCTGTTATATTAAATTGGGGTCAGATAAATAATCCGGAGAGATAAATATGGATATTAATTGGTTTGGTAAATCGGCACTTAGGATTAAAAGCAAAAAAGGTGCAATTATATGTGATCCGTGTCCGAAAACTAAAACTGAAGACATGAAAAGACCAGTAGCTGATGCAATCACTATAAGTTCATATGATGAAGAGAAATATTTTATTAAAGGAGTAAAAGGCGATCCGCTACTAATTAATGCTCCTGGAGAATTTGAAATATCTGGAATACAAATACAAGGATATACTTCACTAAATGTAAAAAACCAAACAAATTTATTTTATTGCTTTGAAATAGAAGGGATAAGAACACTTTATATTGGTAATTTGGTTAATACTGATGATTTATATAACATAGATTCAATAACTAATATCGATATACTTGTTTTGGCAATAGAATCGAATACTGGAAATAATATAGCTGAATTAGATAGACTAGTCAGGGCAATAGATGCAAAAATTATAATTCCAATAGACTACGTTGCTAAAGGAGCAAAAAAAACAAACTTAGAAGATTTTAAAAAATCACTTAGTCTTGAAATAGAAGAAGTTGATGACAAGTTTTCAATCAAGAAAAATGAAATTGAGGAGAAATCTAAAATTATTTTATTAAATAAAAAATAATTTTAGCAAAAATCACAGAAAGTTAGATTTGTTCTTGGTATGTAGTTTAATGGATTTTGTAATAATCCATTCCTTCTTAGCTCAAAATGCACATGTGGACCAGTTGATCGCCCTGTAGAACCATTTAAGCCGATAATTTCTGCACGACTAACTTGTTGCCCAACATTAACCCAAATTTTATTTAAATGAGCAACACGTGAAACAAATCCTCCTGGATGTCTAATATCTACATAATATCCGTATGAACAGCATGGATCCCCTCCAGCAAATATAACAGTACCGGAATTTGTAGCGACAACTGGTTCATTCATTAAGGCACCAATATCAATACCTGTAGGATGCCAATATGTCATAACTGACGTGATTGGTCCTTCAGCTGGCCAAACAAATCCAGCCGCAGATGCTTCTTTTTGTAAAATATTATTAGTAATTCCAGAAGTATCAGTAGCGATTCTTGGTTGAATTCCATTAACAACTAAAATTGTTACGTTTTCTTCAATGAAGTTTGGATCATAAATATTGTTTGAGGAAAAATCAATAATGTCATCAGAGCTTGCATTGTATTTTAATGCTATCTCAGAAAGCGTTTCACCAAAAGTAACGTCATGTAGAATGCCTTCAACCGAAGGCACTCTAACCATATCACCAAGTTGAATAACATCATTTTTATTAGTTAAATGGATATTATTCCATCTGATATATTTGGGTTCAACATTAAATTTGTCAGCTATTCCAATAATAGAGTCACCTGCCTGTATTTTATATCTAAAGTATTTAGGTACCTGCTCCGGTTCTTTGATAAAAACACTGCTTGTGTTTTGGTTTTTTTTCTTCTGTTCTTCAAGAATGCTATCAGTCATAGATTTTGTTAAATCTATGGTATTTTCAATTTTTTTTATGCTAACTCCAGAAGACTCAATTGTTGCAGATGATGTTCCTGGTTCAAATAATTGATTGGAGTTTATGTTTTGCTGTTGATAAACTGAAAAAGATAATTGTTTTTTGTCTTTAACTTGATTTTCTTGAGCATCGATTTGTTTTATATCAAGTGTGTTAAAAACTGAAATTAGAGAGATGAATAAAATAACAATTGATAAATGTTTTAATGTATTTAAATCAAAGTAATCGTTAATTAGCTTTTTAACAATACCCAATTAATAACCTCTACTAAACTTTTGCATCCTTCAGTGTTAAAAGAAATTCAGCATTATTTTTCGTTTTACTCATTCTTTCTAATACTCTTTCGGTTGCATCACTAGTGTCTTCTTCCAGCATAGCAGCCATTCTGCGCAATAACCAAACAGACTTAAGATCTTCCTCTGAAAACAATAAGTCTTCTCTTCTTGTTGATGAGGCCAATACATCAATTGCAGGATAAATCCTTTTTTCTGCTAGTCGCCTGACTAAACGCACTTCCATGTTTCCAGTCCCTTTAAATTCTTCGAAAATAACATCATCCATCCTTGAACCAGTTTCAATAAGGCATGTTGCTACAATTGTTAATGAGCCACCTTCTTGGGTGTTTCTTGCAGCACCAAAAAACTTTTTAGGAGGGAAAAGTGCTATTGGATCCATTCCTCCGGATAAAGTCCTACCACTAGTTGGCATAGCTAAGTTGTAGGCTCTTGCAAGCCTTGTTACAGAGTCCATTAAAATAACAACATCTGTTCCTGCTTCAACCAATCGTTTTGCTCTTTCTAGTGCAACTTCTGATACTCTAGTATGATCTTCAACAGGCTCGTCAAAAGTCGATGCAATTACTTCACCTTGTACAGACCTTCTCATATCAGTAACTTCTTCTGGGCGCTCACCAATTAATAGAACCATAAGATGTATGTCTCTATTATTGCTTGTTATCCCATTAGCTATAGATTTTAACAACATAGTTTTACCGGCTTTTGGTGGTGAAACTATTAATGCTCTTTGTCCTTTTCCAACTGGAGAGAAAATATCAACAATTCGTTGTGATAGGCTGTCATTAGGATCATCAGTTTCCAAAATAATCTTGTCATCTGGGAAAATAGGAGTGAGATCTTCAAAGTTTGGCCTTCTTTTAGCCTCTTCAGAAGTCATATCATTAACTCGTTCTACTCTTAATAAACCATAATATTTTTCTTGATCCTTAGGAGCTCTCACAAGACCAACAACATAATCTCCGCTTCTTAGCCCAAGCTTTCTTATCTGCGATTGAGAGACATACACGTCACTTGGTCCTGGTATTAATTTATTGCTTCTTAAAAAACCAAATCCGTCATCAACCACAGTTAAAACACCACCTGCAATAATGGCACCATTTTTCTCACTTTGTTTCTTTAAGATACTGTAAATCAACTCTTGCTTAGATAGATTTTCTGCAAACTCAACTGATTTTTCTTCAGCAACGGAAATTAATTGATCTCTTTGAGTATTTTCTAGCTCCGAAACATTTATTGGAGTTACTTTTGGATCAATCTCTAAATCATTATTGTTATGTATCTTTTTTTTCCTAGAAATAGATTTTGCTTTTAAGCTACTTTTTTCTGATTCCATTAATCAAAATTACCCTTCTTTTAATATAACTTTCTAAATTTGCTTTACTAATTAAAATAGTATTGGGAGTTGCCAAAAAGACAGTTATAAAATTTTTGTAGTTCACTTGGACAATTAAGAGTTTACAAACGTTGTTCTTAATAGACAAGCAGAAATACTAAATAACATTAAAAAATTTAAATTACTATTTTGATTTATTTTTTAACTTGCTTGTTTGTTTATTTTCAGAAAACAAAATTGCAGCTTCCACAAAAGCACTAAATAATGGATTTGGTCTATTTGGGCGTGATGTGAATTCTGGATGAAATTGTGCACCAACCATAAATGGGTGATCTTTAATTTCAACAACTTCAACTAGTGTATCTTCGGCGTTTCTTGCAGCCACAATTAAGCCATGTTTTATTAATTCATCTAAGTATGTATTGTTTAACTCATATCGATGTCTATGTCGTTCTCTTATTTTTTTCGAACCATATGCTCTATATGTTTTCGTGCCCTCTGCAACATTAGAATCGTAGCCGCCCAATCGCATTGTTCCACCCATGTCTTCTATTTCTTCTTGTTCAGAAAGCAAGGATATTACAGGAAAGGGAGTATTAGGATCAAGTTCAGTTGTGTTAGCGTCTGGCATTCCTGCAACATTTCGTGCAAATTCACATACTAAAACTTGCATACCAAGACAATCTCCTAAATATGGTATTAGTTTTTCTCTAGCATACTGTACTGCGCGTATCTTGCCTTCTATCCCCCGATCTCCAAAACCAGGACAAAGTAAAATGCCATCTACTGATCCAATAATTTTTTCTGGATCTTCTGACTCAAGCATCTCTGAATTAACCCATTTAATTTGTAGGTTGGTTTTTTGATCCACAGCAGCATGAATCAAAGCTTCTTTTATTGATAAATATGCGTCTTCTAGTTCAGTATATTTACCCACTAAGGCAATTTGAATTTCATTCTTGGCTTCTAGCATTTTTTCAACAAACTGCATCCAAGGATTAAGATCTAATTCTGAATATGATAAATTTAGTCGATTAGTGACAACATTCAAAAGTCCCGCTGAATTTAATATTACAGGAACTTCATAAATAGAATCTGCTGTTTTTAAAGGGATGACAGCTTCTTTATCTAAGTTACAAAAAAGTGATATCTTTTCTCTAAGTGCCTGACTAATTGGTGTGTCTGCTCTGGTGACAATAACATCTGGCTGAACACCAAAAGATCTAAGTTCTCTAACAGAGTGCTGAGTGGGTTTAGTTTTTAACTCTTTTGTTGACTGAATATATGGTAGTAAAGTTATATGAACAGACATTGTGTCTTCTCTACCAAGAACATGCATCATTCTACTTATAGCCTCCAAAAATGGTTGTCCTTCGAGGTCACCAACTGTACCTCCAACTTCTACAATGACAACATCAGCATTAAGTTTTTCTCCAGATTCTTTGATAATCTTTCTTATTTCACTAGTTACGTGAGGTATCGCTTGGATTGTGCCTCCTAAGAAATCCCCTCTTCTTTCTTTTCTTATAACTTCTTCATAGACTTGACCTGATGATGCAGAATTCATAGAACCTAAATTAACATCAAGAAACCGCTCATAATGGCCTAAATCCAGATCTGTCTCTGCACCATCGTCAGTAACAAAAACCTCTCCATGCTGATAGGGAGACATTGTGCCAGGGTCAACATTTATATAGGGATCTAGTTTTAATACTGATACTGAGAATCCAGCTGACTTTAAAAGTCTACCAAGCGAAGCGGTAACGATTCCTTTACCAACTGAACTAACAACGCCACCAGTAACAAAAATATATTTAGTCATTTTACTTATTATAAAAAAATATACACAAAATTATGACATTATCATAGACTATTTTTATGTATATCTTCAATTACTATTTAAAACATACAAAAACTAACAGGACTTACTATGCATAAATTGTTTATAAGGTTATTAAATTCACAATTCGGACAATTTATTTTTAATGGAGCAATTATCAGACTACCAGAAGAAATGCATGTAGCTGAAAATTCACTAATACTAAATATTGGGCAGTATCAAAAAAAATTATTACCTATTCTTAAAAATAGAATTCATTTAGAGACACAGCCGCACAATGTTGTAGTTGATGAAAAAGCATATTACATAGATTCTAATAAGATGGAATATAAAAATTTATTTGAGCTATCAGTGTTAATCGAGCTACACAAATTTGATTTAGTGCTTTGTGGTCATTACACAAATTTACTAAATAATGATGAGCTTGACTTGTTTGTGAAAACAATTTATCAGTCAATAAATGATGAGGGAATAATTGTAATTTGGAACTTTAAGCAAACCAACAATCGTTTTTTTAGAAAATTTTTAAATTTCCCTTTTTCATTAAAAAACTTTATCAAAAATCCAAACGAAAGGATTTTAGAAGCTGCTAAAAAATCAAACGTTGAGTTTATGACAGAAGTAAGTATCCGCCCTTTTTTGTTTCCGTTTATAAAAAGAAAAGCGGTAATTCTAGGAAAGCCTCCGAAATAACAAAAACATTAATCCTTTAAATAAATATCAAGTACAGCTGGAGATACATGTTTGTTCTTAATTATCCTTTTGTTTCTTACTTCTGAAGAAGAAACATTTACAATGTTGCTTGTTGCAAAGACCACTTTCTCTAAACTAACACTTGTTTGCTTTAACTCACTAATAAAATTTTTGATTGAAGACTTTGGGACACCTGCTCGTGGAAAAACAACAATGTTTGTTAATAAAAATAATTTCTCATACTCCCTCCAAGAGTCGATATTCAAAAAACTATCCATTCCCATAATCAAAAAAACATTTACTGGTTTTTTTTCTCTTTTAACCAATTCATTTACAGTGTTGTAAGTATAGGACTCTTCTTCCCCGCGCTCCCAGTCAACCACCTTTGTTTTTTCTATTTTAGAAAATGCGCTTTTTGCCATTTGTAACCTTTTTTCATAACCACTAGAAGCCAACTGTTTATCACCAATAATCCCCCCTGTAGGACAAACATAAAGCACATCTAGGCCTAAAAAATCGACAGAAAGGCAGGCAATTTCTTCATGCCCGTTATGAGGAGGATCAAAAGATCCCCCAAAAAACCCCACATTTAAAAATCCCAACTAATTTCCTTTCCACCCACCAAAACTATGTCACCGGGATGGGCGCCAGATTTAATTAGTCCTCTGTTAACACCTAAAAGGCTCATCCTTCTAAAAAACTCATACCTAGCCTCTCCGTTTGACAAATCTAATGTCTCTGCAAGAAAATTAGGTGTGCTACCGTCTAAAACAAACTTGCTGCCAAGCTTATAAACATTAAACTTGTCTTTTTTTATTGGTGGTTTTTTTATTGGTGGTTTTTGTGGGTCCTTGGTTTTTTTTGCCAAAACAGCTAGAGATAGCGTTTTAAGCTTTTTTTTGATAGCAAGAACTGTTGATGGTTGATCTAGTGAACCGTAAACAACAGAGGGGTTTTTGTTCCGTTCTCCAACAACTATGGCTATTGTTTTTTGGTTGGGTTTGCACATGTCGGTATAACGAGACAGGTTTTTTTCTTTTTTTACAACACACAGAACTATCTTTGCTTGTTTCATGTGATCGTTGTTTTGGTTTGTTAGTGCTTCTGGGATGTCTCCAACCATAAGAAGGGTTTTGCCGTCCTCATATGTTCCGTAGTTTGTTGTTTGTGTTGTTCCAGGGTATGGGCCTGTCTTTGCCTTTGATCCGCTAAGTGTATTAAGTAGGGTGGTTTTTCCTGTGTTTGGCTCACCAATAATTATGGTATTGGCGCTGCTTTTGGGTAAAATCTCAATTGTTGTTGTCTCTCCTTTTTGACCGTTTTGTGAGAATCTGGGTGTTTTTCTGTTTGGAAGAACAAACTTTGTATTACCCCACCCGCCTTTTCCGCCTTTAACCAAAAGTTGTGGCTTGTTGTTTCTTTGTTTAACTTCTTCTTTTTTTTCGTCGCTTGTTATCAGCCAAAGAGAATAGTTTTTAGGGATGTCAATTATTGTGTGGTTACCTGATTTTCCGTTTTTGTTGTTAGTATCCCCTTTTTGACCGTTTTGTGCTCTTATAAGAGAGCCTATGGATTTATCAAAATTTGCTGTCTTGTTTAAAAAATTAACATATATATTACCACCGTTGCCGCCATTGCCGCCGTCTGGTCCACCTCTGGGTACCTTATAAGATCTCTTGAAGGAAACTATTCCATTTCCACCTTTTCCTGCTTGGAGTGTTATTGTTCTTTTCTTCATCTCTTCTACTCTTTATATATTATTTATGTATTATATATCTTTTTTAGTAGTAGTAGTAGGGGTGTTGGTTTTGTTGATAACTTGTAATTAATAGTTATAAATCATTAATTTTTTGTTTATTAAGTGTTTGTTTTTTGTAAAGCTGTGTTTATTTTTTTTGATGGTTATGAAAAACTAAAATAAGCAGCATGGTTTTGTTGTATGACTTTTTGTTTGTTGTGGATTATTTGTTTATGCGATTCTTCTTTTGCGATCGATTAATTCTTTGAGGTTAGAAACATCTCTTTTAATTTCTTGATCAATGGTTTGGCCTTTGTCCATTTTTCGCCAGCCATGATGAACAGTGGAATGATCCCTGTTTCCAAGGGATCTACCAATTTCAACGAGTGAAATGTTTGCAATTTCTCTCAATAGATACATTGCCATTTGTCTTGGATAAGCGTATTGTTTTTCTCTATTACCGGATAAAAGATCAGTGTTTTCTAATTTATAGTAATCACAAATAACCCCTACAATAAGATCAATTGAGGGAGGTGAATAAAGGCTCTCGGTTGTTTGTAGGTGTCGTAGAGTGTCTTCTACTAAAGCAACATTGATCTCTTCACCAGTTAAGCGAGAGGCCGCTAAAAGCCTTGTTAATGAGCCCTCAAGCTCTCTGACATTATTAGTGCAAATATCTGCTATTTTGTATAAAACTGCGCTTTCAAGCTTAACTTGGTGCATTTTAATTTTTTCCTTAAGAATAGCAATTCTGGTTTCAATGTTTGGTACTTGCAAGTCTGCTATCATTCCCCATTCAAATCTTGACTGAAGTCTTTCTTCCAAGTGTTTAATTTTGTTAGGGCTTTTATCAGAGGAAATAATAATTTGTTTCCCTGCTTCATATAACTCGTTAAAGGTATGAAAAAACTCTTCTTGTGTTTGTTCTTTTCCTGCTATAAATTGAATGTCATCAACAAGCAAAACGTCTGTTTTTCTGTAAATGTTTCTAAAGTTTCTTTGATTTCTTTTTTGAATCGAGGCTATTAAACGGTTAGTAAATTGTTCTGCAGAAAGGTAGGCTACGTTTAACCCTTGTTGAATACATGAATGTCCAATTGCATGAAGGAGGTGCGTTTTTCCTAGGCCGGCACCGCCATATAAAAACAAAGGATTAAATTCTTTCCCAGGACTATTGGAAGCAGATTGAGAGGCTGCAAAAGCTAATCGGTTTGATGGACCAACTATAAAGTTGTCAAATATATAATTTTTTCGCAAGTTTGTCTGGCTTGAAGCCCAGTTTTGTTGTTCTTTTTTTTCCTTAATATTGCTTTCGGGAGCCTTTTCGTATTGTGGTTGAAGAGCAAACACTTTTTCATTATTGTCTTCTTTTTCAATTGATATAGTTTTAAATTCAATATCCAACGGCTCTTCAGCTCTTTTTGCAACAAGTTTTAAAATTAGTGGTTTTAGTCTTCTTTCTAGCCATTCGTTAACAAATTCAGAACGTGTTCCAATCACAAGAGTAGAGCCTTGAAATGAAATTCCTATTGTGTCTTTTAACCAGGTATCATAATTTGGTTTTGAGATGCTTTCTGCCAAGTCTTCTAAAACATCTTGCCATAGATTTGAAGCGTCTAATTTCACTTTTTCCTCGAAATAACAGCTATATGACTAAATTATAGGTAGGCAAGTTATCCACATTTTAATAACAAATTGTGGATAAGTATAAATAAAAATAAACCACTGAGGTTTATATTTAGAGAGCCGTCAACATTATGAAAGTTGTAAAATCTCCCCACCGTTTCGTACTTTAACATCTAGCATTAAAAAAATACAAGAACTTTATGTAAGTTAATTTTTATTTTTTTTTAAAAAAGAAAAAAATAAAGAAACTAACCTATTTTTTTGTTATGTAGTAACCTCATAAATGCAAAAAAATAGAAAGCAGTACAATAAAGTGAATAAAATATTTTGTGTTGATATTGGAAATTCAACTATATCAATAGGTATTTTCGAAAAAAATGAAATCATAACTTCATTTAGATTTGCTACAAATAAAGAATTTTTATCAACCGAATATCAATTAATGATTAATTCTGTTTTACATAATAAAGAAATATTAAAATCAGATTTTACTGGAGCAATTGTTTCTTCTACTGTGCCCGCTTTGCTGAATAATTTTGAGTTAGCAATTAATGATGTTTTTGGTTTCTCTCCTATGATTGTTGGGCCTGGCATAAAAACAGGATTAAACATTAAATATGAAAACCCTAAAGAGATAGGGCCGGACAGAATTCTTCATGCAGTTGCTGGTTTAGATATTGCGCCTGCCCCATTAATAATAGTTGATTTAGGCACTGGACTTGTTTTTGATGTTCTGGATATAGAAGGCAATTATTTAGGAGGAGCTATTGCACCGGGCGTATCGGTTGCTGCAGAGGCTTTATTTAATAAAGGATCTATGCTGAATTCAATTAATATTCAAAAACCAACTTCAGTTATTGGTACAAATACAAAATCTGCTTTAGAATCCGGAATTTATTTTGGTAGCTTAGAATTAATAAAAGGCATTGTAGAAAAAATGAAATTAGAATTAGAAGGCGACGTTAAGGTTATTGGCACGGGCGGAGATATTAGTATTTTTGAAAATGATTTAAGTTTTTTTGACTACGTTGAACCTGATCTTAATTTATACGGCCTGCATTTGTTATACTTAGCAAATATAAGGGGAGTAAAATGACCAATAATTTATTAGAAGGTAAATCTATTCTGCTTGGAGTAACTGGTTCTATTGCTGCTTATAAGGCAGTCGATATTGCCAGTCAATTGATTAAAGTTGGTGCAAATGTTAATGTTGCCCTAACAGAAGCAGCAACAAAGTTTATAACACCGTTCACATTTAAAACAATAACAGGTAATGCGCCATATTTTGATATGTGGGACATTAATGCTCAAGTAAAAGAACAACACGTTGAGCTAGCGCACAATGCAGATCTAATGATTATAGCTCCTGCAACTGCCTCAACTATTGCAACTTTGGCCTATGGAATGGGAGATGATAGCGTTTCTCTCTGTGCGCTGTCCACAAGTGCGCCAAGGCTTATTGCCCCTGCAATGGATCACAAAATGTGGGACAATAAATCAACACAAGAAAACATCAACAAATTAATCGAAAGAGGCGACACAATAATCTCACCTGAGTATGGCAGACTCGCATCAGGAGAGTTTGGTTTAGGCAGGCTGGCAACAACTGAAAAAATAATAGATGAAATAAAGCATAAAACAGGACATATCCATGGCGATCTCCTTGGAAAACATATAGTTATTACTGCTGGTGGTACTAGAGAGCCCTTAGATCCTGTTCGTTTTTTAGGAAATCGTTCAAGCGGTAAAATGGGCTATGCACTAGCAGAAGCTGCAAGAAACAGAGGCTCAAAAGTCACCCTTATTTCATCAGTAAAAAGAAATGATTTAGTTGGTGTTAATTTTGTTGAAACAGAAACCACAGAGCAAATGTTCAATGAGGTTAAGAGGGCTACTCAAAACGCAGACGCTTTAATTATGGCTGCTGCTGTTAGTGATTTTAAATTTAAAGACATAAAAAAAGATAAAATAAAAGATAAAAATAATGATTTGAATGTTAATTTAACTCCAAACCCAGACATTATTGCAAGTATTAAGAAAGATATTGTAAAAGTAGCTTTTGCGGCAGAGACAAAAGATTTAAAAAAATATGCGGAAAAGAAATTATTTTCTAAAAATGCACATTTTATCGTTGCAAATGATGTGTCTGATCCAAAGATTGGATTTAACTCAGATGACAACAAAGTAATGATTATTTCAGACAATGGTAAAATTGTAAACTTGCCAGTGATGCCAAAAATAGAAGTTGGTCATGCGGTTCTTAATTCATTAAAAGAATATTTTTAAAATATTTAATAATCACAAATCATATGAATTAAAGTCCTGACTGGGTTGCCAGACATACCTTTAGTCCACTCACCTTTAGATTGCTTAATAGTCATTACACCAGCAATGTCCATATGTGCCCATGGAGTTTTTCCAACAAATTTTTCTAAGAACTTAGCTGCTGTGATTGAACCAGCTTCACGATCGCCAACATTTTTAATATCTGCAACATTAGAAATTATCATATTTCCATAAGCATCGTCTAGCGGCATTCTCCAAATAGGTTCATTAGATTTTTTGCTAGCTTTGTCTAGTTTTTCAAAAAGCGTATCATTATTTGAGAATACTCCAGTCCTGACTGATCCTAATGAAATCATCATTGCCCCTGTTAAAGTTGCAATATCTACTATAGCAGAACATTTTTCTTTCACAGCATAAGAAATAGCATCAGCGAGCACCAGTCTACCTTCTGCGTCAGTGTTTAAAACTTCAATAGATTGTCCATCCATTGCATAAACAACATCACCAGGTTTAGTAGCTTTGCCTCCAGGCATATTTTCCGTACAAGGCGCGATACCTACAACGTTGATTTTTGGTTTAAGTTGCCCTATTGCGTTCATGACTCCAAGAACTGTTGCGGCACCAGACATGTCACCTTTCATTTCTTCCATACCAGCACTGGGTTTTAAGGATATACCGCCGGTATCAAAAGTGATTCCTTTACCAATCAATGCAACTGGTTTATTTTTAGCACTCTTATGAGTGTATTTCAGTATAATAAATTTAGGTTCTTGGTTTGAACCAGCAGCTACAGACAAATAAGAACCCATGCCCATCTCTTTAGCAGCAGACTTGTTTATTATTTGGCAATCAAGACCATGAGCTTCAGCTATTTCTAGTGCAGTTTCTGCTAGATTTGATGGAGTCATATAATTCGCTGGTTCGTTAGCCAGGTCTTTTGTTAAATTAGCGGACGTAGCGAATACTTCACCTCGGTTAAGCATTTTTTGAATTAAATTACTATTTTTTTCTCCAGAGGAATGGATGCTAATTTTATTAATTGCTGTTTCTTTATTAGATATTTTAGTTTTATGTCTTTTAAAAGAATATTGGCTTAAAAATATTCCTTCTGCTACGGCTTGGTAAGCCTCATTTTTTTTATTTGTTGTATTCATAATTTCTTCCAATGAAAAAGCAACATCATTTAGTTTCATAGAATCAATTTTTCTGAATATGTTTGCCGTTTGCGTGCGAAGCACATCAATGTTGAATTGTTTTTTTTCACCCAATGAAACAACAAAAAGATAGTCAGCATTGAGTTCGCCCGAAACGGGAAATTCATTTATGCTTCCTAGATTTGTTTTCATTGTTTTATTTTTAAGAAGCTTTGTAATTTTATTATTAATTTTTTTATCTATTTCCTTAAAAGACTTGTGAAGCAACGGTTCTTTATCAAATATAGTGATTATATACGCACTTGCTTTTTCTCTTAAGATAGAATTTTTTTTGTGTTGTAATTTCATAGTTGTGTCCCCCTAGTCATTTTGTAAGATACGATATTCTGTAAATAAATTAAATAACTTTAAGATTAAATTTCCCATTGCTTCAAAAATCTTACTATGCTAGCCTCAATAAATGAAAGCAGAGGAACAGGAAAAAAATACATGGTGGATTTGCCAGAGAAAGAAATACAACTTGATGAATTTACCAGACATGGAAATGATACTGGTTCTACAGAGTATCAGATCGCACTTTTAACAAAGAAAATTAATATGTTAACTGGTCATTTAAAAACACATTCTCACGATTACTCAACAAGGCGTGGATTATTAAAAACAGTTGGTAAAAGAAGAAAACTACTTAAATATTTAAGTGAAGAAGATGTTGCAAAATACAATGATGTTTTATCTAGACTGTCATTAAGAAGATAGTCTAGCTTTTAAATTTTCCCTTATAAACTCTATTTTCAAATTAATACGCTTTATTTTATGTATTTGCGTATATGAAGAAAGGAAATACTTGTGAATAAAATTAAAAATTATGAATTAATGTTAGGTGATAAAAAATTAGTTATTGAAAAGGGCAAGTTAGCACAACAAGCTAATGGTACCTGTGTAGTTCGTCTCGAAGACACAGTTGTACTCGTTACTGCGACTGATGGAGAATCACGACCTGGGACAGATTTTTTCCCTCTAACTGTGGATTTTGAAGAAAGAATGTACTCAATAGGAAAGATCCCTGGATCGTTTTTCAAAAGAGAGGGACGACCAACAACCGATGCAATACTTGCATCTAGAATGACAGATAGACCTATTAGGCCTATGTTTCCAAAAGGTTACACAAGGGACGTGCAGTTAGTTTGTACGGTGATGTCATCCGACAGAGAAAATCCAGCTGATGTGCTTGGAACTATTGGTTCTTCAATTGCTCTTGGATTATCAACCTTGCCATTTGAGGGTCCTGTTTCCTCAGTTCGTGTAGGAAGAGTGGAAGGTGAATTAGTTGCTTTTCCAACCTATGACGAAATAAAGCAGTCAGATATTGATTTAGTTGTTTCAGGCAACAAAGACTCAATATTAATGATTGAAGCGGGAGCAAGTGAAATTTCAGAAGAAGCAATGATTGAGGCAATAGAGTTTGCTACAGATATTATTGCTGCATTAAATAGTTTCCAAGAAGAAATTTTCAATGATTCTGAAATTAATAAAAATGATTTTGTCGCTGATGAAATAGATCAGGATTTAGTTTTGGTTATAAATAAAATGCTTAATAATGATGACATAGATATGACCTCAATATTAAATCAAGAAGGGTTTAGTGGAATCAATGAATTATGTAATAAAATACATAGTGAGCTTGTAACAATTGAAGAACACACAGAGATAGAATTTAATAAAGTTAAATCTATAGTTGAGAAAGAGTTAAAATCACAAATTCGCACAAAAATATTAAGTGGCACTAGAGTAGATGGAAGAACTGCTGATGAAATACGCGAATTAACAGCTGATGTAGGCGTTCTTCCAAGGGTTCATGGTACTGGTTTGTTTAGTCGTGGGGCAACTCAAGTTCTATCAATAGCAACTCTCGGTAACATTGCTGAAAAACAACGATTAGATAACATTTCTCCTGGGGAATATAAAAGATACATGCACCATTATAATTTTCCAGCTTTCTCAGTCGGTGAAGCAGGATTTATGAGGGGCCCAGGTAGGCGAGAGATTGGTCATGGCATGCTAGCAGAAAAAGCTCTTTTACCCGTGCTACCATCTGAAGAGGATTTTCCTTATGCAATAAGAGTGGTTTCTGATGTTTTATCTTCAAATGGATCAACATCTCAAGCTTCAGTTTGTGGCTCGTCATTATCATTGATGGATGCAGGTGTTCCAATTACATCTCCTGTTGCAGGAATAGCAATGGGCCTTATAACTGATGATTCGTCGGAAAAATATGTAATTTTGACTGATATTGCTGGTTTAGAAGATGCTTTTGGTGATATGGATTTCAAAGTAGCAGGAACAAAAACTGGGATTACTGCCGTGCAACTTGATATAAAATTAAAAAAATTACCAGATAATTTTTTAACTGATGTTTTTGGTAAAGCAAAACAAGCCAGAGAGCAAATTTTATCTGTAATGAATAAATCTATTCAAGCTCCGAGAGAGGCCGTATCAGAGTTTGCTCCTACTATTGAAAAAATTACCATAGATAAAGATAAAATTGGTGCAGTTATTGGACAAGGTGGAAAAGTAATTCGTGGAATTGAGGAAGAATTTGAATGCACAGTTAATATAGAAGACGAAGGCATTATTCATATATCAGGATTAAAAGATAATGCAACTAAAGCCAAGGAATTTATATTGATTCTAGTTACTGATCCTGAAGTTGGAAATGAATATGAAGGAGAAGTTGTTAGAGTAACTGACTTTGGAGCATTCGTTAATATTTTACCTGGCAAGGATGGCTTAGTTCATATTTCTGCACTAGACAATGAAAGAGTAGAAAAAGTCACTGATATTGTTAACGAAGGAGATATGCTTCAAGTTAAGATTATTGAAGTAGACAAAATGGGAAGAGTAAATTTAACCAGAATGATTGATGGTACTCCAGTTGAATCAAGTCGTGAAAAAAAATCAAATTCCGGTTTTAGGAATAATAAAGACGGAAATAAATTTCGACAAAAAAGATCAAAAAATTTCAGAAAAAATAATCATAAGGAAAATTCTAATAATGATTCTGAAGAAGGTGAAGAAAAAAGCTGGTAATCGTATACTTATTTCAACATTAGTTTAGCTATGGAGTAATATTTTTTTGAAAGCAGTTCTAGTTTCTGGTTTAGGCAATATGGGTAAAGAGCTCATACATACTCTTGAAAACCATAAAGATTATAAGGTGGCTGGGGTAATTGAGCCATTAAAAACAAGCGACTATTTTTTAACAGGAGATAGTAAGTATCAAGTGTTTGAAAAACCAGAAGAAGCTCTTAAAGAATTAGAGGTTGATGTTGTAGTTGATTTTACCAATGCTACATTTACAGAAAAATTAGCACCAATAATCTTAGGAGCTGGTTTGAATCTAGTTGTTGGCACTTCTAATCTTTCAGATAAAACTCTAGAAACCATTGAACAAGATACAAACAAGAACAAAGCTGGCTGTGTTGTTGCATCAAATTTTGCTTTAGGTGCAGTTTTGATGATGTATTTTAGTAAAAAGGCTGCTCCTTTTTATAAAAAAGCAGAGATTATTGAAAAGCATCATGATAAAAAAGTAGATTCACCATCTGGTACTGCAATGGAAACAGCAAAGAGAATCTCTGATTCAGCTGTTGAAGATTATGAGTCTACTGTTTCTGAACAAGAAAAGTTAATGAATGCACGAGGAGCTTCTTTTAATGGGATTAATATTCATTCAGTAAGATCCCCCGGAGTGGTTGCGAACCAAGAAGTAATTTTTAGTGCAGAACAGGAATTATTACTTATTGAGCATCAAACCACTGGGAGGCAATCCTTCATGCCTGGAGTTGTATTAGCAATCGAATATGTGCTCAATAATGTTGGTTTTACTGTGGGCCTAGAAAAAGTTATAGGTATTGAATAATTTATAGGATTTAAAATGTATAACGTTGCTATAGTTGGTGTAACTGGTGCTGTTGGCGTAAAAATGTTGGAGGTTTTAACTACACATAATTTTCCTATAAATGAATTGCGAGTATTTGCTTCAGAAAAATCAAAAGGTAAAAAAATTAACTTTCAAAATAAAGAATATATTGTTGAAACAATTCAAGAAGATTCTTTTAATAATACAGATTTTGTATTCTGTTCTGCTGATTCTTCCGTGTCTAAAAAAATTGGGCCACAAGTTCGAAAAGCAAAATCAATTTTAATTGATGATGGCAATGCGTTTAGAATGGATGATGATGTTCCTTTAGTTGTTCCTGAAGTCAATAAAGAAGATGTTGATTGGCATCAAGGTATTATTTCGATACCTAATTGCACTACTACTCCCTTAGTTATGATTCTGCATGCTTTAAAGCGATTTGCTCAAATTCAAAGAATTAATGTTTCCACATATCAAGCTGTATCTGGAGCGGGTGCTCAAGCTGTTCAAGAATTAATGGAACAAACAGAACAAATTGTCAATCAAGAAAAAATCACACCATTTGTTTTTCCTGAACAGATTGCGATGAACGTTATCCCTCAAGTAGATGAATTTGAAAATAATGGATATACAAAAGAAGAAATGAAGATTGTTAATGAAACAAGAAAAATTTTGCATTTGGAAGATTTAGCAATTAGTGCAACGTGTACAAGGGTCCCTACAATACTCGGACATTGTGAGTCGGTTTTAGTTGAATTCGATCAAGAAGTTGACTTAGAAAAAATTATTCCAATTATTGCAGATCAAGAAGGAATCACACACCGAGATTTAAACAATATCAGTGAATATCCAACTCCTTTAAATTCTACAATGGATGAAAATGTTTATGTTGGTAGAATTAGAAATGATTTATCAAATAGTAATAGCCTCTTATTTTGGTTGGTTTCAGATAATCTTTTAAAAGGGGCAGCAACAAATGCTGTACAAATTGCTGAATCAATTATTGAAAGAAAAAAATTAGAGTATTAGGAAAATGATGAAAAATAAGACTAGATTAATTACCGCAATGGTTACGCCCATGACTGCATCTGGAGAAGTAGATTTAGGTGCCTGTGCAGAATTAGCAAGAATATTAGTTAGTAATGGATCTGATGGACTTGTTGTCACAGGTACAACCGGTGAGTCACCAACTTTATCAAGTGAAGAAAAAGCATCAATATGGGGTGCAGTGAAAGCCGCGGTAGGAGATGATGTGTTTGTTATTGCTGGCGCCACAAATTATTCAACACAAGAATCAATATCCGGTGCAGATGCAGCATTAAACTCAGGTGCTGATGCATTATTGTTAACTGTTCCTTATTACAATAAACCCAATCAAGAAGGTTTATTTGAACATTTTAAAGCTATTGCTCAAGCAACACCTTTGCCTTGTGTTTTATATAATGTTCCATCTAGAACAAGTTTAAATATGAGCGCAGAAACAACGATCAAATTATCAGAAATAGATAATATTATTGGTATTAAAGAAGCTTCCTCAGACATGGATCAAATTGCTAAAATTATTAACTCAACTGATGAAGATTTTATAGTTTGGTCAGGCAATGACGCTGATATTATTTCAGTAATGGCCATGGGTGGGGATGGAGTTGTATCAGTCGCATCTCATTTAGTTGGAAATGAATTAAAATCAATAATCAATTCTATTATTAAAGGTGATATGACTACTGCTAATAATTTAAATAGTCAGTTACTAGATTTATATGATGTTTTATTCATTGAAAGTAATCCGATGCCTGTTAAATGGGCATTAAATCATCTCGGATTTAGTGCAGGAAAACCGAGATTACCTCTTCTTGAACCAAATCAAAATACAAGAAAAAAACTTGTAAATGAAATAAATAAAATGTCAAAGAATTACTATACTTCAAGTTAATTTTGTTTGTTTTTTTTCCACTCTGACCAGCGCAATTCTAATCGATTTTTACCTTTTTTATAGCCAATTTGATCACCAATAATCCCACCAAAAATATTGGCCAACAATCTTCCAGTTATTAATAGGTATGCAAATAAAACTATTGTTCCTAAAATTTCATTTGTAAATAAAAAAGTAGTATTGAAAACAATAAAAAAACCTGTAAGCAAGCTTAAAAATATTCCTAAAAAAGCAAATGAAATTACATAAGTTCTTTCTATTTTTCTGACTTCCCTCAATATAGAAAAAATTTCGTTCGGCACTGCATCTACTACATTGTTTTTTGTGATATTTTTTTTACAGTTATCACATTTTTTATTTTTACTAATTTTTAACTCAACTGGATGGAAGCAGTAATCGCAGAAATTACCAGCATTAGGCCTTAATCCATTTCCTACTTCAACCATATGTAGTTCAAGTTTTTCACTAAATAATGGACAATTTTCTTCTGACATTTAGTCAAAAATTTTCTTTACTATTATAGCTTGTTCTCTTTTTGGGCCCACAGAAATCATATCAATTGGTACATCTGTCAACGATGCTATCTTATTTATAAATATTTGTGCATTTTTAGGCAAATCATTGAATTTTCTAGCTTCTGAAACATCTTCTTTCCAGCCAGCAAAATCTTCGTATATAGCTTTTGATGAATTCAATTCATCAAAAGTTGCAGGAGGGCTGTTTACTATTTGTCCATTTATTTCATAAGCTGTACATATTTTAATTTCTTCAAAACCTGATAGTGTGTCAAGTCTGGTCAGTGCTATTGAATCCATACCATTAAGCTTTGCTGAATAGTTAGCTAACACTCCATCAAACCACCCACACCTTCTGGGCCTACCAGTAGTTGTACCGTATTCTGCAGTACCATCTTCTAATCCTTGATTACGCAGCCTATCACCCATTGAATCTTTCAATTCTGTTGGCATTGGCCCCTCTCCAACACGAGTTTGATAAGATTTAAATACGCCTATAACCTTACTAATTGATTTTGGTCCAAGACCGACACCAATACACGCACCTGCAGCAATTGATGCAGGAACAGCAGATGTAACATATGGATAACTTCCAGTATCAATATCTAATAGTGAGCCTTGAGCACCCTCTAAAAGAATGTTCTCACCTTTACTATCTGCTTCCTGAACAATGGACATAGTATCACCAACAAATTTCAATAGTCCAATTGCATGCTCTTCATATTCTTGAAGAATTAATTTTTCATTTAATGGTTCACTGTCAAAATATTTTGTAATTAAATCATTTTTATCTTTTAGAATAGTATTAATTTTTCCTCTAAATTTTTCTTTATCCATTAAATCAGCTACTCTTATACCGCTACGGGCAACCTTATCAATGAAAGCTGGACTTGTTCCTGTTTTAGTTGTTCCAATAGCATTTATGCCTCTTCTTTTTTCTTCTAATTCATCAATAATGCGATGCCAAGGCATTATCAAGTGGGCACGATTACTTATGGTCAAATTTCCAATATCTACATTACGATTTTCAAGCATAGAAATTTCTTCTAATAATTTTGATGGGTCAATAACAACACCATGAGTTATAAGGCATTTTTTATCACTATAAAAAATGCCAGCTGGTATTAAGTGTAAAGAAAACTTCCCTAAATCATTAACAATTGTATGGCCAGCATTAGTTCCTGCTGAATATCTTGCGATGATATTAGAATTTTTTGCAGCATAATCTACAACTCTTCCTTTTCCTTCATCACCCCATTGACCACCTATAATTACTGTTGCAGGCATTTATTACTCCAAATTTTATATATAAAATATATAATTATATTATTAGTCTTTTCGCAAACCTTATATAATTTACTGTTTTCGATTGCGAAATGCAAATTCAGCAATAAATATTATGAAAAAAGTTCAAAATAATCAAAAAATAATTGAGATAAAACAATATTTATATAAACCTTCAAAATCATATGAATGTGAATTCATTCAATTAAAAGATAATATAGTCCTAACTAAATATATTTCGGATGAAGCAAATAATTTATTTTCAAAAAATATAGTTTCTTATGGCTTTTTTTGGCTTCAAAGGCATTTTATTTCATATTCTTTTTATGATGCCAATAATTCTTCTCATCTTGCTTCTCGATATGATATATGTACTGAAATAGATTTCCAACAAACTCCTTCTTTAACCGTTAGTTTTTTAGATCTTTATTTAGATTATTGGATCAAAGATGGTGCAGTTTATTGGGAGGATGATAAAGAATATTGTAATGCTAAGCTAAATAAGATTATTAATCAAAAGCAAATTAATATTGTTGAAAAAACTAAAAAATATTTAGAGGCCAATCTATTAATGTTAGAAAAAGAAAAGAAGAAAATTTTATTTGATTAAATATCTATAGTAGCCTCAGTAGAATGTTTAGTGATAAAGCTTTTTCGTGGACCTACTTCTTCTCCCATTAACATTGTAAATAAATCACTAGAAACTTGAGCATTTTCAATAGTTACTTTTTTTAACATTCTGTGTTCAGGATCCATAGTTGTTTCCCATAATTGCTCTGGATTCATTTCTCCTAATCCTTTGTATCTTTGAAAATTCAAGGTTTTATTGCTTTGATTATTTTTTAAATAATCTTCTCTTTCTAATTCATTAAATAACCAATTCATCTTCTTGCCTTGTGAGATACTATATAAAGGAGGCTGAGCAATAAATAGATGTCCCTCTTCAATTAATTTAGGCATAAACCTAAAAAAGAAAGTTAAAAGCAGGGTCCTAATATGTGCTCCGTCTACATCAGCATCAGTCATAATAATTACTTTACCATATCTTAAATTATCTGATTGATATTCATCACCAAACCCCGTACCTACTGCTGTTATCAAGACTTTTATTTCTTCATGAGAAAGCATTTTATCAAGACGAGCTTTTTCAACATTTAATATTTTTCCTTTGAGTGGCAGAATGGCTTGCACCCTTCTATCTCTTGCACTTTTTGCTGAACCACCAGCCGAATCACCCTCAACTAAATAAATTTCGCATAGATCTGGATCTTTTTCTGAACAATCAGCAAGTTTTCCTGGCAAAGTACTATTTTCTAAAAATCCTTTACGTTGTACTAAATCTCTCGCTTTTTTTGCTGCTTCTCTGGCTCTAGCAGCCATAATACCCTTTTCTAATATTTTTTTTGCAATTTGAGGGTTCTCTTCAAGAGCACGCGAAAAATGGCCGGAAACTATCGATTCAACAGCTCCTTTAACCTCAGGATTGCCTAATCGTGTTTTTGTTTGCCCTTCAAACTGTGGATTAGCTAATTTTACACTTACTATTGCAGATAATCCTTCTCTAACATCTTCACCACTAAGATTACTTTCTGCATCCTTAAGTATTTTATTTTTTCTTGCATAATCGTTTAGCACTCTGGTTATTGCAGTTCTGAAACCAGTAAGATGACTACCACCATCCATTGTTTTGATACAATTTGCAAAAGTTGCAATATTCTCCGTAAAAGTACCATTGTATTGTAATGCAACTTCAATTAATATGTCATCTTTCTCTTGTTGGAAATAAATTGGTTCAGGGTGCACCACAGCTCTACCTCTGTTTAATTGTCTTACAAAGGCTTCAACTCCACTATCAAAGAAAAACGCTTTTCTTTTTTCTCCTGTATCTGTGTTTCGTTTATCGATAAAATCAATCCATATTCCTTTAGTTAAGTATGCCATTTCACGAAAACGTTCTTCTAGAACTTCAAAATTGTAATCTATTGTTTCAAATATTTCAGGGTCAGGAGCAAAAGTTATTTGTGTTCCACTTTGTTCTGTCTTAGCACCTTTCACCAACTTCAGTTTGGTGGTTGCTTTGCCTCGTTGATAATTTTGCTTGTATAATTTTTGTTTGTTTGCGACAACAACATCTAAGGATGCAGATAATGCATTTACAACAGACGCTCCCACCCCATGCAACCCACCAGAAACCTTATAACCTCCACCGTCACCAAATTTACCTCCAGCATGTAAGACTGTTAAAACAGTTTCAACGCCAGATAAACCAGTTTTTTTATGTTTATCTATAGGAATGCCTCTGCCATTGTCTGTTACTGTTACTGAAGAATCTTCATTGATAATAATCTGAATTTTATCGCAATGACCTGCCATTGCTTCATCAATCGAATTGTCAACAATTTCGTAAATTAAATGATGAAGACCACGTAAATCTGTAGTGCCAATATACATACCAGGTCGTTTACGAACAGCCTCAAGTCCTTCGAGGACTTGAATATTTGCAGCACTATAATCTTGATTTTGCTTTGCCTGTTTTTTAGCTGGCATGTTTCCCTATTTAATAAAGATAACTAGTATACCTTTATATTGTATCATTATAATGTTGTCTGCTCAAACAAATTAATTTTCTATTAAAGAAGATTAATTCAGTAATGGAGGTGTTTGATTATGGATGCGAGTACGATTAGTTATAATTTAAAATCAATTGGCCAAATTGTTAACTCTATTGAAAATATTAAAGACATGCCAATTTTGGGAGTAAAAAGTAAAATCGAAATCGATGCTGAACTAATAGATGGACTTGTTGGTTTAAACGATTATTCTCATATTATTATTTTGGCATTTATGCATAAAATTCCAAAATCAGTTAAAAATCAATTAATTACTTTTCCTAGTGGAAATAATAAACTACCCGAACAGGGAATTTTTGCACTAAGGGGTAAAAGAACCAATCCAATTTCTTTTAATGTATGTAAAATAAATAAAATAGTTAATGGCCTTATTGAAGTCGATAAAATTGATTTGGTATCTGGGACTCCTGTATTGGATTTAAAACCATATTTACCATTTTATGACTCATACGAAAATGCAACTATACCAAAGTGGGCTTATTAAAAAGGATATTACTATGGGATTTAAATGTGGGATTATTGGTTTACCAAATGTAGGCAAGTCAACAATATTTAATGCATTAACACAGTCAAAAAATGCTTTAGCAGCGAATTATCCATTTGCAACTATAGAACCTAATATTGGTCGTGTTGCCGTTCCTGATCGTCGATTGGATAACTTAGCAGCTTTAAACGAATCATTATCTGTTATCCCTACGCATATTGAATTTGTTGATATTGCTGGTCTAGTAAAAGGAGCAAATGAGGGAGAAGGGTTAGGAAATAAATTTTTAGGTCATATAAGAGAAGTTGATGCAATTGCACATGTTTTGAGGTGCTTTGATGATGAAAATATAACCCATGTAAATGCCAAACTTGATCCTATTAATGATTTAAAAATTATAGAATCTGAACTTCTATTGTCTGATTTAGATATATTACTTAAACAGCAAGAATTGTATACAAAGAAGATTAAATCAACAGATAAAGATATTAAAATTAAACTAGAAATAATTGATCAACTTTTAATGCAAATTGACGCTAGTCAACAAATTAATATCAATGAAATAGATTCAAATTTTATAAATTTTGTTCATGAACTTAATTTACTTTCTATGAAGCCTACTTTCTATATTTGCAATGTTGATGAAAATAGTGTACTTAAAGGTAATTTGTATACTAATGAAATAACAAATATTTTGAATACAAAAAGTTCAAAAGAAATGATCTTAGTATCTGCTAGTATAGAGTCAGAAATTTCAAATATTGAATCAATAGACGAGCAGAATGAATTTTTGGATGCTCTAGGATTAAAAAATACTTCATTAGATCAAGTAATTAAAACTGGATATAATTTATTAGGTTTGTTAACTTTTTTCACGGCAGGAAAAAAAGAAACACGTGCATGGACAATCAGCAAAAATACTAATGCTGCACAAGCTGCGGGTAAAATACATACAGATTTTGAAAAAGGTTTTATAAGAGCAGAAACAATATCATATAATGATTATATTGAACTAGGCGGCGAACAATTAGCAAAAAATGCAGGAAAAATGCGCCAAGAAGGCAGAGATTATATCGTCCAAGAAGGCGATATTTTCCATTTTTTATTTAATAATTGAGGAGAATTTTTTGAAATTAAGCGCACTATATAGTCAGATAAAGTCTTCTTTAGAAGAGGAACTATCAGTATCAGTAATCACACTTATGAATCCAAATAAAAAAAATGGTAGTACGAAGTTACTAATAGATAGCAATGAAAAAGTATCTGGGAACATCGATATTCCTACTAACATTACTAACATCTTAAAAAAGCATGTATACAAAAAAATGAACACACATGCCTTTGCAACAATTTTTATTTTGGAAATAGATAAAAAAACTCTTTTAATAAATGAATATCACGATAAAAATTTGATCAAAGATTTACAAGACAATAAAAAAATATTTTTTTTAATAGAGCTTTTGTATCCTAAATTAAAATTAATTATAGTAGGTGGTGGTCACGTAGGCCTGGCATTAGCTCAATTAGCAGAAGTGCTGGGTTTTGAAATTATTATTGTCGATGATAGAGAAGAATATGCTAATAATGAACGATTTCCAATGGCTAAACAAATACATTGCGATAAAATTGCTAATTCATTAAACAAAATAACAATTGATCACTTATCTTATGTTGTTTTAGTATCTCGCGGTCATAAATTAGATGAGGAAGCTCTGGAATTTGTAGTCGAGACAAGCGCTAGTTATATCGGCATGATAGGAAGTAAAAGAAGAACAAAGATTGTTTTAGACAATTTATTGTCCAAAGGAATAAGTGCTGAAAATTTGAATAAAGTATTTACACCTGTAGGTTTAAATTTAGGGGGCCAAAGTCCTGGTGAAATAGGCTTATCTATTTTAGCAGAAATAATTCAACTAATTCATCAAGGAGATGGTTCATCACTTAAAACTCAAAGAAGGGCCTTAGAATAAGTTAAATTATTTATTTTTTTATGATTCTTTTGAATTAATTCGTGTATGATCTGAATATGAAAATAAATACTGATAACAATTTTATTGATGAATTGCTGAGCTGTTTTAATGATGATGAGTCAGCTGTTATAGCGACTATTGTTAACACTAGAGGTTCTACCCCTAGAAAAGAAGGTGCTAAAATGTTAATCAGAAAAGACGGATCTTTTTCAGGCACTATAGGTGGAGGATGCGGAGAATCTGAAGTCTGGCAAAAAGCAATGGAAGTATTTGAATTAGGGGAGACAACATTTTTATCGGTTGATTTGACTGAGCCAGTTGATGGTGTTGATAAAGTTTGTGGTGGCGTAATGGATATTATGTTAGAAAGACTAGATCCTCAATAAAAATAAAAAATATTAGTTTATGAGCGAAAGGTGATTTAAATGATTGGAAGTTTGGGATGGCAAGAACTATTGATTATTCTTGTTATATTAGCATTACTTTTTGGTGCGGGTAGAGTTTCCAGTTTAGGCGGCGCCCTTGGAAAAGGAATTCGAGAGTTTAGAAAAGAATCTACTGCTAAAGATGATGTTGTCAATACAGATAATGAAGCAGATGAAGAAAAAGAGAATAGCTAAACAGCCTCTTAATTACTTATATAGTTTTTTTGGTGAAAATTAATGCAAATAATTAAAGGTTTGCATCAAATCAAAACTTCTATGCTTCGACCTCACTTACCCTATGTAATGTGCTATGTCTTTGAAAATAATGCTGGTAAAATTACTTTATTTGATACTGGTTTTGGAACAGATACTGCTTTTAATGAACTTAAGGACGGGTTATTTAGTATAGGGTATAGTTTTTCTGATATTGAGAATATAATAATTTCTCATACACACCCTGATCACATGGGTATGCTAACAAAAATCAAAGAAGAAAATTCAAAATTCAATTTAATTCTTTCAGAAAAAGAGTTTAATTGGCTAGATTCACGCCAAAATCGCGATTGGCAATTATTAGGTAATCAATGGTTACAAAAGCACGGAATGTCATTAGATGAGATAAATAATTCAGAAAATGATATGCAGTGGAAAAGTATTGATTGGCCAACTTTAGATCAGCCTAATTTAGTTAATGATTCAGATATTCTAAAATTTGGAGAATGGGAATTTAAATTTATTGATACGCCAGGGCATACAATTGGTCATTTGTGCATGTATGAAACAAAAAATAAAATTATGTTAACTGGTGATCATGTTTTACCACATATTTCTCCAAATGTGTCAGTAGATTTTGAAGGCAAGAATAATGAAGCACTTATACAATATATTCATTCACTACAAAAAATAGAGGATTATGAAACAGAACTTGTTCTTCCTGCACATGAATTTAGTTTTAAAAATTTAAAACAACGTGTGCGAGAATTAGTTGATCATCATCATGAAAGATTAAATGAGCATTTGGAGTTATTCACAGATCAATCTATGACAGCAGTTGATGTGGCTAGACAGATATCTTGGAATACAGGCCATTTTGATAACTTTAATATAATGATGAAGAGATCTGCCGTAGGCGAAACTATTGCACATCTTGAATATCTAGTAGCAAATAATTCGCTAGATAAGATAAATGGTGGCCATAAACAAGTTGTTTGGTCTCTACCGTAAGAGAAAACAATGATAAAAAAATATTTCATTTTATTTTTAGCAAAACAGATAAAGACATTGCTTAGATTTTTTAATGTTAGTGGCGGTACTGCGTTACCAGGTTTATTAGTAGAAAAAGTATATCCAAAAATATTTGATGATATTGCAGCAAATTTTTCAAAAAAAACTATCATTATTTCTGGAACAAACGGTAAAACTTCTACCACTAATATATTATCGAATATTTTCGAAAATAATGAAATTTCTGTAATAAGCAATTTTTCAGGCTCTAATTTACAACGTGGAGTAATTAGTGCATATTTAGATTCTTTAAATAATTTTGGTCAATTTATAAGCCCTAAAAGTATATTGATCTTAGAAATTGATGAGGGCGTTTTGCCACAAGTTGCAGAAAAAATCAAACCCGAGATGATTATTTTATTAAATTTATTCAGAGACCAGCTTGATAGGTATGGTGAAATAGAAAATATTCGCTCAAGATGGATGAATACATTTGCTAAAGATATATTCATGAAATCAAAATTAATTGTTAATGCAGATGATTTTTTGTTGTCTGATATCGCAAATAGTTTTCAAGGCGAAGTGTCATACTTTGGGATAGACGATCAACTTTTGTCTGAAAATACAAGTAACAGAATTACTGAAATAAGTTATTGTTATTGTGGAAATAAAATTATTCACAGTTTGCTATATTATGCTCATATTGGTAAATGGCAGTGTAGCAATTGTGAAAACACGAGAAAACAACCAGACATTATTGCAACAAATATTCAATTGTCTAATAGCGGCATTAGATTTAATCTAAAATCTAATAATGATAGTAGGTTTTTTGAATCATCTTCAATAGGGCTTTTTTCTGTTTATAATGCTGTAGCTGCTTTTAGTGCTTTAATAAAACTTGGTATTA
This sequence comes from Dehalococcoidia bacterium, assembly GCA_045562675.1. Lineage (GTDB taxonomy): Bacteria > Chloroflexota > Dehalococcoidia > UBA2979 > UBA2979. The sequence continues at coordinate 176,568 of JBJKVL010000001.1, forward strand.
ATTTGGAATATATACATGATGCATTTAAAGTAAATCATCAAATTTTTGGGAGACAAGAATCTTTTATTATCAAAGAGAGAAAAATTAAATTATTCTTAGTTAAAAATCCAGCTGGGTTAGATCAAGTTATTGATGCTTTAATGCAAAAAAAACATATAAATGAAAATCAAAATCAACAAAAAATTAATCTTTTATTTGCTTTAAATAGCAGAATTGAAGATGGTAAAGATGTTTCATGGATCTATGATGCTGATTTTGAAACTTTAACCTCCGGCGTTGGTAATCTTGTTGTATCAGGAGAAAGACTTCATGATCTTGCACTTAGATTTGTAATAGCTGGAGCAAGTAATTTTGAGGTAGAACAAAATATAAAAAAAGCTATATCTGCAATAATTAGTAAATCTGAGCAAGGTTCTGATATCTATCTTTTGCTAACCTATTCAGCTATGATGGAGTATAGAAAATATATCGCAAAGATTTCTGGGAGAAAGCCATTTTGGCAAATGCTAGCTAATGAATAAATTAAATATTGTACACTTATATCCGGAGTTACTAAATTTATATGCTGATAGAGGTAATATGCTTACTTTAGAGCACTATGCAAAAAAAATTAATTTTGAAGTAAATATTCAAAATGTAAGTTTAGGAGACCATTTTCCTGATGTATGCGATCTGATTATTATTGGCGGAGGTCAAGATAAAGAACAAATTAAAGTTTCAGAAGATCTCTTAAGGCATTCCGATAAAATTATCTCATTGATTAATGATGATGTACCTGTTTTGGCAGTTTGTGGTGGCTATCAGCTCTTTGGAAAGTCTTATAAAATCTCTAATAAATTAACATTAAATGGTTTAGCAATATTTGATTGTGTTTCTGTTGCCTCAACTGGCTTAAAAAACAGATTAACAGGAGATGTTTTACTACATACAGATAGTGAAGTTGGAACAATTGTTGGTTTTGAAAATCATTCAGCAAGAACATATTTAGGACCAACGGCACGTCCTTTAGGCTTCATAGAGAGTGGTTTTGGAAATAATGGAGTTGATGGAACGGAAGGAGTAATTTTTAAAAATGCAATAGGAACATATTTACATGGCCCTATTTTGCCAAGAAATGAAAAATTAACATTATTCTTATTAAAAAAAGCATTAAGAAATTTTTCAATTGATGTAAATATATTTGAAATGATTCAGGAGCCAGCTTCAACTAACGCTTTCCTGCATGCTCAAAGAGCATTATGATAAATTTGAGATAAGTATGAATAAATTAAAATTATTTTTTTTATTAGTAGTTATAACCTCACAGACAGGGTGCAATTTTTTTAATAATGATAATTCAATTGTTATATCTGTAGAAAATGATCAACGGCCAGTTGAATCTGTTGTGAATACTACTAAAAAACCAATTCAAAACGATAATAAAAAAAATCAAGAGCAGTATCCAAATAATTTTTTAATTCCTATAAAAGATGGATGTATTACAGACCGATTAGAATTATTACCAGGCGCTCCTAGAACATATAGGAATGGCATTCATGAAGGTGTAGATTTTTATGATGGCTTCTCTTGTGTTGAAATTGATTTTGGTACAAGAGTTTTTGCTGCTGCTGCTGGTATTGTGTTTAGAGCGGATGTAGACTACATTGATCCGCCCAATGCATTAATTGATTTAGTGGAAGATCCAAATACAAAAAAATATACTTCAGAACAAAAACTTGATATATATCGCGGACGGCAAATTTGGGTAGAACATAAATATGGTGTTGTAACTCGATATGCTCATTTGTCCGGAATTGCTGAAGATGTTAAGCTAGGTTCAAAGATTATGAAAGGGCAACTAATTGGTTTTGTAGGAGATTCTGGAACCCCAGAATCTATTACAGCCCCAGGAACAGAAAATCATTTACACTTTGAAATAAGACAAGGAAAAGATTATCTAGGGTCAGATATCAAATTAGAAGACATGCATGAATATTATTTAGCTATTTTTAACCAGGAGTAAATTATGCCAAATTTTTATTTTACAATTAATATTCCTTTTGATCCCGTATTAATAAAATTAGGCAATTTTATTTTTACTTGGCATGGAATCTTTATGTCTCTAGGTATGCTTTTAGCTGTTTTTCTTTGCTTACGTATTAAAGAAAAATTCCATTATAATGAAGACATGGTATATAACACAGCTTTATTTGCCATTCCTTCTGGTATTATAGGTGCTCGCATGCTCTTTGTTTTTGAATATTGGTCTTTCTTTTCTGCAAATCCAAGTAAAATTATTGCCTTACAAAATGGAGGTATTTCAGTTTGGGGTGGTATTATTGGCGGTTTATTAGGAGGGTTTTTATTTGCATTGTTTCGTAAATATCCTTTGTTGAAGGGTTTAGATTTAGCAGCATTTGGACTCTTGTTAGGTCAAGCAATTGGCCGCATTGGAGATTTAATTAATGGGGAACATTTGGGTTCTTCTACTGACATGGCATGGGGAGTTATTTATACAGATGAAGATTCACCAGCATTTCTGCATTCATTAGCCATAGGCTCACATCACCCTGCCACCACTTATGAATTAATTGGCGATCTTGTTATATTGTTATTGTTATTTTTTATGCTATTTAAGCTTAAAAAAGATCTATTTAATGGAATTTATTTTTTAAGTTATCTCTCTTTGTATTCAATTATGAGATTTTTTGTTACTTATTATCGCGTTGATTCTAATTTCTTTCTTGAAACAGAATTGCGCATACCGCAATTAGTTAGTGTTATGACGCTGATTATTTTATGGACTACGGTAAGTTTTCTTTATTTGTTTAGAAATAATCTAAAGATTAAGTCATTACTTACAAAACTAGGCACATGAAAGCTGTAATATATATTCGCAAGGATTGTCATCTTTGTGAAGAAGCTATAAATTTTTTCAAAACAAAAAAAGAGATGATTGAGATCGAAATTATTGATATTGATTCTTCTAAAGCATTAATAAATCAATACAATGATTTTATCCCTGTTATTCAATACAATAATCAGATATTTCATGCTCCTGTCGATTATAAAAAATTAGAACAGATTTAAAATTTTTTAGTCTAAAGACTTAATAAGTTTATTTATATTTTATTGCCATATATGCTATTTATGATAAACTTGATTAAATTAGTCATCAATATTACAGGTTTAGAAAATGCTTATTAGTTTAAAATGTGATTACGCTATAAGAGCTTTAATGGAATTAGGCTCAAACAAAGAAAATATACCTATACAGAAGAAACAAATTGCTGCGACTCGAGATATTCCAGGCCCTTTTTTAGATCACATTCTTTCGGATTTAAGACGGTCTGGTTTTATTAATAGTTTTCGAGGACCTAAAGGCGGACATTTATTAGCTAAAAGCCCAAACAAAATAAATTTATTAGAAGTGATTAACAACATTGAAGGGGAAGTAGCATCTTTGGAACCTGATGATAGTTGTTGTCATAAGTGGGTATGGGAGGATCTTGATAATTTAATTGCAAATAAATTAAGTTCAGTATACTTATCTGATTTACTAGATCGTGAAGAAGAAGACAGATCAAGCGATGTTCCAAATTATTCAATTTAAGGAAATTAGGCATGGATAATTTATTAGCTAATAACATTACAGAGCTTATAGGTAATACGCCTGCAGTTAAGTTGCCTGACTCATTTACAAAAAATCAATTTGAAGTTATTTGCAAATTTGAAGTTTTTAATCCAGGAGGCTCTATAAAAGATAGAATTGCACTTTCAATGATTGATAGCGCAGAAAAAAAGGGAAAAATTAAAAAAGGTGATGTTATTATTGAACCTACAGCTGGTAATACCGGCATTGGCCTTGCTATGATTTGCTGCGTTAAAGGATATAAATTAATATTAACTATGCCTGATGATATGAGCTTAGAGAGAAGAAAAATTTTGGAAAAATTTAATGCAGAAATTGTTTTAACACCTGCTATTGAAGGAATGTCAGGGGCAGTTTATAGAGCAGAACAACTTAGTAAAGAAAAAAAGTACCATATGTTGCAACAATTTAATAATCAATCTAATCCTGATATACACGAAAAAACAACAGGGCCAGAGATAATTAATACTGTGCCTGACTTGGATGTGTTTATTTGTGGCGTAGGAACAGGAGGAACAATTACTGGAGTTGGTAATTTTTTTAAAAAGAAAAAATTACCTGTAAAAGTAATTGCTGTTGAACCTAAAAATTCTGCTGTTTTAAGTGGTAAAAAACCAGGCAGACATGCTATTCAAGGCATTGGTGCATCGTTTCTTCCATCAGTTTTAAATAAAAATATTTATGAAAAAGTTATCACTATTTCTGATTATGAAGCTCAAGAAATGTCTGATCGACTTGCAAAAGAAGCAGGTCTTCTAGTGGGAATATCTTCTGGTGCAAATGTTGCTGCTGCATTAAAATACGGTTTTGCTGAAAAAAAGACACAAAAAATTGTAACAATACTGTGTGATACAGGCGAACGTTACTTATCAGTAGGAGAATGATATGACTATAAATGTATATATACCTACTCCTTTTGTTAAATTTACAGATGGTCAATCAAATATTTTTGTTGAAAAAACAAATGTACTAGATGCTTTGAAAGAAGTTGTCACTCATTATAAACAGATGGGCCAGCTTATTTTTGATGTAGATGGTAATTTGCCTGAACATATAAATATATATGTCAATAATCAAGAAATTGATTCATTGGATGGTTTAAAAACTAATTTGGAAGATGGCGATCAAATTGCTATTATTCCTGCTTTGAGCGGAGGTCAATTATGAGTAAAGCAGAAACTTCTGAGAATAACAGTGCATCTTTTACACCTGATGAGGTGATGAGATATTCCAGACATATGATTATGGACCAAGTGGGTCCAAATGGACAAAGGAAGCTGAAGGACGCTAAGGTTTTAATAGTTGGTGCTGGTGGATTAGGATCTCCGGTAGCGACATATTTAGCATTAGGTGGGGTAGGCACGATAGGTGTAGTTGATTTTGATGTTGTTGATTTGTCAAATTTGCAGCGTCAAATTTTACATCGAACCGAAGATGTGGGAAAACCAAAAATTGAGTCTGCAAAAGAATCTTTACTTTCATATAATCCAAATATTGAGGTAAAAACTTTTGAGGAGCCTCTTATTTCAGACAATGCATATAGAATATTAGAAGATTTTGACATAGTTGTTAATGGTGCTGATAATTTTGCTACAAGATATTTAGTCTGTGATGCTGCTTATTTGAGCGGTAAAACAATTGTAGATGGCTCAGTACTTTTGTTTGATGGTCAAGCAACGGTTTACAAACCTGGAAGTGGTTGTTATCGTTGTCTGTATCCTGCACCACCACCTCCTGGGTTAGTTCCTTCTTGTGCAGAGGCTGGCGTATTAGGTGCTATGACAGGATTAGTAGGCTCAGTACAAGCTACAGAAGTTTTTAAAGAAATTTTAGGTATAGGCGAAAATTTGATAGGCAGATTAATTTTAATTGATTCATTGAATATGGAATTTAGAATGATGAAAATTAAAAGAGATCCACAATGTCCACTTTGTGGGGATAACCCCACCATCAAAGAATTAATTGATTATGACCAATTCTGTGGCACACCGCCCGTTACAGCCCCAGATGCACAATCATAAATTAATTTAACTTGATTATAATGAAAGATGGACTAGTATAAGTATTTAAATGAAGGAGATTCAATGACAGTAACAGTAAAAATGGCTGCAGTTATACAAAAGCTCACAGACAATCAAAAAGAATTTACTGCTGATGGAAATGATATTTATAATTTAATATTAAATATTGAAAAAAGATATCCTGGTTTTCAATCTCAAATTTTAACTGATACAGAAGAAGTACATCAGTTTTTAAATATATATGTGAATGATGAAGATATAAGGTTTTTAGCTGGATTAAAAACAACTATTGGTGAAGATGATATTGTTTCCTTTTTGCCTGCATTAGCTGGAGGTCAATAGTTTATTATGAAGGTAGCAAGCTCATTAGATGCTCTTATTGGAGAAACGCCTCTTGTAGATATTAGTAATCTAGTTGACAAAAAAGATGTTAATATTTATGCAAAACTCGAAGGCTTGAATCCTACTGGCTCTATTAAGGATCGCATTGCTAAATATATGATTGATACAGCAGAAAAAAATGGCACTATAAAACCTGGTCAAACTATACTTGAGCCGACATCTGGTAATACGGGGATCGCCCTCGCATTACAAGCTCGAATGAGAGGATATAAGTTAAAAGTTGTTATACCGGAATCAGTAAGTCAGGAAAGATTTGAATTATTAAAGTCGTATGGTGCTGAAATCATTTATTCACCAGGTAAACTTGGTAGTAATGGAGCTGTTGCTTTATCTAAAGAACTTATAGAAAAAAATCCTGATTGGTTCTATCCTTGCCAATACGAAAATGAAGCAAATCCTTTGGCTCATTATGAAACAACTGGGCCTGAAATTCTTCAACAGATGCCAGAAATCACACATTTTGTGTCTGGATTAGGAACTGGAGGCACTCTGACTGGATGTGGAAGATTTTTTAAAGAGAAAAATAGTGAAATTAAAATTATTGCAGCTGCGCCGCATCCAGATGATTTGGTTCAAGGGCTCAGAAGTCTAGAAGAGGGGTACGTTCCACCTGTTTTTGATTCCAATGTATTAGATGGACAAATCGTTGTTGATTCAGAAACATCTTTTGCTACTACAAAAAAATTGATGAATGAATTCGGAATCTTTTCAGGAATTTCTTGTGGAGCTGTTGTGAGAGCTGCTGCTATGCTTGCTGAAAGAATTGATTCAGGGAATATTGTATTAATTCTTGCAGATGGTGGCTGGAAGTATCTTTCAACTCAATTATGGACTAAAGATTATTCAGAAATTGAAGAAAATGTCAAGGATGTTTTATGGTGGTAGTATTTGGTCATAATTTTGGAACTTCATTTTGAGCATAGAAATACCTGTACATTACAAAAAATTTATTATAGAGCATGCTAAAAAAGATGCACCTAATGAAGCATGTGGAATTATGCATTCAAAAGATGGCCAGCCATCAAGTATTCACAAAGTAACTAATACTGCAAATAGTCCTTATCGATATGAAATGGATGGGCTTCAACAATTAAATCTAGAAAAAACAAGAGATGAAAATGGAGAGCATCTTTTTGCAATTTATCATTCTCATGTTGCAACTGAAGCTAAACCATCTCCAACTGATATTAGAATGGCTTTTTTTCCTCCTGGTTCATTCGATTCTGACCCAATGTTTGAAAATATTTTCTATATTCTCGTTTCTTTAGCTGATGATGATCCTGATGTACGATTTTATAAAATTAACAAAGGTCCATCTGTTGAAGAAATTACAGTTACATTTGTTTGAACAGTGCTCAGATGCATAAAGTATATTTATCTCTCGGATCTAATTTAGGTAATAGAAAATTAAATTTATCTAATGCAATTACTCATTTAAGTGATTCTGGAATTATTATTGATAGCTGGAATGATGATGATCAACAATCAAAATGCATATCATCTGTTTACGAAACTGAGCATTGGTCAGAAAATTTAAATGAAGAAAATTATCCAAATTATTTCAATATTGCGTGTAGAGTACAAACCTTACTAGATCCTAATACATTACTAAAAAAAATTAAAAGTATTGAAAAAAAAATTGGTAGAAATCTTAAAAATACAAAAAATTCACCTCGAGAAATTGATATTGATATTCTTTTTTTTGATGACATAGTAATGGATGAGAAAAATTTAATCATACCTCATCCTCGATTAATATTTAGAGCGTTTGTTTTGATACCTCTTTTTGAAATTGCACCAGATTTTGTTCATCCTATTAAGCAAAATTCAGTTAATGAATTATTAGAAAAAATTTCATTTTCAGAAAAAAATAGTGTTAGGAAAATTAGTGATTCAATTGAAGAAAATTAAACCAGAAAATTAGGTATGCCATTGTTGATGTGAAAGATTTTTTTACAAGAGTTATTTTGACATTGTAGAGCGCCAGAAATGATTTCAGTATCTTTTTTTTCGTTTGATGTTAGTTCTAAAGTTGATTTACAATCTGGACAAGCTAAAAAATTGTTTGCTTCTTCTAACATAAGCATTTATCCTTTGATTAATATTTAATAGCTTAATATAACATAATAAATCAAGGATATAGAAATTGTATTTATTAAAGCATTCTAGAATAATTTATGAAAAAAATTTAATTATTGTAAAACCAGAGAGAAAGTCTCTGATAACAGCATTTTCTCAGCTAATTATTGCACTTTTATTCTTTTGGATTCTTACTCAATTTAGTAATAGTTTAAATTTCTTTTTTTTATTAGTCGTATTTTTTTTATTATTAATTTTCGGAGGTTTATCCATTTTAGGTTTAATTTATTCAATTTGGGGAAGCAAAGCTATCATTAATAGTAGTATAAAAAAAATAATATGGCAGCAAGGTCTTTTTGGTCTTGGAATTGGTACAGAAAAAGTATTAAGTTTTAATCGAGTTAAACATATAGAAGTTTTTATTGACTCAGATGAAAAATATGATCGTCATAATTTTGTTCTTATTGAAATCAATATTATTAATAATGAAAATGAAAAGAAAAATATTATTTCGGAATTTAGTCAAATAGCAAAACTAGAAAACTTTAGTAAAGAAATACATCAAATTGCAGAAGACATTGCGCTTGCCATTGGTTGTAGAGTTATATCTGAAAAAAGTTAATAACATTTAATTTTTATTTTATTGAGAATAATGAATAGATTTAGTACCTTGGTGTTGGAGTATAAAAACAATAATTTTGTTTATCCGAAAGATGACTAGTGATTCCTAATCTAAGGGAAAAATGTGGTGTTGTAGGAATATTTGTTCCGAACGAGGATGTTTCTCGTCTAGCTTTCTTTAGCTTGTATGCATTACAACATCGTGGTCAAGAATGTGCTGGTATAGCATCTTATTCCGATGATAAAATTCTATTACATGCTGATATGGGTCTTGTATCTCAAGTCTTTGACGAACAAATTATTGATTCTTTAAAAGGTAATTTTGCCATTGGCCATACAAGATATTCTACAACAGGCTCAAGTAGCTCTGTTAATGCTCAGCCACTGATTGTTGAATCAGAATTAGGATCTATTGCTGTTGCACACAATGGTAATATCGTCAATGCAGAAATAATACGCTTAGAACTTGAAAAACAAGGTGTTATCTTTCAAACTTCAAGTGACACAGAAGTTTTAGCTCAATTAATATGTCATGCAACCGGGACAACATGGGAAGAAAAGATTGCGTATATGATGCGTAAAGCTGAAGGAGCATATTCTTTGACACTCTTGGTCAAAGATGCAATTTATGCTGTTCGCGATGCTCATGGAATTAGACCCTTGTCTTTAGGTAAATTAGATAAAGGTTGGTTTGTTGCTTCGGAAACCTGCGCCCTAGATCATATTGGTGCTGAACATATTAGAGATATAAATCCTGGTGAGATTTTGCGGATCGATGAAACAGGAGTTCATTCTTTGCAAGGCTTAGAGCCACGTCAAAGTGCCTTTTGCTTGTTAGAATATATTTATTTTGCTCGTCCTGATTCCACTTTAAATGAACAATTAGTTCATCCTGTTAGGCAGATGATGGGGAGATTACTTGCAAAAGAATATCCTGTTGATGCAGATTTAGTTATAGGCGTACCAGACTCAGCGATTGCGGCTGCTATAGGATATGCCCAAGAATCAAATATTCCTTATGGTGAAGGCTTGATGAAGAATCGATATGTCGGAAGGACTTTTATACAACCAGAACAATCTCTAAGAGAAAGAAATGTACAGCTTAAATTTAATCCATTAAAAGAGATGATTGATGGAAAAAGAGTAGTAGTTGTTGATGATTCAATAGTACGTGGTACGACTACTCCAAGAGTCATAAATATGTTACGAAATGCTGGGGCCAAAGAAGTGCATATGCGCATTACTTCGCCACCTATTAAACACCCATGTTTTTATGGAGTTGATATGGCTAGTAAATCAGAATTAATTGCAAATTATAAATCTCTTGAAGAAATTGAAAATCATATAGGAGCAGATTCGTTAGGGTATCTTTCTATAGAAAACACAATGCAGGCTACTAAACAAAATCAAGATAGTCTTTGTACAGCTTGTTTTACAGGCAATTATCCGACTAGTGTTCCATTACAATTCCATAAAATGCAAATGGAGACACAGACAACTGACAGACATGGAATGAAATTTTAATTGAAATGGATTGGTTAAATTAAATGACAGAAAATAAGAAAGATAGTTATGAACTTGCGGGTGTAGATATTGATGGGGCCAATGAGACATTAAAAGCTTATGCGAATCTTGCAAAATCAACTTCTAATGATAATGTTTTAGCGGATATTGGTCCATTTGGTGGAGCCTTTAGTTTAACTAAATATAAAGAGCCTGTATTGATTTCTTCTACTGATGGTGTTGGGACCAAATTGTTATTAGCTAAATCTACTAATAAGCTCAAAATGATTGGAGAGGATTTAGTTAATCATTGTGTAAATGATGTTATGTGCGCTGGGGCGGATCCTTTATTTTTTTTAGATTATATTGGAGCAGGTCCGAAGTTATCACAAGCGGACAGGATAGAATTAGTTGAAGGAATGGCTAAGGCATGTTCTGAAAATAATGTTGCTCTTGTAGGGGGTGAGACTGCAGATTTACCAGATCTTTACCTTAATGAAGCTTTTGATATTGTTGGTTTTCTAGTAGGTGCTGTTGAGAAAGAAAATATGATTGATGGGGCTAAAATTGCTGAAGGAGACAAGTTATTTGGTGTCCCTTCTAATGGATTGCAAACCAATGGTTTTTCTATAATACGAAAAATTTGGAATTTAGATGGTTCTATAGAAAACGATTCCAAAATTCTTAATATGAATGAAAAAAAACTTAATTCTAATTTAGGTGAGGCGCTCATGCAACCTCATTTGTCATACAAGAGTTTACTTGATAAATATATTGCATTAGATAATGACCTGATTAGAGGAATTGCTCATATAACTGGTGGAGGCATAGCACTAAATTTAGAAAGAATTATTCCTAAAGATTTTACAGCAGTTGTGAATTTAAAAGATTATCAAGTTCCAGTTTTATATGAAGTAATTATGAATAAAGGGGATTTATCTTTTCAAGAAATGTTTAAAATATTTAATATGGGCATCGGAATGATTTTAGTTATGAATAAGGATTTGTGCACTAAATATCAGGATGAGTTAAGTCAATTATTACCACTAGGACATATTAAAAAAAATCTTAATGATGACGAGCTAGTATATGTGGAAAGTGGATATTTATAATGAAGGCATTACTAGCTGTATATGATAAAACTGACTTAGATTATATAGGTAGAGAATTACATGATTTAGGATATGAATTATTGGCAACTGGAGGTACTTTTAAGAGACTCCAAGAATCTGGAATTCCCGTATCTTCAGTTTCTGATTTTACTGGTCATATGGAATTATTAGGAGGCAGAGTCAAAACTTTACATCCAAAAATTCATGCAGGTATTCTCAACAGGCGAGATAATCATCAGGATGCTGATGAGATGAGCAATGCTGGCTATGAATCTATTGATATAGTGATTTGTAATTTATATCCATTTCAAGAAACTGTTTCAGCAAACAAAAATATATTAATCGATGAAGCAGTAGAACAAATTGATATTGGTGGGCCTACTATGTTACGAGCTTCAGCCAAAAATTTTAAATATGTTTTATCCATTTCTAATCCAAAATTCTATAAACAAGTTATTGATGAATTAAAAAATGCTAAAAATAAAATCGATAACATTTCTTTTGATTTTAAAAAAAAGCTTGCTCAAGAGACTTTTTTACATACTGCTCAATACGATTCATTAGTGTCTGAATTCTTTGAAAATAAAGAAAATGTTTTTCCGGATAAGAAAGTTATTACTTTAAATAAAGTACAAGATTTAAGATATGGTGAAAATCCTCACCAATTAGGTGCTTTTTATAATATTGATTCTGTGAACCAAACAATTAATGATAATGCTGGTCCTATACAGCATCATGGTAAAGCTATGTCTTACGTTAATATTTTGGATGCAGATGCCGCATTTAAATTAGTTTGTGATTTTGAAGAACCAGCTGTAGCAATTATTAAACATACTAATGCTTGTTGTTTTGCTGCTGGCTCAAAATCAATGAGTAGTCTTTATAGTGCTGCTTTAGATAACGGTGATGCTGTTTCTGCATTTGGTGGCATTGTTGCGGTGAACAGGATAATTGACAAAGAATTTGCAGAAACATTAAGAAAAAAACTTAGTCCCATTAATGAAAGTAAAATGTTTTTTGAAATTATTATTGCGCCAGAAATATCTTCTGATGGCTTGGAACATTTAAAAAAGAAATCAAAAGATTTAAGAATTTTAACTATGAATAAATACGATTGGCAATCATCTAGTAAGGACTATGTGAGCGTGCAGGGTGGTTTTTTATCTCAAACAATCGATTATGCTGAGGCAAACTTTGATTTAATTTCTGGAAAAGAACTCAATTCCAACCAATTAAAAGATTTAAAAATTGCCTGGAAAGTTGTTAAACACATTAAATCAAATGCGATCACTATTGTAAAAAATGGTTTATTAATCGGAATGGGGGCTGGCCAGCCAAATAGAGTTGAAAGTGCAAAATTAGCAATACTTCAAGCAGGTAAAAATGTTACTAGCGGGTTATTAGCTTCTGATGCTTTTTTTCCTTTTCCAGACTCAGTTGAATTAGCAGCTAAAGCTGGTATTGATGGGATCGTTCAACCTGGAGGTTCTATACGAGATGAAGCAACTATTCAGACTGTAAAAAAATACGGAATCAGTCTTTATCATACTGGTATTCGTCATTTTCGACATTAATTATTTTTCATTTGGAGTCTAATTGAAAAAAGCTGCCTTAGTAATTGCTCTCAATAAACATAGTTCATTAACACAAGATTTTTTAACTAATATTAACGATTTATATACGAATAATAAAATTTATGATTGGGAGATTATATTTGCTGTATATGAAAATAGCTATGCCGTTGAAGAAATAGAAAAATTTAATTTCAAAAACCACAATAGTTTAATAAGTATTTATAAAACATACGTAGCAAATTATGACTTCATAATAAAAAATGTTTTTTTGAATATTAAAACCGATATTTATGTGTCTCTTGATATTAAAATGGCGAGCAATATTGAAATTATACTAGATGTTATAAAGCCTATTTCTATAGGAAAATATAATATTTCTTATGCATCTCAGTCATATAAATCTTCAATTTTTACTAAAGATACAAAAAAAAGATTCATTAAACAGTTAATTATAAAATTTTGTAAAGTTTTTTATTCTTATCGATTTAAAGACATTCAATTTACTATCAAAGCTGTTGATAAGAAATTTATAGAATCTGATTTTACAGCACTGTCTATGGATGGTCTTTATTTGGATTTAGAGATTTTATTTTGCTCTGAACATAAAGGATTTGATATATATGAAACCTCGTATTTTAATGATTTTACAGACGATTCTCCGCTTAGATTCAAAATGATTTTGCCACTAATAAAGAAAATAGTAAAATTAACACACTTTTATTCTATTAATAAATAAAATATCTGAAATATAATCTAGATAAGATCATTGATTATATTCAGTTACTTTATTAACATTAATCAGAAATGAAAAGGTGAACAACATGTTCGGTGAAGTTGGAGAGACACTTGAATTAGTGGGCGTACTAGTCACTATATTTGGTTCTTTAGGTGTTATGGTGTTGCTTGGTAATTGGTGGAAAATATAAAACCATCAATAAAAAAAATTCACCCGTGTTTGCTGAATTTAAGTATTGAATCAATTAGTATAAGTTTGCTTTAATAAAAGTAAATTCGAAGTTTGGAAAAAAATGACTGTAGAACGACCTACAAAAAAACCACTTGAAGAAAGAATTTATGACTATATTATGAATGGTCGTGTAGTCAAATCGATCATTCGTTCTGGATATCCAAATACTCCAAGAAATCAAATGTTAATGGTTGCAACAAATGTATTTTTACATTTGCATCCTACTAGAATAAATCGAACTCATGTGAAAATTACTCATACTTTTTGTTTAGGTGGGTTATCATTTTTTATGTTTCTTGGTTTAACAATTACAGGTGTACTATTGATGTTTTATTATGTTCCTTCAGTCGAGCGTGCATATGAAGACATGCAGGCTATTCAATCAGAAGTTCGCTTTGGTTTCTTGATGAGAAACTTACATCGATGGATGGCACACGCAATGGTTCTATTAGTTTTTATGCACATGATGCGTGTTTTTTATACTGGCTCTTACAAGCCACCTAGAGAGTTTAATTGGGTTGTTGGTGTTATTTTATTAGTGTTAACTCTTTTGCTTTCATTTACTGGATATTTATTGCCATGGGATGAGTTAGCTTTTTGGGCCATTACTGTAGGCACGCAAATGGTTGGTTCTGCTCCATTATTTGGTGAAGCAAATCGATTTATTTTGATTGGTGGTTATGAGGTGGGCGCAAATGCGCTGATTAGATTCTATACTTTGCATGTTATTGGTCTACCACTTTTGACCACAGTATTTATGGCTGTTCATTTTTGGAGAATTAGAAGAGATGGTGGACTTGCTCGACCTTTATAAAATGTTAAATAGAAAAAAAATTTAGGAATTGTTTATGGTATCTGATTCTGAGTCAATTAAAAAACCTTATTCAGCTGCAGTACAAGATAGAAAAAGCAGAAAACGTGAAGAAGAATTATTAGTTTGGCCTGATTTAGTATTTATTGAATTCATATCTGCTTTGTTATTTATGTTAACACTAACAATTTTATCAATTTTGATAAATGCACCATTACAAGATAGAGCAAATCCTGCACATACACCTAATCCATCTAAGGCGCCCTGGTATTTTTTAAATCTTCAGGAGCTTTTACTGCATATGCATCCTGCAATTGCTGGTGTTTTAGTTCCAACAATTGCAGTAATTGCTTTGATGGCAATCCCATATATAGATAACACTCATGAAGGTGAAGGTGCTTGGTGGGCTTCAGAAAGAGCAAAAATCAACGCTAAAATTGGTGCTATAGTAGGTTTTTTTGGAACTTTGATATTAATTTTATTTAACGAGTCAAAACATGTATGGCTTTTTGAAAAAATTACACCTTTTGAATGGCCTAATTTTTTAAACTGGCTAAGAAATACTAGAGCAATGCAAACAGAAATTCCTTGGCCGGATGCGCTTAAAAATATTCCTGTAGGTGAGAAGATACTTAAAACTGAATTACTTGGTTTGCCGCCTTCTAATTTAATTATTGATGTCCCGAAAGTTTTTGTTGAGCAAGTTATCCCAATGACTACTATGATCGTTTTACCAATTTTACTCGCTGTTGTAGCAGCAAGGACAAAAATAGCACAAACAAAACGAGATCATGCAATTTTAATTTTCTCTGCTTTTATGGCAACTTGGTTAATGTTAACAATTAGTGGTACAGCATTGAGAGGCGCCGGTATGGAATTAATGTGGCCTTGGGATGTTAAACCTCCAGTCACATAGGATAATTTAATTTATTAAAGTTATTGGTAAGTAATATGGAAAATGATATAGAAAACAATGATTCAACAGCCGAGGAACCAACAGCTGAGAAACCAGCAGCTGAGGAGCCAGCAGCTGAGGAGCCAGCAGTAGATTTGCATGCAATTAATGAAGCATCTTCAGAAAATAATGATGCTGTTAGTGAAGAAATCGGTTCCTCTCCAGCTGCGGGCGAGAGCATAGAAGCTTGGAAGGATGCCTTATCTTCTAGGAGTACTGCTGTACCAGAAAATACCATTATTCCTACTGCTCAAGCGCATGCAAACAAACCGACAGTTACAAGAAGGACATTTGTAAAAGGATCATTTTGGACAGGTCTTGGTGTCACTTTATTAGGTTTTGTAGGAATATTTTTAGATTTTTTCTGGCCAAGAGGTGTAGAAAAGTTTGCTGGCCCTTATCCAGTCGGTAATATAGCTGACTATAAACCAGGAGGCCCGCCTGTGGCATTTAAAGCAGCACAAACTTGGATTGTTTATCTTGATCCAAATGATACGCGAGAAGCTGCTGGTTCTGGTGCAGAAGGTTTATTAGCATTATGGCAGAAATGCCCTCATTTAGGATGCGCAGTTCCATGGAGAGGTGGGTTTAACTTTAATGGCGAGGACGGATGGTTTCGATGTCCATGCCACGGTTCAACATATACTAAAGCAGGATATCGAATTTTTGGTCCAGCCCCAAGGTCGATGGACACTTTTGAATTAACTGTAGATGCTCAAGGCAATTTAACAGTACATACAGACAGAGTGAACCCCGGTGCCGAAGACAATTCATCTCAAATCGATCGTGCAAAAAAAGTTGATGAGCTAGAAGCTTCTTAATTATTATGTTTATGAAAGGATATGAAGGTAACGATTAATGAATACTACTAAGCAAATTACAATCATCATAATTTTACTATTAGCAATTGTAGGCACTTGCTTTGGCTATACTATTGGAGAATCCTCTAGACAAAAAAAGGAAGCACATCATTTAACTGATAGAAATGCATGGCGTGGTGCTAAAATTTATGTAAATAATTGTCGTTCTTGTCATGGTCATCAAGGTCTTGGTTCAGAAGAAGGAGCTGTAGGAGCAAAACTTAACACTCCAGCTTTTTTAATTTTAGAAAAAGATAATGAATATGGTGCTAAGCCAACTGATAAATTTGGTTCAGGAGATATTCCAGGTTATCAAGATATTCAAGCGTTTGTAAAGAATACTCTTTTATGTGGAAGAGCAGGAACATATATGCCAGCTTGGTCGGAAAAATATGGTGGTACACTTTCCGAAACTCAAATTGATCAGCTCGTTACTTTGCTTACGACTGGAAGATGGGATTTAGTTGCAGAAGAGATTGAAAAACATGATGAAGAAAATAATACGAATCCTGATGAAGTACTATTGACTGATCCATCAGGTCTTTCAATAACATCAGAAAATTGTGGGCAGTATAATGCTGTACAAGCTTTAAAATATCGAACAAGACCTGATCCAAGATTAGACCTTATGGATGGGTCTGATGCTCCTGTTTCTGATGATTCTAAAGAAATTATAGCAGTAGATACTGGTCCTTCTGTGAAAGGCCTTCCTGTTGATCAATTTTATGCAGCAGCATGTGCTGTTTGTCATGGTCTTGATAGACAAGGAATTGAATCAGTAGGTAGTTTGCCACTATTACCAAGTTATCTTACAAAAGATGATGAATTTTATTTTGAAACACTTGTTAATGGACGCGCTGGTACTGTTATGCCCTCATGGCGTGCCCAGGGTCTAACTGATGAAGAAATGTGGCATTTAGTTGATTTTATTAAATCAGAACCAAATTAATTAATTTTTCAATTCTTAATACTTTTTTTTTGGTGTTCAATTTATTAAACTAATTTTATAAAAGTGAAAGGGAACACATGGCTGCTGAGACAGGAAAACGTTATAAGTGTAATGAGTGTGAAGCAGAGTTTATTGTTACAAGAGGCTCTGATGATGTTACTTTACAATGCGGAGATCATCCGCTTGAGCAAATGTAAAAGGAAAAAAATATGGTTGTACAATTAGGTAAAAGATATAAAGATGAAACAAGTGAAGTAGAGGTTTTATGTATTAAGCCTGGAGACTGTGATCTTAATGCAGATGGTCGACCGATGGAGGAGCTTCAGCCAAAGGTTCTCCCTTCAGCAGACTAAATCCTCTTTAAAAATTTAAAAATTGAAAAAAATGTTTCATTCGAACTCAAAAGAACTCCTTATCATAGGAAAAGGCGTTTCAGGCACTTTTGATTTTAGTGAAGGTGCTTTCTCAAAAGAAGTTGATAATCCAATAGGTATTATATGCCGCAATGATGAAATTGTTTTTGTTGGTTCAGTTCAAGCTGCAAAAAAATTAGTCAAAAAACCCTATGAAATCATTGATCATTCTAATGAATATGTTTTGCCTGGTTTTATTGATTCTCATACACACTGCTTTGCATCAATGAAGTATGAAAATAATTTGGATGTAAGTTTTGCATCTGGAATAGAAACTAAAAAAGAACTCCTTTATAAAATTCATGAAGCATTAAAAATGAAAAAGAGCGGCGAGCTACTTATTGCTGTTGGTTTTGACGAAGGCATGACCAATGATAATGTATATCCAACCAGAAAAGAATTAGATGAAATAGCGCCAAATAATCCTATTCAAATTCTACATAGAACCGGACATGCAAGCATTCTTAATTCCCTTGCGTTAAATCTTTGTAAAATTAATGAATCATTTGATGAACTTCAAGGTTCATATTTAAGTCGAAATATTCAATCAGGTGCTTTAGATGGATATATTATTGGTTTGAATGGATATATTGATAAGTATTTATTGAATGAATATTTAACAGATATGAATGAGTTAATGGCAAATTGGTTGAGATCACAATTATCTCAAGGTATTACTACTCTTGTAAATGCGAACTATGATGCAGAGATGGAAGACTGGTTATTTTTTAAAAGAATCTTAGAAGCAGATAAATCACTACCTAATTTAGTTGTAATGGAGTCTACTCAATCAATTAATAATGATAGATTCCCAGTTAGTGAGTTAAATGGAAAAATTATTCGAGGACATACTAAAATTATTTTGAATGAATTTGATACATTTACAGATGAAGATTATGCTGACTTGCATGCAACATTTAGTAATTGCTATAAAGAAAATAGAAAAATTGCACTTCATCTTACTACACAAAATTCTATGAATTTTATTTTAAATTTTATTGAAAAAAATAAAAATATAAATATTGATCGATTTGAACATGCTCCAATTATTACTAATGGTCAAATAAAAAAAATAATAGATTATGATATTGCAATAGTAGCTCAGCCATCGTTGCTTTATGAAGCTAATAAAAAATATCATAGAGCTATTGATCTTGAATCTATAAATAATTTTCATCCGTGGAAAAATGTTCTAGATCTAGGTGGACGTTTAGCTTTTTCTTCAGACTCACCTGTTTCTCGTTCAAGTCCATTAGAATCCATAGCATATGCATCAGTTGATAGGCCGCTAAATATGAATATAGAACAAAGAGTAGCTACTTTGGATGCAATAAAAGCTTGGACACTTACAGCTGCTCAGGTCAATCATCTAGCCAAAAAAGGATATATTCGGAAGGGCTTTATAGCCGATCTAATTTTTCTTAATGAAGATCCTTTATTGTTTCCTTCTCAAACTGATGTTATTAAAACAATTATTGCTGGTCAAGTTGTGTATTCTTCATAGAACTACATTTTTATACTTGATCTATATAACAATCTCGAATAACCTTTAATGACTGCTTATAAGAAAGTTGGTGATTTCGTTGGTAGAAATTAGAGTTAATGATTCAGAGTCTTTAGACTCTGCTTTAAAAAGATTCAATCGAAAGGTTCAGTCAGATGGTATTTTGACTGAGTCTAGACAAAATGAATATTATGAAAAACCCTCTGAAAAGAGAAAGAAAAAAGAAGCTCAAAGAATAAGAAAAATCAGAAAAATGAATAGAAAACCTGATTTTGACTACAGGAAGTAGTTGGAGGTTTTTTTGTCTATTTTAGAACAAGTTAAAGATGATTTAAAACAAGCTATGAAATCTGGTGATTCATTATCACGAGACACTTTAAGAATGATGATTTCTGAAGTAAACAATGCAAAAATTTCACTTGGGCATGAGCTTTCTGAAGATGAAATTATAGTTGTTTTTAAAAAGGAATCTAAAAAAAGACGAGAAGCAATTGTTGAGTTTGAAAAAGCTAATAGGAATGATCTTTCAGAAAAAGAAAAAAATGAACTTGAAGTAATTATGCAGTTTCTTCCTGAAGAATTATCTGACGAAGCAATCAAATCAATTATTACAGATATGTTTGATTCTGGTTTAAATAAAGATATGTCTGAATTTGGCAAGATTATGAAAGATTTGATGCCAAAAATTAATGGACAGGCCGATGGTTCAAGAGTAAGTTCAATATTAAAAGAATTTTTATCAGAGTAAGATAATTTTTTGGAGTAAACAATGAAAGTATTATTTTTAGAAAGCATAGAAGGTTCTGCGTCTATGGGTGAAGTTAAAGATGTTGCTAATGGTTATGCTAGAAACTATCTTTTCCCAAATGGTTTTGCTGTTCCTGCTACATCAAAGCATTTGAAAAATGTTGAAGAACTTCAAGCTAAAGAACTGAAAATCCAGACAGAAAGAGATAGTTGGGCTTCAGAAATTGTAGAAAAGATAGATGATTCTATTGTTTTTCAGGTTGCCGTCGGGCAACAAGGTAGATTGTATGGATCGGTGAACAATGCAGATATTGCTCAAAAACTTTCAGATGAACTTGGTGCAAAAATAGATCGTCGTATGATTTTAATGTCTGAGATTATCAGACAAAGTGGAGTATATGAGATTGGCATTAGGTTATCAAAAAATGTTATCAAGGAATCCTTAGTTGTAGTTGCAGATGAACAAATAGAGAATATTGATCCAGTTATTACTGAAATGATAAATGATTATCAATCTGGTAACATTGTTGAAAAGATTATCCCAGATGTAATCTATGAAGACGAACTTGATGAAATCTCTAATGATGAATCATCTGAATCTATAGAATTAGAAGACTCTACTGATGAAATATTAAAAAATCAGGAAGATACAGAAGATACAGAAGATACAGAAGATACTCAACAACAGCTCACTGAATCAGAATCGTAATTTATTGTAGTGCTATAGATTGAGTAAATGACAACTTTTTTTTCTAAAAAATTTATAATTATATACAGTTTAATTCTTATTTTTTTTACTTCAGCAGTAATTTTTCCTTGGCAGAAAGAACAATCACAAATTGTTGTTGGGGATCCAGCATCATATACTATTATTTCTCCAACTAATTTAGAATATAATTCTGATTTATTAACAAATAATCGTAGAAAAGCAGCAGCAGCAGCAGTGGAAGATATTTTTGTTCTGAACCCTGATGTTCGTGATTCTCAAGTTGTTTTACTAGATAAACAATTAAATAATATTGATAAAATTCGCTCTGATAATATTTCAGCGATATCTGTAAAAGAATCTGCAATAAATAGCTTAAAAATCAAAGAACTTTCTTCTAATTCAATAAATTTGATTGTCATCATTAGTGATGAAGAATGGGATATGATAGTAGATGAATCAAAGAATGTTCTCACAAAAATTTTGACTGGTTCCATATCATTAGAAGAGTCTGAAAATATAAAAAAAAGGATTGATACATATATATCCTCTACATTCTCAAAGGATAATCAAGTTGTTGTCACAGAATTTGTTCGTTCCTATATTCAGCCAACATTAATTATTGATCAGGAAAGAACTACTCTTTTGAAAGAACAAGCAAAAGCAATGCAACCTTTAGAATTGATCATTGTCAATCAGGGTGATGTAATCGTTAATCAAGGAGAAATAGTTACTGATGAAAATTTTGAAACACTTGGAGAAATAGGTCTTCTCAAAGAAGGATTCGCTCTTACTACAATCATAAATTCTATTCTAAAAAGCGCTTTAATTACTTTTTTGTTTACGATTTATCTTTATTTCGCTAGGCCTCAATCTTTAGATTCATTGAAAAAATTAATATTATTTTCGATAATATTAATTACTTCTTTAGCTATTTTAAACATTTTTTACAATGGTTTTTTCAATAATGAAAGCGCTTACCTCTTTCATTTATTACCTTTATTGACTTTTCCTATGGTTATTTTTGTTTTAACTGAGTTAAGTGTCGCATTTATACTTACTTCTTTAATTGTTCTTGCTACAGTGTTAATTTCCTTCGACTCTTTAAATGCCTCTTTTCTTTTAAATAATGGTATTGAATTTTCTAGAAATTGGCTAAGTTTTTTTGCTAGTGCAATTATAGCTATAGTCGTTTTGCGACAAGCAGAGAGACAACAACAGTATATTTATGCTGCTTTAGCGAGTTCGTCAATTTCTATTTTAATTTCTATTATTTATTGGCTCAGTTTATCTACAATTTCCTTTTATGATTTATCTTTAATTACAATTTGTACAATTGCCGGTAGTCTACTTTCTGCTATTTTAGCACTGGGATTAGTAAATTTTTTGAGTGTTCCTTTTGGTATATTGACAAGAGTCAAACTTATGGAATTGGCGCAGTTAGATAATAAATTATTAAGGAGATTACAAGATGAAGCGCCAGGAACCTTTCAGCATTCTTTATTAGTAGGAACTTTAGTTGAACGCGCTGCTGACAGAATTAATGCAGATTCATTATTAGCTAGAGTCGGTGCATATTATCATGATATAGGCAAATTAGTTTCTCCAACTTTTTTTGCAGAAAATTTAAGTGAAAAAAGTCCACATGAATCTTTAGATCCTCTTCAAAGCACAAGAGTTATTCATCAACATGTTACCGCTGGTATAGAGATTGCTAAAAAAGATAATTTGCCTGATGTGATATTAAATTTTATCCAACAGCATCATGGAACAAGATTGGCAACTTTTTTTTATCGAATAGCTGCGGAAAGATCTCCTGAGATTGATCCAGAACTCTTTCGTTATCCAGGCCCTAAACCACAATCCAAGGAAGTTGCACTTGTTATGCTAGCTGACAGTTCTGAAGCAGCAGTTCGAGCAAGCAAGGATCATTCTAGCGAACGTATTATTGAAATTGTCGATGAAGTAATTAGAGAAAGATTTGAAGAAGAACAATTTGATGAATGTGATCTATCAATTAAACAAATAAGAATAGCAGCTGATTCAATAGCATCAGCATTAATTGCAGTATTCCATCCACGTGTTGACTATCCGGAACCATCAAAACAGGAATTAATAAATAGAGGAATTTATTCTAAATTGGTTGAAGAAGAAGCTAAGAACCATAAGAATAAAGATGGTAAACAACTAAGCCTTGGTTCAATTGATGAATCTGAAAATAAAAAATAATTGAATTTTTAAAAAAATTTGGAAGACAATGAAGGTAGCAATTGTAGTTTTTCCTGGCACTTGGAGTGATGAAGATTGCGTGTATGCAATGCAACAGGTTGGGGCAAAACCATATAAGGTTTGGCATACCGAAAAAAATCTAGGAAGCCCTGATCTTGTAATAATTCCGGGGGGTTTTTCTTATGGAGATTACCTTAGGTGTGGTGCTATAGCTAGATTTTCAAACATTATGGAAGATATAATATCTTATGCAAAAAATGGCGGTCTTGTTGTAGGTATTTGCAATGGTTTTCAAATTTTATGTGAATCTGGTTTATTGCCTGGCGTTCTCATTAGAAATGATTCTCTACAATTTAGATGCCAGGATACTTTTTTAAAATTAAATGATAATGTGATAGATTCGCCTTTTTTAAATTCAATCAATAAAACTTCATCACTCAAAATTCCAATTTCGCATGGTTCTGGAAATTATTTTGCTGACGAGTCTACAGTTAAGGAATTGCTGAATAATAACAGAATTGCATTTCAGTATTCTAATCAAAATGGGCTTATTGATAATATTTATAATCCAAACGGATCTGTTGAAAACATTGCTGGTATTTTAAATGAACATGGCAATGTATTGGGTATGATGCCACATCCCGAAAGAGTCTGCGATAACTTAATTGGTGGTGAAGACGGTAACCATATTTGGGAATCTGTGCTAAAAAGCGTAAAGAAATAAATTATGATTAGCAAAGAGCAACTAGAAAAAATTGCAATGTCTGAGGAAGAATATAATTTGGTTGTTGAGAGGCTTAATAGAGAGCCTACAAATGTAGAATTAGGTATGTTTTCAGCACTTTGGTCAGAACATTGTGGCTATAAGCATACTCGTCCGTTATTTCATTTTTTCCCCACAGAAGGCAAAAGAGTATTGTCTAAAACAGGAGAAGAGAATGCTGGGGCTATTGATTTAGGCGACGGAGATGTAGCTGTTTTTAAAGTTGAGTCTCATAATCATCCATCCGCAGTTGAACCTTATGAGGGTGCAGCTACAGGTGTAGGGGGTATTTTAAGAGATATTTTCGCAATGGGCATGCGACCAATTGCTCTCCTTGATAGTTTAAGATTTGGTGATATTACGCAAGGGCGTACTAAATATTTATTAGATGGCGTTATAGCCGGCATAAGTGGTTATGGTAATTGCGTTGGAGTTCCTACAGTTGGTGGCGAGATATTTTTTGATAATTCATTTACTGGTAATCCATTAGTAAATGTGATGTGTGTTGGAGTTGGTAAAAAGGATGATTTAGTATCTGCTACAGCTGAAGGATTAGATAATCCTTTAATTCTTGTTGGTTCAGATACTGGTAGAGATGGTATACATGGTGCTACATTTGCCTCTGTTGATTTAAGTGAGGATAGTGTTAGTGACAGGCCAGCTGTTCAAGTTGGAAATCCATTTATGGAAAAATTATTAATGGAAGCTTGTGTTGAATTGGCTCAGCAACATAAAGAATGGATTGTTGGTTTACAGGATTTAGGTGCAGCAGGACTGACATCTAGTGCTCTAGAAGCAGCAGAAAGAGGATCTTGTGGTGTAGAAATTGATATTTCTAAGGTTCCCCAACGCGAGTCTGAAATGACTGGCTATGAAATTATGTTATCTGAATCTCAAGAGCGCATGTTAGTTATTGCTAAAAAAGAGTACGAGCAAAATGTAATTGATCATTTTAAAAAATGGGAACTTGCAGCTAATGTTGTAGGAAAGGTTATTGAAGGTGAAAATGTAATAATTAAAAATCAAAATGAAATTTTAGCAGATTCAAAAATTAATATTATTACAGACGCTCCAACTTATAATTTATTAAATCAAGAGCATTTAGATAATTATCCATTTTCTAATCCAAATATGATTACTATTGATGATTTAGAAGATGCAAATCAGGCGTTATTAGAGATGCTATCTTTACCCAATCTTTCTAGTAAGCAGTTTGCTTTTCAACAATATGATCATCAAGTGCAAAATAATACAGTCATAAAGCCTGGATTTGGTGCGGCTGTTATGAGAGTGCCAGGGACCAATAAGGCTTTAGCAATCACTACAGATTGTAATCCACGCAAAGTTCAAATTGATCCATATGTAGGTAGTCAAATAGCAGTAGCAGAAGCGGCTAGAAATTTAGTTGCAGTCGGGGCAAAACCACTAGCTTTAACTGATTGTTTAAATTTTGGTAATCCTGATAATGACATTGTTGCTTTTCAGTTAGTAAATTCTGTTAAGGGCATTGCAGATGCCGCAAATATTTTAAATACTCCTGTGATTTCAGGAAATGCTTCTTTATATAATGAAACACTTAATGGCTCGATTGCGCCAACGCCAGTAATAGGTATGGTTGGTTTGATTGAAAATATCAGTAAGAAGATTAAAAGAAATATAGATCATGACAAAAAACTTTTATTACTAGGCAGCGAATTAAATCAGGATTTTTCATCATTAGCTGGCAGTGAATACTATTTCAGTAAAACTAAATCTCATGAAGGTGTCATTTCAATTGATATGGAATTTGAGAAAAAAATTCAGAATTGTGTTTTAGATCTTTTTGAGAAGGATCTTGTAAGTCATGCACAAGATATTGCAGATGGAGGATTGCTAATAGCAATAGCAGAATTGTGCATGAATTTTTCTGTAGGTTTTAAAGCAAAAGATATTCAGCTATCAGGAAGATTGGACGCAATGTTTTTTGGAGAAAAAGAGTCCAGAATTTTAATTTGTACGGATCAAGAAAATATCAATACAATTTTTGATTATACTAAAAAATTAAATATTCCATGTGAAGAAATTGGCACATTTCATAATGATCATCATGGAAATCAATTAATATTTGGTCCAATAGATTTAAAAGTATCAGAGTTAGATATAGCTCATAGAAAATTTTTTCAATAGACTTTAGACAGAACACATGTTCTTATGATATCCTGCTTTATGTCTAATAAGGATGTCTGTGTCGATAAATTTATTATTATATGTCGGTACATTTTGGACAAGTTAATAATTTTTATAGAATTAAAAAGCTATTATTTTATTCATGTTTAATATATAAGTTTGAGTGAGAATTTTTTAGTGGTTAATCAGCCCCAATCAAATAGAACAAACATTACTGCAATTAGGGAAAACTTATTGCCTCCAAATGATATTGGAGCGGAAGAGGCAATTCTTGCTGCACTCTTTTTAGATCAAGACTCATTTGCAAAAACAATTTCAATTATTGAACCAGATGATTTTTTTAATGAAAAAAATAAATGGATTTACGAAGCAGAATTATTAGTAGGTGAACGTAATGAAGAAATCACAATCCCTGCCGTTGCCCATGAATTAGAACGCATGGGTCATTTAGATACGATTGGTGGCGAACGAACACTAGTTGATATTTCAAA
This sequence comes from Dehalococcoidia bacterium, assembly GCA_045562675.1. GTDB lineage: Bacteria > Chloroflexota > Dehalococcoidia > UBA2979 > UBA2979. The sequence goes on from JBJKVL010000001.1 coordinate 203,072, forward strand.
TAAATTTTTTACTGCTGTTGGTGTAGAAACTCATGCGCGGATTGTTGCAAGAGATTCAGTTTATAGAAAAATTATTCAAGCATCTTCAGAAATTGCTCAAAAAGCTTATGAAGGTGGGCCAAACGTAAAAGATGTTCTTTCTTATGCTGAAGGATTGCTTTTAGGTATTAAGTCTTCAGATTTTAGTGGCGATTTTACAGTTATAAAAAATTTGTTAAATAAATTTTTAGAAGATATGGATGCACAACAAGAAGGCGAACTATATGAATCAGTTAGAACAGGCTTTATGGACTTGGACCAATTATTAGGTGGTTTTAAAAGAGGCGATTTAATTATTTTAGCTGCAAGAACTGGTGTTGGTAAGTCATCATTATTATTAAATTTTTCTAGAAATGCTGGAGTTGGCTCAGGTGCAACAGTTGCAATTTTTTCCTTAGAAATGTCAGGAGATCAGCTCGCAAATAGACTATTATCTGCTGAGGCTAATGTAAATTCAACAAGATTACGCTTTGGTGCGCATTCAGAAACTGAAGAAGCAAGAATTATGCACTCAATGGGCATTTTAGGCGAAGCCTCAATTTTTATAGATGACTCTCCTATGCTCAATGTTCCAGAAATACGAGCAAAATTGAAACGTCTACAAGGCGATCACGGATTAGATTTAGTAATTATTGATTACTTACAATTATTACATGGTACTAAGAGAACTGAAAGTAGAACATCTGAGATCAGCGAAATCACTAGGTCATTAAAGGAATTAGCGAGAGAATTAAATGTACCTATTATTGCTGCAGCACAGTTATCTCGTGCTGTTGAACAACGTACACCACATATTCCCATGTTGTCTGACTTAAGAGAATCAGGAAGCATTGAGCAAGATGCAGATGTTGTTCTCTTTATTTATCGAGAGGATGTTTATACCAAGTTTAAAGACTGGCAAGAGAAAAATATTGAAAAACCAGATAACCAATATCCATCTAATTTAGCGCAAATTATTTTAGCTAAACATAGAAATGGTCCAACAGGTAATGCAACTGTTCGCTTTAATGAAGAAACTGCTACTTTTCATGATTTAATTCTAAGAGAACAATAAGATGAAAAAAAAATCAGACTCATTTAGCGGTATTGTTCACGAATATGAACAAAATATTGGTTTATTAACTAATACAATTACAGATAAATTATTAATTGCTTCAAAAATATATTCTTACGAGTGGATTCGTGAAGCAATTTTGGATGCAAAAGATAAAGATAGAAAAAATTGGACATATGTTCAAAAATATTTAGAAATTAGAAAAAATAAAAAGGATATATTTAAAGCAAAGAAGGGAGTAGGTAATGCAAAATCTTCAAAATTTTTTAACAAATCAAACCAAGGAGATGACCCCTATCAATCAGTTATCAAACGTTCCTGGAACAAGTAAGAAAAATAATTCAGAAAATTACGAATGTAATTTGTGTCAGGATGCAAAATTTGTAAGAGTCAATTTACCAATTGATGATACAGAATTTGGTAAAGCAGTTCCTTGTGAATGCTCAACAAATCAGACTGATGAAGAGGCAGTGTTAAAATTATTAGAATTTTCAAGAATTAATAATTTAGATGCTTTAGATTTTCAGACTATTAGAAAAGATAACTTATTGCCAAAAGTTCAATCTGAAGTACTGATTAAAGATATTGAGAAATTTATGTCTAATAATCAAGCTTTTCTTTTAATACAAGGTTCTTCGGGAAGTGGTAAAACTATTTTTTCTTCTGCAATTGCTAATGAGTTTATTGCAATGAAAACTCCTGTACTTTTTTATAGCTCTAATGAGTTATTCGAAGAAATGTTTGTGTCAATTGATAAGGATAAAGAAAAGTATAATAATTATTTAAATAAATTAAAAAATGTTAATGTTTTAATTATAGATGATTTGGTTCTAGATCATGTTTCTAAATGGGCTATGGAGCAATTTGCTCAAGTTATTATCTACCGGTTTGATCATAATATGAAAACTATCATTAATTATATAAATCTCGCTAGTGATTTAGATGAAAGAATTTTTACTCGATTTCAGGATGAAGAAAAATCTGACAGAATGAAATTGGACAATCTGTCTGTTGAGCATTTTTCATCAATTGGCGCAATGACACAGAAACAAATTCAGGAATATAAATTTGACAATTTTAATCCAATTGGTCATGGTCTCAATGGCGAAGCAAAAAATAATCTTAATGATGCTTTAAATTTATCTAAAAGCTGGGCAGAAAATCCTGAAGGTTGGTTAGTTTTTATAGGAAAGCCAGGTTGTGGTAAAACACACTTAGCTGCAGCAATTTGTAACCATCTTATAAAAAATAATCAAGTCGTTTGTTTTGCAGGAGTTCCGGATCTTTTGGATGAATTACGTTCAAGTTATTCAGACAAAAATGACAATAATTTTGATCACTCTTTTAAAAAAATCATGAATGCAAATTTGTTAGTTTTAGACGATTTGGGCGCTCATCAAATTAGCCCATGGGTAGAAGAAAAATTATATCAATTATTTAATTTTAGATACATAAGAAAACTACCTACTGTTATTACAAGAAATTCAGATAATGTTGATCTTGATATTCGAATTAAATCTAGATTATCTGATTTGAAACTTGCAACTAACTTTGAAATTATTGCACCAGATTATAGAATTGGGTCAACTAAATAGTAAATTCATTGGATCCAGTGAGCTCCATTTTCTGTTGTCTCATATTTCCATATAGGTACTCTGGCTTTAACTTGATCCATAATTTTTGTACATAAAACGAATGATTCATTTCTATGTTCAGTGCATACTGCAACAATAATCGATGTTTCTCCTACAGTTAACTCACCTATTCTATGACAGAGATAGATATTATAAATTTCGTTAAAATTTTTAATTTGCCTTACTTCTTCATCAATGATTTTGTCTATTTCTTTTTCCGCCATCTCTTTAAATGCTTCATAATTAATTTTTTCTACTTTTAATCCTTTATTAAATTGCCTAACTACACCTTCGAAAATAACTATTGCACCAGTATTAATGTTGTTAAATGTTTTTCTTATTTTTGCAATTTCTATTTTTTCTTTAGTGATTTCAATTTTTTTATTCATTTTAACCACCAGAAACCGGTGGAATTAAAGCAATTTCATCTTGGTCATTAATTTGAAATTTTTCATCTGTACAGTATTCTTGATTAACTGCAAAAGCAATATTGTTAATGATTTCCTTAAGCGACGGTTCTTTTTTTAAGATTTTTTCTTTCAATATTTCTAGTGATATATTATCCGTGTCATCAATTTCTATTAGAAAATCTTTAGAATAATTCCTTATACTTGCAAATGTTAATATTTTTATTTTCATAATTGTTATCTATTAAATTATTTAATCAATTTTTCTTATTTTCATTATATTCTAAACACTATAATCCTGCTTATAATAAATTTGCAATCAATTAGATTATAGAGGAGACTATTCTGACTTCTACAATTAATACAAATTTTAATGTTTTAAATGACGTTGATCCTGAAATATATCAGGCAATAATTAATGAAGAATTAAGACAATCTAATGTTTTAGAGATGATCGCCTCTGAAAATTATACTAGTAGTGCTGTAATGGAAGCTGTGGGAAGTGTATTAACAAATAAATATGCTGAGGGCTATCCTAATGCTCGATATTACGGTGGCTGTGAAAACTCAGATGTTGTTGAACAGCTGGCTATTGATCGAGCAAAAAAATTATTTAATGCTGAACATGCAAATGTACAACCACATTCAGGATCTCAAGCAAATTTAGCTGCTTATTCTGCATTAATGAATGTAGGTGATAATGCTTTAGCTTTATCATTAGATCATGGAGGCCATCTAACTCACGGACATAAAGTTAATATTACTGGTAAACTTTATAATTTTTCACATTATGGGGTCAATAAAGACACAGAGCTGATTGATTATGATCAGATGCGTGAACTAGCAAAAAAAGAACGCCCTAAAGTAATTGTGATAGGAACGACAGCTTATCCTCGTAATCTAGATTTTAGTAAAACTAAAGAAATTGCTGATGAGATTGATGCTTATGTACTTGCCGACATTGCTCATATTTCTGGTTTAGTTGCAGCGGGAGTGCACCCATCACCAATAGGCGTTGCCGATGTTGTTACTATGTCCACACATAAGACATTGCGTGGACCTAGAGGTGGAATGATTCTATGTAATGAGAATGTAGCAAAGAAAATCGATAAAGCTGTTTTCCCAGGTAGTCAAGGTGGACCATTAATGCATGTGATTGCAGGTAAGGCAGTTGCTTATCAAGAAGCTTTATCTAATGATTTTATTAATTTACAAAAAAATACTGTAGCAAATGCTTCTGTTCTTGCTTCAAAATTGCAAGATGGAGGATTGAGGTTAGTTTCTGGAGGAACTGATAATCATTTAATTTTAGTAGATGTTACATCTTTAGGTCTTAATGGCCAAGAAGCAGAAGACTTATTGGCATCAAGTGGAATAGTGGTTAATAAAAATGCAATACCCTATGATAAGCTACCTCCATCCATTTCTTCTGGAATTCGAATTGGAACTCCTGCTTTGACTTCTCGTGGATTTGGCAATGAAGAAATGACTCAAATCGCAGAGATTATTGTAAATATATTAAAATCAAAAGAGGAATCCATCGTTAAAGAATCCTTAGGTTTTGTTCTTGAGATGTGCGAAAAATATCCTGCGCCAGGAATAATTTCAAGATAATTATTTAATATCTTTTATTTTAAATAGAAATTAAATCATTTATTAATGTATGATAATTCTTGCTGTAATATTATTAATGTATTAACTTTATTCAGTAATTGATTGGAGAAGTGTTTTGGATTGGGAAGATAATAAAGAACAAGCTGGTTTTCGAAGTAAGGTTCAATCTGTAATTGAAGCAAAACTTCCGAAGCGTTATAGAAGAATGTCAAAAGAATTTTTTAAAGCCACTGCTTATAGATGGGCAGTAGATCGTGTTTCAGAAAACACAGACGAAAGAAAAGACGCTGGTGAATGGTTTGATGCAATTTCAGATGAAGGATGGGTTGCTCCACATTGGCCAAAAGAATTTGGTGGAGGTGGTTTTAGCCCAATGGAACAATATATATATAATGCTGAAATGGCAAAAGCTAATGTGCCAACTGTAGGAAGTAATGTTGGTATTGGCATGCTTGGACCAGCATTGATTGTTCATGGTACTGATGATCAAAAAAATAAGTTTTTGCCACCAATTCTTAAAGGTGAAGTAGTTTGGTCTCAAGGTTTTTCTGAACCAGGTGCTGGCTCAGATTTAGCATCTTTAACTACACGAGCAGTGCGAGATGGCGATGAGTTTGTTATTAATGGTCAAAAAATTTGGACCTCTCATGCTCATTATGCAGATAATGTATTTATGTTAGTTCGAACTGATCCTGACGCTCCAAAACATCGAGGTATTTCTATGCTTGTCATGGACATCAAAACACCAGGTTTATCTATAAATCCGATTATTGACATGGGTTGGGGTCATCACCTTAATGAAACTTTTTGGGAAGATGTTCGTATTCCTTCAGATCAAATAGTTGGTGAAGAAAATCGAGGTTGGTATGTAGGCATGACCTTACTTGATAATGAACGTTCAAATATTACTGGTGCAATAAATATGCAAAGACAAATTGTAGACATGATAACTTATTGTTCTGGCGAAAATACAAAAGGAAGAATAAATCATTTTGATAGTATTCGACAAGAAGTAGCTGATCGATACATAGAATCTGCAGTAATGATGAATTTTTCATTAAGAATTATTACAATCCAAGATGCAGGCCAGGTACCTAATTATGAGGCGTCAATTGCTAAAATGTTTGGTTCTGAAGCAGCACAAAGGACTGCAAGAACAGGTACTAAAGTTTTTGGTTTATATTCCAATTTATGGAATAATGAAGATACTAGAAGCCCAATGGAAACTATGTTTACAAGAGATTATGTAAGATCAATTCCTGGGACTATAGCAGCTGGATCTTCTGAAATTCAAAGAAATGTAATTGCAACACGAGGTTTAGGATTACCAAGAGGTTAAATAGTAAGGGCTAGAAATTTTTATGAATGAATATGAAATAGTTATTGTTTTTAATCCACGCTTATCTAAAAGTGAAATAGATTCTATGTTCATAGAAACAAAAAATATGATTTTAGGAGATGAGGGTACTTTAATTAGTGAAATGGATTGGGGTAAACGCAAACTTGCATATCAAATAGGAGATAATTTAGAAGCTTTTTATTTCATTGTTAGAGCAAATTTAGATCCTGCAAGAATCAATGATATTGAATCAAAACTAAATATTAATGAAGATATTTTAAGATTTTTATTAATCAATGAAATTTTAGGCGAACTTAATGGTCCTACAAAATTAAAAGATACAGTTAGTAAAGAAGGTTAGAGATGTTAAATAAGTGCATGATTATAGGTAATTTAGGTGCTGATCCTGAAATGAGGTATACTGCTAATGGTGCTCCAGTAACTACATTTTCTGTAGCAACTTCAAGACAATATACTCGTTCATCAGATGGCGAAAGAATTGAAGAAACAGAATGGTTTAATATTGTTGCATGGAACAGAACTGCAGAAACATGTAGTCAATATTTGTCTAAGGGTCAAAAAGTATATATTGAGGGTAGATTATCAACGCGCTCATGGGAAGATCAATCAACTGGTCAAAAAAAGTATAGAACAGAATTAGTGGCTGATCAGGTTAAATTCTTGAGTCCTCCAGATTCACAATCACAGCAAAATTTTGCTTCAGAAAGCGGTGAACAAGCAGAAGATGCAATAAGCCCGCCGCCTGAAATTGATCCAGATGATTTACCGTTTTAGTTTTTTAAATAGATAAGGAATAAAATGTCGCCAAACCAAAAATCAAATCAAGAAGATTCTGATCAAGATGGTTATTACCAAAGACGTCCAAGGAGACGTTATTGTGAATTTTGCAGTAATAAAAAAAAGGATGTAGCTAAAAGTGTAATTGATTACAAGAATTTAAAAACTCTATCAAATTATATTGATGATAGAGGAAAAATTGATATTAGGAAAAAAACTGGTGCATGTGCAAAATGTCAAAGAAGAATTGCTCAAGCAATAAAACGCGCACGACACTTAGCTTTGCTTCCATATACTATTGATCATATTCGGTTGTCTGGATTTAGTACTAAAAATTATTCTTAATTCTACTTTCAATTATATTTCGATAAGGATTTTGAATTGGTCAAGACAAAACGCTCCAGACGTTCTTTAGATGATTCACAAAGTGATAATAAAAAGAATTTTTTTTCTGAAAAAATCTTTGTTATTTTTACATATGCTTGTTTAGTCTTCTTAGCTGGTTTCTTAATCGTTGGTTATTATTTGTATATTTATACACCTCCTAGAGAAACATTAGTTCAATTGGATGATAATTCTTATAATGCAATTGATATTTCCCGCAATATGGGCTTTTATGCTGTATATAACGATAAAATGAATTTAGCTTTAGAAGATTTATTACCGCAAATACCTGATTTGATTAAAAATGAGTATATTTTGAATGCATTTGGTTCTCAACTAGTTGGTAATGTAGATGAAGATGAGATTAGATTCAAGGCAGCCAAATTACTCAGTATTAATGATGATTTATATCGAGAAAATTCTCTAATTTTAGATCAAATACTATCTGATATTCGTGATAAAACTAATATTAGTAGAGATCGAATTCTGTCTAATGCTAAAGCATTAATTGTTCAGGAAAGATTGAAAGGCTTGTTTTCAGAAACAATAGGCACAACCAGTGAACTTGTATTTGTTAAACGAATTGATATTGACGGAGAAGTAGAAGCTTCAACTTTTTCTTTAGACTATAAAGAAGGTAAAAATATTACATCCCTTATTAATGAGTATGATAAACAAATTCAATTACAAGAAATCGGTTGGCGTGTTAAAGGTTATGTAGGAACTGATATGCCTTTTGAAGTTAATTCTTTAGAATTGAATCAACTATCAGCTCCTGTTAAAGATGGAAGAAAAAGTTATTTTTATTATTTTGATGAAGTAGATGAGGCAGGTTTAGTTACTGAGCCAATTTTAGATAGTTTTGCTAATATGCAAATATATAATTTTATACAACTTCAAATCCCAAATATAAATTATCTAGAGTTGAATGTAGATGCTTCATTGGGTGATTATATAGTAAGGGAAGCTGGTAAGCTTAGATTAGTATTAGGTGAACAGGCTCTGAAAAATCCAAATCAAGATTGGAGTTATAGTGTCAGATAGTATAGGGATTTCATTATTAGGTGCAGGTAATGTTGGCGCTAAAGTATTAGATGTCCTTTTAAATGATGTTGAAAGACACAATAATATCATAGGTGCTAAATTAAAGTTGAATGCTGTTTTGGTCAGAGATGTAAAAAAATATAAAAAGGATCTACCAAAAGTTAATTTTACAGATAAGTTTGATGAAATAGTTAATGATTCTGACACATTAATTGTTGTAGAGCTAATGGGAGGAGAAAATCCTGCAAAAGATTACATATCTAAACTCTTAAAATCTGGCAAACATGTAGTTACTGCCAACAAAGATGTTATGGCAAAATACGGAAGTGAATTGAACGATTTAGCTATCAAGCATAATACATCTATTAAGTATGAAGCTTCTGTTGGAGGCGGCATTCCAATTATTGGCCCATTATCTCGCGATCTTTTAGCAAATGAAATTTCATCAATTGCTGCAATAATTAATGGGACAACTAACTTTATGCTTTCATTAATGCTTAGTAAAAATGTCAGTTATGAGGATGCATTAAAACAGGCACAAAAATTAGGGTATGCTGAGCCAAATCCAACTAATGATGTAGAAGGCATAGATGCCACATACAAACTTGCAATTCTTTGCGGGCTTGCTTTCCATGTTGATGTTGATCCTGCCGAGATTTATACAAAAGGTATTTCAAATATTGAGTTGCAAGATTTAAAATATGCTGATGAATTGGGTTACTCAATTAAGTTACTTGCAAAAGCTGATCTTATAGATAACCAGCTAATTTGTTTAGTTTGTCCAACATTAATTCAAAAATCGGAACCATTGTCAAAAGTTGATGGTGTTCTTAACGCAATTCAGTTAAAGGGTAATTTAGTTGAACAAGTCATTTTTGAAGGTCCAGGAGCAGGTTCTTCTGCTACATCAAGTGCTATTTTAGGAGATGTCATAAATACTGCAAAAAACATACATCTTTCTTGGACAGAATCAAATAATGCTATTCTAAACAAAATACAAATAAATAATACTGGTGATTTTCAATCGCGCTTCTATATTAGAATCAATGTTATTGATGAGCCTGGAGTTTTAGCAACTATAGCTGGAATAATGTCTGAACACTCTATCAGTATTGCATCTGTTATTCAGGCTGCTTCAGATCCTAAAAAAAATACTGCTCAGATAGTTCTAATTACGCATGATGCTTCACAAAAGAATATTGATTTAGCATTAGATACTATTTCAAAAGAAAAAAAGGTCGACAAAATTTTTAATTTATTACCAATTGTGGATTGATTTCTATTTTAATAATTAAATAAAGAGAGCTATGATGCCCAAAAAAGAAAAAACTCCAGTTAAAAAAACTGTTACAAAAAAAGCCGCTGCCATAAAAACTCCAGTTAAAAAAACTGTTACAAAAAAAGCCGCTGCCATAAAAACTCCAGTTAAAAAAACTGTTACAAAAAAAGCCGCTGCCATAAAAACTCCAGTTAAAAAAACTGTTAGTTCTTTTGAAAGAGAGTTAGAATCTGCATTGAAGGACACTTTAAAGAAAATACAAAAATTTGATAAGCGTTTAAATAACTATGAAAAACAGTTTTCCCAAATGAATTCATCTTTAATTAATATAGAAAAAATTGCTTCAAGGATGAAAGATACAACTGATTCACAGAATTTAATCTCAAAGAAATTTGAAATTTATGAAAAAAATATTGACTTGATTAAAAAAGAAACTAGTTCAGATGCTTTCTTTAAACCAATCAGTCAATTTGTTGAAAGTGAGATAAGATCAATTAACAAAAAATTTAATACGGATTTAGATAAGGTTTTTTCTGAATTACAAAAAATAGATTCTAAAATGAAAGAAAGAGCTTTGAAGCTTGATGAGCTTTTTCAAAATATTGCATCATATGGCTTAGAGGCAAAAATTAATTCTAATGAAATGAAGGATGTTGAAGCAAAGCTGTCACAACACACTAACCAATTAGAGAATCAGCAACTCCAATTTTCTTATATCAAAGAAATTATAGATGAAAAAATTTCTCTATATGATCAAAGTGTCAATGATATTAATTTAAATAAAAATAAAATAGAAGATTTACGTTCTATTCCTGAAGAGTTACAAAATGTTCAAACTTTTATTAATAATCTTGAATTGCAATTTAAAGATGAAAGGAATTCTAAAAAAAGACTAGAGAATCGTCTAATACAATTTGAGTCTTCCATTAAGAATATGACTCAAATATTTCAAAATGAATCTAAAAAAAATACATTACTTGAATCTAACTTTACAGTTTTAAATAAAAAAATAACAGAACTATCTTCGAATTTTAATCAAGAAAAAGAAGATTTATTAGAAAACTTTAGACAAAGAACTATATTAGATGAAAAATTAGCCAGAAGACAAATTGATGAATTAAGAGATGAGTTAAAAGTTACCAGACAATTTTTAAATAAACTTACCCAGAAAGGCAATGTAGATGGGCAAGGAAAAATGTTATGAATAATCTTCATGATAGGTTTATTTTAAAACGTTATAAAAAATTTTTACCAGTTACTGATAAAACATTACTTTATTCCTTAGGTGAGGGAGGAACACCACTTGTTAGATCTCGATCTTTAGAAAACGAAATTGGAGCTGAATCTGTATATTTCAAACTAGAGCTGTCTAATCCAACTGGATCTTTCAAAGATCGAGGTATGATTATGGCAGTCTCAAAAGCTTATGAAAATGGTGCTAAAGCAATTATATGTGCTTCTACAGGCAATACATCAGCATCTGCTTCTGCATATGCCGCTAAATTTGATTTAGAAAGCTATGTAATAGTACCTCGAGGATTCATCGCAATGGGCAAATTGGCACAAGCAGTTGTTTATGGAGCAAAGATTATTTCTATCGATGGTTCTTTCGATGATTCTCTAAATATCGCAATTGCTTTAGAAAAGAATAACAATTTAACATTAGTAAATTCAGTAAACCCCGATCGAATTGATGGACAAAAGACAGGAGCTTTTGAAATTGTGGATGAATTAGGTTTTGCACCTGATATTTTATGTATTCCAGTAGGTAATGCTGGCAATATTACAGCATATTGGAAGGGTTTTAATGAATATTTAAATGCAAAAATTTCTAAAAAATTACCAATGATGTGGGGCTTTCAAGCTGCAGGAGCAGCACCAATTGTAGATGGTAAAAAAGTTCTCAATCCTTCAACCATAGCTACAGCAATTAGAATTGGCAATCCAGCTTCCTGGGATTCAGCATTAATTGCAAGAGATGATTCTTCTGGTTTAATTGATTCTGTTACTGATGATGAAATCTTAGCTGCTTATCAAAAAATAGCTAGAGAAGAAGGAGTCTTTGGTGAACCTGCTTGTGCTGCACCGATAGCTGGTTTACTAAAAAAGAAAAATCAAGGCTATGATTTTTCTGGACAAAATATTGTTTGCGTAATTACTGGATCTGGCTTAAAGGATCCTGACACTGCATTATCTATTGAAGCTGATAAAATTGAAGTTTCAGCAGATATCAAAGAGATTGCCAATAAGCTTAATTGGCAATATGAATAAGAATATTATTAAGCTGAGGATATTGATATGAAAAAATTTGATGAAAAAAAAGCTATCAAAGGCATTACTATGTTTCTTGAAGCAAATGATATTGATTTAAGTCAGTCAGGCTTGAGTGACACACCCAAGAGGATTGTGAAAGCGTACCAAGAATTTTTATCAGGTGATAATAACTTGAATGAAAATATTTTATCTACTGATTTTGTTCAGCAGTATGATGAGATGATTGTAGTAAAAGACATTCCTTTTGTCTCAATGTGTGAGCATCATTTTCTTCCATTTTGGGGGAAAGCACATGTTAGCTACTTACCGAAAGGAAAAGTTGTTGGTCTATCAAAAATAGCAAGATTAGTTGAAAATATTGCAAGGCAGCCTCAAATTCAAGAAAGAATGACCAAGCAAATTGCTGATAGTATCGAAAAAAATTTAGAAACCAGTGGAGTAGGTGTTGTAGTAACAGGGGAACACTCTTGTCTTTCATTTCGGGGTATTAAAAAACATGGCGCGACAATGATTACATCAGCAATGAATGGTAATTTTAGAAGCGATGCTAAAACTAGAAGTGAGTTCATGTCAATTATAGACATAGGATGACAGAATAAAAAATGTATAACAATTTTTTACAAAAAACGCAAAACAAAAAAAAATCTATAAAAGTAGCGATGATTTCTATGCATGCTTCGCCCATTTCTGAATTAGGCGGATATAAAAGTGGAGGGATGAATTTATATGTTAAAGAAATTGCTTTTAGATTAGCTAAGTTAGGAGTAAAAGTAGATATTTATACTAGAAACGATGTAGATAATTCTATTGAAACATTGGAGCTTGGCCCAAATGTTCGCTTAATATACATCAATGCTGGACCGAAAAAAAAACTTGATCCTTTAGATTTAACTGCACACATAGATCAATTTGTTTCTGAGGTTCAAAATTATAGAAATTTTGAAAAGATCAAATATGATATAGTTCATTCACATTATTACTTATCTGGTCTGATTGGTATGAATGTTGCAAAATCTTGGTCTATTCCTCATGTTACTATGTTTCATACTTTGGAATTAGCAAAAAATATGCCTATGAAAAATAAATCAAAATCAAATCTTCGTATTAAATTAGAAAAAAAAGTTATTAAGGAGGTAGATAAAATAATTTGTGCTTCTTCTCATGAAAAAGATATTATTGATGCTTATGTAAGACTTGCTTCTAAAAAAGTAAACATTATACCTCTCGCAGTAGATGTTAATGTTTTTCATCCAAATGATATGTATTTATCGAGAAAAAAATTGGGGATTGATAAGAATTGTAAAATTCTATTGTGTGTTTCTAGGATTGATCCAGTTAAAGGGATAGATATTTTAATTGAATCTTTTGCTCAATTGGATAATGAAAGCTTAACACTAATGATCATAGGTGGTTATAAAGCACCAAACCCCTATCAAACAAAACTATTAAAATTAGTCAAGAAGTTAAAATTAGAAGAAAAAGTTCATTTTATTGGTGCAATTCCACATGGAGATCTAGTTAGTTATTATAACTCGTCTGATTTAGTTGTAGTCCCTTCGCTATATGAATCATTTGGACTTGTTACTCTAGAAGGTTTTGCAACAGAAAAACCTATTATCGCATCTAATGTAGGTGGATTAGCTTCAATTATTGTTGATGAAGTTAATGGTATTTTATTTGAACCAAACAATGTTACAGATTTAAGAGATAAAATTAACTTAATTTTAAATAATAAACTGTTAAGAGACCAAATCGCTAAACAAGCTTTCTTGGATGTCAATAAATATTCTTGGGATACTACTGCTAATCATGTTTTTCAAGTATATGAAAATTTACTATCAGTATCTAATAAGGTTCAAACTGCATCATCGTATTGATTGAAAAAATGTTTAATTTAAATCGAGTAAAATTTTCAAAAAATACATTGACTCTTACTCTAATGCACCATACCATCCTCTAGTCTATTAAAAACGCAATATTAGACAAATACGGTCGTTAAGCCAATTAATTGAGTACCGTTGGTTGATTTAGTAAATCAAGTCAGGCTCTTTTAATAACTTAATCGGCCTTTTATGTTCGAAAAATTGTGTAAATGAAGGAAAATATTTTGCCAACTATAAGTCAGTTAGTGCGAAAAGGAAGAAAAACTTCTACTAAGAAGTCTAAAGCTCCTGCTTTGCGTTTTCGTTATAATTCCCTAAAAAATAAGGTTATTCGTGGACAAAAAGGATCACCTCAAAAACGAGGGGTATGTGTTCAAGTTCGTACTGTTACTCCTAAAAAACCTAATTCAGCATTAAGAAAAATTGCTAGAGTCCGTCTCACAAATGGCATAGAGGTAACTGCATATATTGGTGGTGAAGGGCATTCACTCCAAGAACATTCAGTTGTCTTAGTGAGAGGTGGTAGAGTAAAGGATCTTCCAGGCGTTCGTTATCATATAGTTCGTGGTGCCTTAGATAGTGAAGGCGTAGCTAATCGAAAACGTGGCAGAAGTAAATATGGGACTAGAAGAGGATAATAATTATGCCGAGAAGAAATCGACCAGAACCTCGCATACTAACTCCCGATCCAAGATATAATTCTGTTTTGGTTACAAGACTTATCAATAAAATAATGAAAAGTGGTAAAAAAACAATAGCTGAAAAAATTGTTTATAATGCGTTCGAAAATGTTGAAAAAAATACTGGAAAAAATGGTTCTGATTTATTAGAACAAGCAGTAAGAAATACTAGCCCAATTTTAGAGGTTAAATCTCGTCGTGTTGGTGGGGCGACTTATCAAGTTCCAGTTGATGTTAAAGCAGACAGAAGAATTTCTCTATCAATTAGATGGCTTATTGATTCTGCTTCTAGCAGGCAAGGTAAATCGATGTCTGATAAGTTAGCTAATGAATTGACTGACGCCTTTAATAATACGGGCGGTGCAGTCAAGAAAAAAGAAGACGTGCATAGAATGGCAGAAGCTAACAGAGCTTTTGCACATTATAGATGGTAGTTCTAGTTTTTGAGAGGTAATTTGATGACTACAGGAATTGATCTCAACCAGGTAAGAAATATAGGTATCATTGCTCATATTGATGCCGGCAAGACTACTGTTACTGAAAGAATACTGTTTTATACAGGCAGAACTTACAAAATTGGTGAAGTACATGAAGGTACCGCTACTATGGATTGGATGGAGCAGGAACGTGAAAGAGGTATAACAATTACATCTGCTGCTACAACTGCTGAATGGAATGGTTCAACAATTAATATCATAGATACTCCTGGACACGTTGACTTTACTGTTGAAGTTGAACGTTCATTGAGGGTCCTTGATGGGGGCGTTGTTGTTTTTGACGGAGTAGCTGGCGTTGAGCCACAATCTGAAACTGTCTGGAGGCAAGCTGATAAATATTCAGTTCCAAGAATTTGTTTTATTAATAAAATGGATAGAACTGGCGCAAATTTTAATTTTTGTGTTGATACTATAAAGGAACGGTTAGCAGCTCTTCCTTTAATTTTACAAATACCATGGGGCTTAGAAGATCAGCACAAAGGTATTATAGATATTATTGAAGAAAAAGCTTTCACGTTTGAAGGAAATAAAGGAATTGAAGTCAAAGAGCATGCCATTCCTGATGAATTTACAGCTGAAGTGGCATCTTTGAGAGAATCATTAATTGAAACAGTTGCTGAAAATGATGAAGAATTAATGGAAATCTTTTTGGAAGAAAAACCTATTGAAATTAATATGCTAAAAGCTGCAATTAGAAGAGTAACTATTGGAAACCTAGCAGTTCCAGTTTTAACTGGTTCTGCGTTAAAGGATAAAGGTGTTCAAAAACTTTTAGATGCAGTAATTGATTATTTACCAAATCCTCATGATTTACCCCCTGTTCAAGCAATTAAAGTTGGTACAGAAGATGAAACTATTGAATTACCTCCTGATACTGAAGGCAGCTTATTAGGCATAGCTTTTAAAGTTGTCACTGATCCATTTGTAGGTAGGCTTGTATTCTTTAGGTTATATTCTGGAACTATTGAGCAAGGTGCTCAGGTTTTTAACTCCTCAAGAAATGAAAGAGAAAGAGTTGGAAGAATTATGAAAATGCATTCTAACTCTCGTGAAGATGTTGATGTGTTATATGCAGGAGAAATAGGTGCTGCAATCGGTCTTAAAGACACATTTACAGGAGATACTATTTCATCAAGAGAGAACCAATTATTATTGGAATCAATTACTTTTCCTGATCCAGTTATATCTGTTGCAGTGGAGCCAAAAACTAGAGATGATCAACAAAAACTTTCTGAAGCGATACAAAAATTAGCTGAAGAAGATCCTACTTTTAAAGTGCGTTTTGATGAGGAAACTTCACAAACAGTTATTTCAGGTATGGGCGAACTACATTTAGAAGTTTTAGTGGATAGAATGAAACGAGAATTCAATGTTGTAGCTAATATTGGAAAGCCACAAGTTGCTTATAGAGAAACAATTACACAAGAAGTAAAAGTGCAAGGGAAATTTGTTCGACAATCTGGAGGTAGAGGTCAGTATGGAGATTGTGTCATTGAAGTTTACCCTAGAGCAAAAGGAGAAGGTTTTAAATTTGAGAACCTTATTGTTGGTGGTTCAATTCCTAGAGAATACATTAATCCTGTTAATAAGGGTGTTGAAAATGCGCTAAATTCGGGAGCAAAAGCTGGATATCCTGTAGTTGATGTAGGAGTGAAACTAATAGATGGATCATTTCATCCAGTTGATTCATCTGAAATGGCTTTTGAAACTGCCGGTTCAATTGCAATGCGTGATGCTTTGAAAAAAGCAAAATCAATCTTGTTAGAGCCCATTATGAAAATAGATGTCGTGTCTCCAGAAGATTATCTTGGAGATGTTTTAGGTGATTTAAATAGTAGAAGAGGACAAGTGCTAGGCTCAGAGGCACGAGGTAACACTCAAGTGATTCATTCTCTGGTACCACTTGCTGAATCATTTGGATATTCGACTGATTTGCGATCCATGACACAAGGTCGTGCAACCTATTCCATGGAATTTGATCATTATGAAAGAGTGCCCGAAAATATTGCTGAAGAAATTGGTAAAGCAAATAGGGCTAAAGAATAGAAGGATAATTGAGTAGGAAATAAAATGGCTAAACAAAAAATTCGAATCCGACTGAAAGCTTATGATCATAGAGTTTTAGATATTTCTGCTCAACAGATTGTTGAATCTGCTGAGAGAACAGGCGCTGTTGTTTCAGGTCCTGTCCCTTTACCAACCAGAATTAGAAAATATACTGTTCTCCGTTCTCCTTTCATTGATAAAGATTCTAGAGATCAGTTTGAAATGCGCACACATAAAAGGTTAATCGATATATTAGAACCTTCATCAACAACAATTGATACTTTAATGAAACTCCAAGTTCCATCTGGAGTTGACATAGAAATCAAGCTATAAAGATTGGATATATGATGGTAGCTGGATTAATGGGCAAAAAACTAGGCATGACTAGAATATATGATTTGGCAGGTGATATGAGATCTGTAACAGCTATTGAGTTTGATGTTAACAAAATTACTCAATTAAAATCTAAAGAAGCAGATGGATATAATGCTATTCAAATCGGATATCAAGACAATAAGGCTAAATTGTCTAAAGCAGAAAAAGGTCATTTAGAAAAATTAGGCATACAAGAAGAATTTAATCGCTTACAAGAATTTCGCGTTGGCAATATTGATGACTATAGTGTTGGACAGGAAATTTCGATTAAAGCTATTAGCCCTGGTGATTATATAAATGTTACCGCTATTTCAAAAGGAAAAGGTTTTGCCGGAGGTGTCCGAAGATGGAATTTTCGTGGTGGCCCTAAAACTCATGGACAATCAGATAGGCATCGAGCTCCAGGGTCAATTGGTGCTGGATCTACTCCAGGAAAGGTATGGAAAGGTCAAAAAATGGCCGGGCATATGGGTAGTGTCAAAAAGACCAATCTAAACTTATTAGTAGTTATGGTAGATATAGAAAATAATTTAATTTATGTTCATGGCTCTGTGCCTGGTCATAATAACACTTTTGTAACTGTTTCAGCTTCTAGAAAAAAACCTAATCAAAAGATTGCAAGTCTTATTCAAGAAGCGCCTGCAGAAGAAGCGCCTGCAGAAGAAGCACCTGCAGAAGAAGCACCTGCAGAAGAAGCACCTGCAGAAGAAGCACCTGCAGAAGAAGCACCTGCAGAAGAAGCACCTGCAGAAGAAGAAAATAAAGAATAGAGACTATTATGAATATTGCATACTACACAGAAAAAGGAAGTCTTTCAAAGCAAAAAGTTAAATTAGATGATGGTATTTTTGACTTTGAAGCTAATCCTTCCTTGGTTCATCAAGTTTTTGTTTCTCAACGTGCAAATCTGCGTTCAGGAACTGCTTCTACAAAAAATCGTTCACAAATAGTTGGTTCAACAAGAAAAATTAGACCACAAAAAGGGTCCGGTGCGGCAAGAAAAGGTTCTATAAAATCTCCTATACAAGTTGGTGGTGGTATTACATTTGGTCCTTCACCTCGTTCATTTAGTAAGCGTATCCCTAGAAAAATGAACAGAAATGCTATTAAGTCCATGCTATCTGACAAGTTGTCAGATAAAAAATTGCTTATTTTGGATTCTCAGGGAATCTATGAAGAGCCTTCCACTAAACAATTATCAGAAATGTTAAAAAAATTAAAGATTGCTTCTTCATGTTTGATTTTAACAAAAAGCCAAGATAGATCTTTTTTTCTCTCAGCTAGAAATATTAAGAATGTTTCAGTAATGACTTTTGATAAAGTTAATGTTCTCTCTTTGTTAAATCATGATTGGGTAATTGTATTAAAAGATGCAGTTGAATCACTCGAAACAAATTTGAAATCAGACATAACTAGAAAAAAAATTATCAAGGATTAATTAAATGAAAAAGTATAATCAACCAGCAAATATTTTATTTCAGCCATTGGTTACTGAAAAAACCACTAATCAAGCTGTGTATGGTAAATATTCTTTTAAGGTTGCTAAAAATGCAAACAAAATTGAAGTTAAAAAAGCAGTTGAAAAAGCCTTCGATGTTGAGGTTGACTCTGTAAATATTGCTGTGATTAAAGGAAAATCTAAAAGGCGTGGTAATAAAGTTAGTAAAAATCCTGATTGGAAAAAAGCAATAGTCAGCTTAAAACCAGGTAATGAAATTAATATTTTTGAGGGAATATAATGTCAATAAAACTGTATAAACCAACTTCTCCAGGTCGTAGAAATTCATCAGGACATTCATTTTCTGAAATAACGAAGAAGAAACCTGAGAAAAATCTTTTGACATCAAAGAAAAAACACGCTGGTCGTTCAAGAGGTAAGATTTCTGTACGTCATCGAGGAGGCGGCCATAAAAGACAATTAAGAATTTTAGATTTTAATCGAGACAAATTTGATATTCCAGGAAAAGTTGCCTCTATTGAATATGATCCATCGCGAACTGCGCGTATTGCACTCATTAATTATATTGACGGTGAAAAAAGATATATATTAGCTTCTGATGGACTGAAAGTTGGAGATGAAGTGATTTCTTCATCAAAGGCTCCTATTGCTAACGGTAATTGTTTACCATTAATAAATATTCCTTTGGGTACCCTTTTACATGCTATTGAACTTGAACCAGGCAAAGGTGCTCAATTAGGTCGTTCTGCTGGAGCTGCAATTAGGCTTATTGCAAAAGAAGGTGGTTATGCATTATTAAGACTACCATCTGGAGAAATTCGAAAGGTACTTGAAAGATGTCAAGCAACTGTAGGTATTGTTGGAAATTTAGAATCTGCTCAGCTTAAGTTAGGTAAAGCAGGTCGTAATCGTCATAGAGGTCGTCGACCTCAAGTCAGAGGTTCCGTAATGAATCCAAATGATCACCCTCATGGCGGTGGTGAAGGAAAATCTCCTGTTGGAATGGCTGGGCCTAAGACTCCTTGGGGCAAGCCAGCATTAGGATTAAAAACGAGGAAAAAGAATAAAAATAGTAATGTTTTTATTGTTCGCAGAAGAAATCAAGGCAGGAGGTAGTTCGATATATGTCACGTTCTACAAAAAAAGGTCCATTTGTTGATGAAAAATTATTAAAAAAAGTACTTAATGCTCAAAAAACAGGCAGTAAAGAGGTCATCAAAACTTGGTCAAGATCATCAACAATAATGCCAGAAATGGTAGGTTTGACAATTGGTGTTTATGACGGTCATAGACATATTCCAATCTACTTGTCTGAAAATATGGTTGGGCATAAACTAGGAGAGTTCGCTTTTACCAGAACTTTTAAAGGGCATAATACTAAAGCAGAATAGTGAATTAAGGGATTTATAATAATGGAAGTTAAAGCAAGAGCATTTGATCAACCAATTGCACCAAGAAAAGTAAGATTGGTTCTTGATGCTGTGCGAGGACAAAAAATTGAAGATGCTTATAACATTTTAGATATTATGCCTCATAAATCTTCTCGATTAGTGAGAAATATTATTCTTTCAGCAGTTGCTAATGCTAAAACTAATAATAGTTTGTCTCAAGATAATCTTTATATAAAAAAAGCTTATGCTGATGAAGGCAGAACTCTTAAAAGATTTAAAGCAAGATCTAGAGGTCGTGCTGCACCAAGATTAAAAAGGTATAGTCATATCAATATAGTTTTAGAGGAAGCAGTGATATAAATGGGAAGAAAAGTACATCCATATGGATTTCGAGTAGGTGTTACTAAAGACTGGCAATCAAAATGGTTTAGTAGTAATAACTATGCGCAGCTTGCAAATGAAGATATTTTATTGAGAAAAATTATCAATAAATCTTCTAGAGAAGCTGGTATTGCTAAAGTAATTATTGATCGTAATGCTAATGATGTAGTTATAACTATTCGCGCATCTAAGCCAGGAATTGTAATAGGGCGAGGCGGGCAATCTGCTGAAAAATTACGACAAGAACTTGAAATTGCATCCACAAAAAAAGTGAAGCTAAATATTAAAGAAATTCGTGTTCCTGAATTGGATGCTGCACTTGTAGCAGCTAATATTGCTGAACAACTTGAAAAAAGAGTTGCCTTTAGAAGAGCAATGAAGCAAGGCGTTCAACGTGCTATTCAACGTGGAGCTCTAGGTTGTAAGGTTAAAATTAGCGGCAGACTCGGTGGAGCAGAAATGTCAAGAAGCGAACATGAAATGCAAGGGCGAGTACCGCTTCATACTTTGAGGGCAAATATCGATTATGGTTTTGCTGAAGCCCATACAACTTATGGCAAGATTGGCGTTAAAGCTTGGATTTATAAAGGTGATCTTTCTCACAATTTTATAGAAGAAGATCTGAATTTAGAGGATGAGGATTAGTAAATGTTAATGCCAAAAAGAACAAAATATAGAAAACAATTTCGTGGTAAAAGACGCGGAATGGCAATGTCTGGTAACAGTGTTTCATTTGGAGATTATGGATTACAGTCTTTGAGTAATGCCTGGATCGACGCGAGGCAAATTGAAGCAGCAAGAAGAGTAATTGTGCAAACGCTACAGAGAGGTGGAAAAGTTTGGATTCGTCTATTTCCTGATAAGCCAGTGTCTGCTAAACCAGTAGAAGTAAGAATGGGTAAAGGAAAAGGTGCTACTGATCGTTGGGTATCTGTGGTTAAAAGAGGCAGAGTTATGTTTGAAATTGCAGGTGTCGAAGAATCAATTGCCAGGGAAGCATTTAGAAAAGCTCATCATAAACTCCCGGTTAAAACAAAATTTATTTCTAAAGAGGAGAGTTATTAATGTCTCGCAAACTTGTAGAAGAAATGCGTAAGCTAAAAAAAGAAAAGTTATTTGATGAATTAGATACATCAGTAAATGATTTATTTGAATTGAGAACTAAAGTGTCAACTGGTCAGTTAGCTGATGTCTCACAAGTACGTAAAGCAAGAAGAAAAATTGCTTTGTTAAGAACCTTGATTAATGAAATTGAAGAATAATTAGGAAAGAATATGGAAAATACTAAAGATATAAATCGGAAATCTCGTTTGGGTTTAGTGGTATCAGACGTGCAAGATAAGACCATTGTTGTTGATGTTGCTCGAAATGTTAGGCATCCAATTTATCATAAAGTTCTAAAACGAACAAAAAAATATCAAGTTCATGACCCTGAGAATCGGGCTACAATTGGTGATATTGTCCGAATTGAAGAATCGATTCCTATTTCTAAAAATAAAAGATGGAAATTAGCTGAAGTAGTAACTGATAGAGATGTGGTTGGTATTGCTGCAACAGAAATCGATGCAACATTAGTATCTGAAATTGAGCAATCAACTAAGCAAAATCCAGAAGATAAAGAAGAAAATAATGAGACTGTAGAAATTGATAATACTTTGGAAGAAGGAGTCAATGATACACCAGATGATGATTTAGAAGAGGAAAAAGATTAAATGATACAACAAGAATCTAGACTTAAGGTTGCAGATAATTCTGGTGCACGTGAAATACTTTGCATAAGAGTATTAGGTGGCACTAGACGGAGATATGCAAGAGTTGGTGATTTAATTGTGGCTTCTGTGAAAGATGCTCAACCAAATGCAAATGTGCAAAAGGGAGAAATTGTTAAAGCTGTTATTGTGCGTACTAAAAATAAAATGCAAAGACTTGATGGCTCATCAATAGCATTTGATGAAAATGCTGCAGTGATATTAAGCGATGATGATGGTAATCCAAAGGGAACAAGAATTTTTGGTCCTGTTGCTCGTGAGCTACGGGAAAAGAATTTTATGCGAATTGTATCTCTTGCTCAGGAGGTTTTATAAATGTCAAATAAAATGAAGCTAAATGATAATGTATGGGTGATAGCCGGTAAAGATATTGGTAAAAAAGGTCAAATTATCTCTATCGATTTAGCTAAAAATAAAGCATTAGTAAGTGGTGTTAATATAATTAAGCGCCATCAAGCTCCAAGAAGTGCATCTGATCCTGGCGGCATAATTGAAAAAGAAGCTTTTATACATTGTTCTAATTTGAAGGTGATTTGCCCTACATGTGATGCTCCAACTCGAGTAGGCATTCGTTTATTAAAAGATGGCAAGCAGGCACGTTATTGTAAAATTCAAAAATGTAATGAGGTAATAGATTGAGTAAAGAATATTTTCCAATAATGAAAAAATCATATACAGATACTGTGCGTAAACAGTTAATGTCAGAATTTAATTATTCTAATATATTCGCTGTGCCTAACTTAGACAAAATTGCTATTAATATGGGTTTGGGTGAAGCAGTCAGTAATAATAAAGCTCTTGAATCTTCAATAAAGGATATTACAAAAATTGCTGGACAAAAGCCAGTAGTTACCAGAGCTAAACAAGCGATCTCTAATTTTAAGATTAGACAAGGAAATGCTATTGGTTTAATGGTTACTTTAAGAGGAAATCGAATGTGGGATTTTTATGACAGACTTGTCAACATAGCTTTGCCACGTACAAGAGATTTTAGAGGAGTTTCTTCTAGTTCTTTTGACGGACATGGAAATTATTCTTTAGGCGTACGCGAACATGTGATTTTTCCTGATATAGATATTCAATCTTTAGATAGAGTGAGAGGTTTTCAAGTAAATATTATCACTTCTGCTAAATCAGATGAGGAAGGTAAAAAATTACTTGAATTACTGAATATGCCTTTTGAAAGAACAAGGAGTTAATATGGCACGTACATCATTAATTGTTGCTGCAAATAAGAAACCAAAATATAAAGTTCGTGCATTAAATAGATGCCCGGTTAAATTTGGCAAAAAACCATGCGGTAGAGCAAGAGGTTTTATGAGAAAGTTTGGAATGTGTAGGATTTGTTTTAGAAAATTAGCGAATGAAGGAAAATTACCAGGTGTAAAAAAATCATCTTGGTAGAAAGTTTAAATAAATTTAAGGTAGGGAAAAATGACTGTAAATGATCCAATTGGTGATATGTTTACAAGAATTAGAAATGCTGCTTCTGCTCAACATGATTGGGTAGATGTTCCTGCTTCTAATGTAAAGCGATCTGTTGCCAATGTTTTATTGAATGAAGGTTTTATATCTGCTATCAAAGAGAATAGTATGGGCAGTCGATCTGAATTAAAACTTAGACTAACGTATGGCCAAGATCAAAAAGCTGTTATAGAAGGAATTAAGCGGGTTTCAAAGCCCGGACTTCGCGTATATGTTAAAAAAGGAGAAATTCCTCGTGTACTAGGTGGTTTAGGAATTGCTTTAATAAGTACTTCTCAAGGCGTTATGTCAGATAAAGAAGCATGGAAAAGAAAAATTGGTGGAGAGATTCTTGGTTATGTGTGGTAATAAACTTTGGAGAAAAAATGTCTAGAATAGGGAAAATGCCAATAATCATTCCAGAAGGTGTATCCGTTGATATAAAAGATGCCTTGGTGAATGTAAAAGGTCCTAAGGGTGAGCTATCCTATGAGACTTTAGCAGGTATAGATATTATGCAAGAAAATTCTCAAATAATTATTTCAAGAAAATCTAATGATGCTAAAAATCGTGCATATCATGGTTTGTCTAGGAGTTTAATTGCAAATATGATTGAGGGAGTTTCAAATGGGTTTTCTAAAACTTTAAAGATCATAGGGACCGGTTACAGAGCTCAATTATCCGGTAGCAAGCTTATTTTAAATTTAGGATTTTCTCATCAAGTTGAAATTGAACCAATTGAAGGTATCACTTTTGATGTTCCAGATCAAACAACAATTACTGTGATAGGTATTAATAAGCAAGCTGTAGGACAACAAGCAGCAGTAATTAGAGATAAACGACCACCAGAACCTTATGGAGGCAAAGGTGTACGATATGAAAATGAATATGTCAGGAGAAAAGCTGGTAAAGCGAAAGCAACCACTGGAGAATAATTTATGACGAAAAAATCAAGAAAATTACTGAGAATTACGAGACATAAACGAATTAGAAAAAAGCTATTTGGTACTGCAGATATGCCTAGGCTCTCTGTTTTTCGTTCAAATAAACATATTTATGTACAATTAATTAATGATAATGATGGTCATACATTGACATCAGCAAATGATAGTCAGTTAACCACTAAAAATAATATTGAAAAGGCTGAAGATGTTGGGCTGTCAATCGCAAAAAATGCAAAAGAAATTGGCGTTAAAAAGATTGTATTTGATAAAAGTGGTTATAAATATACTGGTCGTGTTCGAGCATTGGCAGAAGCAATACGTAAAGAGGGATTGGATTTCTAATGGCTGAAGAAAATAAACAAAAAAGATTCGTAGAACAAGATGATGCTGATAATTTTGTTGAAAAAATTGTTGCATTAAATAGAGTTGCTAAAGTTATTAAAGGCGGAAGACATTTTTCTTTCACTGCTTTAGTTGTTATAGGAAATGGGAATGGTCGTGTTGGATATGGATATGGTAAGGCAAATGAAGTACCTGATGCTATCAAAAAAGCAAGTAGTATAGCAAAAAGTACTATGTTTGATGTTGCAATTAATAATGGTACTTTGGCTCATGAGATGAATGCAAATTATAAAGCATCAAGAGTAATTTTACGTCCAGCTTCTGAAGGAACCGGATTGATTGCAGGAGGTGCTGTTAGGGCAGTTTTAGAAGCTGCTGGTGTAGTAAATGTTTTATCAAAATCTCTTGGTTCGAATAATCCAATTAATGTTGTTACTGCAACAATAAATGCTTTAAAAAAGATTAGAGACCCAGAGCTAGCAACAAAAAATAGAAAAGAGCAAGCAAGCTTGCAAAAAAATATTGAAGAAAGTAAGTAGATTAAGAGAAATTCTATGGCCAAGTTAATTATTAAACAAAAAAAATCAGTTATTGGTAGTAAGCCCTCTCATAGGAGCACAATACGTCGTCTTGGCTTGAAAAGAATTAACGATACTGTAGTGCAAGAAGACTCTCCTGCAATTAGAGGAATGATTAGTTTGGTAAAGCATTTAATTGAGGTAAAAGAGAATGATTAATCAGCATAGTTTTCAGTCAGCTACTAAGAGAAAAAATAGGAAGCGCATCGGAAGAGGTAAAGCGAGCGGCCAAGGTACTTATGCTGGCAGAGGTCTAAAAGGACAAAAAGCAAGAGGAAAAGTAAAACTCGGTTTTGAGGGTGGGCAATTGCCAATATTCAGGCGACATGGTTACAAAAAAGGCTTTAGAAATTTTCACCGTGTTGAATATCAAGCTGTTAATTTAAAGAGAATTGATAGCTTATATGATAAAGATGAAATTGTTAATGCATCGACTTTATATAATTATGGCTTAGTAGACTCTCCTACAACAAATTATAAGATCCTTGGGACTGGTTCATTGTCTAAGCCGCTGAAAATTGTGGCAAATAGATTTTCAGCGAGTGCAAAAAAAATTATAGAAAAAGCAGGTGGGACGTTTGAAGAAACTGATCCATATGAGAAAAAAATCAGAAATCGAAAACATTTGCGTAAAAATCAAGTTATTAGTAAAGAAAACATTACTGAGAATCAAGAAGATGAAAAAAATGATGAGTAAGCATAGTATTGAAAAGGTTTAGACGATGGTAAGCAGAGAAAATAACACAGATAAGCCAAAATTACTAGAAGCGGCACTTGCAGCTATTTCTGAAAAAGAAATCAGAAGAAAAGTGCTCATAACTTTAAGTTTATTATTAGTTTTTAGGTTTGTTGCACATATACCAGTTCCTGGAGTTGATAGTGATGCATTGCAAACAATTTTTGATGAAAATGCGATATTAGGTTTTTTGAATATCTTTTCTGGCGGAGCACTTGAAAATCTTTCTATAGCTGCATTAGGAGTATACCCTTTTATAACAGCCACTATTGTAATGCAATTATTACAACCAGTAGTACCGAAATTAAAAGCTTTAGCTCAAGAAGGGGAACAAGGAAGAAACAGGATACAAATCTATACAATGTGGCTTACAGTGCCTCTAGCTTTATTTCAAGCTTATGCTCAGCTTTTATTAATTCAACAATTCGGTGGAGTATCTGGATTCTCTTTATCAGGCGGAGCAGCACTTGTATCAATTTCTACTATTTTTACTATGGTTGCAGGAACAATGTTCCTAGTTTGGATTGGCGAAAGAATTTCTGAGAATGGAATTGGTAACGGTGTTTCACTGATCATTTTCGGTGGTATTATTGCTGGTTTACCAAGAACAATAAGCAGAGGTGTTCTAACCGGAACATCTGCTGCCATAAGTGGTATATTATTATTAGCAATCATTACTTTATTAATTGTTGCATTAATTGTTACTTTTCAAGAAGCTCAGCGAAGAATACCGGTACAATATTCTCGTTCACAAGTTAAAGGTGGAAGAGTATACAGGCAACAAGGCCAGTCATATCTTCCTTTGCGTGTAAATACGGCTGGAATGATACCTTTAATTTTTGCTTTTTCTATAATGATATTTCCACCTGTTGCAGCACAGTTTTTAGCTAACACAGTAGATGTGGGATGGATTGCATCCGTTGCTGGATTCATTCAATCAATTATGTCTCCTGCAGCATTTCCTTATTGGATCCTAGTATTTATTTTAGTAGTTTTATTTACTTTCTTTTATACAATGGTTGTATTTCAACAACAAAATTTAGCTGATAATTTACAGAAACAAGGAGGATTTATTCCTGGTATCAGACCTGGACTTCCGACCCAGCAATATATAAATAGAGTTTTAGTTAGAATTACATGGGGCGGCGCTATCTTCTTAGGATTTATCGCAGTAGTACCATTTTTAGCTACTAGCATAACGAATGTTCAAGCTTTACAAATTGGTGCAGCTGGCCTTTTAATTGTTGTTGGAGTTGTTATTGATACAATGAGACAACTTGAAGCTCAAATGTCTATGAGAAATTATGAAGGATTTATGTAGATGATTATTGTTTTACTTGGCTTAATTGGCGCAGGAAAGGGTACTCAAGCAAAAATGCTAGTTGAATCGAATGATTTTTTACATATTTCCACTGGTGACATGTTTCGTGATGCAGTCAATAATCATACTGAAATTGGCAAAATCGTTGAAGGTTATATGAATGATGGAGCATTAGTGCCTGATGAAATTACAATTAAAATGTTATTAGAAAGACTAGATACTAATCAGTCAAATAATAATTTATTACTTGATGGTTTTCCACGAACGACTACTCAGTGTGATGCCTTGGATAATGCGTTTATGACCAAGGGCTTAACAATAGACTCTGCTCTCAATATTGTTGTTGATGAAGCTATACTGCTGGATAGAATTGCAAAACGCGCATCAATTGAAAATCGTAAAGATGACGCTCCAGAAATTGCTAAGCAAAGACTAGAAAATCAAAGAAGAACTTTAGAAGAAGTTGCTCATTATTACCGCAATCAGGATAAATTACTTGAAGTAGATGGTTTTGGTTCCGTAGAAGAAATCCATCAAAGAGTTGTATCAGTATTAGAAAAAAAAAGTTTATAAATCTATGACAATTATTTTAAAATCAGATACAGAAATTGAAATCATGAGAGAGTCAGGATTGGTAAATGCTGAGGTAAGAGAAATTATTTTTGATGCTATTGAACCAGGAATAACTGGTAAAGAACTAGATCAAATTGCAAGAAAAGAAATAGCAGGTAGAGGCGCAACTCCAACTTTTCCAGGCTATGCTCCTTTGGGTAAGCCGCCCTATCCAGGAGCTATATGTTTTTCAGTTAATGAAAAATTAGTTCATGGTATACCTAATGATTATGCATTACAAGAAGGCGACATAGTGAGTATAGATCTGGGTGTTACCTATAGAAATTTTGTTTCTGATGCTGCATTCACAAAAGGTGTTGGCAAGATTTCTCAAGTTGCTAGTCAATTAATTGATGTGACTCAAAAAGCAATGCATGCTGGCATTAACAAAATGCAAATTGGCAACAAAATAGGTGATATCTCACATGCTATACAAAATTGCTCTTCAGATTTTGGAATTATTAAAGAGTATGGAGGACATGGAGTTGGACGTGAAATGCACGAAGATCCCCATGTGCCAAATTTTGGTCAACCTAACTCAGGGATACAAATAGTGAAAGGAATGGTTTTGGCAATTGAACCTATGTTTTCAGTTGGTTCGCCGTCTAATCATGAACATGAAGATCAATGGACCGTTGTTATGGATGATCAATCTCTATCTGCACATTTTGAAGAAACAATTGCGGTGACCGATGATGGCCCTTTTGTTTTGACTAGTAAAGATTAATGGAGGAAAATTTGTCAGAGGAAGTTTCTATTAACAATCAAGATGATAATCAAAGAGAAAGTAAAAAGGATATTATTGAAGTTGAAGGGGTAATTAAGGAAGCAAGGCCAAATGCTATGTTTGACGTTGAGCTAGCTAATGGGCATAAAGTTTTAGCTACTATTTCGGGAAAAATGAAAATGAATTAT
This sequence comes from Dehalococcoidia bacterium, assembly GCA_045562675.1. Taxonomy (GTDB): domain Bacteria; phylum Chloroflexota; class Dehalococcoidia; order UBA2979; family UBA2979. The sequence continues at coordinate 232,331 of JBJKVL010000001.1, forward strand.
ATTAGAATATTGCTAGGTGATCGAGTGTTAGTTGAATTAAGTCCTTATGATTTGTCTCGTGGACGTATCACATACAGGTTCAGATAAAAGAAAAGGTATTTTTATGAAAGTCAAAGCATCAATAAAAAAAAGATGTGACAATTGTCAGATTGTTAGAAGAAAGGGCAGATTACGAGTAATTTGTTCTAATCCAAAGTGTAAGCAAAGGCAGGGGTAATTATGGCAAGAATAGCAGGTGTAGAGATTCCTGATAATAAGCAAGTTGCTTTTTCGTTAGTCTATATTTATGGCATTGGAAAAACTCTTGCAAATAAAATTATTGAATCAGCAGGAATAGATAAAAATAAATTGGTTAAAGACTTAGATGATAGCGAATTAGTAAAAATTCGTTCTATTATAGAATCCGATTATGCTGTTGAAGGAGATTTAAGAAGAGAAATCAAATCTAATGTTCAAAGACTTATTGATATCAATAGTTATCGGGGCAATCGTCATAAAAAAGGTCTGCCAGTTAGAGGCCAAAGAACAAAAACAAATTCACGTACCAGGCGTACTGGTCCTAGGCAAACTGTTGCAGGTAAAAGGAGAGTTGGTAGAGCTTAATAAATAAGAAACTATAATTAGTTAATCAGTTATAGCTCATTAATTGTTTTATTAGTAAGCTTATAATCCTGGAAAAAATGGAGAAATCATGACAACAAATACTAGTCGTCAGAATAATAGTAAAAAGAAAAATGTGCCTATTGGAAGAGCATATATTAATTCTACATTTAACAATACAGTTGTTACTATCACTGATCCATCTGGAAATGTACTAGCATGGAGTAGTGGTGGGACTGCTGGTTTTACTGGTTCACGAAAAAGTACTCCTTTTGCTGCACAATTAGCTGCAGAAAATGTTGCAATAAAGGCAATGGATAAAGGTATTCGCGAGATAGATATTTTCATTAGTGGTCCTGGTTCAGGTCGAGAAGCGGCTATAAGAGCACTAGCATCTGCAGGAATAAAAATTAAAGCTATGCGAGACATTACTCCTATGCCACATAATGGTTGTCGTGCTAGAAGAAGACCAAGGAAATAATTATGTCTAGATATACAGGCCCCCGGGTTAGAAAAGCTAGGAGATATGGTGCTCCAATTTTTGCAAATGTTGCTGTAGCGAAATCTCGTAAGCAAAATCCACCAGGCCCTCCTCCTACTAGGAGAAAGAAAATTTCAGATCGAGGATTACAATTAATTGAAAAACAAAAGGTCAGATATGCTTATGGTTTAGTCGAGAAGCAATTTCGTAATGTTTACGAGAAAGCAGTAAGAAGCGCTGGTCCGACTGGTGATGAGCTAATGATCTTATTAGAAGAACGCTTAGATAATGCTGTTTATAGGTTAGGTTTTGCATCTACTCGAGATCAAGCTAGGCAATTAGTTACTCATGGTCATATTTCAGTAAAGGGAAATAAATTAAATATCCCAAGTGCATTAGTAAAAATCGGCGATGAGATATCTTTTACTTCTAGAGGATTGAAATCTAATTATTTGAAAATATTAAAAGAAGAAATCAAGGAGAGAACTAATCCAGGTTGGCTGGAATTAGATGAAAAAAAATTATTAGGTACAGTAATTAGTCGACCAAATGTTGATGATATTGAACCTATTTTTAATCCAAATGCAATCGTTGAATATTATTCAAGGTAGATTATTTGGTTTGTAAGTTTGTTTTGAAAGGGAGTGATTCGTGGCTGGAGATTTTGTAATTCCTGAAGTTAATTTAGAAAAAGATGAAGCTGAGTTTATTAAAGTTGTTGCTGAGCCGCTACAACCTGGTTTTGGTACAACTCTTGGTAACTCACTTAGAAGAATTTTGCTTTCATCATTGCCTGGTGCTGCTATAACATGGGTTAAAATAGATGGCATAGAACACGAGTTCACATCTATTAATCATATGAAAGAAGATATTGTTGAATTCCTTATTAATTTGAAAGATGTTCGTATAAAAGCATTTGCTGACAGACCAGCAAATATTAGTTTAAATGTGTCTGGCGCACAAGAAATTACAGCTGGCATGATTGAAACTTCAGCTGATTATGAAATTATGAATCCAGATTTATATTTAGGGACTTTAACTGATCCTAAAGGTTCTCTTAATGTAGATATGTATGTTCAGAATGGCAGAGGTTTCGTTCCTGCTACTGAAAATAAAAAATCTGATACTATTGGGATTATTCCTGTAGACTCTGTCTATTCCCCAGTAAGAAGAGTTAATTTTAATGTTACTAATACTAGGGTTGGTCAGGATACCAACTATGACAAATTAGAAATGGATATTTGGACAGATGGGACTATTGAAGGCAAGCGTGCTGTATCTATATCAGCAGAAATTCTGAGAGATCAGCTATTTAATTTTTATGACTTTGGAAAAATTGAAATTGCAGAAATTCAAGAGGAAGAAGAGCAGCCATTTGAAGGTCACGAGACTCCTATTGAACACTTAGGCTTATCTGTAAGAGCATATAATTGTCTTAAGCGATCAGGTCTAGTGACTGTTGGAATTGTTTTAGAAAGACCAGAGGAAGAACTAATGTCTTTACGAAACTTTGGTTTAAAATCTTATGTTGAACTAAAAAATAAGTTAGTTGCTCATGGCTTCCCAGCTCCAAGAAGTCAAAAAACAATTTTGCTTGAAGAAAAACGTTCTGAAGAAGAAGATTCTGAAATAGCAAATAGTGAAATTAGCAAAGAAGATATTGGGTCGCTTGGAAAAGCACTCATGGATGCATTGACTGACGAGGACGAGCAATAATCATGAAACATAAAATTCAAAGACGTAGATTTGATATGCCAACTTCACAGAGGATGGCTATGTTAAGAAATTTGACTACTGATGTATTGAAATATGGATATGTTAAAACAACTGAAGCTCGTGCTAAAGAACTTAGAAGATTAGTTGAGAGAATGATTACCTTAGGAAAAAAAGATGACTATTTAGCCAAAAAAAAGGCAGCAGGTTTTATATATGATAAAAATACAGTCAAAAAGTTATTTATTGAAATTGCTCCAAAATATTCTGACAGAAATGGTGGCTACACACGAGTAATAAAATTGCCAAACAGAAAAGGCGATGATTCTAAAATGGCAAGAATAGAACTAGTTTAACTGAAGGATTATTATGAATTTTTTATTACTCCTTGAATATGATGGTACAGATTTTTGTGGTTCACAATTTCAACCGCGTATTCGTACTGTTCAAGGTGAATTAGAAGATTCGGTTTTGAATATTGCTCCTTTAAATAAAAGAGCTATGTTTGCTAGCAGAACAGATAGTGGTGTACATGCATTAGGTCAAATTGCTAAGATATCAATTGATAAGTCGATCTCAAGCAATGTTCTTCAATCAGCATTAAATTATTACCTTAGTGATGATTTATCCGTAAAATCCGTTTTAAATGTAGGTGATGATTTTAATCCAAGAATGAATGCAGTTAGCAGGTTATACGAATATACAATTTCATGCGGGAAAGCACGTTCTCCACAAAATTCTAGATATTCATGGGAAGTAAAAGAATTATTAGATGTTGCATTAATGAAAAAAGCAGCTCTAACTCTTCCAAGAAAACCAATAGACTGGTCACCTTATGCTGCAAAATTACCTGAAAATTATTCAGCTATTAGAGAATTAAAAGAATTTGCAATTTTTCATAAAGAATCTGTTATAAAAATTCGTGTTCGTGCATCTGGCTTTTTACATCATCAAGTTAGAAGGATGGTTGGCGCTCTGCATAAAGTTGGGACAAAAAAAATGTCTGTTGAAGCATTTGGTAATTTGATCAATGGCCCTTCGAATAGTGTACAATTTTCTGCACCTGCAAAAGGATTGAACCTAGTTGAAGTTGAATATTCCGTACCTATTTTTCAATAAATTAAGGAAATTTTGTGAATAAAACGTTTAGGCTAAAAAGAAAAGATATTCTAACTGAATGGCACATCATTGATGCTACCGATCAGCCATTAGGTAGACTTGCAACCAGAATTAGTTCATTGATTCTAGGGAAACATAAACCTACTTATGAACCTCATTTAGCCATGGGAGATTATGTCGTTGTAATAAATTCTGACAGAGTCATTGTTACTGGACAGAAGTTCGATAAAAAAGTTTATTATCGTCATTCTGGCTATCCAGGAGGTATAAGACAAAGAACTTTTGCAGAGCAAATGGAGATAGACTCTAGACGAGTCATTGAAAAAGCAGTTAAAGGTATGTTGCCTCACAATGTAAGAGGACGCACTTTGTTTAAAAGACTAAAAGTATACTCAGATGAAAAACATCCTCACGCAGCTCAATTATTTGAAAATAGTAAAAAATCTCAAGATAGTAATGAAAAGAAAACAACCAAAGTATCTCAATCAGATAAAAATTTAGAGAGTAAAGATGCCAAAGAAGATAAGTCACCAGATTTTAATAAAATGACTAAGCCACAATTAATTGATTTTGCAGAAGGCAATCAAATAAAAATTGTTAAGAGTGCAAAAAAAGCAGATATTATTTTAAAAATTAAAGAAAATATGTAATTAATTAGGAGATTTTATATGGAAGATTCCAAATATTTTTACGGACTTGGTAAACGTAAAACGAGTGTTGCAAAAGTTCGTTTATATGCTGGTAATGGCACTGTAGTAATAAATGGAGAAGTGCCTGAAAAGTCAATTCCTAGAAAATCGTCAATGCAAGAAATCATGCATCCTTTGGTTATAACAAATACTCAGAACAAGTTCAATATTCAAATTAAAGTTGCAGGTGGTGGCCAATCAGGTTGGTCAGGAGCGATCAGTCATGGAATAGCTAAAGCGTTATTAAAATATGATGATTCCTTAAAATCTATTTTAAGAAAAAATGGTCTTCTTACGAGAGATGCGAGAGTCAAAGAACGTAAGAAACCTGGTCTAAAAAGAGCTAGAAAAGCACCTCAATATACAAAAAGATAAAATTGAAACTATACTATTTTTTTTATTTCATCAATCTTATCAAGATTTTCCCAAGGTAGTTCTAAATCATTTCTCCCAAAGTGCCCATAAGATGACAATTGTGAATAAATTGGTCTTTTCAAATTGAATTGTTTTATTATTGCGCCTGGTCTGCAATCAAATACTTTATTGATAATTTCATGGATTAAATTTAATTCAACTTTATTAGTGCCAAGACAGTCAAAATTTATTGCAATAGGATTAGCAATTCCTATTCCATAAGCAATTTGAATTTCTATTTTGTCAGCAATCCCCGCTGCAACTAAATTTTTTGCAATATATCTGCTCATATAGGCACCAGTTCTATCAACCTTTGATGGGTCTTTGCCACTGAATGCACCTCCACCATGTTTTGCATTACCACCATAAGTATCGACAACAATTTTTCTACCTGTAAGCCCGGCATCACCTAATGGTCCACCAATAACAAATCTTCCAGATGGATTAATATGGACTAACATTGATGATGAATTATTTAGTAATTTATCAGGCATAGATTTTTGAATTACTTGTTCTGTAATAAAATCTTTCAGTTGCTCTGTGCTTATCTGTTCTTTGTGTTGCGAAGAAACAATTATATTATTAATTGCGTATGGTTTGTTCTTTTTATACTCTACAGTAACTTGTGCCTTACCATCAGGTAATAAAAAACCTCCTTCATTTTCATGTCTAGCTTGAGCTAACTGCTTTGTTAACTTATGAGCAAGATAAATTGGCATTGGCATATACTCATTTGTTTCATTACATGCAAAACCAAAAACAATACCTTGATCTCCGGCGCCTTGTTGATTAAATTCATCAATTTCTTGTTTGTTATTGCGAGATTCTAAAGCATTATGAACACTAGTTCCTATATCTGTAGATTGCGGATTAATATTCGAAATAATCTGACAACTATTTAAATCAAAGCCTGTCTCTTTATCCTTGTATCCAATTTCATGTAGAACTTTTTTTGCAATTTCTTCAAACTCAACTACTGCTTTAGAGGTGACCTCACCCAATAGGACAACTAATTGATTACTAATAGCTACTTCGACAGCTACCTTTGATTCTGGATCTTGCGATATTAGCGCATCTAGTATGGAATCAGCAATTCTATCACATAGCTTATCTGGGTGACCTTCTGTCACGGATTCACTTGTTAGTAGATAAGATTCATTTAAAGTTGAATTGATTTTCATGATTATTCCCAAGAGGTCAAATATTTTTTTTGTTCATTAGATAGTTGATCTATATTGATTTTCATCGACTTAAGTTTTAGCTTAGCTATTTGTTCATCAATATCTTCTGGTACATCGTACACTTTATTGGTCAACTTATTTTGATTATTCATAATATACTCAGCTGCTAATGCTTGATTGGCAAATGATAAGTCCATTACTGATGCTGGATGACCAGTGGCTGCGCCTAGATTAACCAATCTACCTTCTGCTATGAGAATTATTTTTTTGTTACTCTTAGTAGTAAATTCTTGTATAAACTTATTTGGCCTTGAAGTTGATTTAGATATTTGTTTTAAATGATTTAGATTAATTTCACAATCAAAATGTCCAGCATTTGCTAACATAGCGCCACTTTTCAACTTTGTTAAAGATTTTTTATCTATAACATTTAAATCTCCAGTAGCTGTAACAAAGACATCCCCTATTTTTGCTGCATCAACAATTGGCATAACATCAAAGCCATCCATTACAGCTTCTAATGCTCTCATTGGACTGACTTCTGTAACTACAACATTGGCTCCCATACCTTTTGCTCTATTTGCAATACCTCGCCCACACCATCCATAACCACAAACGACAAATTTTTTACCAGCTATTAGCATATCTGTTGCACGAATTATACCGTCAATTGTTGACTGACCGGTACCAAACCTATTATCAAACAGATATTTTGTTTTAGCTTCATTTACTGCTATGACTGGAAAATTTAAAACATTATTCTTAGACATTGCATTGAGTCTAGTTACTCCTGTAGTCGTTTCTTCAGTGCCGCCAATTAAGTTTTGTGAATATTTTTTTGCATTTTTAATCATCAATGATGATAAATCAGCACCATCATCAATAATCAAGTTTGGTTTTTGAGAAGCAACTTGCTTTAAATGGTTATTATATAAATTATTACTTTCACCATTGATTGCAAAGGTTGGTATTTTATATTTTGTAGATAAGGCTGCAGCTACATTATCTTGCGTAGATAAAGGATTTGATGCAGAGAGATATACATCTGCTCCTCCAGCTTTTAATGCGATCAACAAGTTTGCTGTTTCAGCTGTTACATGAAGGCAAGCTGCAATTTTAATTTTTTTAAATGGTTTTTTATTTATGAATTTTTTTTTGATTTCCATTAAAACTGGCATGTCTCTTGCAGCCCATTCAATCACTGCAATTCCATTTTTTGCTAGTGCCTTATCTTTGATATCACCAATCATCAATCTTTTTACCTTCCTCTAATAAATTCATTAAAAATCTTTTTTATAAATAAATCTTTTTTATTTGTTAATTCTCCTTCGTAATTTCTTGTTATTATTTTGTAACCTAATTTCTCATATATTCTTAATGCTTGTGAATTTTGAGTATTAACTGACAATGCTACATAATTATAATTTCTATTTAATAAATCTTTAGTTACTAAGCTCGTTAAATTTGATGCTAATCCTTGATTGCGATATTCTTTTACAGTTAATACATTGCCTACAGCAGCACATTTAAATTTTTTTGAGATTAAATGTGTACAAACACATGCAATTAATTCATTTTTATAAAAGGCACCGAAAAAAGCACCTTCTTCAATTAATTCTGGATCAAAATCAATCTTATGTCCCGCATTATAATAAAAATTTTTGATTATTTTATGGTCTTTGTAGGATAATTTTTTTATTTGATATTTTGATGAATTTTCGTATGTTTGAAATTCTTCTTTTGAAATGAGCATCCTTTGTTGTTCACTCAAATTTGATAAGCTATATTTGTTTGTTAATAATTGTATATGATCTATATTAGCTGAAAGTAATTGGTTTTTTTTTGGTAATTGCATGTTTTCGAGCATCTGACTAATAATGAGGCTTGAACCTGATAGTAAAAGAAAATTTTTATTAGTAAATTCACTGATAATAATCCCAAAATTTGGATAATCGTCTATAACATAATTCAACTTAAATTGATTAGCATTGTATTTTTCTAAAATTCCTAAGCTGTAAATTGAATAGGCTAAATTTTGTTTCAATAAAGAAAATAATTCGTTTAATTTTTCCGGCATTAATTTTCCAATACCATAGTTGTCAATAATTATTTTTTACTATAATAGATCATATATAAAATTTTAAAAAATATTAATTAAGTTATTTTATGATAAATATTGTTTTGGATGTAATGGCAGGTGACGAAGGAGTTGAGGCAAATATCAACGGTGCCCTAGCATCTTTAGATGGAACATTTACTGTCTTCTTAGTAGGTGATGAGAACGTTATCAAGCATCAAATCAGTCAAAAGATCAATAAATTCCCTGAATCTATAAAGATCATTCATGCTGAATCTAGTATATCAATGGATGCTAAAATTTCTGAATTTCGTTCTGACAGGAGTTCATCAATTTATCATGGTTTAAAGCAAATTAAGGAAGATAATGCTAATGCTTTTATTTCTATTGGTAATTCAGGGGCAATATTTGCTAATGCTTTGAAAGTTTTGGGTCGCATGCCTGGAATTAGTCGCCCAGGTTTTGCTATACCAATTCCTTCTATAGATGGTATGCGCATTTTAATAGATGGTGGAGCCAATGCTGATTCTAAAATAGAAAATTATTTACATTTTGCTTTACTCGGTGCGCAATACTATCAATCTGTTTTTAAGAAGATTAATCCTAAAATTGGCTTATTATCCATTGGCTCAGAACCTACTAAAGGTAATCAATTAACTTTAGAAGCTTATAAATTATTAGAGATGCACTGTCCTAATTTTATAGGCAATATTGAAGGTACTGATTTAACCAATGATTTAGATGTCGATGTAATCGTCACTGATGGCTTCACAGGCAACATTGCCTTGAAATCTATTGAAGGATTAGCTGAATTAATAAAAGCAAACTTGTTAAAGGAATCTCAATCAAGCCTAATAAGCAAGATAGGCTTGTTCTTACTCAAGCCATCAATTAAAAAAATCTATAAAAGATTAGATTACAGACAATACGGTGCTGTTCCTCTGCTGGGGGTGAATGGTTTAGTTTATGTTGGACATGGAAGAAGTGATTCAAGTGCTGTAGAAAATGCTATAAATGCTGCTGTACAGTCAGTTCGAAATGATCTCTTTGCTTCATTAGAACAATCTATAATTAGTACTGGTAATAACTGAAAAACCAAGATATTATTAAGTTCTGTTAACTTAATTTGAAAAGAGGTATATTGTGTCAAAGCCAATTGATACTTCAGACGGTACATTTACAAATGATGTACTTGAGTCTGATACTCCAGTTTTAGTAGATTTTTGGGCACCATGGTGTGGTCCATGTAAAATGGTTGCACCAGTTGTAGAGGAATTAGCTGAAGATTACGAAGGTAAAGTTAAATTTTTCAAATTAAATACTGATGATAATCCAAATATTGCAGGGCAGTATGGGATTCGCTCAATTCCAACTTTAATGTTATTTAAAAGTGGTAATGCAGTAGGTCAAATAATTGGCTTTAAGCCAAAACAGGCTCTTGCTAAAGAAATAGATAATATAATTTAAAATTACATTTTTTGATTGTCTTCTAGCCAACGCTCACAGTCAATTGCAGCTTGACAGCCCATTCCTGCAGCAGTGATTGCTTGTCTATATCTCGTGTCAACTACATCTCCAGCAGCAAAAACACCTGGCACTGATGTCATAGTATGCTCATGATGAATTATGTAACCTTCTTTATCAACTTCTATTTGATTATTTAAAAAATCTGTCATGGGTTTATGTCCAATAGCAATAAATGCTCCTCCTGCATTTATTACTTCTGTAGAATTATCCCGAGGGTCTTCAATGATTGCACCTGTTAAACCATCTTCATTTGAAATCCATTTTTTTATCTGGCGAAATGTTTTAACTTCTATTTTTGGATTTGCTAGAACTCTCTCATGCATTATTGTTGATGCCCTAAACACATCTCTTCTATGGAGCAATGTTACTTTACTAGCAAATCTAGTTAAAAAAGTTGCCTCTTCCATCGCAGAGTCTCCACCGCCTATTACTAAAACTTCTTCATCTTTAAAAAAAGCACCATCACAAGTTGCGCATGTAGAGATTCCACGTCCTTTTTGCTCTTCTTCATTATCTGCATCTAGCCAAATTGCTTCCGCGCCAGTGCAAATAATAATTGCTTCTGACTGAAATTCTTCACCTCCAACTGTAACTTTAAAGGGTCGCGATGAGAAATCTACCGAATCAACATTTTTGTCAATAATTTCACAACCAAATCTTTCTGCTTGTTCTCTAAGCTCAATCATCATTTCTGGTCCAGTGATTCCTTTAGGATAACCAGGATAATTTTCAACATCAGTTGTTAGCATCAATTGCCCACCATATGCATAACCAGAAAACATCAGAGGCTTTAGAAGAGCTCTTGACGTATATAATCCAGCTGTATATCCTGCAGGGCCACTGCCAATAATAATTACATTTCTAATTTTATCCATTAAATTTTTTCCTAAGTAAATATTGCTTTATATTCACTATCGATAATATCATAATTGGAGCATTAATGTAAATTTATGAGAATGCATGGTGTCCGGTGGCACTCTTGGTCTTCAAAACTAATGTAAGTTTACGATGTAAGCTTTGGTAGGTTCGACTCCTGCGCATTCTCGCCATAAAGGGTTGTAGATGTTAAAATTAACTAAAATACGCTTATTGATTACTTTAAATATTTTTTTGTTAATTTTTACTTCATTATTGCTAGCCATCATCTTTTTTGATTTCCTAAATACTGAACATAACGCATCTTCAACAAATCTCAAAAATAACATTGCTAACAATAACATTTTTTTAAAAGACGATAAAAAGTCTGATTTGCTACTTAAAGAACAAAGCATAGATTCTCTTTATCCCATTCTTGAAAAAACTAGAGCTGCAGTTGTTAGTATTTCAACTAAAGGCAAAATGTCTATCAATAATAATCCCTTCTTTAATGATCCATTTTTTGAAAATTTTTTTCGATTTAATTTGCCTCAACAGCAAGAAATACAAAGTATTGGCTCTGGGGTAATTATAAATTCACAAAATGGCTTCATATTAACTAACTTTCATGTGGTTAAAGATGCAGAAGTAATCAATGTTACTCTTTTTGATGAAAGAAAGAGCGAAGCTATTCTTATTGGATATGATGAAAAAACTGATTTAGCAATCTTACAAATACAAGAAGAAGCTTTATTTCAGTTTGATATTTCCAAAAAAACTGAAATAAGCTTAGGTGACTATGTTCTTGCTATCGGCAATCCATTTGGCTTGGGTCATACTGTTACTTATGGGATAGTTAGTGGTATTAATAGAAGCAATGTGGGAATCATTAAAGGAAATGAAAAGTTAATTCAAATAGATGCAAATATTAATCCAGGTAATTCAGGAGGCGCATTGATTAATCTTAAAGGTGAACTTATAGGGATTAATACTGCAATTCTGTCAAAAGGCGGAGCAAATGTAGGGATAGGATTTGCAATTCCCATTCAAACTGTAAATAAAATTGCAAATCAGTTAATTCAATATGGCAATATTAAACGAGGTCAAATAGGCCTTTCAGTTAAAACAATTGAAATACTTGACAATGAAACTAATTCAAGAGGCATTATTGTAGAGTCTGTAGTTCCAAGTTCAAGCTCAGAAAAAGCTGGATTAGTACAAGGTGATATTATTATTGCAATTGACAGTAATCAAATAAATACAGTTGCTGATTTTTCCTATTTTATTGATCTAGAACGTGTGAGTGAAACAATAGATGTTCTGATTTTACGAAATGGCTTAAGAAAAACATATATTGTAGAAGTTGAGCCATTTCCAACTTTTAATGATGAGTCTTCATCTGGAGATACACCTCCTGCAAACATTAAGTATTTACAAGGAGCAACCTTTATGAAAAAAGATAATGGTATTTTTGTTGTTTCAGTTGAAAAAGGTTCAAATGCATATAATATTGGGTTAAGAAAAGAAGATTTAATTAAACAAGTAAATCAAAAAAAAGTTAATAATTTAAATGATTTATATGATGCTATGAATTCTCGTAATAGGGGTGTCATGATGCAATTGATTCGAGGCAACGTATCTGTGTTCATAATCAGAAATTAAATTTTTTTAAGATTCAGAAAGACATTAATGAATTGGTCGCTAGTTGCAAATGAACTTTCAGTTATGCTCGAAGAGTATATTCAAATAGACACTTCTAATCCCCCTGGCAATGAAGCAAATGCATGTAAATGGTTTAAAACTATTGCTATAAAGGAAAATATTGATTATCAAATTATTCAGTCAGAAGACAATCGCAGTAACTTTATTGCAAATATAAATGCAAATTTGACATCAGAAAAACGAATAATTTTATTGAATCACATTGATGTAGTTCCAGCAGAAGCGGAAGACTGGAATTTTGCTCCTTTCTCTGGCGGTACACAAGATGGCTATGTCCATGGTCGTGGTGCCTTAGATATGAAGGGTATGGGAATCATTGAGTTAATGACACTCATTCTTTTACATAGGGAGAATTATTCAAAACGTAATATTGTTTTTTTGGCATCAGCTGATGAAGAATCGGGTTCTAAATTTGGCGTGGAATATCTAGTAAAGAATTATCCAGAATTATTTGATGCTAGCTTTGTTATTAATGAAGGAGGTATTGGAACAATTGATGCTTTTGGTAAACAAGAAAAAATTTTTAATGTCGGTATTTCTGAAAAGAGTCCATGTTGGTTAAATCTTAAAGTCAGCGGTGATGCTGGACATGGTTCAAAGCAAACTTTTGAAAGTGCAAATGTTAGATTGGTTTATGCATTAAATAAAATTATTAATCACAAATTTGATATACAGATTTCTCGTGAAGTGCATCAATATTATTCTTTTTTGAATAAATTGAATATTATTAATGATGAAGTTAATGATAAATTTTTTCATTCCGTAATAAAGGATAATTCTTATGCTCATTCAATTTTAACTAATTCTATTGCGATTACTCAGATAAATGCTGGTTATAAAAATAATGTAGTCCCTTCAATTGCTTCAGCTTCTTTGGATGTCAGATTAGTACCTGGCTATGATCCAGAGCAATTCATCGATGAATTAAGAATAATTATCAATGACCCAAATATTTCAATCGAAAAAGAATTTATATCATCAACGAAGACATCTCCGATAGATAACTATGCTTATAATGCCATAGAAAATGTTGTTAAAAAAATTGTACCTGAAGCATCAGTTGTGCCATATGTTACTACCGGTTTTACAGATTCAAGAGTCTTTAGAAGATTAGGGGTACCTGCCTATGGATTTATGCCAATTCTAGTTTCCAAAGATGAATTGAGAGGTATACACGGAGTAAACGAAAAAATCTCTTTAGATAATCTCCTTTTGGGAGTAAAGATTCTGTATCATTTAATTGACCAATTAGATTGAGTGTTATTTCTTAAAAACTTTATTTATATTTTCTAGATCATTTTTATCGTTCTTAATTAAATATTTTGGAAATGGTGATTTTTGCCTACTAACAAATTATGGACTCTTGACTTCATTTTGACGCTCTTGACATCTTTTTCTTTTTTTGCAGGCGCATTTTATTTAGTAACTGTTTTGCCAAATTATATTCAGGAATTAGGCGGTAGCCCTTTTCAAGTGGGGCTAGTTGTTGGAGCATGGGGTTATCTCCCTCTGGTTTTAAGATTATATGTTGGAAAATTTAGTAATCGATCAAATAAAAAATTAATGATTAGACTAGGTTTAGTTAGCTTAGTAATTGTGTATGTTTTTATGGCATATTCTAAAACTATTGCTGCACTTTTATTTTACGTTTTGTGCAAGGTATTGGGTCTGCAGCTATACCAACTGCAAGTGGCACTCTTATTGCAAATATAACTCCATTTCCAAGGCGTGGTGAAGGATTAGGCTATTTTGGGATTACTTCAAGTTTGGGGGCAAGCAATTGGACCTGCTATCGGTGCATTTATATTAAATCAATATAGTTATCAAGCAGTCTTTTTATTATCTGCCTTTACATCACTGTACAGTTTAGCTTTAATTCATTTTGTTAATGAACCTGAAACTGAAAAAAGTAATATAAATGAACGTGATATACTTATCCCAAAGAAGGCAATTTTACCCTCAATGTTGTTTTTTTCTATCACAATTTGCTTTGCAGCATGTTGTGCATTTTTACCACTCTTAGCACTAGAAAGAGAGATATCGCAAATCTCCTTATTTTTTATTTCTCATGGTGGGATTTCAATTATTGCTCGACCAATTGGAGGCGCTTTAGGAGATCGTATTGGTCGGTTACCTATTGTGATTTTTGGAATGATTACTATGTCTAGTGCAATGTTTATATTAGCTGCTGCGGATTCAAATTTTATTATTTTATTTGCAGGAATTTTTTCTGGATTAGGAGTTTCTCTTTGTAATACTGGCCTTTTTGCACTTGCGCTTGATCGAGTTTCTTCTGATCAACAAGGTAGTGCTACTGCAGTTATACAACTTGCTTGGGATGTAGGGATCATTGTTAGTGGGATTGGGCTTGGTTTTCTTGCTACTAAATTGGGACTAGCAAGTTTATTTATTGCTGGCGGGCTATGTCCATTAATTGCATTAGGCGTGACTATTATATTACTTTTGAATGGTGAATTGTCTATAAAAAAGCCTTCCAATGATATAATCAAACCAGTGAAGTAAATTTTTTATCTAATAGCGCAAGGGTTCGAATCATGTCAGATACCATAAATCAAATTAAGAAATTTATTGGTGGATATGAACGTGGTATTGTTAGTTTTTTATCTACAGTAAATCAATATAATCGTTCTACAATTAGACAGGTTAGTACATTTGTTGATTTTGAAAATCAATGGACCATTGGGACAATTGGTAGATTTCGTGAAGGAGACTTGAAGTATAAACATCTAAATGATAATCCAAAAGCGACAATGCATTGGGTTGAAACAAGCGGTAATACAATTGGTCCAAGATGGGCAGTCAGAAATGTATGGGTACACGCAGATGTCAAAATTATTGAAGATGAAAATTTAATTAACGAATTCTTATTGAAAAGAATGAATGCTAGGAATCAAGATCATGTAGGTATTGAAAAAAAATATGAAAGATATTTGATGTTGCTGAAACCGGTAAGATTACGTGCAGAAGGTTTTGCTGAATATTATAGAGAAGTGTTACTTATTAATAATTTTGTTAAACCTGAAATTAGACAAGTGAATTATCGAGATGGAGTTATTGGTTCAGATGAAAAAGCATAAAGATTATATTAAGTCATGTAAATGACATTACCAAAGCCTTTTTTTGGTTGGTATTTAGTTCTGGGTGGTATTTTTGTCAATTTGATTATGGGTGCAGGAATTGTTGGCTATATTGCTAATGTTTTTATGGATCCGATGCGTGAAGAATTTGGTTGGACTAGAACCCAATTTATGCTTGGCTTTACTTTAAGCCAAATTTCCATGGCCTTTACTGGATTGATTATTGGTCGCCTAGTTGATAAGCACGGAGCTCGCAGATTCATGATTGCAGGCACAATCGTTATATTTTTTGCTCTGATTGCAACATCATTTATTCAACAATTGTACCAATGGTTAATTATTAGAGGTTTATTCCAAGGAGTTGCCTTGGTTTTAGCTGGGAATATGGTAGTCACTGTTACTATTTCAAAATGGTTTGTCAAATATCGAGGGAGAGCAATTGGATTAATTGCATTAGGCCTTTCTTTTGCAGGAATTATTATTCCAAATTTAATGACTTTTGTGGTTGATAATTATGGTTGGCGATTTGGTTGGAATTTTTTAGCTATATTGACAATAATAATAATTTTACCGTGTAGTTTAATTATGCGAAAAAAGCCAGAAGACTATAATTTACTTCCTGATGGTATTTCTAAAACATCTGATACAAAAAATGACCTATTAGAAGAATACGATTATCAATTTTCACTCACAAGAAAAGAAGCAGTTAAGCTTCCTTCATTTTGGGTTATATTATTGAGTTATAATCTTGTTGGAGTTGCAATTCTGACTATTGCTACTTTAACAATTCCTTTTATGAGTGATTATGGATTTAGTAGAACCCAATCAGCACAGTTTATTGCTGTATTAGCATTTCCAGGAGTTTTTACTAGGCCATTTTGGGGCTTGCTTGCTGAAAAAATATTGATTAAATTTCTAGCCTCTTTTGCATTTTTAGCAGTTGGAATTGGAATGGCTATTGTAGTTTATGGAGCTAATGAAGCTAGTTTATTATACGCTACAATTGGTTATTTTGTCACTGGTATTGGCTTGGCAGGCAGTCAGCCTGTTAAAGAGGTACTTTGGCCACTATATTTTGGTAGAAGACACCTTGGTTCAATAAGAGGATTTGTAATGCCATTTGAGTTAGTTGTCCATGGAAGTGGGCCAATCTTAGCAACATGGTATTCTGAAAACTTTGGTAGTTATGGTGATACTTTTACTTTTTTATCTGTTTTTGCTATTATTAGTTCAATTTTGATATATTTAGCAAATGAGCCTAAAGAAAGAAAGTTTGCTGAAATTTTTATTGGTAAAAAAACATTACCTAGGCAAGATAATTAGGTTATAGAATGAAATTATTTATTGAATATTTAGATAAGCATATATATAAAGTTCTTTTATCAATAGTTCTTATAATCTTTTTCGCAATTTTTTCTGTTAGTTTTTTGCTTTTATTAAATATTGATAATGAGCAGCAAGCAATCAAAGAAAAAATCAACAATCACACTCTTCAATTTTTTCAAATTCAAAAAGAAGTGAATGATATTCAAGATAATTTATCTACACAGTCAAATATAATAAGAGAAATGCAAGAGGAGATTTATAACCTTAATGCTTCTAATGATTCAGATAATTCTATAAAAGGTGAAATAACAGTACAAAAAATCGTTGATCCGCTATTAGCTATTAGTGGCTCAATTATACAGGATCCAAAAAAAAGATATATAGGAGTAGAAATACTCGCAAGAGCAATTAATGATAGCATCACCATGAGATCTGCTTTTTTTAACATATATATTGTTGAAGAATTGAATAAGAGTTTATCTAATGATTCTCCTACAGCTATAATTGTTGCAGAAAAAAAATTTTCTGGTTCAGATATTAGTTTAGGCAATGTATTACTTCAACCTAATGAATTGATTCAAGGGTGGATCTCGTTTTCTATTCCAAAAAATGCAAAAATTATTGGCTTAACCTTTGATAATGGTGTGGTTGCAGCTAATCTGAAATTACCTAATCTCGATAATTAATTAATTAGTGTCACTTGACCATATGTTTTATATGGTTGTAATCTCATTAATGTAGTTTTATTACATAATAAAGCTCATCATCTAGAGTGGTGGAGGGAATCGGACCTTAGAAACCACGGCATCCTTAATCAATGAGTTTTGGTGCTACAGCCGACCGAGTATAGTACGGAACGATGAGTAGGGTAATCCACGAAACATCTTTTGTATTTATTCGTAACATTATTAGATTGGTTATTATGTCTTTTGAGATAGCATTAAAATGTAGAGAATGTGAAAGGAAGTTTGACTTACTTCCAATATATTCTTGTGAGTTTTGTTTTGGGCCTCTAGAAGTCGATTATGACTACGAAAAAATTAGAAAAAATATTTCAAAGAAACAAATAGCCAATGGCCCAGATTCACTTTGGCGCTATTCTCCGTTATTACCATGTGATGAAAATTTTAAAGTTGATATTGGGACTGGCTTTACACCTTTAATTCAATCTAAAAATCTTGCACAGCAACTTGGATTAAAAAAACTTTGGATTAAAAATGATACAGCTAATCCAACATGGTCATTTAAGGATCGTGTAGTTAGTATGGCTATAGCACGTGCACGACAATTTGGTTATAAAGATTTAGCATGTGCATCAACAGGTAATCTAGCTAATTCAGTATCTGCTCATGCTGCTCAAGCTGATATGAGGGCACTAGTTTTTATGCCTGATGATCTCGAATTAGGCAAAGTTATTGGTAGCTCAGTATATAATCCGATTTTGACTATGATTAATGGAAATTATGATGATGTAAATCGATTATGTACTGAATTAGCTGCTTCTAATGATTGGGCTTTTGTAAATATTAATATGCGACCCTATTATGCTGAAGGTTCCAGGACTTTAGCTTTTGAAGTAGCAGAACAATTAGGATGGAGAAGTCCAGATCATTGTGTTGTCCCAATGGCATCAGGTTCATTGTTTACAAAGATTTGGAAGGGCTTTAAGGAACTTAAAAATATTGGCTTAATTGATAATATTGATATAAGAATGAGTGGAGCACAAGCAACCGGTTGCTCTCCTATTTCGACAGCATTTAAATCAGGTAGTTTAAATTTTATTCCTCAGAAGCCTGACACTATTGCTCGTTCTTTAGCAATTGGTAATCCAGCAGATGGCTATTATGCCTTAAAAGTGATGGAAGAAACTAATGGGGCAGCCGAAATGGCTACTGATCAAGAAATTGTTGATGGAATCAAAATGCTTGCTGAAAGTGAAGGAATTTTTGCTGAAACTGCGGGTGGAGTTGCTGTAGCATGTCTTAAAAGATTAGTAGATAATGGAATTATTAATTCAGATGAAGAGACCGTATTATTTATTACTGGTGCTGGATTAAAAACTATTGAAGCGATAGAAAATGAAATGAATCCTGCAATTAAGATATCCCCAAATGCAGAAGAATTTATGGATGAATTTTCTAAATTAGGTTAATATATTTTTTATGGAGTTTTTTATATGGCTAGTAAAAAAGTAAGATTTACTTTTACTGAACAAACAGTTAAAGAACCACTTGTTTATCAACTTGGACATGAATTTGAAGTAGTGACAAGCATAAGAATGGCTGACGTAGACAACCAGATAGGTTGGGTAATTTTAGAATTAGTTGGTGAAGAAGCAGAAATTGAAAAATCTTTATCTTGGATTGCGGACAAGGGCGTTCGTATTGATCCGCTTGAAGGCGATGTTATTACTGGATAAAAGGAGTTAATCATGAGTGTTAAAGTCAAAATACCTACACCATTACGCAATTTAACAAATGAACAAGATTTAATAGAACTTGATGCCTCTAGTGTTCGTGAAGTTATCGATGTGCTTGAGAATGATTTTCCTGGAGTAAAAGAACGCATATGTGAAGAGGATGGTAGCATTCGACGTTTTGTTAATGTCTATGTTAATGGAGAAGATGTCAGATTTCTATCTGAGCTAGATACTGTTATTGCTGATAATGATGAAATATCAATTGTTCCAGCTGTAGCGGGTGGATATATCTAAAATAACTTTGTAATTTAATATACTATCTAATTTTCTTTGCGTAACTTTATCCAATTGTTTCTTGAACTATTCAGAGTAATTAAGTATAACGTTTATATGCGCATAGAAAATCATGATAACGTAACTGCTTTATACTCAATACATCAAAAATTTCAGGCTAAGTTTGTGAGTTTTAATGGTTACCAAATGCCATTGCACTACACATCCGGTATGCTCAATGAGCATATTTTTACAAGAAATCATTGTTCTTTATTTGATGTTTCGCATATGGGTCAATTAATTATTAGTGGTGAAAATGTTATTAATGAATTTGAAAAATTAATTCCTGCTGAAATTTCAAATCTTAATAATAATCATTCTATATACTCGGTTTTAACAAATATTAATGGTGGAGTAATTGACGATCTTATAGTTACAAGAAATTTAGAATCCATTAGACTGGTTATTAATGCTGCGAATAAAAAACAAGTTATTGAATACTTAACTACTCATTTGAATAATTGCTCTATTGTTGAAATGACTGACTATTCATTAATTGCTATACAAGGTCCATTAAGTGAAAAAGTTTTGTCAAATTATATTACTGGACACGAAAACTTAAATTTTATGACTGGTATGAATGTTCAAATCGGCAATAAAGAAATTTATGTTTCACGTAGCGGGTATACTGGTGAAGATGGGTTTGAAATAAGTATATCTAATAAGCTTGTCATAGATTTTGTAGATGAACTTTTAAAAAATGATAATATTCAATTAGCTGGTTTAGGTAGTAGAGATTCGTTAAGAATTGAAGCAGGTCTTTGTCTTTACGGCAATGAATTAACGAATCGTGTGACGCCAGTTGAAGCAAAAATTTCTTGGATTATTTCAAAGAATCAATCTACGAATCATTTTCCAGGTTCAGAAATAATCTTTGATCAATTAAAAAATAAATCGAAAAAAATACGTCGTGGAATTATCTGCGATGGCAATTTTATTGTGCGAAAAGATACTGATATTCTCAATATCAATGGTGAAAACATTGGCATTGTGACAAGCGGATGTTTTAGCCCAATTTTAAATCGTTCTATTGCAATGGCATTTATTGATAGAAAGTATACAAATGAGCAGCAAAAAGTTTATTTTAAAATTAGAGGGAAGATTAGAGAAGCTAAAATGACGAATTTACCTTTTGTACCACATAAGTATGTTTATGCAAAAGAGAAGGCAAGTTAATGCGATTTTCTAAAGAACATGAATGGGTGCATCAAGATAATAATTTATTCAAAGTTGGCATTACGGATTTTGCACAAACTGAATTAGGTGAAATAGTCTTTGTAGAATTTCCTGAACTTGGTAGTCATTTTAATGCTGGAGATGAATTAGCTGTTGTTGAATCTGTTAAAGCGGCAAGTGAGATATATGCACCATTAAATTGCACCATTGTTTCAGTTAATAATGATTTGATTGATTCCCCTCAGCTCATTAATGAAGAGCCTCATGGTGCTGGATGGTTGTTTGAAATAGAAATTGATGATCCAAGTGCAGTTAATAGCTTGATGGATGAGGAAGAGTATAATAAATTTATTAGTTCTTGAATTAAATGAGAGGTTATTTTGCACGAGTTAAGAGAAACATTTTCATCTAGGCATATAGGTCCTTCTGAAATTGAAATTAAAGAGATGCTCGATTTTTTAGGTTATAAATCTTTAGATGATCTCATTTTGAATGCATTGCCAAGTAGTATTTATGATGAAGAGAATTATGCAGAGTCTTTTTTATCAGAATATGAGATTCATAATGAACTATCTTTAATTGCCAAGCAAAATATATTGTTTAATAATTTTATAGGATTAGGATATTACGATTCTATTTTGCCATCTGTTATTAAACGAAATGTGCTTGAAGATCCAGGTTGGTATACAGCTTATACTCCATATCAGCCAGAGATTTCTCAGGGAAGATTAGAAGCATTATTAAACTTTCAACATCTTATAGTTGATTTAACTGGTCTTGATATCGCCAATGCATCATTATTGGATGAAGCTACTGCGGCTGCTGAAGCAATGTTAATGATGTATCGTTCGGATAAACAAGAAAGAAATTCAATACTCATTAGTAAAAATTGTCACCCACAGACTATTGCACTTTTGGAAATACGAGCAGAATCACTTGATATTAATATTAATGTAGATGATTTGAATGCATTCGATTCAGAAAATCATTTTGGTGTCATTGTTCAAAACCCTGATACATATGGCAATGTAGCTGATCTTTCATCATTGATTACTGATGTGCATGAGAGTGGCGCAATGGTTTCAATAGCTACCGATCTGTTAAGTTTAATTTTTATTAAGACACCTGGCGAGATGAATGCTGACATAGCTTTTGGGAGCGCACAAAGATTCGGTGTTCCATTAGGATATGGCGGGCCACATGCAGCATTTATTGCTACGAAAGAAGAATTAAAAAGAATGTTACCAGGTCGTCTTGTAGGGCTTTCAGTGGATAGCCTGGATCGTCCTGCACTACGATTAGCATTACAGACGAGAGAACAGCACATTAGAAGAGAAAAAGCTACAAGTAACATTTGCACTGCTCAAGTTTTACTAGCAGTTATTGCTGGTTTTTATGCCGTTTATCATGGCGCAGATGGTCTAAAGAAAATAGCTCAAAGAGTGCATGCCTTTACAAATCTGTTGTATCAAGAATTGATTGATTCTGGATTTAAAGTGCTTAATCAAAACTTTTTTGACACTTTAACAATTTTTACTGATCATCAAACATCAGAAATTTTAAGTCGTGCAAAAAAACTAAAAACTAATCTAAGACAAGTTGATAATCAGCACATAGCGCTATCAATAGATGAGACACATTCTCATGACAATATTGCTTTATTGATTGAAATATTTACATCAAAGAAAAAATTGTCTAACGACCAGGATTTGTTAAATTTAGGTATGCATATTGATGATTCTTTAATAAGGGAATCTTCGTTTTTACAACATCCGACCTTTCAGAAATATCATTCAGAAACAGAAATGATGCGTTATTTAAAGAGACTTAAAACAAAAGATATAGCTTTAGATGAATCAATGATCCCTTTAGGATCTTGTACCATGAAACTAAATTCATCTGCAGCTATGATTCCAATTTCTTGGCCTGAATTTGCAAATTTGCATCCTTTTGTTCCCATAGAGCAAGCCAGTGGATACATGCATATAATCGATAGCCTAGGATCAATGCTAACAGAATTAACTGGATTTCACTCTGTATCTTTACAGCCCAATGCTGGTTCTCAAGGCGAGTATGCAGGTTTGTTAGTAATCAAAAAATGGCATGAAGAAAATCATTCAATAAATAGGAAGATATGCTTAATACCTTCTTCTGCTCATGGAACTAATCCAGCTAGTGCAAAAGTTGCTGGATTAGAGGTTGTAATTATTGCATGTGATAACGAAGGAAATATTGATATTAATGATTTAAAACAAAAAGCACAAGAGTATAAAGATGATCTTGCATGTCTAATGGTGACATACCCATCAACACATGGCGTTTTCGAAAATTCTATTATTGAAATATGTGAAATTGTACATCAGTATGGTGGATTAGTTTATATGGATGGAGCTAATTTGAATGCTTTAGTGGGCATTTGCAAACCAGGAAAAATAGGTCCAGATGTTGCACATTTTAACCTACATAAAACTTTTTCAATTCCTCATGGTGGCGGAGGACCTGGAGTAGGCCCTATTGGAGTCGTAGAAAAATTATCACATTTACTTCCGAATCATCCATTAATTGAAGAGGCTGGGCCTAAAACTGGTATAGGTCCTATTGCTGCAGCACCATGGGGTTCTGCAAGTATACTAATAATTTCTTGGATATATATGAAATTAATGGGCTTTGACAGATTAAAATTTGCCACCAAAATCGCAATTTTAAATGCAAACTATCTAGCAAAAAAATTAGAAGTTGATTATAAAATATTGTTTAAAGGTGAAAATAGCTTAGTTGCTCATGAATGTATTGTTGATCTACGTTTGTTTAAAGAATTAGTGAATGTTACTGCTGAAGACATCGCAAAACGTCTGATTGATTTTGGATTTCATGCGCCCACAATGTCATGGCCAGTTGCGAATACCTTTATGATTGAGCCAACAGAGTCTGAATCGAAATCTGAGATAGATAAGTTTTGTAATGCAATGAATAAAATTGCTCAAGAAATAAATAAAATTTCTGAAGGTATTTGGTCAAAAGAAGACAACCCTATTATTAATTCTCCTCATACAGCTGAAATGATTACAAATAATGATTGGAATCATTGTTATTCTAGGGAAGAAGCAGTTTTTCCGCTTGTTGCTGTGCAAAATAATAAATACTGGCCACCAGTAGGCAGAATAAACAATGCTTTTGGTGACAAAAATTTGTTTTGCAGTTGTCCTCCAATAGAATCTACAGTTTCCTAATTATAAAAGATAGGAAGATTGTGTTCAAAAAATACCAATTGGTTAGAAATCGATTTTATGTGTTTATATTCTTCTCTTTTTGTCTGTTGATTAGCTGTTCAGGTCCTAATCAACAGACTGTGAATGATAAAC
This sequence comes from Dehalococcoidia bacterium, assembly GCA_045562675.1. Lineage (GTDB taxonomy): Bacteria > Chloroflexota > Dehalococcoidia > UBA2979 > UBA2979. Next base: position 256,423 of record JBJKVL010000001.1, read on the forward strand.
AATCAACCATCGTATTAAATCAAGAGCAAACGTCTGTTGATACTCCTTCTGGTGATGTAGATAAATTAGATGATGAGAAAAAAATCAATAATGAAACTATTGTGATCAATAAATCAAAATTATTAGCAAGTCTTAGTTGTGAACAATTGCCAGCGCAATATGATCGCAAGCGATTTGAGGCTACTCTTTTAATCGATGGTAGCGATGCAAAGGAGGATTATTTTTTATCCGTTCTTGATGAAAATATGAATGAGGTAGAGCTAATTGACTTAGATGCTATAACAAATAAGATTATAGCAGGAAGTACAAGTCAAATTTCTGCAGAACAAGAAACAATAATTTTAGTACGTGATGCTAATGGTATTTGTAAATCAGCAATTTATCTTCAGGCTAATATTGATAATGCAAATCAATTTATATTTAATTTATCAACAATGAGCTATGAAATGGAACAAAAAAAAGTTCAAGAAGTTGTTGTGGCTCCAAAACAAGTCGATCAAACTAAAAAAACAGTTAATGCAACTATGAATAATGATCCGCAAAAACCTGTTATTGATGATAAAGTAAAGCTGCCAAAACCACAATTTACGCCAGAAACATTGTCATTTTTGTTAGATGCTGCCTATTCAGGAATAGACGTTACTTATTTATCTCAGATAGAGAATAATGTCTCTGGGCGCAATGAGCTCGAATTGCACAAATGGAATCAGGATATAGACATTTCAATTATTGGTAATTCATCGTTTGATCAAAGAAAAATGATTAGTGAATCAGTATTTACTGTTCGTAAACTTATTAAAGACTTTGATATCAATATTCTGCAAAATAAATCAAAGGAAGGCAATTTTCTTATTTATATAGGATTAAAAGATTATCTAATTGATAAAGGAATGTACGAATCTGCAGATTGCTGGAATTGGCAAAGGGACATTTATAAAAATTCGGGCGATATAGCAAAATTTGTAATTTTTATTAATACTGATAACGAATGCAAGCATTCATTACACTATATTCAGCAGGGACTTTTGCAAGGCCTGGGCTTAACAGGAACAACAAATAGATATCTCAGAAGCGTTTTTAATTCAAGGACTTATATGAAAGAATATTCTGATGAAGATTTGGATATTCTTGAATTATTTTATAATCCATTAATTACTTCAAAAATGAAACCAATGGATTTAATAAATATAATAAAATCTTCTGAGCAATCATTGGATGAGTTGGATATCAATAAATATGCAAAATTAGCATTAAAAAATGATGCAACAGCAAGTTTTTCAAAATTCAATCAACAGGAAATTGATTATCTTATTGAAATTGCATATGGCAGAGAGTTTAGTCAAGATGCTACAAATTTATTAAAATGGGAAAAAGATATTCGTATTCACATTGAAGTTGAAGGAGATTATCAAGATGAAATTCAAATGGCATTTTTAGAGATAGTGAGTAAGCTGAATGCTTTAACGCCATCAATTACTATTGTTCCAGAGTCACGCAATCCAAATTATAATGTCTTTGTAGGTCCTCGCTCAGAGTTATCTAAGATCAATCCTTATTTTTTCGTTGATAGCATAAATACTCAAGGATTAGTACAAGTTTGGAAAAATAATAATAATGATTCAGCTCAGTATGCAAGAGCAATGGTTATCAACGATAGCATTGGTGCGATTAGATTTCAAGAAATTCGTAACATACTCCAAGAAGAAATCACACAAGGTCTTGGTTTATTAAATGATAGCTATAAGTATCCAGAGAGTATTTTTTATGAATTACAAGGATCAAATGACATCATGAGCCCATTAGATAGAAAGATAATTTATATGATGTATGACAATAATGTAAAAGCAGGATTTACTGAGTCTCAAACTAGAGCAATATTTAGTAATTAGGATACGTTATATTTAAAATATTATGCTAGAATTACTTTCTGGGGGATTTCGTTTATCATTAATTTATTTATGAATATACAACTCCTAGACTAACGGAGAGGAGATTCTTATGGGATCTAAATTTTTAAGGGCGGCTGTGACTTCTATTGCTGTCCTCGGAATTACACTTGCTGCTTGTTCTAGTGATGACACTAGCTCTACAGGAAGTGTAACTCTAAATGAAGTTACTGATCGTGGTGTCTTAAACTGTGGTGTTAAAGATAGCCAGCCAGGATTCGGTTTTATGAATCCAGATGGTGTTATGGAAGGTAATGACGTTGAGTATTGCAAGGCAATCGCTGCTGCAGTACTTGGAGATGCATCAAAAGTTAATTTTGTTCCTGCATCTGCAAAAGCTAGATTTGATATACTTGCTGCGAAAGAGATTGATGTTCTAATTAGAACTACAACTTGGACTGCCAGTAGAGATATTAATCTTAAAACAACTTTTGCTCATACTACATTCTATGATGGTCAAGGAATGATGGTGAAATCTGCTTCTCAATTTGCAGAAACAGCTGATTTGAACGGTGCTACAATTTGTGTAACAACTGGTACAACCACTGAGCAAAATTTGGAAGATTTCTTTGCTGATAGAGGCTTGTCATATACTGCTTTAGCAGTAGAAAATGATGCAGAGTCTCAGGCAGCTTTCTTACAAGATAGATGTGATGGTTGGACTGGTGATAAGTCTAACTTAGCTGGTCAAAGAAGCGCTTATCCTGCTGAAGGTGGCGGTTCTGCAGCATTGAGAATTTTACCTGATACATTATCAAAGGAACCTCTTGGTCCAGTTACTCGTGAAGACGATCCTTTATGGTCACAAATTGTTGACTGGGTTGTCCTTGGTACTATTTTAGCTGAAGAATTCGGCGTTGACAGTACTAATGTAGCTGCACAAGCTTCTAGTCCTAAAAATAAGGATGTATCAAGATTACTTTGTGCTGGCGCTGAGCCAACTGAATTCAATCTAGGTATTTCTTGTGACTTTATGCAAAATGTTATTGCACAAGTTGGAAACTTTGGTGAGATCTATGCACGAACAATTGAACCAATTGGTCTTGCTCGTGAGGGTAGTTTGAATGCTTCTTGGAAAAATGGTGGATTAATTTATGCACCCCCAATGAGGTAATATAACTTAACTTTAAAGTATATGGTTGCTTATTTTTTTTGAGTGACCATATACTTTTTTTCTTTTAAATAATTAATGACTATTGGAAATTTTGTGTTCAAAGATTTTTTTTTCAAGACAAATAAGCGCAAGAACAATACTTTACAGTGCATTTATATCTTTTTTCTTTCATTGTTATTATTTTATTTATATTTGAAAGCTTCAAAACTTGAGTTAGGTTTTGATTTTTTAACAAACGAAGCTGGATTTGCACTAGCCAATCAATGGCTCACAGATTATACGCCAACAAATAATAGAATTGATGCATATGTTACTGGAGTATTTAATACTATTAGATTAGTTTTTGTAGGAATTTTCCTTGCTACATTCCTGGGTGTTATTATTGGTATTGCTCGATTATCAAGCAATTGGCTGGTAAGAAAAATTGCTACAGTATATGTTGAAGTGATTAGAAATTTACCACTTTTATTACAAATAATTTTTTGGTGGTCATTCACGCTTGCTTTACCAACAATTAAAGAATATATCAATTTGTTTGATGTGATATTAATCTCTAATCGTGGAATTGCCTTGCCGACAATTTTATTTTTTGAAAACGGTTCCATTATTGATTTTGTTAGACCTGTTGTAACTGTTGCTGAAAATACTGTTGTTCAATATACTGCTGGCTTTGTAATTTCAACTGAGTTCCTGGCAATTTTATTAGGTCTAGTGATTTATACTGCTTCATTTATAGCAGAAATTGTTCGAGGAGCAATTCAAGCACTTCCTAAAGGACAAACTGAAGCCGCACAAGCCCTGGGATTTAGTACTTTTCAATCACTGAGATTAATTATATTACCACAAGCTTTAAGAATTATTATTCCGCCTGTAACTAACCAATATCTTAATTTAACAAAAAATTCAAGTTTAGCAGTCGTCATTGGATACTCTGATCTGTTTTTAGTCAGTGGAATTATTATGAATAAAGCTGGACATGCAATTCCAATGTTTATTATTATTATTCTGACTTATCAATCAATGAGTTTTCTAATTTCATTAGCTATGAATTATTTCAATAAAAAAGTTGCTTTAGTAGGGAATAGATAATGAACAACATGTTATTCCAGTCTAAAATTTGGCTCATCGAAAATCTATTTTCATCAAAATTGAACATTGCTCTTTCAACTTTTTCGATCATATTGTCATATTATTTTATTGCTTCGTTGTTAAATTTTATTTTCATCTCTGCTGATTGGACGGTAGTAGATGTTAATTTGAGATTAATGTTATTAGGTCCTTTTCCTAAAGATGCTGAATGGCGCATATGGGCATCTATTTTTTGGGTGACATTTATGTCTGGTTTGTCTTACAAACATTTAAGTACATTTCATCTAAAGCACCTTATGAACTTATCTCCATTAATTTTGTTTATACTTTTTTTGATCGACCCAATTAAAAATATAATAATCACACTATTAACTCTTATTTCCTTTATTTTATTTGTCGCTGGGTACCTCTTCCCGTATGAGCGAATACCAAAATTTAGTAAGAGTGCTTTTATCTTATTTGGATGGGCAATTACCTTGCCTTTGATTGTCATATTTTTGAAAATTTTTGGAGGGGTAGAAACAACTAAGTGGGGTGGTTATTTTTTAAATATTATGCTTGCTTGGGTTGGTATAATATTTGGCTTTCTTGTCGGACTTATTTTCGCTATAGGTCGTGCAAGTTCTTTGCCAGCAATAAAATATTCTTGCACATTTTATATTGAAGTAATTAGAGCAGCACCATTAGTTGCATGGTTATTCTTTGCTTATTTAGTTATACCTGATCTATTACCTGGATTTTTTGCGGGTAAAGTAGATATTGCTTTAAGAGTTATGATTGTGTTGTCTGCATTTACTGCAGCATATATTGCAGAAATTATTCGAGGAGGCCTGCAATCTGTCCCAATTGGGCAAGTGGAAGCTTCTAAAGCTTTAGGTATGAATACATACCAAACAACAGCATTGATAGTACTACCTCAAGCAATTAGAGCAGTGATTCCTGCATTAGTCAGTCAATTTATTGCTTTATGGAAAGATACTACACTAATTTTAGCAGCAGGTTTAGCCTTTAGAGAACTACTTGGTTCAGGTAAGTCAGCACTGGCTCAATTTGAATTTATAGGAAGATACAATGAAATTTATTTGTTCATTGGTTTAATGTTCTGGATTGTATCTTTTGGTATGTCTAGGCTAAGTTACAATTTTGAAAAAGATTTAGGTTTGAACCGGGAGGATTAAATGAATCAAAAAAATAACGTAATAATTCATGCAGAAAATGTCAAAAAAAAATTTGGTGATTTTTATGCTTTAAAAGGTGTTTCAATGAATGTTCATGAAGGAGAAGTTGTTGTTGTTCTAGGGCCATCAGGTTCAGGAAAATCGACGTTCATTCGTACAATTAATCAGTTGGAAAAACATGATGAAGGAAAAATTATTGTTGATGGTACTGAGCTTAATGATGATATAAAAAATTTAGAAACTATTCGTTCAAATGTAGGAATGGTATTTCAACAATTTAATTTATTTCCTCATCTAACAGTTAAGAGAAATGTAGCATTAGCACCACAAAAAGTTAGAGGCCTGTCTGTCGAAGAAGCTGAGTCAATTGCAATGCCGTTGTTAGAACGAGTTGGTATCCCTGAGCAAGCTGATAAATTTCCTGCACAATTATCAGGCGGCCAACAACAAAGAGTTGCAATCGCAAGAGCATTGGCAATGCAACCAAAAATAATGTTATTTGATGAACCAACCTCTGCCTTAGATCCTGAGATGATTAAAGAAGTTTTAGATGTTATGAAAGAACTCGCTGCTTCTGGCATGACGATGATTGTTGTGACGCATGAAATGGGTTTTGCTAAGGAGGCAGCTGACAGATTTTATTTTTTTGATGAAGGATTGTTAGTAGAAGAAGGCACACCTGAACATTTTTTCACTAATCCAAAAGAAGATAGAACAAAATTATTTTTAAGTCAGATACTATAGATGGTATGGTAGAATTATCACGGAGTTAGCAATGCTTGATATGTGCAGCAATTTTTTCTGTCAGTATTCAGAATTTATTATTTTTGTTTCTAGCATATACCTCTTCTCTGATTTTATTTTTTCCTTTATCGCAAATAAAGAATAATTTATATTACTAGAGTAATTAAGTAATTACTTTGTTAAAGTAGCTAAAAGGTAAATTGCATGAAAAGATACTTTCCTATTAAAAGTTTGTTCACTATTTTTATATTTATTTTATTGATTTTTAGTAGTGTCAATTCTTCTGTTTCTGCTCAAGCGCCCATGACTGTTTTTGGCGTTGTTCCTAGTTCCACTGCAACAGTAAAAATTTTTATCGATGGTACATTTTGTAAAGATGCTGATATTTTAGCAGAACCTAATAGTTCAACTGGTTATATTTTCTTGGGTTATATTGATGAAGGTGAGTGTAGTGCATTCGCTGATTCATTAATAAGTTTCAATTTAAATGATCAAACTTCTAAAGAGACTATTTTATGGCGTAAAGGTGGTGCTCCTCAATCAGCCACTGGCTTAGTATTAAACTCTAGTGGTAGTCAAAATGATACTGCAGAGAGTAAACAGGTAGCTAATTCTAGTGCAGAAAAAAAATCACTACCAACATTGCCTGGCCCTGCTGAAAAACCAAAGGATACTTCTGATTCCAAAGATACTAAAGTAGTTCCTGAACCAGAAAAGAATACGGACACTGTAGAACAAAACAAGCAAAATGATAGTCAGCCTAAAGAACAACAAGCTTCTGCTAAGCAGGAGGATACAAAGCAACCAATAACAAAAAATACTCCTCAGTCTCAAATGCAAGAAAAGCAAACAGTTATTGAAAGCAATGAAAATGATTCAGGTAGAAACACATTAGTTTTTGCTGGGCTAGCTACTGTATTGGTCTTACTAGGTTTTTATTCTTTAGCTAGACGTTAATTATATTAATACTTAGGAGAAAATATTGGATTGGTCGGATACACCTGTTCAGCAACAATTTCGTGAAGAAGTCATAGAATACATTGAGAGCAATTTACCTGCTTATTATGTAAATTCTAAAACACCTACTGGTTTAGAAGCTGGTGACTGGCAGAATTTTTTTGCTTTAGGTAATAAAGAGCAAAAAGATGCAGCAACAAAATGGATGAATGTTCTGCAAATAAAAGGGTGGGTTGCTCCACATTGGCCTAAAGAATATGGTGGTGCAGGTTTTTCTCCTATTGAGCAATTTATTCTGCATCAGGAAATGGCACTTCATGATGCACCAACGGTTGGTGGTCAAGGTGTCTCTATGTTAGGGCCAACAATATTAATTCATGGTACAGATGAGCAAAAAAAGAAATTTTTACAACCTACTTTGTCTGGTGAAATGCTTTGGGCGCAAGGTTTTTCAGAACCAGGGGCAGGTTCAGATTTAGCATCCTTACAAGCAAGAGCTGAAAAAAATGGTGATAATTATCTTATTAATGGTCAAAAACTTTGGACTTCAAGATCGCACAAATCAAATTGGATTTTTGGTCTTTTTCGAACTGATCCTGATGCACCAAAACATCGTGGAATTAGCTTCTTTGTTATGGACCAAAATACAGAAGGCTTGTCTGTCAATCCGATCATTGATATGGCTTGGGAGCACTCAACTAATGAAACTTTCTATGAAAATGTTATTGTGCCTGATTCTCAAATCATTGGTCCTGAAAACCGAGGTTGGTATGTTGCAATGACTTTATTAGATTATGAACGGTCTAATATATCTGGAGCTATACAAAAAAGAAAAAAAATTGAAGAATTAATTAGGTTCACAACTGATAAAAAAAATAGTGCGATCGTAAGACTTAATCAATTAAGACAGGCTATTACAGATAGATATATTGAGTCTGAGGTACTTTTTAATTTCTCTTTGCGAATTGTTTCTTTGCAGGCAACTGACGTAGTACCAAATTATGAAGCATCTGTTTCCAAAATATTTGATTCTGAACTAAGCCAACGACTTTCAAATACTGGCACAAAAATTTTTGGTCTTTATGGTAATTTATGGGATGAAGATCGAAGTCCTATGGATGCTTTTTTTACGAGAGAATATGCACATTCTGTTGTTCGAACAATTTTTGGTGGTGCAAGTGAAATTCAACGTAATATTATTGCTACGAGAGGGTTAGGTTTACCAAGAGGATAGATTGTGAAAACTGAGGATAGATTGTGAAAACTGTTTCTGCATTTGTTACTGGTAAGAAAACGAAATGGCTAACCATTTTAATTTGGTTTATGTTCGTGTTTTTAGCATCGCAGGGTCCGACTCTCATCGATGTGACAGAAAATAATGCTTCAAGTTTTTTACCAAAAGGAGCTGATTCTACTAAAGCACTTGAGGTTTCCCGTAGTTCATTCCCATCTGATGGTATTCCATTAATGATTATTTTTTCAAATCAAGATGGTCTCACAAAAAATGATTTCAAATCTGGAGAACAAATATATAATTGGCTAAATTCTGATGATGCTCCTAATGGGATATCTGGATTAGTTTCTATTTATAATATTCCTAATGCTCGTTCTGATTTGATTTCACCTGATGAATCAACAATGAATATGATTGTAAATGTTGTTGGTGAGCCATCGTCGGATGCGTTTACTGATTTAGTTAAATCAGTTAGAGATTTTTCACATCAATATAGAACTAATGAATTGGAAATTAATATAGGTGGTCCTGGAGGACTAATTGTAGATCTAGTTGCAGTATTTGCTTCAATAGATGTTTTTCTTTTAGTTGCTAGCGCTATCTTAGTGTTAGTTTTACTAATTATTATCTATCGCTCGCCTGTAATACCTTTTGTACCATTATTTGCAGTTAGCTTTGTGTATTTTATTGCTGGTGCCGTCGGTGCATTGCTTGCACAGCAATTTGGGTTCAATATTAATGGACAAGCATCTGGAATTATGACAATTATCCTATTTGGTTCTGGTACAGATTATTGTTTATTTGTTTCCTCTCGGTATAAAGAAGAACTCATCAAGCATCAAGATAAACATCAAGCGATGAATATTGCAGTGAATGCAGTTGGACCAGCGGTGCTGTCTTCTGGTAGCACAATATTAGTTGCATCTGCAATCCTATTATTAGCCACCTTGGGTAGCTCTGCTGCTCTTGGCCCTGTGTTAGCTGTTGCTTTGTTCATTATGATGCTAGCAGCAGTTACTTTTGTGCCAGCTATATTATTAATATTAGGTCGAGTTGCGTTTTGGCCAGCTATTCCAAAATATGAAAGCGATCCAAAACCTCAGAGGAAGATTTATGGTGTTATTGCCTCATGGGTTCTAGATAGACCAAAAAAAGTTTTAGTAGTTTCTGGTATTATATTGGCATTATTCTCGTCAGGTATTTTTCTTTATAGCCCTAATTATGATTCATTAGCAAGCCTACCTGCTGAAACTGAATCGGTGCAAGGTTTTAAGCAATTAAGGAGTGGTTTTCCAGCTGGTGAAATTTCTCCAACAAATGCATATTTTGTAGTCAGTGATGGTTTAAATCAAAATAATTTTAATGCATTAAATAAAATTGCAAATGATATATTATTACATCCTAATGTTGCAGATGTTGCTTCATTAATACAACCATTTGGACAAAATGGCCCCAGAAATAATATTGAGTTATTTTCTCCAAACTCCACTAAATCAATGAATCCAAATAATATAGCTATTAAGCAGAATGCATTAAAATTTGTCTCAGCTGACTTCAATGTTTATAGACTGGATATTGTTTTTGATGAAAATCCATTTAAAGCAATTTCTCTTGATTCAATTATTGATATCAGATCAATATCTAATCAGAATATTGATGCATTAGGCCTAGTAGATACTTTTATTTATTTTGGTGGAGATACTGCTGAAGCGACTGATACTAGAACAGCTATCAATAGAGATAATATTGTTATTTTGCCATTAGTGCTGTTATCAATTGGAGTTATCCTAGCTATTTTACTTAAGTCTTTAATTGCACCGATTTATCTATGTTTAACCATTTTAGTGACATATGCTGCTACACTTGGTATTTCTTTATTTTCATTTGAATATCTTTTTGGTCATTCAGGAATAAGTCCTGGCACTATGTTTTATTTGTTCGTATTTTTGAATGCCTTAGGAGTTGATTACAATATATATGTCATGTCTCGTATACGAGAAGAAGCTCGTAAGAAGGAACTGAATTCAGCTATTAAAGATGCTCTTTCTTTTACTGGAGGAGTCATAACTTCTGCTGGCCTAATTTTGGCTGGAACATTTGCTGTATTTATGACCTTGCCGCTTATAGATTTATTTCAATTAGGTTTTGCAGTTGCAATTGGTGTTATTATGGACACATTTGTTACTAGGACTATTATTGTGCCTGCAATTGTTTCTTTATTAGGTGATAAAAATTGGTGGCCAAGCAAGAAACTAATTTAACTATTTTGCAAGTTCAGCTTTAAGCGCATCAGAAATGTTTGGATATGAAAATTCAAATCCATGATTCATAAGTTTTTTTGGTAAAGCCTTTTGTCCACCTAGTAATCCATCTTTAGCAAATTCTCCAAAAATTAATTTCAATGGTAATGCTGGGACTGGGATTAAGGTAGGCCTCTTTATTACCTTTCCTAATGCTTTTGTAAACTCTTTATTTGTTACTTGAGAAGGACTAACTAAATTTACAGGACCATCAATTTGATTTTCAATAATGAATTCAATAGCATTGACTGCGTCAGTCAAACTTATCCATGGCATCCACTGTTTACCATTACCAATTTTCCCAGCAATACCCAGCTTGAATAAAGTTAATAAAGATATAGCTGGAATAATTGGCCTGTTCAAAAAACCACCTTTATTTGAAAACACTAATCCAGTTCGCAACCTTGCTACTTTAACTCCGTATTCTTCGATTTTTCTTGCTTCATTCTCCCAATCTTGTGGGAGTGAAGCTAAAAATCCTTGACCAGGTGTAGAATTTTCATCTAATTCTTCATTGTATCTATTACCGTAATATCCCATAGCAGAAGCATTGATGAGCTGTATTGGCTTTTTTGGATATTTTATTAATTCTTGTACCAGTAAATTAGTAAGATTTACTCTAGAAGCATAAACTTCTTTTTTTGCATTCTTAGTTAAGCGACCACCTATAGTGTGACCAGACAGATTAATTACTACATCTACATCAATAAATATGTCTTCTTTGATCCAATTATTTTTTGGATCCCACATTACATCTTCTATTTCGTGATTGCCTCGTGTAATTTCGAGTATTTCATTACCTTTTTTTGTTAATTTTTCTATTAATGCGTTGCCGATTAATCCACTTGAACCTGTGATTGCTATTTTCATATAAATATTTCTCCAAAGATAATTTAAATTTTGTTTTGTTTGTATTCAAGAGGTTTAACAAACAGAATTGATACGAACATTCCAATGATACATATAATAACTGCTAGGTAAAATATACTTTCTACATTTGTCATTGATGCTATAACTCCAGACATTAATGGTCCAGTAAACATACCTACAGAGTACAATGATTGATAAATACCCATAGATGTAGATTTACTCTCTGCACTCGATTGTCTTATAACTAAAGACATAAGAAGTGCTGTCATAATTCCTCTACCTATTCCACAAAAAAATTGTAACAAGATGATGAAAACAATATTATTTGTTATTGGCGTTATCAACGTAGTTAGTATCATCAATAACCATGTATTGCAAAATATCATTGGATATGAAAATTGATTATTTAGTTTTGGCAAAAGATATGCTCCATATAATGATGCTGCTAATGAAAATGAAATTGTAAATCCAATGATCGTTTCAGAAGAGCCTAACTTTTCTAAATAAATTGGAATAAAGCCATAAATTGTTGAAAATGTTAAATAGAATAAACATGCACCTACAATACAAATTGCTATTAAGTTTTTATTTATTGTCTTTTGTAATTTTTGTATAGGACTTTGAGCATTTTGAATACTTGGAGATATATTTTTTGTTTCTTTTGAGAATGACATACATATAAAACTGATGATACCAAAAATAAACGCTGTAATAAAAACAAAATTTATATCATATTTTTCTGCCAAAATACCCCCTGCATAGGTAGCACTTAACAAGCCAATTGAATTTATCATGACAATTTCTGACATTGACTTATCTGTATTTTCTGATGTGAAATAAGAACTGTATAAGATGCTTATAGGCACCCATCCTGCTGCAGCAAGACCTGTCAAAGTTCTAGATAAAAATAGAGAATTTGCATTATCAGAAATCATCAATAAAATACTCCCTAAACTTGATAATAATATAGCGAAAAGACTTAATTTTTTATTTCCTACTCTATCAGCAAGCAGCCCAATGGGTATGCGCAATAATAATTGCGCAATAGCATAAGCACTCAGTATGAAGCCCACCGTTTCTAAGCTGCCAGTGATATTTGTTACGTGAATGGGGAGTACTGGTACATATAGATATAATGAAGCCCAAAAAAATCCAATAGATATTCTTGTAAGGTGTATAGATGATGTATTAATTATTTTTTCCTATGCACTGTTAATGAATCTGACAAAAATTCTGCAATATGCATACTTGATGAATTATTATGTTGTAAGACTTGTTGTCTACAGGATGTCCCTGAAGCAATAATTATTTCATTTTTTTCTAATGCATTAATTTTCTTTATAATGCCTAATTTTTGCTATATCTTTTGAGATTTGATAATGTTCTTTTTCTATACCAAATGATCCTGCCATGCCACAACAGGTTGATTCAAGCTGCTTAGCATCAATGCCAAGTTTTTCAGTTAACTCTAATGTTATTGAACCTTTACCTAATGCTTTTTGGTGACAATGTGGATGTATTGCAATAGATTTATCATCTATATCTAAAATACTTTGTAGAGAGCCAGGCATATTCTTTTCGTGCTGTATTAAAAATTCTTCAAAAAGTAATAAATTTTTGTCATTAATTTTATATTCTTCTTTGATTAAACCTTTATAATCATCGAACACTGCTGAAAAACATGATGGTTCAAGAAAAATAACAGGTATATCTTGACTTGTATATTGTGAAATCATTTGTATAACATCTTTTGCCATTTTTTTTGCTAGTTGTATTTTCCCTTTTGATATCGCTGGGCGCCCGCAGCACAATTCTTGATTTAAAACAATGACCTCATAGCCAAGCTCTTTCATGGTTATATAGGCAGATTTTCCAATATTTGGCTCAATATAATTTGTAAATGTATCTGCAAATAATACTACTTTCTTATTTTTATTATCGGAATGATGATTTTTGTTGAACCATTTTTTAAAACTTTGATTTGCAATTTTAGGTAAATTTGTGTCTTTATGAATCCCTACAAAGATATGCAATAAATATTTTGAAACAATATTACTATTTAAAAAAATTTATAAAAATTGGTAGTTTAGAGCCAATTTTTAATAACTTGTTAATATTTGCTAAGAAATTTGTCCTTAGCGAGACTCCATTTTCCTCTTGATATTGATGAAGAATTTCTACTTTTAATTTTGCCATGTCTACTTGAGAAGGGCATTCTGTTTTACATGCCTTGCAACCAACACAAAGATCTAAGGCATCCATTAATCTTGTATTTAAAAGCCCATTTTGTCCTTCTTGATTCGTGAGTAGTTCTCTTATTAAGTTGGCTCTGCCTCGTGTTGAGTGCTCTTCATCTAATGTAACCATGTATGATGGGCACATTACCCCATCAAATTTTCTACATGCTCCCTGGCCATTACATTGCTCAACTAAACTATGGAAACCTCCTTCATCGTCAAAATTAAGTATAGTTTTGGGTTGTTTCATTTGCCTATCTGGAGCAATTTTAAGATTATCTGTGAATCCAGGAGTATCGATAATTTTACCTGGATTCATGATTTTTTTCGGATCAAAAAGTAATTTAATTTCTCTAAATGCTTCTGTTAATTCCTTCCCAAACATTTTTTCTGTAAAAACACCTCGCAAGATACCATCACCATGTTCTCCTGATAACGAACCTCCGTATTGCAATACTAATGAAGCTATTTGTTGCGCTATACTATGCATTTTTTCTAGTTCATCATTATTTTTTAAATTGATCATTGGCCTTATATGCAAACAGCCTACACTTGCATGACCATAAAAACCAGCTACTGTTCCATGGTCAGCAATAATTTTCTGAAATTTATCGAGAAATTCTGGTAAATATTTTGGATCTACTGCTGTATCTTCAACAAATGCATAAGGCTTTGCATCTCCTTGTACATTCATCAGTAATCCAAGACCGGCCTGGCGCATTTTCCAAATATTTTCTTGTTTTTCATGATCAATGATTTTGATGACTTGTTGAACATTATTTTTATTGCTTAGCTTTTCAGCAACATTTTCTAATTTTTCAGTGAGTTCATTTTCGCTATCGCCGAAGAATTCATTGATTAATATTGCATCAGGTTTATGAGTTAAAAAATCAACATAATGTTTTAATCCAGGATTATCCATGCATCCACTAATTATTTTTTTATCTACAAGTTCAATTGCAGATGGATGGAAGTCTAAAATATCATTTGTCGATTTTGCTGCCTCGATGATTGAATCATATGTTGAAACTACTAATCCTTTAAATTTTGGTAATTCAACTAAATTCACTTTTGCTTCAACAACAATACCTAATGTTCCCTCTGACCCAATAATTATTTTTGTTAAATCGATGTTGTGTGAATCATTAACTATCACAGATGCAATATTGTTTGTATTCCCTTTATGTTGCTGATGAATCACTGAATCTAAATTATATCCAGACACCCTTCTATCAATTGAGGGAAAATTTGAAACAATTTCGTTTTTATACTGATTGACAATTTCAGGAAGTTTTTTATATATACTGCTTTCTAAATTATTTAAATCAGCTTTTTCAAGTAAAGCTTTTTCGTTCATCTCATAGGTGTGAATTAATTCACCGTCTGATAAAACAACTTTTAATTCTTTGACATGATCGCTCGTTTTCCCGTAAATAATTGAATGTGTACCGCATGAATTGTTTCCTATGCCACCTCCCACGGTCGCACGATTCTTTGTAGAGGTATCAATTGCATATTGTAAGCCATGTTTTTTTAATTCTTTATTAAATTCTTCTACAACTATTCCTGGTTGAATAATTGCCCATTTTTCCACTGGATTAATTTCAATAATCTCTCTCATATATCTGCTAAAATCGAGCATAATTCCCGTATTAATTGCTTGCCCTGCAAGGCTTGTGCCTGCACCCCTTGGTACAATTGACACATTATACTTGTTAGCAATTTTTATAATATGTTTTACAATTTCTTCATTTTTTGGAAAAATAATACAAATTGGTTCCATGTGATAAATTGATGCATCAGTTGAATACATCATTTTTGATTCTTGATCAAATTTAATATCATCTTTATTAATGATTTTACATAAATCATTAATTAAGTCATTATTGATGAATGAAGATGTTAGTTTTTCTGTAAGTATTTTTTCTCGCATTAAAAAACCCATTGAGTTATTATACCTTTTTATGATTTAATTATTGTACATCAAGTCATAGTTTAAATATTAAGGGCATCATTATGAGTTTGTTAAAAAATAAAAATGCAATCATTACTGGAGGCAGTAGAGGTATTGGTAAATCTATTGGTATTCATTTAGCTAAAGAAGCTTGTAATTTAGCAATTATTGGACGTACGAAAGAAGAAGTTATTGATTCTGTTGATTTAATTAAACAATTTGGGGTTAAGGCTCATGGTTATATAGGTGACCAACGAGATGAATCTTTTGTCAAAAATACCATATCTCAGATCAATAATGAGTATGGCACAATCGATATATTAATTAATAATGCAGCAGTTGGCATGAGGTATATTCAAGATCCTGAAGATAGATTTATACATAATATGGAAACTGATGATTGGAAAAACATTCTTGATATTAACTTAAATGGTGTTTTTTATTTTACACGTGAAACATTAAAAATTATGCGTAAGCAAAAAGATGGTAAGATAATTATGTTATCTTCAGGATTAGGCAGGCGTGCCCATCAGCAGTATGGACCATATAGTGCTTCTAAATTTGCTATGGAAGCAATGACGCAGATAGTTTCAGCAGAAAACAATGAATTAGGCATCTATTGTAATTCTGTAGCTCCTGGCGGCCTTACAAATAGCTCTGAAAAGTTTCTAGGTTCAATGGATTCAAGTAGACTTGAAAAAATACTTCCTGCAAATATTTGCGATGATATTGTTTTATTTTTGGCTAGCGATGCATCAGGAACTTTAAGCGGGCAAGCATTAACTGCTAAAGATTGGAACGAAGAAAATCATATATCGGTGGAGGAACTTAAAAATCGACTTAGTTGATAATCAAATAGTTTAGTCAAATTGCAGCTAATTTTAAATGCCAGTTGGATCAACTAATATTTCGACATTATTTTAATGTTTAGCATTATCTGTATTTTCGTTCATATCTATACACAAAATCACTAATTTAAATGCAACTCAATTTATTAAAAAAGTTTTACAATAGTTATAGTAATTAGAAATTAATTTTTTTCTAGTTAAAGATGTAATTTTTGGAGTACTAAGCAATGTCAAATACTCAATCTGATGAATTTAGAAAAATCTTTGGCCATTTTCCAACAGGTATTACTGTTATAGGAATGAATAATAATGGTCAACTTAGTGGTATTACAGCGAATTCCGTTACATCTGTATCTCTCGATCCAATGCTCCTATTAGTATGCATTGCAAAAAGTGCTGCTTCTCATAATAAACTAAAAAGTGCAGGAAATTTTTCTATTAACTTTTTATCTAATAAACAAAAAGATATATCACAATTTTTTGCATCTACTGCTAGTAAAAAAAATCCAATGGGAGATTTTGAATATAGATTAGGTGGTAATGAAAGCCCAATTTTTAATGATGTTATAGCATGGGTAGAATGTAGCATAATAGACTGGTTCCCTGGTGGCGATCATTCAATTGTTATAGGAGAAGTTTCTGAAATGAAAATTGAAAATGCATCCTATCGACCGCTGGTCTATTATAATGGTCAATATGGTGAACTTGCATAAAAGTTTAATGTTTGATGTTCTTTACTCAGATACAGTAATGCAATAATCTTTATTTTATGGTGGGTGTGGACGAGTGGTTAAGTCGCTAGGTTGTGGCCCTGGAGATCGAGGGTTCGAGCCCCTCCACCCACCCCAGACATTCAAATGAAAAAATTATGCAAAGATGCGAAGCAAAAATAAATTTTTTTAAAAAAAAGTGCAATATTACAACAAAAGCAAGTTGCGTTTATTGTGGAGATTTTTTTTGTATTGAACATGGGATAATTGAAGATGATCATATGTATGTTTGTTCCAAAAAAAAATGTGTACTAAAATATGAAGATTTGCAACAGCATCATATTTGGCTAGAAAATGCTTACTCATTAAATGCACAAAAAAAGTGTGGTGGAAGTAAATGTAGCGAAAGTTATGATCATCATTGCTCAAGATGTTCAATTGGTTTTTGTATGAATCATATTCATTTTATGAGATCTAATTCGATAACTGAATTAACATTAGTGTGTAAGCATTGCGAGCAAAGAAAAGGAATTTGGAATAATTGAATGTTAAAAGTTTTTGATCCAGTCAATAATATTATACGGCCAATCAGTATTAAGGATAATGATATCAGTATGTATGTTTGTGGTGTTACTCCTTATGATGTTGGTCATCTTGGCCACGCATTGACGTATGTTTTTTTTGACACTGTTAAAAGATATTTAGAATTTAGTGGTTTTCAAGTAACTCACATACAGAATATCACAGATATTGATGATGGTATGATTTTAAAATCTAAAGAAGTGAATATGACTATTGCTGGGCTAACTGAAAAAAATCATAAAATATTCTTAGATGAAATGCAAAATTTAAATGTATTACAACCAGACTCTTTTCCTCTTTCGTCTGAATTCATTCCACAAATAGTAGAAAATATCAGTCAGTTAATTAATAAAGGTTTTGCTTATGAAAATGCGGGACATGTTTTTTTTGACCATTCTAAATTGTTAAATTTTGGTCATTTACTTAGAAAGAATGTTGATGAAATACGCAATTTGGAGAAAACAGATACTATGCCTGATGAACCAGATGAACTTAAGAAAGATAAACTTGATTTTTTACTTTGGCAACCAGAAATATTTAAAGAAGCAAGTTTTGATTCTCCATGGTCACTAGGTAGGCCAGGGTGGCATATAGAATGCTCAACAATGGTCAATGAAATTCTTGGTGAACAAGTAACAATACATGGTGGTGGCTATGATTTGATTTTTCCCCATCATGAATGCGAGGTTGCACAGTCTGAATCCTTAACTGATTCAAAACCGTATTGCCAGAATTGGATGCATGTTAATGCATTAAGTATAAATGGTGAAAAAATGTCTAAGTCATTAGGAAATTTAATTAGAGTTAGTGATTTGTTACAAAAGGATATCGATGGCAATACGATTAGAATGTATCTATTAAGTCATCATTATAGAGCTGGCGTAGATTATAACGAAAATGCCTTATATGCTTTTTTATCAAAACATGAATTGTTACAGCAAGCTTTAATTGCTCCAGGTGGACCACCCGACAATTTAGCTATTCAACCATTTAGGAATTCATTTATGAATGCAATGGATAATGATTTTAACACACCGCAAGCATTGGATATTATTTATGAGATCGCAAGTTTAATTCTTGATGGCAAATTAGACACTAAAACAGCTGTACCCACTTTAAAAGAATTATGTAATGTACTAGGGATCGTATTATAGTTATGTAATACACTAATTCATTATCAGATATGTATTCCAAATGATTTATAGTTATTGCAGAATAGAAATTGAATAAATGGCAGATATATTTTTTGTTATAGTAATTTTATTACTTTTAGTAATTGGCAACGGTTTTTTTGTTGCTGCCGAGTTCGCTTTGGTATCAATTAGAAAAACACGCGTACAACAGTTTCAGGCAGAAAAGAGACCAGGTTCGAATGCACTCGCAGATGCAGTTACAAACCTTGATTCATATATTGCTGCATGTCAATTGGGTATAACAATATTCAGTCTAGCATTAGGCTGGGTAGGTGAAGATGAATTATCACATCTTCTTAGTAAACATTTTAGTAATTTTGGTAGTCATGGTATAAGCATATTGATTATGTTTTCAATTATCACTGCCATGCATGTAATTATTGGTGAATTAGCCCCTAAGGGATTTGCACTTAAATACGTTGATCGAACAGCATTATCTGTCGCACCACCTCTAAAAATATTTCGACTTATTTTTAAGCCATTTATAGTAATTTTGAATGAAAGCGGTTGGAAGTTTTTAGCATTATTTAATGTCGATCGTGGTCCAGGTGCTCACTCTAACATTAATCAAAATGAATTAGGTTTATTAATTCAGGCCAGTGCAGATGCAGGGGTTCTTCCATCTGACGAACAATTATTACTGAAAAGAGTTTTGAATTTTTCTGAATTAAATATTGCTGATGTCATGATACCAAGAACCGAAATCATTGCTGTTTCAAAGTCGTCTAATGTTGAAGAAATTAGAAAAAATGTATTTAAGTATCGTCATTCAAAATATCCAGTTTATGATAGTAATCTGGATAGTATTATTGGTATTTTACATGTGAGAGATCTTTATTCTTCTCCATCAATCTCAGACTGGAAACTACATATACGAGAACCATTAATTGTTCCCGCACAGATTGATCTAAATGAGTTGATTGTTCAAATGAGACAACGTAATACACAATTTGCAATTGTCGTTGATGAATACGGTGGAACTGACGGTATTGTGACTTTGCAAGATGTTATTGATGAAATATTTGGAGAGATTAAAGATGGATTCCAATATAGTCAATATGAACAATCAAGTTCAAATAATATGAAGGAAACTATATTAGACGGACTAGATTCTGTAGAAATATTAATTGATAAAACTGGCATTGAGCAAAGCGATAAGGCAATTAAAACTGTTGCAGGATATTTTTTAGAAAATTTTGGAAAAATACCGAGAGTAAACGACAAAATTATAATTAAAAATCATGAATTATCTATAAAGGCGATGGATGGATTGCGTATAGCAAAATTATCTTTAATTCATAAAAATGATGTAAAGAATTGAATTAATGATAAAGTATGATTAATTTTTTTATTCAAAAATTACCTTTTCATTATGCATGGATAGTTGTATTTATTGGCATAATTTCCAATATGCTCGCAGCAGGTTATATGTTTTGGGCTATTGCAGTTTACATACCAGAGATTTCAGATTTTTTTTCTATAGGTAGGTTGCCAGTTATCTTATGTTTTACAGCAGGACAAGCCTTATCAGCTATATGTAGCTCCTATATTGGCAAATATATGGACAAATACGGAGCTAGAAAATCATTGATTATTGGAAGTGTTATAGCTGCTGTTGGTTTTCTTGTTACTGCCAGTGCATTCAATATATATATTGTTTTAGTTGGTTGGTTAATTGTAGGTGTTGCAAGGCCATTTGTCTTGCCAATCACTTTTAATTGGCTAGTGACTCGATGGTTTGTTGCGAATAGACAGGCTGCATTAGGATTAGTAACGACCGGCTTAGGTCTGGGTGGCTTGATGTTACCTGTTTTTACAGAGTTAACTAATATGTATTCTTGGCAATTCACATTATACTCTGCAGCTATAATTTTTCCTTTAATTAATATCACCTTTGCTTTATTTTTCTTGAAAGATTTACCTGAGCAATTTGGATTACAACCAGTACAAAATCAAGAAAATAATCTAGTCAATGATGAGCGATTAACAGGAATGAATTTAGAAAATGCGAAAAATACATCAGCATTCTGGTTGATCACCTTTGCTTTTGTTTTTTTCTTTATGGGTCAAGGAGCAGTTAATTTATTAGGATTTGATTTTCTTATTAATGAAGGGGTAGATAATGCAGCTGTTTTTTTTGGAATAAGTGCGCTCATTCGAGGGCTTGGTCGTATTCCAGGCAGCATAATGGTTAATAAGATGGGTAATATTTTTAAATTAGCAATTTTAGTTTCATTTTTGCAGGCTTTTGCAATGCTTACAATTGTTTTTTCTACTAGTCTTTTTTCACTAATAGCTTTTGTATTATTTTGGGGCGGAGGCGGTATTTTTGTTCCTATGTTGGAATCTTTAATTTTGACAAAAACTTTTGGTGTAAAACATTACGGAGCGATTTCTGGTTTGGTCTTAGCCTTTGCATTTGGTGGTCAAATTATTGCTCCAATATTGGGTGGTTTTATCTTTGACTCTACACAATCTTATGATATTGCTTTTATTTCTTACTTCACTATGTCGTTATTTGCAGGATTATTATTTTATATAGGTCATAAACAATCTAAGAGCATTGCAGTCTAATTTTTACGATATCTAAAATCACAGAAACTTGCACCTTCCATTATCGTTTTTGTTCTATCTAGATGAATATTTTCAGAATATCCTGAGGATAAAGAAAAATCTCTTCCACAAGAAAGTATATATCCTAAATCCTCAGCACCAAGTTGTTTATACATTTCTGCAAACCTACATTTCGTAACATTAAAATTGAATTCGTTTTTATTGCTCTCAAGTATCTCATATATAATGTCTGTCCCTGCACCTGACCATGTTTCCTGGATACTTTGAAAGCCATCTAAATCATCGCGTTGTATCATAGAAGAAAAGTCTTTACCTTGTTTTTCGGCAATTTCTTTAATTGCGTTGCGGGCCAATTGATGAGCTAATTCTTTGCCAATTTCTTTTTCTAAATTTCTAATTAGAGGTATTAGAACTTCTGCTTCAATTCCTCTCTTTTGTAATAGAGAAATGTTAAAGATCTCTTTTGAAGGCTCATGTTCTGCCTTACCATCTAATATTTTTTTTGTTTTTTGAATTATTTCATCATCATGAGCAAATGCAAGATGAGGTAAATTTTCAAAATCAAAAAAATCAGCATCTTGTATTTCTTGATTAATAGTAATTTCTTCTGATTTTGTATTTGCAAGATATGCTATAAAAACTATTTGTTCATTTTTTGTACTGTAGGTGCCAATTAATTGCCCTACACTTATTTTTATGCCTGTTTCTTCAAGGGTTTCACGTTTTAGAGCTTCTTCAATAATTTCTCCTGAATCAACAAATCCTGATGGGAACGACCATTTACCAATATTTGGTTCAATATTGCGTTTAACCAAAAGTAATTGTTTTGAAGAATTTATTATTACTCCCCCTACTGCAACTTTCGGATCTAAATAAGAAGTCTTTGGGCATTTTTCACATTTTACAGGCTTTCCAGATTTGACTGGAGCTTCCAATTTTGAACCACATGCAGAACAAAATTTAATAATTGATTTATTGATATTCATCTAAAGAAAATAATCCTTCTGAACTTTTCTGTATATTTACCATCATCATTTTTCCATCTTTCTAAAAATCTTTGTTGCATTTCATCAGTAAAATCAAATTGGCTTTTATGTTCCTTTAATGCATTGAGTTTTGTTTCAAAATAATCAGAGATATCTATTTCAATATTTGAATGATTTGTACCCCAAAGAAAAAGTTCCCTAACTTTATGTGTTTCAAGTCCTTCATTGATATGTTCTGGAAAATTCAGTCTATCTCTAGCTGTAGGATAAATACTGTCGACTGTAGCTAAACCCGTAATTCTATGATCGCTATGACTTACAAATGAATTATTTATGATGACTGCTTCAGGATCATGGGTATAAACTGCATAAGGTTTAAATATTCTAATCTCTTTAGTGATTTTTTCAATTAATTCTCGGCTATAAGTTAATTCTCCATCAACATAATTTAAAAACTTAACATCTCTAGCACCTAAAACCGATGATGCATTATTTTGCTCAATTTTTCTTTTAGCAATGAGCTCATCTTGATTAACATGCTCGTCACTTGAACCCTTAGATCCATCAGTTGCTACAAGGACCCTAACATCCCAACCTGCTTTTGCTAATTTTGCTGTTATGCCACCGGCACCTACATCAGAATCATCAGGGTGGCCTGCAATGACCATTGCTCTGTATAAATCTCCTTCTTCGAGATTAGGACCACTGGAACTTTCATTTCCAAAAAGATCCTCCAAACCACTTGGTGACATTTCAAATTCCTTTCTAAATAATTTAATATTATTATAGCTTAATAATCTATTGTACTTGCGTTTACTGTTAAGTTACATTAGCATTAAATATATATATTAGAACATATGTGTTAATAATTAGAACAAGAATGAGGAAAAATGGAACTTACTGCAAAACAAGACAAGATTTTAAATTTTTTGAAAGATTTTATTCTTGAAAAAGATTATCCGCCTTCTATTCGAGATATACAGACTCACTGTTCAATTTCATCAACCTCGGTAGTCGATTACAATCTAAAAAAATTAGAAGAAAAAGGCTTGATACGAAGAGATAAAGATATTTCTAGAGGTATTGAGATATTAGGGGATAATAATATACGTTCAAGAACTATACGAGTACCATTGTTAGGAAAAATTGCTGCTGGTAAACCAATAAATATTCCTACTGAAAGCTCTACGGAAGATTATACGAATGCGATAGAACTCTCACGAGATCAAATAGGTGCTAAAACAGATTTATTCGCTTTGCAAATAAAAGGTAATTCAATGATAGATGCATTAATTCAAGATGGAGATATTATTATTCTTGAAAGAACAAATCAGTTTGATAATGGTGACATGGTAGCTGTTTGGATTAAATCAGACAATTCTACAACATTTAAACGTATTTATAAGTTAGATAACAAAATTAAATTGGAACCAATGAATAAGAAGATGAAATCTTTTTATATTGATCCTTCATCGTTTCAAGTTCAAGGCAGATTTGTTACTTCGATTAGACATTGGTAAATTTAATTTAATTCACTAATTATTAAGTCTAATGCGACCTTTTCATTAATGAGGCCAGTTTTCATTTGAAAATCATATTTTTCAATAATTCTTAGATTATATAAATATTGACTTTCCTCTTTTTTTACTTGTTCAATAATCTTTTGTAATCTGTATCCATGAATGCCAACTTCTTTTTCAATCTGATTTTTTGATAAATTTTTGACACTAGATACTTTTAAAAATTCTGAAGTTTGCTTGGCAATTCTATACATGATTTCTTGTCTAGAGATCTCTCCTCTAAGGATTAAGGTATTAATCTGCTCTCTGACTTGATGGCCATTGCCTGCAACAATAGAATCAATAATTGGAAATATATTATATTCTTTCCATTCATTTGTTAGTAATTGTACATGAGATTTTTCAATTTTTTTACCATCACTATAAGCATGTAATTTGTTTAACTCATTCACTAGTGCTCTTAAATTATTATTTTTAAGATCTACAAGCTCTTTAAGAGCATCATCTTCAATCTGGATATCCAATTTTTGACATTTTTTTTTGCACCAATTTATTACTTCACGATTATTTTGGAAATTACTTATTTTATTCAATTCAAAAAATTGTGCTTCATTTGGTATTTGTTTAAATATTACATTTTTTTTAGTAAGCGTTTCATTTCTATAATTTTGATAATTTGCTTTAGGCAATTCAACAAAAATTAATTCAGTATTTTGTATTAAATGTTTTAAGCTTGCATAAAAATTATCAATATCCTTTTTTTTATTTTTTTTATTAAAATTTGAAAAAAAGTTTTCTATATAGCTTATTTTTTTTTCATCAAAAAGAGACAAATTTGATATTTGGTTGAGTAATTCTTGGTAATTGATATTTGCACCATTGATATGATCAACATTTAACTGAGATTCTTGATTTAAATTATCTATTAGCTCTTTAGATTTCTCTTTGATTAAAAATTCTTCATCACCGGTAATAATATATATCATTAATCAATATCCAACTGCCAGCCTAATATTGCTATAAGCGTTGTAATGAAAAAAATTAAAATACCTGGCCAAATTATGTTTTCTATAAAAACACTTAGGTTATTGTCGATTACATTAACAGATTCCCAACAAGACCATAGTACGCTTAACAAGATGCCTGGCACAAATAACCAGTAACTAAATCTAGGGTCTTTATTATCTTGTAGCTGATTTTTTATGATTTTAATAATATCTTTTTTCATGCTTTTATCTAAATAAGTCGAAATCTTTTTCTCTGATTATATTATTTATTGAGTCGTTATTTTTGTCATATTTATAACCTTTTACTATGGCTATAGGAATCATATTTGTTTTCCCCATTATTAATTCTGCTGCACTTGCAATTTCATCTGCTATACAGATCATTGTATGCTTTAAAGTTTTGTTAAAAATATCTTTTTTCCCAACATAGTTCTGAAATGGATTCATTCCAGCTATTCCAATAGCAATATTTGTTTGCCCCATCCTCCATGGTCTTCCAAAAGTGTCAGTCATGATAACACTAACATTTTTATCAAGTTGTTTTTTTATTTTATCCTTAATTGTTTTGCAACTTAAATCAGGATTTTTTGGTAATAAACAAATATTCTCATCGCCTTTTACATTTGAATTATCAATTCCACTATTTGCACAAATAAATCCATGTTTTGTTTCAGTAATTAATATTCCATTTTCTTTCCTGATTATATTTTTTGATTCTTGTAAAACAGCTTCAATTAACCTTGCATCCTTTGAATACTTTTCTGCCCACTCCACTGCAAAATCCGAGGGTTCATAAGTATTCAGATTTTTAATTTGCCCTTCAGCAATTGAGCAAATTCTTTGAGTAACAACAATGATGTCATTATTCTCAAGAGCTATTTCTGATTCCTGAATTTTATCAATAATAATTTGTGGTAGATCATCATCAACTTCTATAATCGGAAAATCTGGTACACCTAAAATTTTAATTTCATTTTGCATATTAAATCTTAATAATTTTTTACTTAATTTATATCAGTAATTGAAATACTAGAATGTGATTTATATCTACCATTAATTCCAATTAATAATACGGTTAAAAATTCTACATATCTTGAATATCGTAATGGTCCTGCATCTATAGCACGAAT
Source organism: Dehalococcoidia bacterium (assembly GCA_045562675.1). Taxonomy (GTDB): domain Bacteria; phylum Chloroflexota; class Dehalococcoidia; order UBA2979; family UBA2979. The sequence goes on from JBJKVL010000001.1 coordinate 282,596, forward strand.
CGTTGCAATTTCTTCTGATAAATCCATAACAATTTTTTTAGCATCTTTGTTATTACCTGTTACTAAAACATCACCTTCGACATCTACATCTAAATTTTGCAGTATTTCTGCAGATAAATTGTGAAATGCTCCAATGACTGTTGACGCATCAAGAATTTTTGCTGCCTCTTCTGTTGCTGAACCATCAGGAACATCAATTGATCTAGGTCCTTTTTGAAATTCCATAGGAACGACTGCATCTATGATGATTTTATTTTCTAAGAATTCTTTAATTTGTTCCAATGTTGACTGGTGAGCAGAATACGGAACTACAATAATACAAATTGATGCTTGCTTAGCCATTTCATCATTAGCGCCACCTTCAATAGTTATATTGCTATAATTTTCTTTAAGTTCATTTTTCAATTCAAGCGCAATTTCCTCTCCTCTTTCTTTATTTCTACTACCTATATAAATTTCATTGCCTGATATAGCAAATCTCTTTGCAAGCCCTTTACCTTCAGGACCTGTTCCTCCAATTAATGCAATTTTTTTATTCATTTTTTTCTCCAAAACTTAATTTAGCATTACCTATGAAATCATAATTCATAAAAAAATCGACTTCCATATTAATAAAATCATTTTCAGTATCAATATTTTCATAGACAATCATTGCTTTACCACTTTTTTTCTTTTTAAAGTCTATATTTTCAGAGTTATATACAACTTGATCATTTGCATAGACAACAAATGAAAAAATACTGTCATATATTATATTTTCATAATCAAATGATAAGAGGTATCTATCGTTTGATATTTTTTCTAACATAAATTTGTTGTAATTAATTTTTGGTATTGTTGTTTGAATGTAAAAGTTATTTTTAGCTTTTAATTGATTATTAACATATATTTCAGTCTGCCAAAAACCTTCTGGCATGCCTAAAGGAAAAGAAAATCTTAGTACATTTGTAAAGAAAGAGTAATCTCCCTTCCATTTATATGTTGTTGTTATATCTTCTTGCATAATATTGTTTAAATACCATCTCTCTTCAATCACATCCCCGCTTTCCAATCCCTGAGTAGCATATTGATAATATAGTTCATATAGCTTTTCATTAAATTGAAAATTATAATCATACAAAACCACTCCACCATTCTCATTGATTTTACTAGTACTATAAACGGGATTTGAAATTAGTATATTGTTGATATCTTTTTCTAAAAAGTTAAATTTATTATTCACGATTGTTACATTTGGAAGTACATTTTCTTTAATTTTTTCTAAAGTTTCATTTGAAAGATGAAAAGAGCTAATTAAAGAAAGAGGAAAATCTTTGTTATAACTAAGCGAATCGATAAATCCTATAAATTGACCCTGCATATTATACGCTGGAGCACTAAAATAATTATTTGGTAGATTTGCGTTAATTGAAATCCATTCAGTATATTGTTTACTAGTTCTACTATATTTACCATTGATTTCTGCAGAGCTTAAATTGATTAATATAGCTCCATCATTTCTAGTTTCGAAGTTAATTATTTCAATGCTATCATCTATTTTTACATTAATATAATCATTAAATGTAACAATGTTTGTTGATGCTTTAAATTCTTTAACTTTATTTATATCTTTTTCTGTAACTTGTAAAAATGTTACATTAAACCTATCTTCATTAATAATTGATGCATCTAATTTTATTTCTTGACTATTGCCTTTATATTGTTGTGAAATAATGACAGATTGAACTTCATATTCTTTCAAAGTTTCATTAATGCTTAGTAATGATTTACTAATAATGACTATCAATGGGTCCTTATTTATAAGGACGCCATTGCCTCTTCGTAAAATCTCTTCTTGATTTTTATTTTTCAAATTAATTTCTACATATATTATGCTCAGCGCCCTCTGCAGTATTGAAGGATTTAACTCTCCCTTATCTATTGAATTGTTTTTATTAATCAAATCTTTGGAAGGCAAAAGTGGTTGCAATGTAGGAATTTTATCTTGCTTAATCTGAGAAATTATTTTTTCTTCTTCATTTATTGATTCATCGGGAATTAATTTAGCAATTGGCTTACATCCAATAATTATAAGCATAGACAGGAATAACATGGTTAAAATTTTATTATCTATATCTTTTAACATAAATTTTTCCACTACTATAAAACATATCTTATCAATTAGTAATAATTATAACTTGATTTTTTTTTATTGTTTAGTTTAAACTTAATCATGAAATGGGTGCAGTGAAGTAGTTTATTCAAATTAGCCTAATTTTTAGATGCTGCACTTACTAAAAAACGGAGGAACCATTTCGGGGTGAACTCAATTTGAGCGGGTGACTGTTCCATCCGAATCCGTCAGCTAACTTCGTAGGCTATTGAACAGACCGAATGCCGGTGGGGTGCCGGGCTTGGAGGTCTGTGATGGTTTATACATTACCCCCTAAATTATGTCCTAGATGTAGTGGCTTTATGCTTGCAGAAGATGATACCTATGGTGAATTTTCTACATGTGTACAGTGTGGATTTGTTCATGAAAATGAAGTAGCTGATCCTGCTGATATTAAGAAGGAAGAAGAGTTAGCCTTCGGTAAGCTGCGTCGAAGACAACCGTCTCATGGTAAATTAAGATTATAATTTTTTCTATTATTGATTAATTAACCAATATTCATAAGAATCTTGTAATGCAAGGAATGATGCTTCTATGACATCTGTAGAAGAGCCTACAGTGCTCCATGATGTTTTGTTGTCTGATGATTCAATAAATACTCTAACACCTGCTGCAGAACCTTGTGACGGATCAAATATTCTCACTTTATAATCAATTAGATGTATATTGACTAAATCAGGGTAAAAATTGATTAATGCATCTTTTAATGCTGAATCTAATGCAGCAACTGGTCCACTACCATTTGCTGATGATTGATAAAATTCTTTTCCTACCTTTACTTTAACCATAGCATCAGATAGTATTGCACCAATTTCATTGTCTGTATTAGGTTGTTTTCGCTCAACTACAAGAAAATCTTCTACAGAAAAAGGGCTTTGATAATTTTCTTTTATCTTTCTCACCACAAGTTCAAAAGACGCACCCGCAGCTTCAAATTGCATACCTTTTGCTTCTAAATTTTTTATCTTTCCTAATATATCTTCTATTTCATTATTTGATAAATCTAGATTAATATTTTGTTCTTTAATTTTTTCCTGAATATTTCTTCTTCCTGAAAATTCTGATACTAATATTCTTTCTTGATTTCCAACTAGAGAAGGCTCAATGTGAGTGTATGTACCTGAGGATTTTGTAATTGCTGCTACATGTAAGCCGGCTTTATGTGCAAAAGCACTCTTGCCTACATATGGTTGCCTGTTGTTAGGTATAATATTGGCTAATTCATCAGCAAAATGAGACACTTTAGTTAGTTCTTCTAATTGTTTATCCGTGATGATTTCAAAACCAAGTTTTAATTTGAGATTTGCAATTACTGAGATTATATTTGCATTACCAGTTCTTTCTCCCCAACCATTTAAACAAGCTTGAACATGCGTTGCTCCACTTTCTACAGCAATAATAGTATTTGCAACTGCCATGTCAGCATCATTATGAACATGAATACCGATTTCTCCAAGATTTAAATTTATTACTTTTTCAGTTATTTGTTTGATTTCCATTGGCATTGTTCCACCATTTGTATCACATAAAACAATTGCTTCTGCGCCAGCATCTGATGCTGCTTTTACAGTGGATAAAGCATAATCTTCATTTTCTTTAAAGCCATCAAAAAAATGTTCTGCATCAAAAATAATTTTTCTTTTTTTTGATGCAAGATATTCAATAGAATCTTTGATCATTGAAATATTTTCCTCATCTGTAGTTTGCAATACTTTATTAACCTGGCTCAAAGAAGATTTACCAACGATTGTTAAATAGTTTGTCTTTGCATCAATTAGTGCTTGTAGCGATTCGTCTTCTTTTGGATTAGTATTAGCTTTACGAGTTGAACCAAATGCTACCATTTTAGCATTTTTCAATTTAATCTCTTGAACTGAATCAAAAAATGCAGCATCTTTTGGGTTTGATCCTGGAAAACCACCTTCAATGAAATCAATACCTAAGCTGTCAAGTTTTTTCACAATTTCAATCTTGTCTTTTAAAGACAAAGAAATACCTTCCATGCCTAATCCATCTCTTAGAGTTGTGTCATACAATTTTATTTTTTTCAATTTATTTTCCTAATACAAATAGATCGATATTAATTATAATTTTTTATATTCAGCAATAATTGCTTGTGACATTTCTTTTGTTGAAACTGGCTTATCTCCAACGTTTGTTATATCTTTTGTGCGCAATCCTAATGCTATCACTTTTTCAACACTGTTCTCGATTTTATCTGCTATTGTTTCTTGGTTTAGTGAATGCCTGAACATCATAGCCATACAAAGAAATGTAGCAATTGGATTTGCGATTCCTTGTCCAGCAATATCAGGTGCTGAGCCATGTATCGGTTCATACAGTCCAATACCTGTACCATCTTCCGTCAGATTAGACAAGGATGCAGAAGGCAACATGCCTAAAGATCCAGAAAGCATTGATGCTTCATCTGTTATAATGTCTCCAAATAAATTGGATGCTATAATCACATCAAAATCAGAAGGTTCGCGTATAAGATGCATTGTAGCTGCATCGACTAATATATCTTGAAAAATGACATCTTTGTAGCTTGGTTGAATTTCATGGACAACTTCTCTCCATAATCTTGAAGATTCCAATACATTAGCTTTATCAACTGAATGTAATTTACCTCTCCTCTTCAATGCTAATTGAAAACCTAGATGAGCAACATTAGCAATCTGATCTTCATTGTAATAAATTGTGTCAACTGCTTCGCGCTTGCCATTTTTTTCTCTTCTTTCTTGTGGCTTACCAAAATATGCACCAGAAATTAATTCTCTTATCACCAGAATATCAACATTTTCGAGCTTTTCTTTTTTTATTGAAGAAGCATTAATTAGTTCTCCCCAAATTTTTACAGGTCGCAGGTTTGCCCATAAATTTAGTTCTGATCTTATTTTTAATAATCCTTGTTCTGGTCGAACGGAGCTTGAAGGATTATCCCATTTTGGACCACCTACAGCACCCCAAAGTACAGCATCAGAATTTTTAGCAATTTGGATTGTTTCATCCTTTATTGCTTCACCATAGGCATCGATTGCAGCACCTCCAACAAGTTCTTTCGATATATCGAAAGAACAGTTATCAATTATTTCAATTTGTTTTAGTAATGCAAGTCCTTCATCGATGATTTCCGGTCCGATTCCGTCGCCGGGTAAAACTAGCAGTTTATATTGATTCATTTCTCCTCATTTCATAAATGAAATAGAAACTCCATACTTGCATAGTAGTTTATGCGTTCCTGCATTTCTCCGCTATAGTTATTGTGTTTTAATATATAACTCAGAGTATCTTTTCCAAAATATATTAATGCTCCTGCTAGGTCGTACGCCGGATCAGACATCATATGTTCTGACCAGTCAATTACTCCGGATATTTCGCCATTATTTTTTAAGATAAAGTTACCATCATTAATGTCTCCATGAATTAATGATAAGTCTTTTAATTTAATTTTTGACATAATGTCTATTTTTGCACTAGCTTGCAAGAATCTTTGTCTGGAAATTTTTTCTTGATTTTTTATTAAAAGATTCTTATATATTTCTTTTGAGATATTGGTTGGTTTCTTATCTATAGAATCATAATTTATGTTATGAAGCTTCTTAAAAAAATCTGAAATTGAATTTAAAAATTTCCCCCTAGATTTCTCATTAAAGCTAAAATTTTTAAATTCAATTCCTTTTATATATTGATATTGTAAGCCACAGATTTTTTTTTCATTATCTATAATTTTACTTAGCTTTGATGGTACTGGAAGACCAATTCTTTCTAGTTTTTTTAGTAAAGTGAATTCTAGTTCTAATTTAGTAAAATTAGATTGATTTTTTTTGTCTTCATGCAAAACTTTATATGTAAAACCATTTTGTACAAATGCAGAGGTATATTTTCCAGAACCTATTATTTCCATTGTAATTTATATCTTTTTAGATGATTGATTTTGTTGAAGGATAGAAATCTTTTCGTTCATTTTCAAATTTATTAATGAGCTCTTCTCTTTGCATTGTAATACCGATATCATCTAGACCATTAAGCAATCTATGTTTAAGAAAATCATCTATTGAAAAATTGATTTTAGTATTTTGCTTACTATTAATTAAAACTTGATCTGCTAAATCAATTTCTAAATTTAATCCTTCACTGCTTTCTGCAATCGACATTAAATTATCTACTTCTTTTTGTGTTAACTGTATGCAGAGTATCCCAACTTTACCACAATTAGAATTAAAGATATCTGCAAAAGATGGTGCAATTACTGCTTGAATTCCTAAATCTTCAAGGCCCCATACAGCATGCTCTCTAGATGAACCAGAACCAAAATTTCGTTGGGCAAGTAATATTTCAGCATTCTCAAATCTTTTGTCATTCAGTATAAAATCTGGATCTTTGCGCCATTCATCAAAGGCAAAAGGTCCATAACCTGATCTTTCAACTCTTTTTAAATATTGCTTTGGCATGATTTGATCAGTATCTACATCTGCTCGATTTAATGGTAAAACTATACTGTTAATTTTCTTAATGGATTTCATTATATTTTCCTAATATCTGTAAAATGACCAGCAATGGCCGCCGCCGCTGCCATTTCAGGACTGACTAGATGAGTTCTTCCGCCTTGGCCTTGACGACCTTCAAAATTCCTATTTGAAGTTGATGCACTTCTTTCGCCTGGCTTTAGAATATCTGGGTTCATACCCAAACACATTGAACAGCCAGCCTCTCTCCATTCAAAGCCTGCATCAATAAATATTTGATCTAAGCCTTCTTCTTCAGCTTGTTTTTTTACTAAACCAGAACCAGGGACTACAATTGCATGGATATCTTTAGCGACTTTATTTCCATTTACGATATTTGATGCTGAACGAAGGTCTTCAATTCTTGAATTGGTGCATGAGCCAATAAATATTTTATCTAAAATAATATCTTCAATGTTAGTGCCAGCTTTAAGATCCATATAATCTAATGCTCGTGTTGCGGTATCTCTTGCCGCTGCGTCTGCCATGTCTTTTGGATTTGGTACTTTACCTGATATTGGTGCACTTTGTGCAGGATTTGTACCCCAAGTGACAAATGGTTCAATTTTCTCAGCGATTAACTCAACTCTAGTATCAAAACTTGCATCATTATCTGAGTATAAATCCTTCCAATTAGCTACAGCTTTTTCCCAAGCATCACCTTTTGGTGCCATAGGCCTTCCTTTAATATAATTAAAAGTTGTTTCATCAGGTGCAATTAGTCCTGCGCGTGCACCTGCTTCAATTGTCATATTACATATTGTCATTCTGCCTTCCATGGATAAATTTTTTATTGCTTCTCCTGTAAATTCGATAATATGACCGATGCCTCCATCAACGCCAATTTTATTTATAATCGCTAATACAATATCTTTACCTGTAATGCCTTTTTGGACATTACCTTTAACATTGATTTCCATCATTTTTGGTAGAGGCGCAGGTAAGGTTTGAGTAGCGAGAACATGTTCTACTTCAGAAGTTCCGATTCCAAATGCCAATGAACCAAATGCACCATGAGTTGATGTATGACTATCTCCACACACAATTGTCATACCTGGTTGAGTTAATCCTTGCTCAGGACTAATAACATGAACAATCCCCTGCCTTGGATCAAAAATATCTAATAGAGGCACTTTGAAATCTTTTGCATTTTTTCTAAGCGTATCAATTTGTTTTATGGATAAGGGATCAGGATTGGGCAGCGATCTGTCAGTTGTAGGAACATTATGATCAATTGTTGCTATTGATAGGTCAGGTCTTCTAACTTGACGATTATTAATTCTCAAACTTTCAAATGCTTGAGGAGAAGTTACTTCATGAAGAAGATGCAGATCAATATATAGAAGATCTGGGATTCCATCTTCGCGATGGACTATATGATTCTCCCATATTTTTTCAGCTAAAGTTTTTCCATTTTTCATCTTAGTCATCTTTCTTTTTATTTTTCTCTTCTCATATTATATATGATTAATTTATTTATAGCATTCATGTATGAACGCGCACTTGCAACTAAAATATCTGTATGAGCTGCATTACCAACAAAACTTTGTCCATTTGACAAGATTCGAATTGAGACTTCTCCTTGGGCATCAATGCCTTCCGTCACAGATTTGACTCTGTACTCAGTTAATTGATTATCAACTTTTACAATCCTGTCGATAGCTTTACAAATTGAATCTATTGGACCATCTCCATTTGCAGCATCATTGTAAATATTTCCATCTTTATCTTTTACTTCAACTGATGCAGTAGGTTTTTGATTGTCTCCAGTCGATACTTGTACGCTCTGAAGAATCCATCTTTCTTCATAGTCAAGATTGCCTAATTCAGAAAGAATGACTTCTAAATCTCTATCATCTACCTCATCTTTTCTGTCTGCTACTTCTTTGAATGCATTAAAAATTTCATCAAAATCTTTATCATCAACTGTAACGCCTAAATCATCCAATCTAGCTTTCAAGCCATGTCTACCAGATACTTTTGTTAATACAATACTTTGATCATCATTCAGTCCGATATTTTTAGGGTCTATAATTTCATATGTTTCACGCATTTTCAGTACTCCATCTTGATGAATTCCTGAAGAATGCCTAAAAGCATTTTTACCAACAATTGCTTTATTTGACTGAACTAGCATTCCTGATAGTCGCTCAACTAATTTGCTAGCTGGATAAATTTCTGTAGTTTCAATTTCTGTATGTAAATTTATTAAATCATTTCTTGTTTGAATAGCCATAATAACTTCTTCTAAAGATGCATTTCCAGCTCGTTCCCCAATACCGTTTATCGTTCCTTCAATTTGCCTTGCGCCACCCATGATTCCAGCAATTGAGTTTGCTGTGGCCATACCCAAATCATTTTGACAATGTACAGAAATTCTTGCTTTATCAATATCTTTGACATTTTCCTTTAATGATTTAATAAAATTTCCAAATTCTTCAGGAATTGCATAACCAACTGTATCTGGAATATTGATTGTTGTTGCTCCTTCTTCAATTGCAGCTTGAACGAGTTGATATACAAAATTTGCTTCCGATCTTGTTGCATCCATTGGAGAAAATTCTACATCTGAACAATATTTTGCAGCTTGAGCTACAGAACTACGAGCCATTTCGAGTACATCTTCTTTGTTTTTTCTTAGCTGTTGGGCCAAATGTATATCACTTGAAGAAAGAAATACATGAATCCTTGGACTTTCAGCAGATTGAACAGCTTGCCAAACTGCATTGATGTCATTTTCATTAGCTCGTGCTAGTCCACAAATTACCGGACCTTTAATTTCTTTTGCTATTGCAGAAACTGCTTCTAGATCACCCTGAGATGATGCAGGGAATCCAGCTTCAATAATATCTACATTTAACCTTTTTAAAGCATGAGCAATTTGCAACTTATCTTCTTTAGTAAAGCCAATTCCGGCAGATTGCTCACCATCTCTAAGTGTCGTATCAAATATATATATTTTTTCTGATGACATTTTATTTCCTTAAATTCAAACCAAAATTACTTCTGATTTAACCAACCCATCATAGCTCTAATTTCTTTACCAATATTTGTTATAGGATGTTTAAGATTTTTTTCTCTTAAAGCCCGAAATCTAGGTTGCCCAGCTTGATTTTCTACTATCCATTCACGAGCAAATTCACCAGTTTGTATTTCATCTAATATTTTTTTCATTTCATCTTTTACAGATTGATCTACAACTCTTGGCCCTCTTGTATAATCTCCGTATTCAGCAGTTTCAGAGACAGAGTATCGCATATATTCCATACCACCTTCATACATTAAATCAACAATTAACTTTAGCTCATGCAAAGTTTCAAAATATGCTGATTCAGGTTGGTAGCCACCTTCAACTAATGTTTCATATGCAGCCTTGACTAATGATGTTACACCTCCACATAGAATAGTTTGTTCTCCAAATAGATCTGTTTCAGTTTCTTCTTGAAACGTTGTTTCTAAAATACCAGCTCTAGTTGAACCTATGCCTTTCCCGTAGGCTAGTGCAGTTGCAAGAGCTGACTCAGATGCATCTTGATGAATAGCTACCAAAGCGGGAACCCCTTTTCCTTCTGTATAAACCCTTCTAACTAAGTGTCCTGGGCCCTTCGGAGCAATCATTGACACATCGATATCTTTGGGTGCATCAATTTGTGAAAAATGAATATTAAAACCATGTGCGAACATTATTGTATTACCAGGATCGAGATAAGGTGCGATATGATCGTCAAACACTTGCTTTTGAATTTGATCAGGAACTAATATCATTATAATATCTGAATCTTTTGCTACTTCATCTACAGTACCTACTGTTAGACCATCTTTTTCAGCTATTGCTTTTGATGGTGAATTAGGATACAAGCCTACTGACACTTGTGCGCCTGAATCTTTTAAGTTCAATGCATGTGCATGACCTTGAGAGCCGTAACCAATAATACCTATCTTTTTATTTTTTATAACAGATAAATCTGCATCATCTTCATAATAAATTGTAGCCATAAAATCCTCCTAAATTTTAATCACTTACAAATGGAAAATTACCATTAGATAATCTTCCAAGCTGAGAATGAAAATTTGTTGAATAATTATCTTTCTCATCTAAAACCTCGTCTGTGGTAGTTGTATAGCCTCTTCGCATTGCAATTCTTCCAGTACGGACCATTTCTAAAATTCCGAACCTTGATAAATTTTCAATTAAAGCATCAATCGTGTCTCTATGAGCCACTATTTGAATCACTAAGCTTGCAGTAGATAAGTCAATTGGCTGTGCTCTAAAAACTTCTAATATATCTAATATTTCTCTTCTATTTTGAGTGCTTGCTTTGACTTTAATTAAAGCAAGCTCACGCATAATTGCATTTTGATTGGTAAAGTTTTCAACTTTTATTACGTCAATAAGCTTGAATAGTTGCTTTTCAAGTTGATCAGCAATATTCTCATTACCTTCAATGACAATTGTCATTCTTGAAACACCAGGCTCATGCGTAGTTCCAACTGCTAACGAGTCTATATTAAACCCTCTTCTTCTGAATAATGAAGCTACACGATTTAGAACTCCTGGTTTATCTTCAACTAAGGCAACAACAGTATGCTTCACTTTATAGTTCCTTTGCGGATTCAACTGTTTCGTTTAAAGCAGCACCAGCGGGCACCATTGGCCAAACATTCCCATCTGTTTCTACTTTAAAATCAATTAAAACTGGACCATTAATTGAGTTGGCTTTCTGGATTGCATCAATGACTTGATCTTTTTTTGTAACTTCGATTCCTTGGATTCCATATGCTTCCGCAATTTTAAGAAAATCTGGTTGACTCATATTGACATCAACTAGATTTTCCTGATAAAACAATTCTTGCCATTGCCTAACCATTCCTAAAAATCCATTGTTCATAATTGCAAATTTTATAGGTAATTTTTCATCAACAATTGTGGCAAGCTCTTGAAAAGTCATTTGAAAACCACCATCACCACAGATTGACCATACTGTTGCTTTTGGATCAGCTACTTGTGCACCTAATGCAGCAGGTACTTCGAACCCCATAGTACCTAATCCTCCAGAAGTTACTAGCTGTCTTGGTTCTGAAATATTCATATGTTGCGCAGCCCACATTTGATGTTGTCCAACTCCTGTTACAACAACTAATTTGTTTTTTTTGTTTTCTTTAGCGATTTGATTTACAACAAATTGAACAGATAGTTCAGATGTATCAGGAATTGCCATAGAATCAGAATGATTTTTTTTCAGATCATTTATCCAGTTAATCCATTCAGCATGATTTGTTTCATCAATCTCATTTGTAATTTCTGGTAATATTTCTGATAAATTACCAACAACTGGAACTGTAGCTTTTAAATTTTTATCATGTTCAGCTGGATCTATATCTATATGAACAATTTTTGCATTTGGATTTAGATCTGCAAATCTTCCCAGTGCTCTATCATCCATTCGCATTCCTAATGCAATGATTGTATCTGCATTAGAGGCAGCATGATTTGCGTAATATGTCCCATGCATTCCCATCCATCCATAATGAAGTGAATGATCCGTTGGCATTGAACCAATTCCAAGCAACGTCGTTATAACAGGAATATCTGCTTTTTCAGAAAGTTTTTGAAGCAATTTGTGTGTGTTTGAAATAATTATGCCATGACCAGCAAAAATAATTGGTTTTTCAGACTGATTGATGATGCTAATAGCATCTTTAATCGATTCTTCATTTAAATCTTGATTTAATTTATAACCTCTAAGGTTAATTTCTTCAGGCCAATTAAAATCTGCTTCCTCTAAAAAAACATCTTTAGGTATGTCAATATGTACTGGGCCAGGTCGACCAGTAGTAGCAATATGAATTGCTTCAGCAAATGTAGGTGCTAAATCAGATGCATTAGTAACCAAGTAATTATGTTTAACTGTTGGCATAAATATTCCAGTGGCATCAGCCTCTTGAAAGCCATCTTTACCAATTAAATTACGAGCAACGTTTCCAGTAATAAATAACGTTGGGATTGAGTCCATCATTGCATTTTGTACGGCAGTTACTAGATTTGTTGCTCCTGGACCAGATGTAGCTAGAGCAACACCTATTTTACCGGATACTCTTGCATAAGCATCTGCTGCATGTCCAGCTGCTTGTTCATGTCTAACCAAAATGTGTTTTATTTCTTTATGAAACGGAAATCTGTCATATAATGGGAGGACAACGCCTCCTGGATAACCAAAAAGAGTGTCTACCTTTGCTTTTTTCAAAGATTCTAGTACTATATCTGCACCTATCATTTTACTTATCCCTTCATTACCCAAAGCCCATAAACCTAATATGGTAGGTTCATAGCGCTCCAGCATTGCTGAGCGCCTTTTACAATAAGACAGGCACTAGGAGAGAAGCGTCATACAACGCTACGTCAATTGAGAAAAATCTTTTGTTATACTTATATTCATACATAACTACTAAAGTATCGTATTCAAATGGCTAGCAATCAATACTTTAGGGTATTTTTTTATAAGAAATATAATTTGCAATTTCTGAATAAAATGAACTATCATCTTGATTAATTAATCCATTATCACTGATAAACCAATAAATATTTTCAGAATCTCTAGCTAACCAACCATTTTTTGATGTGTAAGAAATTTGAGTAATTTCTTCTGGTGGAGCAAAGAAAGTTCTAGCACCAATTCCATTATCAAGTACTATTGTAATAAATTTTTTAGAACCTAGGTTTTGGTAAATAATTCTATAATCATAAACTCTATATAACATAATTTCTGCATTATTACTCATATAATCATATTTTACATAAGTATTAAAGCTATCATTGCTTGTGTATTTTGTCATTTCTTTTACTAAGTTGTCAGGGTTAATCAAATCTACCCATGCCGGTACTAGTTCATCATAATCAATGATTACTCCAGTGTTTTTCGATAAGACTTTTGAATTAGGATAATAATTTTTCCAGAATGTCCAAGTTGTTTGCATTATTGGAATTCTTTCTAACTTTTTGTTATCACCAAAAATTCCAGTTTCAGCATCAATCAATATTCCTTCACTATTTTTTATTAGGCAGCTGTCTTCAAGAAACAAACTTGAAAAGCTGAGATAGCCTAGATCGCCTTTATAAGCAGTGAGCGAATTTGACGTGGGACAAAAAATGATTGAATAAGTTTGGTTATTTATTTTTTGATTAATTACACCATGCCATTTGATAATTTTTAGTGGAAAAGCTGTTTCATTTCCTTCTAGATTAAGACCTAAAATAATATCATCGCTATTTAAGTATGCTTCTTCATTCTTTGAAATCAATTTTGGATTATTTAAGGCAGGTATCGCATTAGATGTTGAGCCTATCCAATTTATCTTGCTTAGATCAATCTTTTGATTATATTTGTTTTGAAAAATTAATGAATAATTTTTATCCAATTTGCTAAAAATATCAGATTTTATTTTCAAATAATTGTCAGGTATTTCCAATGTCAATTCTGAATTTGCCCATTTTTCCCAGTTTTTAGATGAAAAAATATCTTGATTTGTTAACTTGATCAATGATTGATTAATAACATTTTTCAAATCAGCATTGACCCATAAAATATCAATTAATGGCTTAATAAATACTTTATTGTTGCTTTCGCCCATGAAAATTATTGCTTTACCAGCCTCCTCCTTATTTTCTTGACAGTCATACATTCTATTGATACAACCTGCAATTTCAATAATTTCTTGAATATCTTTATCTTGCATGTCGATTTTAAAGTTATTTTCCATATCTTGATTCATCTGAATAATTGGCGCTTCAGTAAAATTTATTTTATTAGAAAAGCCTGAGTTGGTACTATTGTCATTATCTATTTTTTCAATACAAGCTGAGTTTGATAAAAATGGGACTATTAAAAGAATTAATAAAATAGATTTTTTATTTCTGAAATAATTTTTCATATACTTACTCTTGAGGGCTAATAGAATAAATCATAATAATCATAATGCTAAGATTCATTAAAATTGTTAAGAATTGTATTGTTTTGTAGCCTTTGCCAAAAAGATAAGTGAGTAAAAAAGATAAAAATATGTTCAATGCAAATGCAATAATTAGAATCATGTATAGCTCTGAAATAATATCTTTATCAATATACTCAGGCAAATTACTGAAATGTTTAAATGGAAAATTTGCAGATATTATTTCTGGAGCTTTTTGCAGTTTTTGTTTTGCAATAATTAATACAGCGATAAGACTAAATATAGTTAATGAGGTTGTATTAAAAAAATTTCTATCAAATAGTTTGTAAAACTTATTAATTCTATTGATTTTAATCTCTTTATTATCTTTTTTTGAACTTAAAATATTATATGTAGCAATTGATCGACGGATTTCTTGATAAGACCTGACAGAAATGAGATATTTTTTGTTTAATGTATGAATTAATAAAATTTCATTATTTTTATTTTTAATAATAAATGATAATGCAGCATCTCTATTAATTATTGTTTTGCCAAAAAAATTTCTAAAAAAATGTATACCTCGATTATTATCTTTTAATTGTTTTGTATTAAATACCTCTAGTTTTGTGATATTTTTTAAGGGAATCAAAAACTTTTGTATTCCAAAAAAAATACTTATTTTATCTTTATCTATTGAATAATGTAAATTATAAAAAGCTATGGTTAGATATAAAAAATATAACGAAGTAATAAATATAATAAATATCAGTATTAACAATAAAATAGTTTGTCTAGAAGTTAATTCACTTAAAATGTAAATGAAGAGCAAGGAAAATGTTACTGGCAATATTAAGAAAAAAATACTAAAAATGTCTATGTAATTTTTATTTGGTCTAATTTTATTCAAATGTTTACCTAACAAAACATATTAATTCTTATCAATATATCTTAGTTAAGTCATCGGAATAAGAATCATCTTCACCTTTGATGATTGAAAAATATTTTTCTTGCATCTTTTTTGTTACTGCTCCTGGTTGCCCTGTGCCAATATTTATTTTATCAATACTAACGACTGGTGTGATATGTGCTGCTGTACCAGTCATGAGAACTTCATCGGCTATGTATAATTCAGATCTATCTATAGTCCTTCTTTCAATGTTTAAGTGAAGACTTTTTTCTGCTATATCTAGTGCAGTTTCTAGTGTAAGTCCTTCAAGGATATTATCTGAAACAGTTGGACTGATTATTGTTTGGTCTTTGATAATTGCGATATTTTCACCAGTGCCCTCAGAAACATGACCATCCATATTAAGCATTATAGCTTCATCGTATCCATTTAAATATGCCTCAGTTTTAGCCATTGAATTATTAACATACAGGCCAGTAACTTTGGCTCTAACTGGGATCATTGAATCATCTATTCTTCTGAAAGAAGAGGTTCCACAATGAATTCCTTTGCTAGGATCGAGATAATCTCCAAAAGGAACAATGTATACTAAAAATTCATCATCTAAATCATGCATTTTGACCCCAACAACTTCTGATGATTTGTAAATAATTGGACGTATATATATGTCTTCTTTATAATCATTTTTCTTGACTAAATCTATGATGATATCAACCATCTTTTCCTTGGTATATTTAGGTTCAAGGCGCATGATTTTAGCACTCTTAATAATTCTATTTACGTGTTCTTCTAGTTTATATATATAAAGCTGGTTTTTTTTCTCATTCCAATTTCCTCTTATGCCCTCAAAGACCCCTGTGCCGTAATTAAAAGCATGAGTCACAATACTAATTTTTGCATTTTCTAATTCTGTAAATTCTCCATTGAGGAATGCTGTAGGCTTTGGCATGATAATTCTTTTCTCTAAAAAAAATAATCTTAAGTTGATTAAATTAAATTGACCCTATAATTTAATCATATCTGATTAATAAAATAAAA
>JBJKVL010000002.1:0-22546 GCA_045562675.1 Dehalococcoidia bacterium
CATTTTTATCATTTCTCTTCTCTATAAGTCTTTGGTTCTTTGGAGATGACATGAAGCTAGAAGGAATTTTTGTTGGGATTTGGGTCCCATCAATAATCGGATATGGAATCCTCATGGAGGTTCGAAAGTGAACTTTACCGGAATTGAGTATATAGTTGGCTCATTTGGTACATTAATTACTGCAATTGTACTAATTGGCACTTATACAAAAATGGATTTTGATAGACAACTTAAAGAAATGGAAGAAAATAAGCAGGATGACAAATAGATAGCGCTATTTTCTAGCTATTAGCTCTTGGGTAATTTGCCACAATCTCTCTCTGCTTTCAACATCAGGGCTTTCATTTTTTAGCTCTTTCTGTTTATCTGTAAAAAACTGCCCAGTAATTTCTTCTAATTCCTCTGATATAGCTAAATTAAGCAATCTATCCCCACCATGAGCAACATTATCAAGCTTCGATATATCATCAATCAAGCCTAAAGTTGCTATATTTTTAGTCATGTTAGTGATGATTGTACCTGGGTGCACGGCATTGACATTAACATAGTTAGCTTTTTCCAAATCTGCTAAATGAAATGTAAAAGTATTTAAAAGCACTTTGCTTCTCCAGTAAGCCTTTATCAAGCTATATCTTTCGCTAGTTTGCATATCTTTCCAATAAATACTAGACTCATTTGGGACTTCGGCATCATCACTATTGCCTAACGTTGAAACGTTGACAATTCTAGCATGCGAAGCTGAAGCTGCATCTTGACGCAGTAATGGTAAAAGTAAATCGGTTAATAAAAAAGGAGCTAAGTAATTAATAGTTAAAGTTAATTCATTACCAGCGCTACTTTCTGTTCTTTCAGTAAATGTTGCTCCTGCATTATTAACGAGAACATCTAAGCTAAGATATCTGTTTGAAATCTCTGAAGCCATGTCCCTGACTTCATTTAAATTGCTAAAATCTGCTTGAACACTTAAAACATTTTCATTGCCAGTATCTTCAATAATGTCATTGCAAACTTGATCTAATAAATCTTGAGAGCGACCATGAATAATTGTAGTGTAATTTTTAGCTGCAATTTTTTTTGCAGTATATAATCCAATTCCATTAGTTGCGCCAGTAATCAAAGCAGTTTTCATAGTATCTCCATTCATATATTAAATATTTTTTTTGTTAATTAATAATAATTTGTTTGTTAAATTGAAAAAATGGAAAAACAAAAATATCAAAACATAATTTTTTTTGATGAACTTTGCCCTTTTTGCACAGCATGGGTCCCTTTCGTAATAAACCATTCAAAAATTAGTTTTTATATAAGCCCGCTATCATCTAAATATGCACAAAAAAGACTAGGGTTGACAAATCAAATTGACTCAATAAATTTTGAATCTTTGGTCATCATCCAAGGCGATGAAATTTTTGAAAAAGGTGCAGCCGTTAAATTAGTTATTAGAAATTTAACAGGCATTCTTTATATATTTAGAGGTTTATTATTTTTGCCAGACCCAGCCATAAACACTCTTTATAAATTATTTGCAAAAAATAGAACTAAAATGTTTGGCAGGCATAGTTCATGCCCAGCAAATATATTAGATAATGAGAAATTTCTTTATGAATAATAAAATTATTTCTGAAGCACTCTCAATTGGTCTTGGCATTGGCATTATAGCAGTGACCTTTGGTCTTATATCCAAAGAGGCAGGTTTGTCTCTTTGGCAAACACAATCACTTTCATTATTTGCATTAACCGGCGCATCACAATTTACTTTTGTGCTTTTATTCACTACTCAAGGCATCATAGCTGCATTAATTGCTGCGGTGCTTGTAGGAGCACGAAATGCAGTATACGCGTTTACTTTAAACAGCAGATTTCGTGTAAGTAAAAAAACCCTACCCTTTTTTGCTTATTTATCAATTGATGAAACTACAGCGGTCAGCATGCCTATAAAAGATAATAAAATTGCACTTAGCTCATTTTGGTGGACTGGGATATTACTCGCAACATTCTGGAACATTGGGACATTTATTGGTTATCTTGCTGGAGAAATGTTGCCTTCAATAACGTCTATGGGCCTTGATGCAGGCATGGGCCTGTTGTTTTTAATTTTAGTCATGCGACAAATTGATAATCGCACTGATTCTGTCAGAATATTTTTATCATTAATGACTGCCATAGTTTTAGGTAGCTTATTTGGATTCAATTATGCATTAATCGGTACTGCCGTGGTAGCAATATTACCAATTCATTTATTTATAAAGCAAGGTGTTTCATCATGAGCATTTGGCAAGGAATCATATTGGTCAATGTAATTTGTTATCTACAAAAATTATTTGGAGCAACATTATCTAATTCATTCTCATCAATAGATTCTAAGCTTATTCAAAAACTGCCCCTGCCATTTTTAACATTAGTCATGGCGCAGCAACTTTTTGAAATAGATAAATCCTTTTTAATTGATGTGAGATTGATTGGCATAGCAGCAGCATATTTTATTTATAATAAAACAAATTCATTATTGATAGGAATTTCTGCTGCATGTCTAATCACAGCTTTTGTAAGATATTTTATTTAGATATACATTCTGCAAGAGTCAGCACATCGAACGCCCTAACGAACATCTTGTCTTAAGCAAGCCTCTTCAGTATACTAAAACAGCGTTCCCCGATAGCTCAATCGGTAGAGCAGAGAGCTGTTAACTCTAAGGTTCCTAGTTCGAGTCTAGGTCGGGGAGCCACAAGATTCAAATAAAGTATGGCGACAACATACTGCTCCATATTAGATAAATATGTAGTTAAAACATGATCAACTTAATTAAATATATATCTACAAAATTCTTTTTCATAAGTATGGCCCCTAAGGATTAATTAAATAATATATTCCATAGTTATTATTTTCCACATTAGGAGTTAATAACAGCTTTAATTTTGAACTGGAGGAATTATGGAATCAATTATCGCAATTGATGATTACGCAGGAATGACCTTCTGGCTTGTAACAGCTGCTATGTTGGCCGCAACTGTTTTCTTTTTTCTTGAAAGATTTGATGTCGAAGGAAAATGGAGAACTGCTGTTACTGTAGCTGGTCTTGTTTGTGGTATAGCTTTTTGGCACTACCTATACATGAGGGGCATATGGATTAGTACTGGAGAATCTCCAACTGTATATAGATACATTGATTGGTTAATCACTGTACCTTTGCAAATTGTAGAATTTTACTTGATTTTAGCAGCAGTTACTGCTGTAAAAGCAAGGCTTTTCTGGGAGCTTTTGATTGCCTCATTAGTGATGCTAATAGGTGGATATCTCGGTGAGACTGAAATCATCAATACAAGCGTAGGTTTCGTCATTGGTATGGCAGGTTGGTTATATATCGTGTATGCAATCTTTGCAGGAGAAGCCGCTAAAATTAATGCAGCTTCAAAGAATGCTGCAAGTCAAATGGCATTTAATGCAATGAAATACATTGTAACTGTTGGATGGGCAATTTATCCTATTGGTTACGCAATAACCTATTTCGGATCAGGAGATAGTGAAACTTTAAATATAATCTACAACTTAGCAGATTTTGTTAATAAAATAACTTTCGGTTTAGTTATTTGGTACGCTGCTAAAAAAGATTCAAAAGTTTTTAAATAAAACAATCTTGATTTAAAATTAAACAATAGCGTGAGTTGTATTAATTCATGCTATTGTTTTTTTCTTTGTCCTCAACCTATACTGTATTCTTGGAGAAATTAATATGAGATTCACTAACTCCATGCTTATAAAAAATATCATTATAGCTTCGCTAATATTTTGCGTGAGTTGCAGTGGCAACGCTGACGAGAATAATCAATCTCAAACTAATCAACCCACATCAAATACTACCAATCAGCCTACTAAAAGTCCTCCCATAGGACCGCCTCAAGGACAAGCCCAGCCTCAAGCTGGCACAAACATTTTTCTGGTTGAAGATCCTGCTCTTAAAGGATGCTTAATTAAAGTCTTTGGAGAACAAAGATATTTAGAGCTCAGAATGATGCAACCAACACAGCAAGAAATAAATATGCTAGGTCCTTGTGCTCCGCTTATGCAAGCGTTTCAACCACCAGGAGGAAGGCAACCATCTCAGGCGCCAGGAACGCCTATGATGCCAGGTCAACCTCCTCAGCAAATGGGCGGCGCTCAGAATATCTTTACAATCGAAGAGCCTCAGCTGAAAGGTTGTTTAATTCAGGTTCTTGGTGAGCAAAGATATTATCAGTTACGTATGTCTCAGCCAACACAGCAAGAAGTTAATGCAATAGGTCCATGCATGGCCTTCATGCAAGGGCCACGTGGACCAGGAGCACCTATGATGCCAGGACAGCCACCACAGTATGGTCGAGGGCAACCATTACCCCCAACATCAGCTGGGTATCCTGCTCCTCCCCCGCCTGGCGGGCAACCATTACCCCCAACATCAGCTGGGTATCCTGTGCCACCATCACCTGGCGGGCAACCATTACCACCAACTTCAGCTGGGTATCCTGTACCACCATCACCTGGTGGACAACCATTACCACCAACTTCTGCTGGGTATCCTGCCCCTCCCCCACCTGGTGGGCAAATCAGCCCTCAAGGTACATTCAGAGATCCAAATGAAATAGTTTCCATTAAAACAGTTGATACTACATACCGTGCTGCAACAGGTGCTACAAGTGGTACTTTTAAAAATCGTCAAAGCGCTGATATTGTCTTGTCTGCATTTGACTTTAATGAAACAGGTGGAGGCTTATCATTCAACAGGAATTCTGGCATAACCTCAGATGGTGTTAGGTTAGTGCTAGCAGATACATTCAACAATAGAGTCCTGATATGGAATTCACTACCATCAGCAAATACCGAACCTGATATTGTTCTTGGACAAACGAATTTTAACACAAATAATCCAGGTGATAGCCCGAGCCAGATGAATTGGCCCATTAGTGTCAGTCTTGCTAAAAACAAATTAGTAGTCACTGATACATATAATGATAGAATACTCATATGGAACTCATTTCCCACAAACAATGCACAAGCAGCTGATATTATAATTAAAAATAATGGACCACCTGGGCAACCTACAAAAAAGACAGTGAAGTGGCCATGGGGCATTTGGACAGATGGATCAAAGCTCGCAATTACGAATACAGGGGCAGGTTCTGTTTTAATTTGGAATACTTTCCCAACATCTAATAATCAATCAGCAGATATTTTACTAACAGGAAATGGAGACTTTGGTACACCTAGGCAACTAACAAGCAACGGTGAATTTTTCATGGTGGGAGATCATAATTCAAAGGCAAGCAGTTCTTCAGAAATCGGTACTTACGTATTCAATACATTCCCAACGAACGATGAAACAATGTATAGCTTTTTTATGTATGATAGAGCAGATCCAAGAGGCGGTTGGTATCGAGGAACATTTCTAGATGATGGGCGATTAGCTCTATTCGGTAGCACTCTTTATATATATGACACGATGCCTACAAGCAATCTAAGTGAACCAAGCTTAACAGTCGACGGATATAACTTTACATCAGGTGATTATCCAGGCATAGCTGCTGCTGGAGACAAGCTGTATATCTCAACTGGTAACGGAAACAAAGTTGTAGTATATAACACCATACCAACGCGATCTGACCAAGATCCTGATTTTGCTATTGGGAGTCCGGATTTAGACACCAATACCCTTGTCGAAAACTATATTATTGGTAATCCTGTTGCGGCGTCTGACGGAACCAACTTATTAGTATCCTCAGATTTTGATAAAAAATTATATTTATGGCACAACAGACCAGATGAAAGCGGCGTGCATCCTGATGCTGTTTATACAATGCCTGAAGCACCGTGGGACAATGCATTGTGGGAAGACAACTTTGTCCTTGGCGGCAAAAAAGGAATCTATATATTTGAATCAATTCCTGACGGTACAAATTTACCTGATAAAACATATGTAGATAGCATTGGTACTGCGCAATTTCAGGAAATCAGAGGCATTGCAATTGATGATCGCTATCTTTATGTTGGAGACAAAGATGCAAACAAGATATACATATGGGAAGGCATACCTGACAAAACATCCAACCCTAAATTTACGCTTAATTTTTCTAGCCCAACACGAATGTCATCTGATGGAAAATATTTAGCTGTAACTTCTACCACAAACCATACCATTACCTTATTTAATATAGATCAACTCTCTTCAAATGCCACTGGCATAAAGATCGGTGGTCCCGGTGTATTCAATTTGCCTGAAGGAGTTAATCTGTCAAACAATATGCTTTTTGTAGCAGATACTGGAAATAATAAAGTGGCTATTTGGACTGATATTAATACTGCTCTCTCAGGTCAAACTTTCAACACTGTAATTAGTTCAGAAAATAGAGAAGTCCCAGAAATCGGAAAAGGGAGTTTGTTTTGGCCAGGTACAGTTTTATATGATAATAATTATTTATGGGTCGGAGAATTTAAGTTTTCCAATAGATTGCTCAGATACAGTCCATCTTATTAAAGACATAAAATAACTATTGGTTATGTTGATTGAATTTGTTCTATTGCTTTATAAGGATCTGCGGTTGGTAAATCGCAAACTTTATCTTTGCAAACATAAATGAGATTTTGCCCCTCTTCGAACTTTCCTGCTAATAATTCAAGAGTGCTGCTACTAGTTGCTCCAATGATTATTTTATTAGGTAAATAAGTTTTGCTAATATCTAAATTGAGGGAATGAGCAGCTGCTCCAGTTATTGCAATTTCATAAAAAGGGTAAGTAAATTTTAACAGTAACGAAGCATAATTTGAAAAAGCACTCGAAAACTTTTCCATTTGTACAATACTATTACTTAATATTTGCTTTGACATATTGATGTAACTATCATCATCTAAGATAGTCCCTAAGACAAATAAATTATTAGCCATAATTGAATTAGAGGAAGGCATAACAGTGTCAAATACCTCAGTCTTTCTAACTATAAGCTCTTGGCTTACTCCTTCTGTAAAATAAAACATTCCTGTTGTGTTATCAAAAAAGTTTTTGGTGACATACTTTGTCAATTGGCCTGCATATTGCAACCATCGTTCATCAAAAGTGGCTTCATAAAGCCGTATAAGAGCAGCAATCCATGCAGCATAGTCTTCCAAAAAACCATCTATTGTGCCGTTACTGTTTTTAGAAAAAGTGTGCATAAGCTTACCATCATCTACCAAACAATTATCCATTACATACGTTGCATTCTTCAGAGCACGTTCTAGATATAAATCATCATTGAATGCAAAATAAGCATCGAGATAGCCTTTGCACATTAGTCCGTTCCAAGAAACTAAGTGCTTATTATCTAGTCCGGGGCGAATTCTATTCTCGCGCTCTTCAAGTAATAATGATTGCCATCCAGCAGCTTTTTTTTGCAGTGAATCTTTGTCAATATTAAATTCTTTGATGATATCTGCGTCATTATCTCTTCGTAAAAGGATATACTGACGAATACCATCTGAGCTATCTTGCCAATAACCATGCTCATTGACATTATAAAATGATGAAAACAACTCATAATCAGGACCTATAATACTTTCAAGTTCATTTTGATCCCAAATATAATATTTTCCTTCTTCCCCTTCACTATCAGCATCTAATCCAGAAAAAAAGAGTCCTGTAGGCGCAGTCATCTCTCTTTCAATAAATTGCAACGTTTGCATGACGACTGATTTAAATACAGGGTCTTGCTTCAAAGAAAAAGCATGACTATAAAGACTAACTAATTGCGCATTATCGTATAACATTTTTTCAAAATGTGGGACCTTCCAGATTTTATCAGTTGAATATCTAGCAAACCCACCTCCAACATGGTCATAGATGCCTCCGTTAGCTATATTATGTAAAGTAGAAAATATAAATTCTTGAATTTTTGAATTTTGCGTTAAAGAAGAATACTCTAAGAGAAAAGAGAGACTGACAGGCATTGGAAATTTAGGTGCTGACCCAAAACCTCCAAAATCATAATCAAAATCGTTTTGCCAGTTTTCGACCATATTATGTAAGGTTTGAATTGAAAAATTATCAGGAATTGATTGTTTAGGAATAAGGTCGGTGCCTGCAATACCAGCAGCTAGCTTTTCTGCGTATTCTTCAACTTGTGGTAAGTTGTTGTTAAATAACTTAACAATTTCGATAAGATTCTTTTGCCATGCATCAGCAGGAAAATATGTGCCACCCCAAAAAGGTCTTTTATCAGGCAATAAAATACAATTTAATGGCCAACCACCATGACCTGTCATTAACTGGACTGCCGACATATATATTTGATCAATATCTGGCCGCTCTTCCCTATCAACCTTAATGCAGATAAAATGCTCATTCATGAACGATGCAATATCATTATTTTCAAAGCTCTCATGTTCCATAACATGACACCAATGACAAGCTGAGTAACCAATGCTTAAAATAATGGGTTTATTTTCATCTTGTGCTTGCTTCAAAGAGGCTTCAGTCCAAGGCATCCAGTTGACTGGGTTATGTGCGTGCTGCAACAAGTACGGGCTTGACTCATGAATTAATGCATTTGTGTGATCATGTTGTTGATTATTCATTTTTAACTAAAAAGATTATATTTTATTTATATAAAGTTATTTTAAAGCTACTTTATCCAGAGATATTGATCAAAAATATAAATATTCACATTTTCTATAAATACAAGGAAATCACATGGATAAATATGTTGAAAGAGTGCATAGAGTGTTAACACAAAACAACTTTGATGGCGAAATAGTCACTCGAGTACAAACAACAAAAACAGCAGAAGAAGCTGCAAACGTAAGTGGAGTTACAGTTGGGCAAATAGTTAAATCGCTAATTTTTAGAGAGGTTGAATCCAATAATGCAATATTGATCTTAGTGTCTGGTAAAAATCGAGTAAACACTGAATTATTTGAAAAAATAACGAGTATAAAATTATCAAAGGCAGATGCTGAATTTGTTCTAAAGCAAACAGGATTTCATATTGGTGGCGTTCCCCCTGTTGGACATTTAAAGAAAGTACAAACATTTATAGATGAAGACTTATTTGATTATGATGAAATCTGGGCATCAGCAGGAACAGAATTTTCTGTTTTTAAAAGCGATGCATTATTTATAGAAAAAATAAGCAATGCAACCCAAATACAGGTTAACTGATACTGATTGAGCATACATACAAGAAAAGAGTAGCAATATTTTTAAAAAACAAATTTTCTATGGTTGGTGGGTAGTCCTTTCCGCTTCAGGCATATCAGTCTTATTTGCTGCTTTGCACATACAAGCATTTGGAGCATATGCTGTGTTTTTACGTGACGAGTACGGCTGGAGCCTTGCACTATTATCCGGTGCGTTTGCTTTAACTCGTATCGAGTCAGGCCTACTCGGTCCAATTCAAGGCTGGGCAGTGGATAGATACGGACCAAAAGTATTATTGCGAATTGGCATGTTGATATTTGCAATTGGCTTTATTGCTTTTAGCCGACTTGATTCACTATTTGCATTTTATGCTTCATACTTCGTAATTTCAATTGGAGCAAGTCTAGCAGGACCCTTGACTACAAATGCTGCAATCGTAAATTGGTTTAGGAAAAAACGTTCAAGAGCACTGGGGATAATGCAGTTTGGCTTTTCAATTGGAGGCCTTGTTATTCCAATTGTGGTGTTTTCAATGGATACATTTGGATGGCGAAACAATGCGCTTATTTCAGCAGGAATTATTCTTTTGATTGGATTGCCTCTTTCATCAATGATCCATCATAAACCTGAAGACAAAGATCAAATACCTGATGGAATTCCCCTCAATGAAGATGAGCCACAAAACCAATCAACGATGATTAATTCAGATGAAGACTTCACTGCAATGGAAGCATTAAAAACTAAAGCATTTTGGATGCTAACTATTGGTCATAGCTCAGCACTACTTATTGTCTCAACGATTATTGCGCACCTTATACTTCATCTAACTGAAGGTGGAGGCATGTCTATCCAATCCGCTGCACTCATAGTGTCATTAATGACTATAATGCAAGCAGTAGGTCAGCTTATAGGAGCATCACTAGGCGATATATATAATAAAAAAATTATTATAATGATTTGTATGGCAATGCATTGTACAGCAATGTTGTTATTAGCATTTTTTGATTCAACAATCGCAACGGTTAT
Source organism: Dehalococcoidia bacterium (assembly GCA_045562675.1). GTDB lineage: Bacteria > Chloroflexota > Dehalococcoidia > UBA2979 > UBA2979. Next base: position 10,166 of record JBJKVL010000002.1, read on the forward strand.
ATTTGCAATCATGCATGGATTCGCTTGGGGCACACGCGGTCCATTGATGATGGCAATACGAGCGGACTATTTTGGCACAAAGCATTATGGGACAATTATGGGATTTTCTTCATTAGGCATTACGATAGCCATTACATCTGGACCATTATTTGCTGGTTATTTAGCAGATATTACAGGAAGTTATACTACTGGATTTGTAATACTTGCTATTCTAGCTGGTATTGGGTCAATAGCATTTATGCTGGCAGATAAGCCGACATTAAACAGAACAATTAAAAATTCTTAATAACGATAGCATTTCGCCCATGCCATCCTTCAGCACGTACATATTTTGGTATTGTTTTGATTACGTAATGCAGCGTCTTGCCATCATCATGATGCACAACACCAATCCCTGTTCTTCTTTGTCTTCGTTTATAAAATTCTGATACATAATTTTGATCTGTAATTACTTCTGCTAGACCATGCATCCAGACTACGTGTGGATTCCAAAGACCTTCATCTCTTGTGTTTTTGCCTACCCAAAGATACCCAACATTTGCATCTTTCATAATATGCTTTGTTTTCGGTTGGACGTGCTGCGTTAATGTTTCAACAGTCCAATCACTGACAAAGGTACCTACAGGCCTCATGATTTCTTCACCATTATTTCTTCGTGACATTAAATAAGCCATATGCGAATCTTTGTTAGAAATAAAATCTAAAATCTGTGATTTATATTGATTAACAAGTGCATCGCTGACTCCTTTTTCATGCAGCCAGGCCTCCTCACCTGTTTGTCCTTCACTCATAACGCTGATCCCTTTTTATTTATAAATAACATACAAATTTATTTAATTTGATTACAATGACTTTACCATAAAAGGAATTTGCATATGCCTGAAGTAGACTTACTTATTACAAATGCCATTATCATTACAATGGACAATAAGAATACAATTATTGGCAACCTAGATAATAGTCGAGGATTTATCAGTATTGTCAATGGTCACATTACTGATGTCGGCTCAATGGATGATTGTCATTATATTGGAGCAAAAACAATTGATGCTAAAGGAAATATATTAATGCCAGGTTTTGTGAATTCGCATTCACATCTTATTGCAGCTTTAGGCAGAGGTATGGGCGATGAATCTTTTGTCAATGTGAGCGGCAAAGCATCAGAAAGATTCCCTAATAAACTTCGTCAATTTATGAATGAAGAAACTTGTTATGTTGCATCTAAGTTGGCTTTATATGAGATGCAAATGTCAGGTGTTACAACTACTGTTGACAGTCAAATCGCATTACGGGGCAAAGAGGACAACTTTAACGGTACAATTGCAGCAATGCATGAATCAGGCATTCGGGCCATTGTAATGCGTTCATCAGTTAATAGGACTGATTTTTTTGAACCTCAGTATCATGATGATATACACACAGCACAAAATGAGACTGACAGATTGTTAAAAAACATCCCCTCATCCAAGATAGAGCTTGGCATAGAAGGAATGGCCTTGCATCGATTAGAAAGCGAACTTCTAGAAGGATTAATTTCAATAGCGCAAACAAACAACTTATTATTTGGCATGCATATATCATACAGTGAAGATGCTGCACGCAATTCTTACGATAGATTTAACGCAAGCTTGTTAGAGTACCTAGACAGCATTGGAGCATTTAATGGTAAATTTATTGGCTATCATCCAGTGTGGTTAAATGCAAAGGAACTATTAATTGCACGCAACAAAAACATTGGATTTGCCTACTGTCCAGTAGATAATATGCTCATTGGTACAGGAACAGCAAATTTGAAAAGCTTGGAGCAAGCGCAAGTAGGATTAGGGCTAGACCAGCCAAATGATAGTCATAATTTCTTTGAATTAATGAAATATGCCATACTTGTGCAACGCACAAATCCAGAATCATTTGATTATGGAGATCCATTACTTGCACTGCAGCTTGCAACAATCAAAGGTGCACACGCAATACACAAGCAGCATATGATAGGTTCCTTAGAAAAAAATAAAGCTGCAGATTGCATCATTCTTGATGCTCAGTCATCTGAATTACATCCTATTAGCGGTCTCATATCAAACATTGTACTTTCTGGAAATCCTGGAATAATAAATGATGTAATTATCGAAGGCGAACATATAATTAAGGATAAAGTGCATCAAAAATGGAATGAAGCTGATATTATTCAAGATGTAAACAGGATAATCAAGCATCACATTGAAGTTGATTTTCAAGATGCGTTTGAATTAAAACAATAATTGTATTGGAGTGAATATGGACGATAACAGTAAAAGCCCTGATGAAATTATTAACATATTTCAAGATGAATTTAAGGAAATACCTGAACATATACAATTCCTCTATGACATAGCCCCTACATCGCTGCAAGGACATTACACAATGTGGAATCACCTATTTAAAGAACCATCAGAAGGTGGAGCAATTCCTCGAAGATATAAAGCATTAATTGCTATGAGTATCGCAAAAGCAGCACGTAATAAAAATTCTGCCTTGTGGTGGACAAAAGTATCCATGCATTGGGGATTGAAACTTGAAGAATTAACTGAAAATGTTTGTTTTAATCTGACAGGACAAGGATTGGGTACCTTTATTGACATAGGATCTGAGTGTTTAAAATACGCTATTGAACTGCAACCACATTTGGATATTGATTATGAACAATTAGAGCCTATGCCTGAATTGACTACCTACCATCATTTAGGTGATAAGCTGAAAGACTTGGATGCAAAGATATTTCCCGTCCTCATTGAAAACATTATTGAGCCTACTAATGAAGAAGAAGAAAAGATACATGCCTATTTCCAAAAAAGTTTCAATGCGCCTATGCCAGAATTTTGGGCTTTACTTGGCAAAGAAAGCTTAGAAATGCTTGAAGGCTATTTTTTACTTCGTAAAGAAACAATGAAGCGAGAAGAGGAAGGTGGATTCACGCCTAAGATTATTAAAGAGCTTAACGCAGTTGCAATTGATACCCTGCTCCACAATGACTGGGGCGGTACAGCACATCTTCGTGCAGCACTCGTCAATGGTGCTACAATTGAGCAAGTTCGAGAAATTGAAGGATTGGTGATTATGGAAGCAGGTATGGTTGCATATAAAATGTCTGGCGTGGCATTTGTCAAATCAGCAGCCGCATATTTAGAGCAACTTCCTCTCATTAAGTAAGCAATGAACTTAGAAGAGACCATCATAGCAATTGTTCGAATAGCCGGATCTCTTCCTGTCCTGTTTTCACCATTCTTTGGGGGGCTTGCGGTCATTGCAATTGATTTATCAGACCTTTTTTTGATGCAATCATTGCAATTAGGTGGAGTGTCAAATTATCAACAACTAGATAAAATTCTTGATTGCTTTTATCTCCTGACATTTTTTATTGTTTCAAGGCGATGGGACAAAACGACAAAAAACATATTGGCTGGCTTATTTATTTATAGGCTTATTGGTATGGGTATGTTTGAGATATTTTCAGAACGAATGATTTTGTTCTTTTTTCCTAATTTCTTTGAATTTGCATTTATATTCTTTGCCTACAAATATCAATTTAATAAGTTTAATAATATCACTAGAAATAGCAAGTTAGCACTCATTGCTATCATTGGAGGCACAAAAATAATGCATGAATATGTTTTACATGTCTGGCAAGAACTTGACAACTACACAGCAATCGAGTTATTGAAAAAAATTATTGAATAATTAGCACTATGTATTCATTTGATTACGATGTGTTGACCAAACAGTTGCATTTAAACCGAGATTGTCTTCTGAAAATACCCAGGGATCAACTGATTTATGAATCACCCAACCAGTCTGATTTTCGGCAATAAATGCACACGGTGCAAAATCAGTAATTTCCTGCTGAATATCAGCATACATATTCATTTTTTCATTAATGCTTGCGTTTTTAACTGCATTAATTTTTTCAACAAATTCTTCATTACGAATAAATAATCCACCTAATATTCCGATAGGAGGATCGAAGTCATGACAAAGATCATAGACAGGTTCAGTCAATGCATGCCCGCAATCACTGTGATACCACATAGAAGGCCTCCCATCTTTTAATGGATCTGGCCACTGTAATTGTTTTACTTCTAATTGAATCCCTATTTGACTTAAAGCATTTTGAGCAATTTCAGCAAAGCGAATTGATTCATTAGTCGGATCGATTTGTAAAGTCGTTGTAAAACCTTGTGGATATTTGCTCTGCTGCATTAATGCTTGTGCTCTTTCAACATCAGTGTCATATAGATTATGTTTTTTTGAATACCCTTGAGAAACACTTAAGATGGGACTGTAGCTCCTAGTTGCATGGCCTAAATAGGCCTTGTCAATGATTTCATTGTAAGGCAATACATAACAGACTGCCTGACGAACATTCTTATCATCAAAAGGTTCAGATGTGTAATCAAATTCAAGTTTTGCATGGTTGGAACGAACAAGCCCAGTTGTAAAATTATCATTGCCGGCAAATCGTTGAAATTCTTCTGGATAAAGATGCAATAGACAATTTGCATCTCCTTGTTCTAGTGCACGCAAGCCTGTTTCACGGTCACCGACACCAAATTGTACTATCTCATCAATTGCAGGTTTCCCAGCCCAATACGATATATTTGGAATTAGTCTTATCTGATTATGTTCTTGTTTGTCCAATTGGAAGGCGCCCCAGCCTGCTGGATTTTTCGAGAGCCATTCTGTTGCCCATGGGTCATTATCGGTGATGTGTTTTTTTGCTTCAGTTGAATCAACAATCACTGTGGTAGAAAAAGAAAGATATTGCGGAAAAGCTTCATTAGGCCTGTTTAAGTTGAACTCTAACGTATGATCATCTAAGACAACGACGTCTTCAGGTAAATATACTCCACCTACTCTCCTTGTGCGCCATCGGCCAACTCGTTTTAATTCAAATGCTCTGAGCCAACTCCAATACACATCATCAGCTGTTAATTCATTGCCGTAATAATTTTTAATATTTTTACGTAGCTTTACGTGCCATCTTTTGCCATTATCCATATCATTCCAATTTTCAGCAAGTCGAGGCAAGAGATTGCTTGCAACAGGATATCTGAGATTATTATTGTCTAGAGCGACACTTGGAAAAGTAAGTGGCTCGTAGACCATGTATACATTATTATTTGCTGCAACATGCGAGCTATCAGAATCCCACGAATCTTCAACAGTATTTTTTGATTGCGGTATTAGAAGTTTATTATTCATACTCTCAGTATAAAAAGCATATTGCCCCACGAGAAGCAAGAATGTATTATTTCATTGATTTAATTTGCCCAAACGGATCACTTAATCTCATATCTTTATTTAATAAAGCATTTTTAATAATCAACAAATCGTTAGTGAAAATGGAACTTTTCACTGATTTATTTTTACTTTTCCAGTAAAAAGCTCGCTGTTTACATTTATTACTGCAAGCAGCATGGCCACGTCTTCCTGGTCGTGTATCTGCAAGAAAACGTAAGCAAGGAGTAAATTGATTAATACAGGGTGTAAAAAATATTTTATTCTTTAGATGATTTGCAACTATCATCCATAAGGCTCCAGTTAAACTATTCGGCATTAACGAATATTCAAAATTATTATAATAGGATTCAGTATGAAGCTTTAACCGTTTGCCTATTAAACCATTAATCAAGTCAGTTGCCTCTCCTAGTTTCATTACTGAATAAATGTTTTCTTCAACCCCCTCCCTAAATAAAACTTCTTGATCAGAGGAAAGATTTCTATCGTTGACTAAGTTTTGCATCAAGGAAGAATATGTAAAGATCCATTCAAATTCTAAAGCAGTTGTCGTCCATTCATCTAGATAGATAGTGCTTTTGTTAGACAACAAGCCATAATCTATAATCCATCGCTGTATTCTTCTGCCCAACAATTCATTAATCGCACGTCTGCGTCGTTGAGAGCCATTTTGTGGTTGTGAAGATATTGATTTAGCACAACCGAGCATCTCTCGAGTAGATGGTTTTTTCATAGATAAGGCATCACCTACGGAAAAGGGGTGTTGGTTATCTATATCTATGCTCCACATTTTTTTTGTTTTATCAGTTTGCAGTCCTAGATGGCGATGTCTAATTGAATAAGCTACATAACCGAGTTCATAGGGAGCTTGCTGCGCTGCCAATAGAGGTTGATATAAATCGTACTGGCCATTCGGAACAAATGAGCATCCAACATTAAGTCCCATTTTATCATCCTGCATATCCCATTGCGATTCATAGGATTGTGCTTTTTTCCAGATGAATTTAGTTTCTGTTTTCATTAACACATACTTATCAGGTATACTGAATTATTTAGTAACCTATAATAATAATATAAGTTACTATAAACTATTTTAAATGATTTATCATTGAAATTTTAAATTGAATATTATAATATTGCAGCATCGTGAAAAACCATTTTTAAAGGGGGGTTAAAATGTCTACATCAACTAAGAAAGACTATATTAAGCGTGGTTTCGTTCAAACACCACATGGCAACATAGAATATCGTGAATCAGGTCCAGCGGATGGGAAGCCTTTAATTATGCTACATCCTACTCCTAGATCATCTTCATTTTATATTGGAGCATTTCCACATCTAGACGATGAAGTAAGATGTATTGCAATGTCGACAGTAGGCTATGGTGAGTCAGATAGACCCACAGTCCCATATACAACAATTGAAGAATTTGCTCAATCTGTCACATGGTTAATGGATGGCCTTGAACTAGATAAGGCGAATGTATTCGGTACTCATACTGGCGCAGTTATAGCAGCTGGAGTGGGTGCGCATCATCAGGATAGAGTTGATAAATTAATTATTGAAGAATGCTTTAACTGGAATACTGAAGCAAGAAGAGCTGTTCATTTACGTATTCATGATAGACCTGAAAAAGAAGATGGTTCGCATTTATCTGAAATGTGGCTTTCTGTACATCAGTCCAATGCTGATGGACAAAAATCAGAAGGCGAGAACACGCCAGAAGCAATTCGTTTTGGGTTCCTTGACGTACTTAAAGCTAACATAGGATCTGTTCCAGACTCATATGGGGGTATGAGCTGGGAAGGTGCTGGTCCATGGTCAATGTGTCATTATGATTTATGGGAGAATGCAGCCAATATCACTGCGCCTACTTTAGTGATACATGGAACAAATAGTGAATTAGGACGCTCACAAGAGAAATTTCTTGCAACTATTCCTAATGCTACAGGCATTAGAATACCAGCAACAAATAGAATGACATTTGCTAAAAATCCTGAAATCTGGTCAAAAGAGATTAAGGCTTTTTTGAATAAATAGCATTTTATAATTAACCGCTAATTGTCTAATGTGCCTTGTTGCACGTAGCGTAGCGGTTGATTATTGTTGAATAAATTATTCCTAGGCGAAAAATGAATATTTTGCGTGGATTTACTTACATAGAACATGGAAACATGGAGTATAGAGAATCTGGTCAAGGCGATCATGTTGTTGTATTTTTACATCCAACTCCTTCCTCTTCAGCATTTTATGATGAGCTTATTCCTTTATTAGATACGAACAAAAGATACATAGCTCTTACAACTATGGGATATGGTCAGTCTGATAGACCACCTCATCCATATGCAACACTAGAAGAATTTGCGCAATCGGTAATTTGGACACTTGATGAATTAAATGTCAAGAAATTCTCTTTATTTGGAGCTCATACTGGAAGTCAAATAGCTATGGCCATAGCAGCTAATTGGTCTGATCGAATAGAAAAATTAATATTAGAAGAGCCGTTTAATTGGAACAACCCAAGAAGAAGGGCTGTCCATGAAGCTATTCATAAATACGTGCCTGAATCAGCTGATGGCTCTCATTTAATAACTTTATGGAAAAAAACAAAAGATTTCCCTGGCTTAGGCGAGCCACCTAATGAGAAACACCATCTACAACTTTTTATTGATCAATTGATATCAAATTCTACTGATGGATGCGAAGAAATATATGGAGATATGGGCTGGGAAGGTGCTGGTCCATTTGCAATGTGCACATTTGATACATGGGAGGCTGTGCCTAATATAACAGCTCAAACGCTTGTGATTCATGGCACAACAAGCGAACTTGCAAGATCGCATGATAAATTCCTAGGTTTAATTCCTAACTCAACAGGAATCAGACTGCCTTCTGATGGAAACTTCCTCCCTCATGATGCGCCTGAACTTTGGGCTAAAGAATTAAATAAATTTTTAAATTAAAATATTAAGAGGTATTGATGCGATTTAGTTACTACATCAATCCGCAACCAAATGATGATCATAGTAGAAACTTTATCAATGAGCTGCTTGAGCAGATCAAGCTTGCTGAGCAATATGGTTACAGTGATGCATGGTTAACAGAGCATCATTTCACTGGCTATAATACATATTCTGACCCAATTATTCTAGCATCGGCAATATCTCAAATCGCACCTTCATTAAATATTGGATTTTCCGTCAATGTTGTCCCTTTTCATCATCCTGTTAGGTTTGCAACACAAATGAATTTGCTTGATCAACTAACAAACGGAAAAATTACAATAGGTATTGGTCCAGGAAACTCTACGGATGAATTTGAAGGATACGGATTAAACGTTAACGACAGGCATGAAATGATGAATGAATTTATGAATGTGCTATTCAAGTGCTGGGAATCAACAAAAGGCTTTACATATTCAGGCAAGTTTTATAATGGTGAAGTCAAAGGAAGAATTATCCCTCAGGCAATTCAAAGACCACATCCAAAAATTGCTGTAGCATCAACTACTCCCGAACGTCTTGAATGGATAGGTTCTAATGGTTGGTCAATATTATTAGGCCCTCAAAATCCAGAAATTGTTGCATCAAGAATTAAGTATTTTTTTGATGGCATGGATAAAGCAAAGCTATCTGAAAAACAAAAACTAACTGCTTGGCAAAATACAGGAGTACTTCGCCAAATATACATAGCAGAAAAAGGAGAAGATTGGCATGAAACTATCAGTAGTGAAATTGATAACTATATAAAAAGAAGTGCTATGGTCAATACTGGAATCGATGATCTCCCTCAAGAGCAATTTGAAATAAGAAAGCAGGCTTACCTAGAAGGTGGTTGGCTGATTGGTGGTACACCTGAAGAAATTTATGATTATTTAAAACCATTTGCTCAAATGGGTTTGAACAATTTACTATGTTGGTTTAATTTTGGAGGTCTCAAGCATGCATCTATTATGAATAGTATGAAAATTTTTCAAAATAAAGTTGCACCAGAATTACAAAAAGTAAAAATTGAACATGGGCTAATAAAAAAAATTACTAGTAAAAAAATTACGCTAAATAAAGGTGTACTTGACATTCCTTAATTGTTGAAAGGTTGTTGATAAGTCACTAAAAATATTCTGTACTTTTTTTTTAGATAATGTATTATTAGGATATGCCTGCGGGGGAGTAGAAAAAAACCACTCAACTGTTAGCTAGGAATCTTTTAAATCTACCATTTAAAAAATTCATTAAACTAGATAACGGGGTTTGAAATTACAGGTAGTCCCATTAAAGGCTAATCGAAAAAGAGTTCGCTCTTAATCGAGAAAAAAGGAGTATCGCAAGATACTCCTTTTTTTTATTGTTTATTTAATACTCCAGATAGCAATTACACATAAATTAATCTTTATGCATAAGATAAAATCTTGGTATAATATCAAAGTATAAAAAAATTGAATAGGCGCAAAAATGATTCCTGAACATTACATCATTGAAGGTAGAGGCAACCCAACGAAACTACTAATGTTAATTCATGGTTATGATGCGAATGAATACCATTTAGCATCATTAGGGCCACTAATGGATGCAAAAGAAGAATATTTAATCGTTGCTCCCAGAGCGCCAATTCAAATTAGTGAGCGCGGTGTTTCTTGGTATGATAGAGAAAATAAAGGTGAAGTTGCTCAGCGCATTAATGATCTTGATGCATTAATTAATCAAATTTGTTCAAATTATAATTTGAATCGTTCTGAATCTGTGATAGGTGGATTTTCACAAGGAGCTGGATTAGCAATTGGTTTATCTATGATAAACAACGATGCAGTCCCAATAAAAAAATGTATCCCTATTTGTGGATTTTTGCCGCCAATTGATGAAATAGAAATTAACTGGGAAAGAGCACGAGCGACACAGTTTTTTGCTCAATTTGGTAATAACGATCCATATATATCATCAGAGCGATCGGCTGAAATGATTAAATACTTTACTGACAACAATCTTGACCTAAAAGTAGAAAATTATGAAATGGGCCATGATAACACTATCGAAAGCATAGTAGATATTCAAAAATTTTTATAAGCGAATAGAAAGCACATGAAGGCAATAACAATTAAAGAAACTGGTGATTTCAAACAATTAACAGTTGATGACATTACTATTCCTAAGCCAAACGACAATGAAGTTTTAGTAAAAATTCATTATGCAGGCGTAAATTTTATAGATATCTATCAACGAATGGGAAAGTATCCAGGCCCAATGCCTCAAACTATTGGATCAGAGGCATCTGGTGTCATAGAACAAGTAGGTAATAAAGTAACTCGTTTTTCTACTGGAGATCGCGTTGCATATTCAATGGTCTTTGGTGCATATGCTGAATACGCTGTTGTTCCTGAAGAGAAGCTTGTGTCACTTCCAGAAAATATAAGTTTTGAATTAGGTGCTGCAATTATGCTCCAGGGATTAACAGTTGAATATTTAACTTCAGATTGTTTCAATGTTGAAAAAGACATGAATGTTTTTATTCATGCAGCTGCTGGAGGAGTTGGATTATTATTAACGCAAGTTGTAAAGTTGAAAGGCGCAACAGTTATTGGAACAACCTCTACTGAGGATAAAGCAGAACTTGCCTATAAAGCTGGGGCAGATCATATTATTTTATACACCAATGATGATTTTCTTGAAAATACAAATGGCTTCATAGGTGAAAATCAAATGCACGTTGTTTATGATTCTGTTGGCAAAACTACTCTTACTAAAAGTTTGAATTTATTAAGACCAAGAGGTTCCTTAGTATCGTTCGGTCAAGCAAGCGGAACTCCTCCATCAATAAATCCTTTAGATCTTCAGAAACAAGGCAGTATTTACTTAACCAGACCTACTCTTGCAAGTTATATACAAGATGCTAATGAACTAGAAAAAAGGGCTAAGAATTTGTTCAAATGGATAGATGATGGAAAATTGAATATAAGAATCGACAGGCAATTAGATATAGATGATGCTCAAGAAGCTCATAGACTACTCGAGTCAAGATCTACTGCTGGCAAGATGTTACTTAGGATAAATTAATATAGATAGCATTGGAAGATAATGTCAATAAAAATAATTCAAGAAGAGCAGCTTAAAGATCCCATACTTTTGATTTCATTTAGGGGATGGAGTGATGCTGGATTTGCAGCTTCTAACACTTTTAAATATTTGATTAAACAAATGGGTGCTAAGAAAATAGCAGTTATTGACTCTGAAAAATTTGTAGACTATTCTCAAAATCGACCCTCTGTTCTAATGAGAAATAATAAACGGTTTATCAAGTGGCCAGATAGTGCTTTTTATAGTATCAAGAATCAAAATAACAAAAACGATTTAATAATTTTTCTTGGATATGAGCCCAATTTTATGTGGAATAATTTTAATGACATACTCCAAGAATTCTGTGAAAAAAATAAAATTGTTGCTGCTATTTCTATTGGGTCATTATTAGCAGAAACTTCACATACTGCAGATATAAAATTAACTGGAAATTCCAGTCACAAAAATTTAACACAAGAATTAGAATTTCCATATACAAGCATGAATACTTATGAAGGACCTACCGGAATGCTAGGTGTTTTTACAAATAATTTAATTAATAAAGGAATACCACATGGAGCAATATGGGCAAATATTCCTTACTACTTGAATTCAATAACAAACCCCAAAGCATCCCAGGCAATACTACAGTCGTTAGTTGATTTGTTAAATATTAATTGCGACATGAATGATATAGGTCAACTTGCTTCAAAGTTTGATGCATATGTAGAAAGTTTATTAAAAGATCACCCAGATATATCATTGATTAACAATAAATTAAAAGAGCTGGAAAATTTGCCTGACTCTGATGATATTATTTCAAATTTAGACGACTACTATACTGATTATTTCAATAAAAATTAATATTGAAATTATTGTTGAAAGGTTGTTGATAAATCACGAAAAATATTCTGGATTTTTTTTTTAGATAATGTAATATTATGACATGCCTGCGGGGGAGTAGAAAAAAACCACTCAACTGTTAGCTAGGAATCTTTTAAATCTACCATTTAAAAAATTCATTAAACTAGATAACGGGGTTTGAAATTACAGGTAGTCCCATTAA
>JBJKVL010000003.1:0-22386 GCA_045562675.1 Dehalococcoidia bacterium
CATATGAGCTTGCTTGGTTAATTTGCATGGTATCAACTTTTGTTGCTGTTCCATTATTTTGGTTCAGTAAAGATCCTCAGATTGTTTTTGATTAAGAATTTTCCCAATATAAATCTGCATACGCTTGTGGTCCTGAGGCTCGAGAACGCCATGAAATGTTTTGAAGTCCAGGCTTATGTGCCACTAAATAACTAGGCTGTGCTATAAATATCCAGGGCAGATCATTTGCTACTATAGTATGACTTTGCTTGATCAAGTTGAGTCTTTCATTTGTATTAGTATTAAATTTGATATCTTCAATCATTTTGTTTAAATCTGCATTATTGTAATCAATCCAATTTGTTATCCCATAAATCCGATCTCCAAAATCATGAGGCATTGCATAGCTCATCTCTGCGCAACGATGACCTCCGCCAGCAATGGCAAAAGGAATTTGAAATTTCTTTTGCATTGTGCTCATTTTTTCACCACTAACAGGACGACTTTTGATTGATAGATTAATCTTTGCAGCATTCTCAATAATTGCTGATACAATTTGTTTTTGAAGAATACTTTCTTGAGGATAATATAGCTCAAGAGATTCATTGCTATATGCAGACATTGCTAACTCTTTTTTTGCTAAATCAAAATTTGTTTCACCGTTAAAGAAGTCTTGATATGCAGGATTTACATCTGACACTACTCCGTTCCATGGTCGAGCATATCCCAGATATATTTCTTTGATAATTGATTCATATGGAATTAAATGCATCAATGCTTTTCTAAAATGTAAATCGTTATAAGGACTAATCTTGATATCCATTTGGAGCGAAAGCTGTTGATTTCCTGATGCTTCAAAGACAACAGGACCTTTTAATTGTTTTATTGCATCTGCTTCTTTTGGACTTGGCGATCTAAATAGATCAATGCTTCCGTCTATTAGTGAGTCAACATATTCTTCTGGATTAATTTTTACATACTCAATTGTTTTTATTTTTGGATTAATTCGTTTATATTGTTCTCGTGCTTTTAAAATAAGTGATTCATCTGTTTTGCTATGAAGATAGTAAGGTGAAAATCCACATGAATGTTCCATAAGCCATTTCCTTGCAAAAGGATCTGCTTCTGTGGCATGTTTTTTTGCTTCTGTAGAGTCATAGATTGGAGGGAGAGCCATTGTCAAAATATGAGGAAAGGCCAATGAAGGTTCTCGTAAATTAAATTCCACCGTATATTTATCTATTACAGAGACAGGATTTGTTTCAACAGGAGCTGATCCAGTTAGGGCAATCCATCTACCAACTTCACCAGGATCACCAGTATCTAACCAGTGCGTATCAGGAGGTTGTAAAGCACCTGGAGTTGCCTTGACTGCTTGCCAGCTCCAATATACATCATCAGCAGTTAATTCATGCCCGTATTCACTACGAATACCCTCTTGTAAAGAAATGCGATATTTGTAACCGTCTTCATTTGATTCAATATGATTAGCTAGCATACTTGAAAAATGACCTGTGTCTTGAACAAGAGCTTGCGATTTACTAATGGTGCCATACTGAAAAAAAGTATCAAATAATTGAACTTGCATATCCCAGTTCATTGGATTGCTCCAGGGATTTACTTGCATGAAATTATCTGGATCAAACGAATCAGGAAGAATCGCGCATCCTACCACTAAATGCTCATTGCCTTTTGCAGGAAATAAATTTGAATTCAAATTCCACCTCAATATTTGCAAATTTTTATATTTGTAGTGTACGATGTTCGATACAAGATTTGAATTTTTTGTACTGATAATTTAAGGATAAGTAATGATAGACGCACAGGTACATGTTTTTGTTAAAGAGAATTTACCAGATGGTAACAGAATGGAATTTGCTAGACGTGCAGCACGATCTAGGTTGCCTTACAGGGACCCATTAGATATTTTACCTCGAGTTGGAAGAGGTACGTGGGATCCAGGCGCAGAAGATCTTTTGCAATTCATGCAGGATGCGAAGATTGACATTGCAGTTAATGCTGTTTCTGAATTTGGACCTTGTTTTGGTGAAGAAGCAGAATGGGATGGATGGAAAATTCATGAACATGCTTTTGAAATCACGACTCAAACAGAAGGAAAAGTACAATTTATGTGCGGAGTAGATCCTCGCAGACATGATGCAATGCAAATTTTAGAAAAATCTATTAAAGATTGGGGTGCTGTAGGCTGGCAATGTTTTCCAGCTAATGGATATTCTCCTACTGATAGCATATGCATGCCCCTATATGCAAAGTGCTTAGAGCTTAATGTTCCTGTTATAATTAGGACTGGTTATGGTGATATAGGGCCTTATACTCCTGAATCACGTCCATATCATATTGAGGAAGTAGCTCGACTTTTCAGGGATTTAGAAATTATTGACGAACATGCTGGTGGAGGATTAGATGGTTTATGGAGAGAGTCACTATTAGTTGCTAAGGCTAATCCAAATGTCAACTTAATGCCTTCTCTTTGGCAAGGCCCTGATTTGTTTGGCAGCGAACGTGCTCCAGATCGATTAGAGGAATTTGTTAAGATCTTGCATACTTTTAGAGAAACTATAGGCGCACATAGAATTTTATGGGGCTCTGATTATATGAAAGGTTTTGATAAACAAAAGAGCATTGATTGGGCAGCTTTCTTCCAAAATCTTATTGATAATGCTAAAAAATATGGCTATATTTTCACAGAAGACGAAGTTGATTTAATGAATCATCAAAATGCTCAAAGAATTTATCAATTGCCAAATTAACATTGAACTCAGCTAAGAGAAAGCTGAATTATTTTGAGTAAATTAGCTCTTCCAGATCGACTTGCTGTCTTGTTGGTGGAATAAATGACTCCTTTGGTTCCCCTATTGCAATACCTGCACACGATATCCAATCGCTTGGGTATCCTAACACTTCTTGTACTGCATGTGCTGCATATAAAGGAGATGAAATCCAGTAACTTGCTAGTCCTTTTGCATGTGCAGATAAAAAGATGTTTTGTAATGCTGCGCCTAGTGAATGATGAGCCATAATCATTTCAAAATTATCTTTGGATGCTTCACCGTATGTGCGTAATGCTGACTTATTGATGCATCCAATAATCAATGATGGAGCAGAAACAATTTTGTTTTTCGATGCTTCTAAGAGTTCTAGAATTTTATCTTTGTTTACGCCATCATTTAATAAGTCTTTTTCCCAAACTTTACCCATCGCATCTGCAAGATTCACACGTTGCTCTATATCTACGATAACAAATCTCCATGGTTTAGTATGATGTGGTGCTGGGGCAAAACTTGCTGCTTCGATAAGTTCTTTAATAACTTCAATAGATATTGTGTTTGTATTGAAATGCCTAACTGATCTTCTAGTTTTAATACATTCTTCTGAGTTCATCACGATATTCCTTTTCAAATATTCTTGTCTTAATAAAAATAGTGTATTATAGACTAGCATAATTTAGGAAATAAAATGCGAATAGCTATTTCACTTGCAGATGGTCACATAACAACAAAACCTTCTTTAGCTAGGAAAGCAGAAGAAGCTGGATTTGATATGGTATGGAATTCTGGCGAAAGTATTCCAACCTTTGCTGCTATGCTAAATAATACAGATGCTATCAAAGTAGGAAGCGGTGTAATACGCGCATTTCAACACCATCCAAAAAATATTGCTCAGCATGTTTTAGATTTGCAATTAATGTATGGGGATCGATTTGTGTTGGGTCTTGGTGGCGGCACTAAGTATATGAATATTGCCACTCTTGGTGAAGATTTCTCAAAACCAGCAAGTAGAATCAGAGAGATCATTAATTTTTTAAGATATGCCTGGTCAGTTGGTGTTGATGATAAGATTAATTTTGATGGGCAATTTTATCAAATAACTGGAGCACCTTTACGCTGGAATGAAGAACCAAACAAGTTACGAGCACCAATTTATCTTGCTGCGGTAAATCCTGCAATGTTACGTATGGCAGGCGACATATGTGATGGCTTGTGTGGGCATCCCATAGCATCAGTTGATTTTATTAATAATGTTGTTTGGCCACATGTTGACGAGGGACTAGAACGCTCTGGTCGTTCACGTGATTCCTTTGATCATCAGACATGGGTGACGATGGCTGTTTCTCATGATCGCAAACAGGCAATCAAAGAGCTCAAAGTACATTTAGCTAGATTTATGGCTACGCGTAGTTATTCGATTGTCTTGGATTCACAAGGATATCAAGATGTCAAAGAAGCAATTCAGAATGCTTTCTTTAATAATCCTGAAGATGTGGATGCACTAGCAGACGCGCTTCCAGATGAAGTTGCACTTAAACATGGTATTGCCGGAACTCCTGATGATATTTTGGAGCAAATACAACGATATGAAGGTGTCGTAGATGCTATTACGCTATATACAGCAAGCAATTTAATGTCTTATGAAAGAACTAATGAAAATCTTGAATTAGCAATTGAAGCAATATCTTCAATCAAATAGAAAAGATTAAATTATGCAATTTTTTCGAAATATGTTTGCTGATCCCAGTAATGCTTTTCACTATACGCCTTATAAAAAATATTGGATAGGTAGCTTTGTAGCAGTATTTGGTGAACGTTTTCGTTTTATTGCTTCAGGTTGGCTTGTCGTTCAATTAACAAATTCTCCAGCTTGGTTAGGGATTATTGCACTATGCCAAGCATTACCAACTATTATTTTATCAATACCTGCTGGGGCAATTGCAGATAAATATGATTCAAAAAAATTAGTATATATAAGTGATTTTGTTATAGCTATCGCACATTTTTGCATAGCTATATTAACAATCACTGGATTGGTAGAATTATGGATGTTAATTATTTGGTCAGCTTTTGTAGGAAGCATTTTTGCAATTTCTGCGGGTGGGCAAAATGTATTATTGCCTAAATTAATTTCTATGTCAGCAATGACCAGTGCAATCGCATACACCAGTGGTATTTGGCAAACATCAAGAGTTATTGGCCCAGCAGCTGCAGGTATAGCAGTAGCAATTATTGGTCCTGGATATTCGTTATTGATGACAAGTGTAGGGTATTTTATCGCTAGTATTGCAATTTTTGCAATTATCGTTGATACATCTCCGAATAAAAATGATAATGACTCTTCAAATATAATTTCAGAAATGAAGGAAGGTGCATCCTATGTTTTTCATAACAAGGTTTTTCTCGGCTTAACATTAATATCATTTTGTGCTTCTACATTTGGTACATCATATATGATCCTTTTACCAATTTTTGCAAGTGATGTACTGCAAGTGGGAGCTCAAGGATTTGGAGCAATGGAAGCTGCTGCCGGCACTGGTGCTATTATAGGAACTGTCATTGTAATTAAAATGGGCCCAGCAAATAAAATTGGTCGAACGATTATTGGATGTTCTGCATTATTTGGATTTGCTTTAGCCATTTTTGCATTTACCAAGCTGTTAATTTTATCAATGATAATGCTTTTAATAGCAGGGATGTTTCAATCAATTTATCTTAACTTTTCTATGACTGTTATCCAATTAACTGTTCCCGATGCGCTACGAGGTAGGGTGATGAGCATTTATACTACAACATATTTTTTAATTTCAATTGGAGGTTTTTTGTCTGGTATGCTCGCGGCTGCGACGTCAGTTCCATTCACTATCATGTTATTTTCTTTAATTGTTGTATTTTTTGCATTTTTAATTTACTTCATTTTACCAGAAGTTAAAAACATCAAATTAGAAAAGTGATTCATTAATCTTAATTATAGAGAGACCAGGCTGCTCGTACTGTACCAAAGATTGCTATTGCAGGTAGAGCTAGCAAAAGTGCTCCTAAGACACATAAACAAAGAAACATAATTTGATCGATAATAATTCTCACTAAATATGTTCATTATAAAAATTTAATACTTTTTTCCAGGCATCATTAGCAGCATCTTGATTATAATTTGATGTGTTTGTGTCATTGAAAAATGCATGAGTTGTATTTGGATAAATATGGAATTCGAACTTTTTTTCATATTTGTTTAGGCTTTCTTCATGTAGTGGAATATTTGGATTGACGTTATCATCATGTTCAGCAAATAACCCAAGGACTGGGGCACTAAGATTTTCCCAATTATATTCGATAGCGGGGTGTATGCCATAAAAGTCAACACAGGCAGCAACTCTATCCCCTTCGTTGCATGCAGCAAATAAACTGAGAGCACCACCCATGCAGAAGCCTACTGTGCCAATAGGCTTAGCAGTTTTTTCAATAAGATAATTCACAGCGCCATTTAATTTTTTAGCAGACTGCGCAATGTCTAATGCCATCATCAGTTTGCCTGCTTCATCTGGCTCTGCTGCAATTTGTCCATCATACATATCTGGTGCTAAACTTAAATATCCTTGTTCTGCAAACCGATCACAAAGACCCTTGATATGGTCATTTAATCCCCACCATTCTTGCAGTACTATGACTCCACCTTTTAGTGAGCTCGGCTCTGCTACGTATCCTGAAGCCATTTTTCCATTTGATTGAAATTCTATTATTTGTCCCATTTTTCCCTCATTAATTTAATCAATATACATATTTATATCTGCTGGCATATTTGAAATGACTGAATCTGCAAGCAGTTTTTCAACTTGTTCTTTAGTATATCCCGCATTCAATAAAACTTCTTCATTATGCTCCCCGAATCTTGGCGCAGCATCTGAGAGCATTTTCCAGTTTTTTGAAATACGCCATGGATACCCATCCCATCTTTGATAGCCAGCATCTTGATGAACATTATGAATCCAATACTTTCTTTTATAAAGATGAGGATCAGCAGCAATTTCCCAATTTGCAAGTACAGGAGCTGCAGGCACACTTGCTTCTTGCAAAATTTTAGTAGCTTGATAATGATCATATTGTTTTACCCACTGTTGAATTATGATATCAATTTCTGTTTCATTATTTTTTCTATCCTCAAATGTTTTATAAGATCCTAATTGTGGATTTTGAATTACTTGGCAGAGGTTATTCCATTGTGTATCATTTTCAATCGCAATTGCTATCCAGCAATCATGCCCTGCAGTCTGATACGCTCCTTGAGGAGCAATGTAAGCAGACTTATTACCATCTAAATTGTTGGACTTCTCGTTATTTTGAAATGCAAAAATAGCATCAGAGATAAATAGCGCCACTGATTCTAGTAGAGAAAGATCAATATGCATAGCTTGTACTTTTTGTTGCTGGGAAATTAATGCCGACAAACTTACGATAGCTCCAAATGAACCACCTACTGGATCTGCATAGAAAGAACCAGATTCAGAAAGCTGACTATCAGAATATCCAATTGTTGAAACAAGGCCACCAGACCCTTCAAGATTTGAACCCAAAGCTACATGATGTGCTTGTGGCCCAGTCGCTCCAAAACCAGAAATAGAACACAGGATTATGTTCGGATTATGTTTTTTGATTTCTTCAAAACTTAATCCAAAGTTAGGAAATACTCGACTAGAGTTGTTTTCAATGATGATATCTGTTTGTTTTGCTAGATTAAGAAATATCTCTTTTCCTTCATTTTTTGATAGGTCTAAAACAATCCCTTTTTTATTTCGGTTCAATTGATTAAATGTATGAGCGCGATTATAAAAATTAGGTGACAAATGATCGTTCCCTCCTAAAAAATGGTTACTTCTTGTTACTTGGACATGATTTCTCTCAATGACGATTACTTCAGCACCAAGATCAGCGAGCATCCTGCCAGCATGCGGGCCAGCCCAATTATTTGTTACTTCAAGGACTTTTACTCCTTTTAAAGGGAGGGCTTCTTCAGTCTTAGCGAATCGTTCGTTGTGATTATTGGTAGAATCATTCACCGAACCATAGTTGATTTTCCATGGCTCTGATGGAGCTATAAAATCACCTGCTTCAGAGTAGGATTTTGTTTGCCACCACTCTCGATGTGCAAATTGTTCGGATTCTAAAATATCTGCAATATTATTGACAGGAGTAATGGTGATTCTTAAAGCTTGAGCATTTTCATAAATTTCTTCTTTAGTGTGCTCTAAGCACCATTCTCTTAGTAACTGCTTGACCGCTTCTCTTTCTTGATTCCATCCGTTTGCCGTTCTGTAAAGCGGATCCTCATATAGATCAATACGTTCAATCAGTAAAAAAATTTCAGGTGTCTGTAAACCCCAAATCACGTACCCATTTTTACAAGGAATCAGAATTGATTCTTCTCTCGGCCAAGCATACCCTTCCTGTAACCATCGTGGCACATACCACACCTGGGCATTAAGCATGCTTTCCATTCTTGAGACTTCTAATGTTGTTCCATTGTTTGTTTGTAATTGATGCCAATAACTTGCTATTACTGCATAAGCTAACTGCAAGCCTGAATGTAATTGAGCTTGATAGCCTTTGATCATAAGTGGCTCTCTATCAGGGCGGCCACAAAACTGCATATATCCTCCCATTGCAAAGTCAGTTATCTCACTTGTAACCCAATCGTTGTATAACCCTGATGTTCCATAAGGACTTTCAATTCCTACAATCAGCTTTGGATATTTTTTAGTTAATTCATCAGGGCTAATAATATTATCTATGATCTGCATGCTGTCCTGAGAATATAAAAGCACATTCCCTTTCTGAAGAATGTTTAAAAAATCATCCTTGTCTTTATTGATATTACTTTCTAATTTTTGGCAATTCTCTGTTAGGAATTCATAAAAAGCCTTTCTATCCTGTGCAAGTAATGTGTCCTGTATTCCTCCTTTTCCAATGATTAATGTAATGTTGGCACCGAGAAAAGAAAGAATTCTGCAAGCCATCAAAGAAGCAATACTATCTGCAAGGGCAATGACAGTAATGTTATTTAGTAATTTGTGCATAAATTACTCCTAAATATGCATAATATTAATTAGGTTTTTCCATAATATATAGATAACAAAGATTATGCTATCAAATTCGTAATTAATCTAAATTATTAAAAAGAGGTGTATATTGGATCTGATTCAACTTGGCCTGATTTCTTTTGGTATTGGCATTTCTGGTGCAGTCAGCCCTGGCCCCTTGACTATTGTGACTATCCAACAAAGCATAAAAAATGGTTTTTTTGTTGGCCCTGTCATGGCAATAGGGCATAGTATTTTAGAAATATTTGTAGTGCTTTTCTTAGCCTTAGGTTTAGTAAACTTTGCACAGGATAATCAAGTTGTTGAAAATATCATTGGTGTAGTTGGTGGTGTTGTCTTGTTGGTTATGGGGAGAGGCTTAATTCTGTTAAAAACAGATGAAGGCTTACTAAGCCTTGCAAGTGATCCCACAGTGCAATCTGACAGCTCAATACTTACAAAATATAAAATTTGGATTAATCTCGGATGGCTTTCAGTAGTTGTTTCAGTTACGAATCCGTATTTCATTATCTGGTGGTTAACTATCGGTGCAAAAATAATCAATGATGGGCTGGGAAGTGGGCCTATAGGCGTATCTGCTGTGTATTTTGGTCATATAATGGCTGATTTTGCTTGGATGATTTTGCTTTCAATAATTTTTAGTTCAGGAAAAAATTGGATTACGCTAAAAATACAAAATATCATTAACAGGGTATGTGGCTTTCTCTTGGTATGTTTTGGCATATATTTCCTATATTCTCCGATCGTAACTTACTTGACATAAAAGTATATTTATTTTTGTATTCTATTGAACCTATTTGTTGATAGGACTAATCTAATGACCCTATGTATTTTTATAAACGTTTATAAAACTTCATAGTTGTATTTATTTTGGAGAGAATATTGGAGAGGAAAAACATGATTTCTTTATTTCAAGATGTAAGTCGTAAAGCTATTGCAATAGTTTTGGCGACTTCTATGCTTGGTTTTCTCCTAGTTGGATGTGGCGGCGAAAAAGAACAGCTTAAGATTGCTTTCTTAGCTGACTACTCTGGTCCATTAAAAGAATTTGGTCCAGTAATTCAAACGGGAGTTGAACTAGCAATAGATCATATAAATGCAGCAGGCGGAGTAAATGGCAAGGATGTTCTCCTTGTAACAGGTGACAGTGGTTTAGATAAAACTAAAGCTACTGAAGAAGCACGTAGGTTGATTGATATTGAGGGTGTGCATGGTATTGTTGGACCACTTTCTAGTGGTGTAACATTAGCTGTGTCTGGTAGTGTAACAAGTACTAGTAACATTCCACAGATTTCTCCTTCAGCAACATCACCTGCACTTACTAACGCTGATGACAATGGTTACCTATTTAGGTCTACTATTTCTGATGCTGCTCAAGGTGTTATCTTAGCTGATTTGGCTAAGGCTGAAGGCTATGCAAAAGCGGGTGTTTTGTATGAAAACAGCCCTTATGGCCAAGGCTTAGCTGAAGCATTCAAGGCTTCTTTCGAAGCTGGTGGTGGTTCTGCAACAATTACTTCATATGAAGCTAAAGCAGCTTCATATTTGGCTGAATTGAAAGCATCTGCTGCTAATGGCGGAGAAGTACTTATTGCTGCTGGATACCCAACACAAGCTGCTATCTTTATTAAGGAAGCGCTTGAAAACAAGATTTATGATAAATTCTTGTTTGTTGATGGTACTAAATCAGAAGATTTAATTGCCGCAGTTGGTGCGGATGCGTTAGATGGTCAAAAAGGAACAGCACCTGGTGCTGGTCCTGAAACCCCAGCCCTAAAGGCTTGGAATGACGCATACAAAGCGAAGAATGGCGATTTGCCAGCTCTTCCTTTTGTCCGTGAAGCTTATGACGCAACAATTTGTCTAGCACTAGCATCTGCATCTGCAGGTTCAGTAGCTGGAGCAGATATTGCTGCTGCACTACCACAAGTTTGTGGTGGTGATGGTGAAAAAGCTATTCCAGGCGCAGCAGGAGTTAAAGCAGCTCTTGATCTTGCAAGTGATGGCAAAGCTGTAAACTTTGAGGGTGCAGCAACATCTCTTGACTGGAATGACAAGGGTGATATCACTAATGGTTATATTGACATTTGGCAGTACAAGGATGGCGGTATCGCTACTCTTGACTCTAAGCCAGTTGACCTTAACTAAATTATTTTAGTGAAAAATATAAAAAAAGCTGAGGGCAACCTCAGCTTTTTTTTATCTCATAGATGTCTAGATATCTTAGGTTTTTCCGGAATTACGCCATTAGGCTTGAACAATAAAAATAATATAATCAGAATACCAATAGACATCTCTCGTAATTGAAAGACCTTATTGCCTAGGAAGTCCGGTAGAGTTTCTTGTATTAACGGAAAACCAAACCAAAAAGTACAACATAAGAACGCACCCATTACTGCACCTTTGTTATTACCATTCCCGCCAACCATAACCATGGTCCAAATTAAAAATGTTCCGAACAGATCGTTGAAAGCTTCTGGGTCAATAGATGTCATTCGATGAGCCCATATTGCGCCTCCAAGCCCCATGATCATTGCACCCAAAACAAATGCTTGCATTCTGTAATTGACAGTATCTTTACCAACAGATTTCGTTGTGTCTTCATTCTCACGAATGCTACGCAATACTCTGCCCCATGGTGACGCTGTTAATTTTTCGACAAGAACATAGACTATGATGAGAGTAATGAGTGTGACAGCAAGCAAGACCCATTTGTAGTCTGGGCCAGATGCAACATCACCAAGGAATCTTGGAATACCGTTCATACCGCGTGCTCTATTGACAAAGCCTTCTGTTGACAGAGCAACTGCACGTAAAATTGCGGCGATGCCAATTGTTGCTATTGCAAGGAAATCACGCTGTAACCGTAAGGTAGGCAATCCAATTAATAGCGCTAAGACTCCTGCAGATATCATCGCTGCAAACCAGCCAAATATGATAGGCAATTCAAAACCCATAACATAGTTTTCATATTCACCAGGAGCTCCTATCGTGAGCAGTGCACTTGTGTATGCGCCAACCATAAAAAATGAAACAACACCAAAATTGAAAATTCCTGTAAATCCCCATTGAATATTTAAAGCAAGGGACATGATTGCAAAAATTGCAAAAGTAGTTAAAAACCCAACAAACCAGTTCATGACACCAGTAGCGGTAAGCAGAAAGTAACTATTTTCAAAAATTAAAAAACTCATATCCTACCTATATATTCGAACCAAAAATACCTCTGGGCCTGACTATTAACATAATAATTAAAATTACAAAAGGAACTGCAGGTTTGTAGCCTGTGGCTATCCAAGCTGTAGAAACCTCTGAAGAAATCGCTACAATGAAACCGCCTATGAGCGCACCCCATGGATTGCCAATGCCACCAAGAATAACAGCAGCAAACATTGGAAGCAGCAGGTTAAAGCCTAAATTTATGTATACTTGCGCTTGAATCCCTAGCATGATGCCTGCAACAGCAGTTAATGCTCCAGTGATTGCCCAGGTGTATGCAAGAATATTATTAATGTTTATGCCTGAGACAGCTGCTAAATCAGGATTGTCAGCTGTTGCACGCATCGCTTTTCCAAGCTTGGTATGATAAAGCAAATAGTACATAATTAAAGTAACAACAATCGTTACACCAATAATGAAGATTTGATCAGGTTTAATTAAAATGTTGCTCCCAGCAATGGGTACTGCTTCATGAATACCTGGTACATATAGACGTGCGTATGGCCCCCAAAACATTGTGACAGCTGCACGAATGATAATACCAACTCCCAATGATGCAATGGCCATTGTGACAATATTTGATCTGTCACGTCTTAATTTTTTATAAATTAACTTATCCACTACGACTGAAAAAATTGCAAGTAATATAATTGTGACAGCAATTGCTAGAAACATACCCCATCCAAAAGATAATGCAAAAACTGTCGGTCCCATTACTCCTATGTCAACGACAATGAAATATGCAATATACATAGCTAAAGACATAATGTCACCATGGGCAAAGTTTGCAAATTTGGTAATGCCGTAACTGAGCGTTAAACCCATAGAACCAAGTCCAATAATTGACCCAATGACAATACCAAAAACTGTTAACTGTAAAATTTCTTCCATATCAGCTACTCTTTCTGTAAACCAAGAAATAATTGACCAACTTCAGGATTTGCGAGTATTGCTTCAGCTGTATCATGAAATACTATTGTGCCACCTGCTAAAACATATCCTCGATCTGATTCCTTTAAAGCCTCTTCAGCGTTTTGTTCTATCATCAAAATACCTACGCCAAGAGATGCAATTTCTTTTATCTTGTCAAAAATAAAAATTCTCATGACAGGTGACAGTGCAGCAGATGGTTCATCCAAAAGCAGTATTTTTGGATCAAGCATCAGAGCGCGTGCTAATGCTAGAGATTGTCGCTGTCCACCTGAAAGGTTAGATGCTTTCTCATTAGATTTTTTTGCTAGCTCAGGGAATAATTCAAACATTTTTTTGATTTGTTCATCCAGTTCATTGATCCGCTGATACCCACCTATTTCTAAATTTTCTTTTATGCTTAGTGAAGGGAAAATATTATCTGTTTGCGGAACAAATGAGGCACCTAATGCAACAATTTCAGATGGATTTTTTCCTGTGATGGTTTCACCCTGAAATTCTACTTCACCGTTGAATATTGGCAACATGCCGAATATAGCTTTTAGTAATGTTGACTTACCAGCACCGTTCGGACCAATAATTGTAACAATCTCAGAAGGCTCAAGATGCATTGAAATATTGTCAATGATAGTGATGTCACCGTATCCGCTTGAGAGTTCTTTTGTTTCTAATATATTACTCACGATACTGACTTCCTAGATAAGCATCTTGCACAACTGATGAATTCAATACGTCATCAGGAGTTCCTTCTAAAAGCACTGCACCTGCAGACATAAACACTAGTTTATCAGACAGATTTGACACGACATCAATATCATGCCCAATGATCAAAAACGTAATACCCAATGATTTATTCAAATCTTTTATTTTTGCCACGAGTTGATTGGCAAGTTTAGGATTGACCCCAGCATTTGGTTCATCGAGTAAGACTAACTCTGGCTCTTCCATGAGTGCTCTGCCTAGTTCTAGTAATTTTCTTTGTCCACCTGATAGGGTGCCAGCTAAATCTGCAGCTTTATCTGCAAGACCAACTGTTTCGAGTATTTCGTGAGCATGACTTTGTAATTGTTTTTCCTGTTGTTGGATTTTTTTACCAAAACGCCAATTATTATAAAATTTTTCTCCTAGTTGATTTTTCGGAGTGAGCAGCAAATTTTCCTCGACTGTTAGCATTGTTAATTCCTGTGGAATTTGAAATGTTCTCGCAATCCCCAGTTCAAAAATTTTATGAGGCGGTAATTTTGTAATATCCTTTTTGTTAAATTGTATGCTGCCTCCATCAGGCATAATGCTGCCTGCAATACAATTAAAGCAAGTGGTTTTCCCAGCACCATTTGGACCAATTAAGCCAGTAATTTTTCCTTGTTCAATTGAAAATGTAGCTTGATTAACTGCCTTGTTGCCACCAAATGATTTTTCAAGATCGACTATGTTTAATATTTGTTCACTCATCTTTACTCACTTGTTGTAAATTTGGTCTTGGTATCATTACCATAACAACTGCAGCTAGATATGCCAAGACACCCATTGCGATTAACGAGACCGTATAACTACCTGTATAATCATACCAAAGCGCTAATAGTATTGGGCCAGAGGAATTGAAAACCATTCGAAATGGCTGCGCCATACCGCGCACTTGTCCAAGATATTTTCGACCAAAAAACGTTGCAAAAATAAGCTCATTAATTGGAATGTTGCCTGCTAGCCCTGTACCTGCAACGATAAACCCAAGTATGACAATAATGAGGTTGAAGTTGCTTGCTCCGTAGACAATAATCATTAGGCCAGTAGCCATGGTTGAAAAAATCAGTGCTGCGACAATTTGTGGATTATATCGCTCACCTAAAATGCCCCAAAATGGTCTCGTGAGTAAGCCAGGAATGGTATAGACAGTAATCATTAACGCTGCAGTTTTAGAAGAAAAGCCAGAATCTACTAAATATGGAATCGCATGTATTGCCATAGACAGGATGCTATAGCTGCCTATCCCAAATGCAAAGATTAATAACCAGAATGCTGGTGTTTTCATTGACTGTTTTCTAGTAAGAGAATTTTCATAATCTCTTCGAGCTGCTTCACCGGCTCCTTGCTGAATCTGCTCTTGTGTATATCCGTCAGGATATAAGCCTCGATCTTCAGGCTGCCTATACATAATTTTTCGAGAGATTAATAAAATGATTGCAACAAGTGTCGTCAGCATGATCCACGTATCACGCCAGCCAACTGCAACAATCAGTAAGGTTAAGAGGTAGGGGACTATTACTCCTGATAAGGAGATGCCAACTGATGCAAAACCAAGTGCTCTCCCACGTTTGACTACAAACCAACGAGCTAAGGTCACCGTCACCAGTATGCCACTGGTGAGGCCAGTCCCAACTGCAACAAATAAACCTCTGACCAGGATCCATTGCCAGAGAAAATCAATTTCCCTGATAACAAAGCCACCAAAAAAAATGATAATTGCTGAAATCAATAAAAATGGCTTTGGTCCTCGTTCATCAAGTGGTTTCCCAATTGCAGTTTGTGTAAATGCCATAATGAATTGCGCAATTGTAATTGCTAAAACAAATTCTGTTCTTGTCCAACCCAAAGATTCCGTCATCGGAATAATGAATGCACCTGTACCATATCCCTGCATAGATGCTGTAGCGAAATAGGTAATCCAGGCTGCAAAGACGATGTACCAGCCATAAAAGATGTTTTTTGATTTTGGAACCAAGATAACTGCCTTTAAAATTGTATCTGGAGATCTATTATAACCATAATTGGGCTATATGGATATAATAGCCTAAATCATAATGTCAGGGGATTTACGATTCTCGATAGATTGCTGCTTCCATGTGTAATGTTTTTTCCACTGTGATGCGAGGTAGCCTGAGTATTTATCTTGGTCAACATAATGATTGGACATATTATTGCAATTATTGCTACAAACAGTTCGCCTAGAATCTCTAGTTAAGTTAATCATGTTATTACATGGAGAGAAGACGTCTTTACAAGAATGAAAAACTGTTTTTTGTTCAAGATGATTTGCCAGTGTGGCCCATAATGCACCTAATAAATGCTTTGGCCGAGCAGTAGGGGCCATAGTAAACTGAGAAAAAGAGAGCTCATTATGAAATACAAGTTTTTGCTTGATAAACTTACTGATCATTTCTTCTGCCTCTATTCGTTTGACGCTGACCCGTTCTAAGCTTTTGTAGCCTTCAATGCGAAAATCAATGAATTCTGGCAACGGATCAACCATCAGGTTGTGTGCATAATCTACAACCCAACCAATTTGCATTGCTTCTTCAGTCATCGAGAGCAGGGTGATGGAGGGGATATCGAAGAGAAATCCATATTTTTCAGTAAAATTCACCATGCATTGTGATAACAGGGTGTGTAATGCGTAATGTCGAAGTTGACTTTTATTTAGATTATCGGTATCAACAAAATTCATAGTTGCTGCTAGTTTCATCTCTTCATAATCAGCAGGTTTCTCTCCAAATGCCTCAGCGATTTCTATTTGCTGTTTTGTAATTGGTTTATAGGGACCTCTTTTTCGATTTTTTCTCCCATATCGCCCAATGCGTGCACGTCTTGTACTCACAGAAAGTTCAAATGGCGCTGTATCTAGTTTTGCATCGTTGTATTGACCAACATTCATTGATTTTTCCGGTCCAGATTTATGCCAATCTGTTGTGCGAAATGGTGCGTAGGGCACAATGGTGTCATACGCATTAGAATCAATAGTAATGACCCAATCGGATGTCTGATTCTCTGATGTATCGAGAGGCTTGCAGATTATATTTGAACTATATTTTGTTGAACCGTTGTCATTAATAGTTTTTAGCGATCGCTTCCAAATGAAATCTGAATCTATAGTTAACATGCTACTCCAATTATTTATAGTATATTTTACATAAATACTACAAATAGTTCAATATGAGTTGTTTGCTAATTGTATATGTATTTTACATAACTATATAATTACAGAATGCCAAGAGATAACAATGTTCCGATGCCAAGCAGCATATATGCCACAAGAGCCTGTATGAGCCTAATAGTTACTTTATGAATTCCTAATTTTCCAGTTAAAACTCCAGCAAACGCTGCACATGAAGCTGCTATAACTAGGATTGTGTCCACTTCATTGAATAGGAGTTGAATATTAATTCCGTATATGATTAACCGTGTTATATCCACTAATGTTGCAATAGCAGCATTAGTTGCAATAAACTGCTGTGGGTTTAAATCAGCATGTAACAAAAAGGCACTGCGAAAAGCACCTTGGTGACCTGATAAACCACCAAAAAATCCACTCAATATACCGCCAAGAGGGAGCAAATTTGTAGAGATATTAAGTTTGTTGGTGATGCTATAAAATTCTACACTCGCAAAGAATATGAGCAATAGGCCAATAACAAGTTTAATTGGCGTCACTGCTGCATCAATATTAAAAATTGTGTATTGAGTGATAATTGCTTGAGACGATAAATTAGTTAATATCCATGCTCCTGGAATTGCTGCCAGCAGTGCAGGAAGGCCAAAATAGAGAGTCGTATGCCAGTGAATATCTTTCCAAAGAGTGAGTAATTTAAAGACATTATTAAGTAAATGGACAAATGCTGTCATAGCGATGGCAATAGCCACTGGAAAGAAAACTGCTATCACTGGCATTAATAACGTGCCTAGGCCAAAGCCAGAAAATAAAGTTAACAGAGAAGCTAAGTACGCTGTGACAACAATTACAATAGCCATATTAATTTGTCATAAATACCCAATTATCTGGGCCATCTTGCCATTTTGCAAATGCAAATTCATCACCATTCGCAATGAATTTACCTCCTTTGCCATCTCCCAACGTACAGCCGATTGGGTTTGCTTCACGCTCTGCAAGAGGTATTGTCATCTGTGCTCGTGATTGAATTCCTTTTGCTTGATATAGTGCAAAAATATCATCACTCATTACATCAAAAAATGAAATGTAATCACCGCTATCACCTCGCTCTGCACCGGTTTCAACGTATGTAGCAATTTCTCCTTGCCCGTTATTTCTATACATTGTGCCTAGGAATTGGCCAGCTGATACCTCTGCACCATTTCGCAGTTCCGGTAAAAGATCAATATGATGAAAACTAAACCCAATTCGTGGATATAGTGAGGATTCTATACGAAATTGATATTCTGTTCCACCTTCAGCAGATGCAGTCACCACATCCGTTAAAGTACCATCTGCCGGAGCATAAAACTTAACATTCCCCTTTGTATTATAGCTTCCAAAACTACTATTCCATCTTTGGTCCTTAGTATATGATTCAAAATAATGCTTCATGCTTCTGCAGGATTTTCCAGTTACATCATATTCTGAATCGCCTCCTGAATACATGTGTCCAGTAATGGAACGTATCTTTGATATAGATACAAATGGCTGCAAGTCAATAAAGTTGTATATAGCGATTTTTGGTGGGTTATTAGGATCAATTGGTGATCCAAGTGCGGCTTCAGTTTCTGATTCCAATTTTTCATTTGGTTTTGCTGTTGGAGGGCCAAGTGGTTGATTGTTGTGGCCTGCATTAGGTGGCGGTGCACTATGTCCAGTATTAGAGGGTGGTGCAGGGCCCATCTTGCAAACTTCTGCGAGCATGCCAGTGGCTGTGTAACAAACTGTTGGATCTTTTTTGATCATATCAACATATTTTTGAAAATCTTGATTTGGCATGGCACCTGCAGGCATATTACCTGGTGGTGGCGTTGCAATACCAGGAGGAGCATTTCTATTAGCTGACATGGCACCATTAGGCATTGCTGTTTGCATGAGTGGCATGCATGGACCTAACATTGCAACTTCTTGTTGGGTTGGTTGCGTCATGCGCAATTCAGTATATCTTTTCTCTCCAAAAATACTGATAAGACAATTTTTTAAATTCGGCTCTTCAATCATAAATGGATTTTGCGATGTAGGCGCACCTGGTGGCACTGGTTGCTGTTTAGTTGCTTGTGCTGATGGAGAGCTGTTTTGTTGCGCAGGTGCCTGAGTAACAGCTGTTTGAGGAGATTGCTTTGCTGGTGTAGGTTGAGTATTCAGTGACGTTGAAGCATTATTTGCTGTGCTTGATCCACTATCTGAGCAACTTAATACTGATAAGGCAATGAAAACGGATAATACTTTTACTGATTTTTTTTTCATTATAAACATTTTTCTTTATATTAATTTAACTAATGGCCATCTAAGATAACAAGACTTATGTGCGTAAAAAATTGCCTTTTTGCATTAAATATCGCAGTTTAAAACTTGTTAATGATGCAAGCATAAAATATGCTAGCCAAATTCCACCAGGAATTATGCATAAGATTCTTTCTCCAGTTATGTCAGCTAATAACCCAAACCCCAAATTCATAAATGCCATAAAGCCAGCTGCAATCATGATATAGAATGCCATGACTCTTCCTCTTAATTCATCCGGTACGACTTGTTGGATTAGTGTTGATGACACAGACATATACGGAGCTTGCATAGCTCCTGCAACAAAACCACCAATGATTGCCATTAACGGACTCGTTGCCAAACCGATGATCAGAATTCCTATACCACTCCCAATTGCTGTGACGAAAAAAATAGGTCCTCGTTTTGCTTCTTCTGAAACTGATGACACATATAAAGTTGTGATCAGCGCACCTGCACCAACTGCTACAGTTATTGCTGAGTATGTCTCTTTCCCAGCGCCAACAGAATCTGCTATACCAGGCAGCAACGAATCAAATGCCATCGTAAACCCGCAATGCATTCCTAATAAGCTGAGCACCAGAAACAATCTTTTGTCTTGATAGGAGTATGAAGCAGCTTCAAGCATCGGAGTAATAAAATTGATGTTTAAGGTATTATTTTCAGTTTCTTTTGGTGTTTGTTGATAATTTATTCGATACAACTGTATACCAGCAAACAAGAAGAAAAGAGCGCCAACCACAAATACCCACCCAATACCATTTTCGAATGCTGACATGATAACCCCACCAATAAATGGTCCTAGTACTTTTGAACCATGACGAGCTGTACCTCTGATAGCTACTGCACTTAACAAATGTATTTTCGGAACAAGGCTGGGGATCATTGCTTCAGATGGTGGAGTAATTGCTGCCATTGCTGTGCCTTGGAGGATTGCTATAACTACTACATGCCACATTACTACCGCACCAGATAATGTGAGTATGCTCAAAATAGTTGAAGTTAGTACACCAGCAGACGCAGCAATAATTGCCATTTTTCTCCTATCGAGGCTGTCTGCGAGGGGTCCAAATATTGGACCAAAAAATAACAAAGGAGCCATCCCGCCAAAAGTAACGAGTCCAACTGCACTAGTGGAACCAGTTAATTCGAATATCAGCCATCCTCTGCCCAACAACAAAGCCCATTGTGCAGCTGAAGACATAACGTAACTATAAAATAATTTTCTAAATTCTTTTGATTGCAGTGCTGGGAATGTTGCTAGCATAATTACCTATTGCGTGAATATTGTCTGATATTACAGCACTTTTATAAAATACAGTTTTATTTTAGGAATTATTTCAAAAAATCTTTCAGTCAATTATTCAAAATAAAAATTAGAGACGCAACGATTTGTTAAGGTTATAATTCCTTCATGTCAATAATCAATGTCCATAATTTAAAAAAATCCTATAAAGACTTTGAGGCGGTCCGAGGCGTGAACTTCGAAGTATTGCAAGGAGAAGTTTTTGGCTTACTTGGTCCTAATGGAGCTGGTAAAACAACCATTGTTGAGATTTTAGAGGGATTACGAAAACCTTCAAGTGGTGATGCGATTATCAATGAACTCAATATCAATACAGATGCGAAGGCAATAAAAAAAATCATTGGAGTTCAGTTACAGTCAGTTAATTTTTTTGAAATGTTAAGCCTGTATGAAATAGTTGAATTATTTGCATTATTATATGAGTCAGAAGTTGATCCACAGCACATTCTGGAGAGAGTAGGCTTATCAGACAAACAGCATGCTCGATTCAAAGAACTATCAGGAGGCCAGCAGCAGCGATTATCAATTGCTGTCGCACTAGTGAACGATCCACTTATTTTGTTTTTTGATGAACCTACCACTGGCTTAGACCCGCAAGCAAGAAGAAATATGTGGGAGCTCATTCAATCATTTCAAAAAGAAGGCAAGACAATTATGTTGACGACTCATTATATGGAGGAGGCTGAAACGCTATGTAACAGGGTCGCAATTATCGATGAAGGTCAAATCATTAAAGTTGATACTCCTGCACATTTAATTGATGAGCTTATGCAATCTGGTTTTGAGTCAAACAAAGAAATTAGAGGCGCAACCTTGGAGGATGTATTTATTAATTTAACTGGAAAAAGTTTACGAGAAGATTAATGAAAATTTACATAGGATTTATTATTGCTGCAAGTAAAATGTTTTTTCGAAGAAAAAGCTCAATTTTCTGGACATTGTTTTTTCCTGTTGTCATTATGCTTGCTTTAGGTAATTTTAGCTTTGGAGCCTATAGTGCACCTAATGTTGGGCTTATCAACAATGCAAATAGCCAAGCTGCTAGTAACCTTGCTAATGCACTAACTCAAGCGAATACCATTGTTGTCAAAAACTTAAATACGCCTGCAGAAGGTGACAAGGCTTTAGAAAAAGGGAGTGTTGTTGCATATATTGAAATTCAAAACAATTTTACAAAAACAAATAATAATATTGCAATAACTACAAGAGATGGAGATATACCTGAACTTGAATTAGTGCAAAATGTTGTATACATTGCTTTAGCTAATAATGACGATTCAGTCAATCTGTCAAATAATCAGAGCCCAATACTGACAAATATTGCCGATATCCGCTATCAAGGTTATACAGGATTTCTTGTTGCTGGTATTGTTGGCATGGCAATTATGCAGAGTGGTATTTTTACTGTTGTCTTCACATTGCTGAGTTATAAAAATCAAGGAGTTTTGCGTAGGCTACAAGCTACGCCAATTTCTCCTGCTCATTTTATTGTTGGTCATTTAGTATCACGTGTATTTATTATCGTCTGTCAAACAGCGTTATTACTTGCTATAGGCGCAGTTGTTTTAGGTGTATCAATTGGATTAGGCAATGTTTTGGCATATTTAAATATATTTCTCATGGCAATACTCGGTGGAATATTATTTCTGTCAATTGGCTTAGCAATTTCAAGTGCTTCACCAAATGAAGATAGCGCGCCTGCACTTGCAAACCTTGTAACATTTCCAATGCTTTTTTTATCCGGCGTATTTTTCCCAATAGATTATTTACCTAAATCCATTTATTACTTCTGTAATTTATTACCTTTGACGCACGTTGCTGAAGGAATTAGGTTATCAGTATTGTATGGTGATTCAACAT
>JBJKVL010000004.1:0-22233 GCA_045562675.1 Dehalococcoidia bacterium
CAGAATACAGTTGTCTGATAATGGATCTCCATTGAGGTAGATTATGATTGTCACCAACTCCAAATGTCTTTAATTTGTCATGACCAAATTTGATTATATTATCTGTTTGTTTCCCAATAAGAATATTTATAATATGATTTGATCCAAACCTTTCTCCTGTTCTTGTAATTGCTGAAAGTATTTTTTGAGCATCTTCAGTTCCGTCAATTAAATCAATTCCATCTAAACATATGTCACAATTATTACATTCTTCAATTTTTTCGTTAAAATAATTTAATAAAACTTGCCTTCTGCATCTTGTTGCATCACATAGAGATATTAACGTACCTAGTCTTTGGAATTCTAATCGCTTTTGTTCTTCATTTGATTCTTTTGATTGAATTTGCTCTGATCTAAGCATAATGTCATCCATACCATAGATCGTTAATGTTTTTGCAGGAAGACCATCCCTTCCAGCTCTACCAATTTCTTGATAATAGCTTTCTATGTTACTTGGCATATCTAAATGACATACAAATCTAACATTAGGTTTATCTATTCCCATTCCAAAAGCAATTGTGGCAGTAATGATAGCGTCATCTTTGTTTTTAAATAATTCATGGGCATCTGATCTTTCTTTCGCACTTAAACCCGCGTGATATGGAAGTACATTTTTATATCCATTGCTTTTAATAAAATTTGCAAGGTCTTCTGTTTTTTTTCTTGATGAGCAGTAAATAATTCCACTATTATTTTGTTGTTGTTCAATGAATGACAAGATCTGATTTTTCGCATTGTTTTTAGGTACAAATGACAAAAATATATTTGGCCTATCATAACCACTTTCTATTGTTATAGGAGTTTTACTTAGATAAATTTTATCAACGATTTCTTTTTTTGTTCGATTATCAGCTGTAGCAGTAAGAGATAAAATTGGCGCACTAACTTTTAATTCAGGCCTTACTTCTCCTAATTTTAAATATTCTTCTCTAAAATCGTGACCCCACTGAGATACACAATGAGCTTCGTCTATAGCTATAAATGATACTTTGGCTTTCCTAATTATATTTAATGTTTCAGGCTGCATAAGCCTCTCTGGTGCAATAAATAGAATTTTCAAACCATTGTTTTTGATTAGATTTATTGTTTGATTATTTTCTGACAATGAATATGATGAATTTAAGCTTCTAGCCTTTATCCCCAATTCATTTAAAGCATCAGATTGATCTTTCATTAAAGATATCATCGGAGAGACAACTAATGTTAATCCATCAAATAGTAGAGCAGGTAACTGGTAGGTTAAAGATTTTCCTGAACCTGTTGGCATAATTGCTAACACATCTTTTTTGTCGAAAATAGCAGTAATAATATCTTCTTGGTATGGTAAGTATTCATCAAAACCAAAAGTGTTTTTTAATATATCTTTAAATTGTTTCACCAAATTATTTTTACCTAAACTTTAATTTTTATGTGCAACCATAAATTATTATAGTTATATTATTTCATAATTATATAGATAAATTAATTTGTTAAACTTATACTTAAATAATTATGGGAACAAAAAAACAATCACAATTTGGATCTTGGGAATCAATATTTACACCTGAAACAATCATTGAAGGTGGATTAAGATTTAGTGAAATCAGAATTGATAATCAGGATATTTATTTTTTAGAAGGAAGACCCTCCGAATCTGGTAGATCTGTAATTATTAAACACAGCCCTGATGGAACAACAAAAGATGTTATCCCGTCAAATTTCAACTCTAGAAATGCAGTGCATGAATATGGAGGAGGATCTTTTGCGGTTAGGGATGAGATTGTGTTTTTTACTAATTGGGAAGATCAACTTATATACAAAATATCTGACGATAAAATTTCTTCTATAACAGAACCATCTGATATTCCTATGGGAATCAGATATGCTGATTTAACATTATCAAATGATGGTAAATGGATATTTTGTGTAAGAGAAACTCATATCAAAGACAAAGAAGCTCAAAATGAGATAGTAGCAGTTTCGACAATTTCTTCAGAAACAATTGTTTTAGCTTCTGGAAGAGATTTTTATTCTTCACCAAGGCCAAATCCTATTTCAAATCAAATATGTTGGTCAGAGTGGGATCACCCTAATATGCCGTGGGATGGTAATGAATTATATATTGCAGAATTTGATTCACAAAAAATATCTGACAAATTAAAAATAGATGGTTCAACAAATATTAGTATAGTTCAACCTGAATGGACAGATAAAGGTGAATTGGTTTATATAAGTGACGGTTCTGGATGGTGGAATCTTAAGAAATATTCAAACCAAAAAGTATCTGATATATTAGCAGAAGAAATTGATCATGGTGGTCCTGCATGGCAATTTGGATTTAGAACTTATTTTATCTATGAAGATTGTATTTTTCTCAAGGGTTCTTCAAATGATAAAAACAAAGGATTGATTCGTAAAATCAGTTTGTCAGGTGAAATAATTGATGAAATAAAAGTAAATCATACTTCTATAAGTGATTTGAGTTTTTGTGATGACAAAGCGATATATATAGGAGCATCTCCAACTACAAGTAGCCAAGTATGTTCATTAGATTTAAGTTCAGGCAATGTAGATATTTTAAAAGAATCAAATACTATTCAATTTGATAACGAAGAAATTTCGATAGCTGAAGAAATAATATTTGATACAACATCAAATGACATATCCTATGCTTACTTTTACAAACCCACAAATAAAAAATTTGAAGGTTTAAAAAGTGAAAAACCTCCCCTTCTTGTTATTAGCCATGGTGGGCCTACAGGCGCTACAAGTAATTCACTTAATTTATCTATCCAATATTGGACAAATAGAGGATTTGCTGTAGTTGATGTGAATTATCGAGGATCTGCTGGTTATGGAAGAAAATACAGAGACGCTCTAAAAGGAAATTGGGGTGTGTACGATACTGATGATTGTATTGCTGCTGTTGATTTTCTTTCAAATAGAGGATTAGTAGATTCATCTAGAGTAGCAATCAAAGGAGGTTCTGCTGGAGGCTATACAACAATAAATGCTTTGACATTCCATAAACGATTCGCAGTAGGTGCAACATATTACGGAATAGCAGATTTATCTGTATTTATTGATGATACTCACAAATTTGAATCAAGATATTTGGATTCTCTTATTGGTAAATATCCTGAAGAAAAAGAAAAATATTATAATAGATCAGCTATAAACTTTACTGACCAACTTTCATGTCCAATGATAATTTTTCAAGGAACTGAAGATAAAATAGTTCCTCCATCACAAGCGGAAATAATGGCTCAAGGATTAAGAGATAAAAAAATTCCTTTTTCATTAATTATGTATGAAGGGGAACAACATGGATTCAGAAAATCTGAAAACATTAAATCTTCTCTTGAATCTGAATTGTTTTTTTACAGTAAAGTGTTGAAATTCACTGCATTTGATAAATTAAATAATATTAAAATTGAAAATTCTGAGAAACTTTAAAATACTAAATAATGGATATTAAAAAACAAGAATTAGAGACAAGATTAAATTTAATGAGACAAAAAATGTTTCAAAACTCTTTAGATGCTTTGATTATATTTTCTGACGAATACAGATCTGGAAACTCAACTTATTTCACAAATTACAAACCAATAAATGTAATTGAAGAATCACCTCAGTTAATTACCTTAGTTAAAGATGAAGATCCTGTGGTGTTTATAGGAAGATTAAATGCATATGCTGCTCAGGATAAAATTCCTATAGCCGATGTTAGATCAATAAGTGAAATAGAATCTCAAATTGGATCAGTATTTTCGTCAATTAGCAATGATAAATCTAGAATAGGAATAATTGGTGATAACTTACTACCTATTAAAATATTTGATTCTATAAAAAATGTATTATCTGATGTCGAATATATCGAGTGTGGGCATTTGCTTTCAGATATAAGATCCATAAAAAGTGATTCTGAAATAAAACTCTTATCAAAAGCAGCTTCTATTAATGATTATGTTTTATCTCAAATTGTTGATAAATGTGAAGTTGGAATGACTGAAATACAAATTGCAGCTGAAGCAGAATATATAGGTAGAAAAATGGGATCAGATTTAGGTTCTGCTACTGTAATTATGTCTGGTCCAAACACTAATTATCCTGCATGGAGACCCTCTAATAGAAAAATAGAAGAAGGAGATTTTGTTATGATAGACTTTAATCCTTCTTATGAAAATTATTGTAATGATTCTGGTTTTACTATACTAATGCCAGATGCAAGTGACTTGAAAAGAAAATCTATTCTTTCATGTCACCGCATAATTAAAGAAATTATGCCACAGATAAAACCTTTCACATCATCCTTAACTATATATGATTCTATCTTAGAAAAATTAGAGCCTTTAGGATTTGCTGATAACTTTACTCCATATGTGTCTGGTAGAAGAGGAGTAGGGCATGGAGTAGGTTTAGATGTTGTAGAAGAGCCAGATTTGAGTTCTACCAATGATTTTGAAATTAAACCAAACATGACATTAGCTGTAAAACTTGATCTTCACAATATAGAAGGTCAGGGTTCTAGAATAGAAGTAGTAACCCATATAACTGATTCCGGGAACAATCCGTTAAATAAATTTATACTGGAGGCTCCCGATGACATCTCAATCCTCTGATTTTAATGTTTGTATTCTTGGTGGTATAAATATAGATTTTTTTTCAGTTGTGAAAGATATGCCTGTAGCAGGAGAAACTATTGTTGGGGATAATTTTTTTGTAACTCCTGGAGGCAAAGGAGCCAATCAAGCAGTTGCATGTGGTAGATTAGGTCTTAATACAACCATGATTGGCAGAGTAGGCAACGATGATTTTGCAAATACTTTAATTGATAATTTTAAAAATGAAAACATTAGTGTTGAGGGTATTTTTAAAGATAGCACCACTTATACAGGGGTCGCCAATATAATATTAGATTCTGATGGACAGAATTCAATAATACAAGCACCAGGTGCAAACTATCTTTGTAAAGATGAAGAATTAGATTATCTTAAAAATATTATTTCAGATATAGATTTACTTGTTTTACAATCGGAAATTCCAATGAACGTTTCTTATGAGGCAGCAAAAATTGCTAAAAAACATGACAAATTAGTTGTATGGGATCCTGCTCCTGCAAACAAATTACCGAATGAGGCATATGAATATATTGATTATTTAATACCTAATCAAACTGAGGCTCAAACATTATCTGGTATTGCAAATGTAATAACAGAAGATCAGGCTATGGAAGCATCTAAAATATTTGTTGATAAAGGTGTTAAAAATGTGATAATTACTATGGCTGAACTAGGGGCATATGGTTATAACAGTAAAGAATCTTACTTTGTTAAAACACCATCGAATATAACTGTAGTAGATTCTGTAGCTGCAGGAGATGCATTTAGTGGAGGACTAAGTTTAGGAATATCTCAAAATGCTGAATTTAACGAAATGATATATAGTGGAATTATTAGTGGATGTGTAGCGGTTCAAAAATCTGGAGCTACAGATTCGATGCCATTCAAAAAAGAATTTGATGAACTCAAACATAAATCGGAGAAAATATGAATAAAATGATTATAGGAATGTTACATTTACTAGCTCTACCTGGCAGCCCTAATTATTCAGGTGATTTCACTAAAATTTTGGACAGAGCAAAACAAGACCTTCAAAATTTATTAGAAGGTGGAATTACTAAAGTTAATATTGAAAATTATGGTGATGTCCCATTTTCAAGTAACCCCGCAAAACCTATTACCGTGTCTGCATTTACTAAAATAGTATCTCAATTGGAATCAGAATTTGATTTTGATTTTGGTGTTCAAGTTATGAGAAATGATGCTCTGGCTGGATTAAGTATTGCTGAAATTACGGGGGCATCTTTTATAAGAGTAAATGTTCTTACAGGTGCTGTTGTTGCTGAGGAAGGAATAATTGAAGGAGACGCAAGATCAATTATGGATTTGAAAAATTTATTGAATTCGAAAGTAAAAGTATTTGCTGATGTACTAGTTAAACATGCAGTTCCAATTGGAAATCAGGATTTAAGATTAACTGCAAAAGCAACAGTAGAAAGAAATTTGGCTGACGGGATAATTGTCACTGGAGATATTACGGGAGAAGAAGCTTCTGTGAATGATTTGAAACTTTTAAAGGAAGAAATTGATAAACCTATTTTAATTGGTAGTGGTATAAACAAAGACAATGCTAATTTGTTTTTAGAACATTGTGATGGTGTAATAGTTGGGACATCATTAAAAGAAGACAATAAGACCAATAATCCTATTTCCAAGGACAATGTTATACAATTTGTAGAATCCTTAAATTATTAATTTATTGATTTTCATCTTCAACATCAACTATATGAACTCTTAGAGATTTCGAAGATATACTTATTTCAACTATAAACAAAACTATAGATATTATTAATGTGATAAGACCACTTATGAATAATATAAAACTAAAATTTTTGTTTTCTAACAGGAATGTAAGTATTGCCATTAAGTTAAATAAAAATCCTAACCCAGCTGATATTTGTAAAATTTGAGTTAAAAACAATCTTTTATTTAAAGCTGAAATTTCACTATTAATTCGTTTTCTATAATCTTTCGTTTTCAAATCAGATTTGTCAGTGGATTCATCATGGATTTTTCTTATTAGATTTGAAATAACAGTAAAGCGTGTACCAAACGAAATCATAAGAAAAGTTATTGCAGGTAAAAGCAATAATGGCATTGTTGATTCATAATTAATCATTTTTCACACTAATATGGAAATCATATATCCTGACATTATTATCATAATAAAATTTTCTACTAAGGTAAGTGATGATAACGGCACATCTACAGCCGAACCCATACAAGCACATTGAATTTGTTCTGAATTTATAAGTGCTCTTGCTATTCCTATAGATTGTGATGTCATGAATGAAATAGTTAATATATTAATATAAATCAGCGCAGATTCAATTTTTGATAGATAAATAATGCCTAGAGTTAGTTCAATAAATGGGTAAGATATTGCAAATCCGGGAAGAACTTTAGAAATAAGATCATATTTTTTAAACGTCATACTAAAACCAGATACATTTAAAAGCTTTAAGAAAGAAAATAATATGAAGAAAATTCCCATGTAAGACATAAATAAATTTTTGATTTCAAAACTGCCACTTGGTATTTGCATAGCAAAAGAACTTAGTATAACAATAGCTAATGCTATAACTATTGGTTTTTTAGAAACAAAATAATTTAATATTTCTGAAAATATACTAGATTTATAGGGTCTTACTTTGTAATTTCCTAATCCTGAGACTATAGAATTAAGTGAATTTATATCCAGACTTTGTTTGGCTGTTAAATATAATGTTGATTCTTCAAGAGAAACTTTTGCTTTTTCTATAAACGATTGTTCATTTAAACCCCCTTGGATAGTATCTGCACAACCTTGGCATGTCATCCCTT
Source organism: Dehalococcoidia bacterium (assembly GCA_045562675.1). GTDB lineage: Bacteria > Chloroflexota > Dehalococcoidia > UBA2979 > UBA2979. The sequence continues at coordinate 7,464 of JBJKVL010000004.1, forward strand.
CTAATTTATATACATTTTCCATTTAAATTTCCTATTATGAATTTTTATTTATTGGTAATTGAATAGTAGCTTTCCCTATAGTGGTTTTATTACCATCTTCTGTTTCTAGCCACAAATCACAATTTATATTGTTTTCGTCTATAATTTTTGAAACAATCCCTTTTGCATAAACAGGTGTTCCTGGTAAATCCATCCCTTTGTATTGAACTTCAAGTATTTTTAGTTTTCCTGAATTCCCAATCCAATCAGTAATTAATTGCCCCAAAAATGCATTTTTAAGAGCCCCATGCAGTATTACTCCAGGTAGATTATTATTTTTAGCATATTCCATATCATAATGAATTTGATAAAAATCCCCCGATGCGCCTGCATATTTTACTAGTTGTTGTGTTGTAGGGTTTTTTTTAATTGTAGGGATTTCCATACCTTCTTTAATGTCTTTAAAGTATAAATTTTTATTCATAAATTATTTTTCCTTTTTTGGTTCATAAGTTATGCTTGTTGTAGTTTGTGTTGCAACTAATTCTGACAACTGATTTGTATAGCTTGTAGTTTTAATAAGGAATATCATATTTCCTAATCTTCCATCTCGATCAAATACTTTTTCAAATTTTGTTATAGTAAGTATCTTGTCACCAGCGCATACAGGATTGAAATATTCCCATACACTTCCTCCATCAACAACTGCAGAGTATGGAGATTGGATATGATCTGGTAGAGGTGCTGTTTTTACTGATCTTAAGAATGTGGGAGGTGCTATTACATTTCTATAACCTAATTTTTTAGCATATTCTTCATCCAGATAGCTTGGATTATCATCTTCGATTGCTTCAGCAAATCTTCTTATCGCACCTTTTTCTATATCATTTGAAATCTGTTCCGACTCTGTTCCTATAGCTTCAATTAAGCTTTTTGGTATTGTATTTGATTCTGACATTTTTACCCCTTATATGAATACTATAACTTTTAGTTCTTGATAATTCCACTCATAGTATATAGAAATTTTTTTATTCCTTTATTTTCTTCGAATGCTATAGTTAGTTCTATATCATCTTTAGAATTGACAGCACTGATAACAATTCCTTTACCAAATGATGGATGTTTAACTTTATCTCCAGCAACAATTTTAGGAATATCTTTAGTTTCATGATTTTCAGTATATCTATTTGTTTGTTTTTGATTATTTTGAGCAGGCTTAGAAACTTTATGTCCAATTACTAATTTAGTTGGAATGTCATATAAAAACCTAGAAGGTGATTTCACTTCTGATTTACCCCATCCTCCCCTCTTAAATACTCTGGTTAAATACAATCTTTGTTTAGCTCTTGTTATTCCTACATATAGCAATCTTCTTTCTTCTTCCATTTCAAGTTCATTATCAAATGACAGAATATGAGGCAAGGTTCCATCCTCTAAACCTGTTAAAAACACAGTATCATATTCTAATCCTTTTGATTGATGTAAAGTGATTAAAGTTAATTTTTCTATTTCTTCATCCATACTATCAACGTCATTTATTAAACTTACGGATTCTAAAAACTCATTTATCTTATTTTGAGGGTCAGATGGTTCGAAATTTGATATTGAACTAACTAATTCTTCGATATTTTCAAATCTTTCTTCCGGATTAGATAAGTTGGTAATTAAGTGATCTTTGTATTTTGTTGTTTGAATGATTTGGGTTATCAATTCATCAATTGAAAGATTCATAGAAATAGATTTTATTTTTTCAATTATTTCAATAAAACTTTTAACATTTTTCGACGGACCTGTTGATATGCTTATAGAATCACTCTGTTTATCTATCAATGATTTGGCAGCATCATAACACGATATTCTTTCTGCATATGCGTGTTGAGTGATTTTATCAACTGTTGATTTTCCTATACCTCTTGTTGGGGTATTTATAATTCTTAAAAAACTTGAATCATCATTAATATTAATTATTAATCTTATATAAGCAAGTAAATCTTTTATCTCTTGTCTTTGATAAAATCTTGTTCCTCCCACAAGTTGAAACGGAATATTATTTATTGAAAAAACTTGCTCGAAAGCTCTTGATTGAGCATTGGTTCTATACATTATTGCAATATCACTTAATTTAATTTTTTGTGTATCGATGACTTTCTTTACTTCTGTTGCAATTTTTTCTGCCTCTTCGATCTCGTCATATGCTTCTACAGTAATTATAAGGTTGCCTCCCCCTTTATCAGCTGATGTTATTTTTCTATTGTAATTATTTTGATTTTCTGAAATTACAGATTGTGAAGCATCAATTATATTTTGTGATGACCTATAATTTTGATTCAAATATACAACTTTTGTGCCAGGATAATCTGACTGAAAATTTAATATATTAGTTATATCAGCATTTCGCCATGAATAAATTGATTGATCAGGATCTCCTACAACAAAAACATTATTATGCTCTTGAGATAAAAGTTGCGCTATTTTATATTGCACAAAATTTGTATCTTGGAATTCGTCAATCATTAAATATTTATATTTATTATTATAACTAAGTAGGATTTCTTCATTTGAACTTAGCATGAAATAAGCATTAACTAGCAAATCATCAAAATCCATTGCATTGGACTGAATTAATTTTTCCTGATAATTTTTATAAATTTGATATATATTTTTATCAAAAGCTGTAGAAATTGATTTGCCAAATATTTCCACAGTTTCAAGTTTGCTTTTCGACTTAGAGATTAATCCTAACACCATTTGCGGTTTGTATATTTTGCTGTCTAAACTAAGATCATTAAGAGTTCTTTTTATCACAGATATTTGATCGTAATTATCATAAATTAAAAAATTACCATCTACTGATAACAAATCTGTGTTTTCCCTTAATATATATGCACAAAACGAATGAAACGTTCCTATGTTTGGTAAAAATTTAAGTGGTGTAGAATCTAGCATGCTAAATATTCTTGTTTTCATCTCAGCGGCAGCCTTGTTTGTAAAAGTTAATGCTGCTATTTGATGTATAGATGTGTTGTTCTCAACTAGCCATGCTATTCTTGATGTTATAACTCTTGTTTTACCACTTCCTGGCCCAGCTATTATTAGAGCGGGACCTTTATTATGTATTACAGCATCGTGTTGACTGTCATTTAAATGGTTTAAGGATTTTGCTTGCATAATTTATACTGAAAACAGCTTACTTATGTCAATTTGAGATTTTATTATTTTTGCAACTGAGCTAATTTTGGTTGGATTAAAAGGGTCTATATTGTTGGTAATAAAATTGATTCGCTTTGCAGTCTCCATCGTATCAGAGTCTATTTGAATTAAAGGAATATTCCTTTCTTGTGCTTCATACATTACATAATCAGCAATATCATTTTTACCTGCTAAAATCAGACATTTTACATTTTGATAAATTGCCGACATTTGGATATCTGGTCTGTCAGTTCTTATAATTACAGCTGAATTTTCATATGAGCTGTAGTAATCCTTGCCTGAATCCATTCTGGGAGTCCCAATTAAATAATTTTCTATAAGCATATCTGTGTTTTCCTCGATTATATACTCAGCATTTAAAAATGTTTTTAACTGATCAATTGTCATAGAATTTAATAATCTTGTTTCAGGTATGGTTGCTATAATTTTTTCGCTATTTTCTTTTAATTTTGGCTTTATTGATGATTCCATGTAAGAAGATCTATATTTAGGAATTTTATTGTAGATAATCCAATCTAGATTTTTGAAATTGTTAATTTCTTTTATATTTCCATTTTTTGAAAATTCATTTACTAATAAGTTCTTAGACTTTGTACTGCTAGATACAACTTTTAATTTTGATGATATGTCGTTATTAACTTCTACTAATACAATCTTGTATTTTTTGGCTAGTCCTTCTATTTCTTTGCTTAAATCATCTATGCTTTGTTTTGATTTTACTTGTGTAATATCTTTTGGTTTGAATTTTGTATTTTGAGATAACAATGCATTAAAATTTGATTGTGTTTGCTGCGTATCGTTTGATGAGTTGTTCAAAATTGGATTAATAGCAATATTCTTAATATTTTTTTCACTCAACAAATATGAAAAAGCTGATAGAATTAAACTTTTACCAGCCTTTGGTTTATTAGAATAAAAATAAATTATCATAATTGAAAATATCTTAGTTTCAAGAAATTATATCAAAACTTCTTCTTTAAATTATTATTTTTGATCTTATAAATGAGAAATAATTGAAAAAACAACTTAAATTTATTCATTTCTACAAATCATACTACCTCGTTATCCCGGTAGTTTTATGCTTTGCATTGATGAGCTGTTTTTATAATCAACAAAATAATTTAACAGAAAATGAAATTCGTTATTTAAATTTGGAGACTAAAATAAAATGCCCAATATGCCCCGCAGAAACTATTGCTGAATCAAATACTAAAATAGCTAAAGACCTCAAAAACTTTATTAAAACCAAAATCGATGAAGGTTGGTCTGATAAAGAAATAACCGAATTTTTGGTTTCCAAATATGGAATAGAAATCCTTGCTTCTCCCGAAAAAAAAGGCATTGGATTATTTTTATGGATTATTCCTATTATTATTCTAGTTATAGCTTTTATAACTTTTATTATTCTTTATTTTAATGTTCGCGAAAAAAGGATTTACTCATAATGCTTGGACCATTAGGTGATTTACTAATTAAACTCTCACTAGGTATATATATATACTCGTTAATATCTTTGATTTTTGGAATAAAATTAAAAGATATAAGGTTGTTGATGAGTAGTAGATTTTCTACTTATTCTGGTTTTGTTCTAATGATTTTTTCTACAATTTGTTTGATTTTTGCTTTTGTAAATCATGACTACAGTATTCAGTATGTTGCAGATCATAGTAGTAACACTATGCCAATGATTTATACATGGATTGCATTTTATTCCGGCAATGAAGGATCTTTACTGTTTATTTGTGCTTCTTTATCAGTTTTATTATTTTTATTTGTTAGAAACCAAAGTATTGATGATATGACATCTAATTATTCAACAATATTTATTTTATTATTTATGATTTTTCTACTAGGAACAACATCATTGCTAGCAAATCCTTTTAATCCGTCTGAATACACACCTGAAGATGGGCAGGGGATTAATCCTCTTCTTTTACATTTTGGTATGTTTATACATCCTCCAGTTCAAATGATTGGCCTTACTGGAGTAATTATTCCTTATGCTATTTCTTTAGGAATTGTAATTTCTGGAGATATGGATTCAAAATTAAATTTATTAAGAAAATGGAGTGTTAGTATTTGGATGATATTAACAGCTGGATTAGCTTTAGGAAGTTGGTGGGCTTATACAATACTTGGGTGGGGTGGATATTGGGCCTGGGATCCAGTTGAAAACTCTTCATTAATGCCTTGGTTAATTATGACAGCTTTAATTCATTCTTTAATTGTTCAACGAAAAAGAAATATGTTCAAAGGTTGGAACATATTCTTAGTCATATTCGCTTTTTTTATGGCTCAAATGGGCATGTTTATAAATAGAGGAGGAACAGTTCCTTCAGTTCATTCCTTTGCATCATCTTCTCTTGGCTGGACATTCTTGATTTTCATGACAATTTCAACAATATTTTCATTTTGTTTTTTTATATACTATTTTTCTAAATTACATTCACCTAAAAAAGTGAATTCATTACTTTCTAGAGAATCTTTTATTTTAATTCAAAATGTTTTGTTTTTATCTGTCGCACTGATCACTTTAATGGGGACTATTTATCCTGTATTTACTCAATCTATAGAAAACCAAGAAATTTATGTTGGACGGGAATTTTATGATACTGTAAATGCACCTATATTATTCGTACTGATGGTCGTACTTAGTATAGCTCCATTTATTCCATGGAAAAACACTAGTATTAAATCTTATCTAATAAAAAAAATTCCAATTTTTACTATTAGTATTTTGTTATCTATATTTACAAGCTGGCTTATTAATGGTCATTACTGGGTAACAATCTCATTATTTGTATTTTATTTCGCTTCTGTTCAATTTTTTCTTGAATTATATAGAATAATAATTCTACCTAAAAATAGAGAATTTAATTTTTTGGGTAAATTAAAAAATATTTTCAAGATATTAGGTGCTAACTCATCTAGGTATGGTGGACTAGTCTCACATACTGGTATTTTGTTGGTAATGCTTGGAATTGCAGGAACTTCATTTATGGGGATTGAACGCGATTTTGCTTTAGAACCTGGCCAGAAAGCTAATTTTAAAAATTATGAATTTCAATACATCGATTCTGTTATAACAACCAAAAGTGATCATACTAATTATAAAGCTTTCATGGAGATAAAGAAAAATGGTAAAAACTTAGGAACTTTTTTCACGTCCAAGAGCTACTATCCTAGATTTGATATGAATTCTACGAAAGCTGGAATAATCGAATTTGGATTAGAGGATTTTTATTTTTCACAATCAATATTATCTGAAGATAATTCTGCTGTATTTGAAGTTAAAATCAATCCATTAGTTTCTCTTATTTGGTATGGAACAATCATAGTACTAATAGGTGCATTAATATCTGTCTTGCCATATTTTGATAGATCTTATACAAAATCTAGAAATTCAGGAGAAATACAATGACAAATATAATAGGGATTATTTTATTGATTATTATATTTTTAATTATTTATGCACCATTTAGTGACAAATTTTTTAATGCTTATAATATGAGAAAATATAATAAGTTTTATAATTTAGTAGACAATTCAGATTTAGATTCATTGATTAACGATTTTAATTCTGGGTTAGTCACATATGAAGATTTTAAAACTGAACTTATTAAACTTTATCCAAAAAATGATTTTTCTAAATTAGATGAAATTTATTTAAATAATAATTACTTTGAAATCAACGATGTTTTATCAAATGCTAAAACTTAAAAAAACAATAATTATTTGTACTGTTGGTATTATTTCAATATTTATTTTTAATAACTTTGAAAAAATTTCTGCATCTGAAAATGATTCTTGGTCCATAATTGGTACTATTATAAATGGATCTGATAATTTACCCCTTCCTGACCATTTGGTTATTTTACATGTATCTCTTGCTGACGAAATTAAAGAATATAGCTCGAAATCTGATGAGAATGGAGTATTTTTATTTAATGATATTAATCATCCTCCAGATTCAATAATTGGCATTTCGTCAATCTATGAAGGAGTATTGTATGGTAAAGATTTAGGTGTTTTATCGGATAAACGAGATGAACTTAAATTAATTGTTTATAAATCTACATCTGATTCGTCTGAAATTTCAATAGCTACATCTACTATTATGTTCACATCAATTGATCGCTCCCAAAATACTATGTGGGTTTTAGAGCTTTACAAACTTAAAAATGACTCTAATCAAACATTTAAACCCGATCCTGATAAACCAATGAGTATAGTTAGAATTGGTTTGCCAAATGATTACACGGAACTAATGATAGATTCAGACATGATTGGAGTTGAATTTGTAGCCATTGATAAAGGATTTGGCGTTTTAGGAAATATATATCCTGGAGAACATCAATTACTCTTCACTTATGGAATAAGTTATAAAAATTCTATTTATAATTTCAAAAGAAACACGCAATTTGACTTAGACAATTTAAGAATTATTTCTGAAAATTCAATCGAGTTAGTTTTAGAAGATTTTGAATATACACAACAAAAAACCGAAGTAAATAGTACAGAATATAATTTAATTGAAATAAACAATATTCCTAAAACCAAATCTATGTCGATTAAATTTACTAATTTACCAAACCCTTCTTTATATGATTCCGCAGTAAATTTTGTTCAAAATTTAAATAGTGGATGGTTGTTATTGGTATTGTTTTTATCTTTATCTATGGGATTGTTAGTTAAAGTATCTTTGTCTAAAAGATCACAGGTCTAACAAAAACATGTCTAGTAAAGCTTTAGCTGCACTTTGACCATAATTAACTGGTTGTTTAATATTTGGGTGAGTTTCATCTGCTTTTATATCTTGAGATCTAACTTGAGCCAATTTTAAATTGTCAGCGGAAATTATTCCTAGCGTTATAGGAATATTGTAATTTAAACTGACTTGCATACATCCATTATAAGCATTTTCAGAGACGAGCTCATTATGATTTGTGTCACCTTTGATTATTGCACCTAAAGCAATTGCACCATCGATTTTTTTATCTTTTGCTAGTTTAGCTGCAACATATGGAATTTCCAATGCACCAGGAACCCAAAAGCTTTCAATATTCTCTTTTGGTATATCATTTGATATCAAAGTGTTTAATGCACCATCATAGAGATTTACAGTTATATCAGAATTAAAGCTACTAGTGATTATTGCTATCTTTTTACTTTTTATCATTAATCTTTTTCTGATACTTTTTTAAATTCTGATAAGTTTAACAAATGCCCCATTCTGTTCTTTTTTGTTTTTAAATATTCTAAATTTTCATTTTTTGGTTGAGCCTGAATTGGAATGATTTTTTCAATTTCAATTCCAGCTAGCTCTAAGTCTTGTATTTTTTTCGGGTTGTTTGTCATTAAATCTATTTTTGAAACATTTAGGTCTCGCAATATTTCGGCAGCAACCGAAAATGTTCTTGGGTCGGCAGTATATCCAAGATGCAAATTCGCATCCACTGTATCCAATCCTTGATCTTGAAGATTATAGGCTTTTAATTTATTAGTAAATCCAATTCCTCTGCCTTCTTGCCTTAAGTATATGAGTATACCGTATTCTGAATTAGATATTTCATTCAATGACATGTCTAATTGCTCACCACAATCACATCTTGAACTCTTGAATACTTCACCTGTTAAACACTCACTATGTACTCTTACAATAGGAGTTTTTGTTTTTTTATTAAGTTTCCCTTTCTGTAAAACAACATGCTCTAATCCATCTGGATAAGATTTATAATTTTTTATATTAAACGCACCAAATGATGTGGGTAATGATGAGTATTCTGCATTTTTTCTTATAAATGTTTCTGTTGGCTCATCTGGTGTGATATTTATCATATTTTTTTCTGTTCTATATTTGATGATATCCTCTACGCTAACAATTTTTATATTATGCTCACTAGAAAATTTAACCAGATCATCTCTTCTGGCCATAGTTCCATCATCATTGATTATTTCGCATATTACTCCAGCAGGATACAGATCTGATAGTATGCATAAATCCACTATACTTTCTGTTTGTCCATCTCTTTTTAATACTCCACCTTCTGCATATCTTAAAGGGAATATATGCCCTGGTCTTGCTAAATCTTCAGGTAAAGTTTTATCAGAAATAAGCATTTTTATAGTATTTGATCTGTCATCGGCAGATATACCTGTGGTTGCTCCTTTTATTGCATCAACAGTAATTGTAAAGGCAGTTTCATTGGAAGATGTATTATCTGTAACCATCCTAGTAATATCAAGAGAATCCAATCTACTTCCTAACATAGGTACACATATCAATCCCTTGCCATAAATAGACATGAAGTTTATCAACTCTGGAGTTACTTGATCTGCAGCAAAGGCTAAATCGCCTTCGTTTTCCCTATCTTCATCATCAACAATAATTATCATTTTACCGTTTTTCAGATCTTTTATTATTTCTTCAATATTGCTCAACATAGTTTTATTTTTTTGTGTCTAAAAGTTTTTCTATATATTTCCCAGTTATATCAAATTCAAGATTTACATTTTGTCCGATAGTTTTATTTTTCAAATTTGTATTTTCAAGTGTAAAAGGTATTATTGATATGGAAAAATAATTACTTGCACATTCTACTATTGTGAGACTAATTCCGTCTACTGAAATATATCCCTTTTCTACTACATATTTAGACAGTGTTTCGGGGATCGATATCGTAACTATTTTGGCATTGATATTTATTTCCTGTTTTATGATTTCACCTACACAATCTACATGCCCTTGAACTAAATGACCTCCTACCAAACCATTGTATTTTAATGGTTTTTCTAAATTCACCAATTCATTTTCAAGCAGTGTATTTAAGTTTGTTCTTTTAATTGTTTCTGGAGTTACCTCTACACTAAATGTATCATTATTTTTATGAATAACTGTAAGACATATCCCGTTAATTGCTATACTTTCAGAAATATTTAATTCTTTAGACAATGTTTTCTCTTGAATAGTTAAAATATTATCATTGAATTCTAATATTGAGCCTAATTTTTCTACGATACCACTAAACATTCAAAACCAACCTTTTATTAAAATATCATTACCAACATTACTATGTTTTATACTTTTAAGATTTACTATATCACTCATTTTATCACTTTCGATTTTTGAAAACGGAACATGTTCTGACCCACCGATAATATTAGGGCTAATAAACATTAGAATTTTGTGTATTAGTTTAAGTTTTAAAAGTTCACTTGAAAGGGTGCTTCCACATTCTATTAATATATTTGTTAAATTATGTTTTAGTAAAATTTCGTATAAAAACGTTAGATCAACTCTACCAGATTGATTTAATGGAACTTTCTCAATTTTTACAGATTTCTCTATTAATTTATTTTTTGTTTTCTCACTCATTTCTGATGTGATAATAATGCAATTGGAATCAAGGCAATTTGAGTTTAAGGGAATTTTACCTTTTGTATCTATTATTATTTTTTTTGGTTGGTACATTTTTCGACTGTTTTTTAATCTTACATTAAGAGTAGGATTATCTTCTATAACTGTATTAATTCCTGTTAAAATCGCATCTGTATTTGATCGATATTGATGTACTAATTCTCTAGATTCTTTTCCTGATATCCATTTGGAATTTCCAGTGTTAGTGGCAATTTTGCCATCCAAAGACATTGCCATTTTAAGAGTTAGAAATGGAGTTTTTGTTTTTACATAATGATTATAGGCCTCCAGTGTATAATTCACTGTTTTATTTAATTTCGAGATTTCTGTTTTCACATTACCTTCGATTAAATCAGTGATTCCCGCCCCATTAATTTTAGGATTTATATCTTTTGCTCCAACCACAACATGTGTAATTTTGCTTTTAATGATTTGATCAGTGCACGGAGGTGTATTAATAGTTATATTGCATGGCTCTAATGTTGTGAAAAGAGTTGATTCTTCTAAATCTTCACTACAACTATTAATAGCCTCAATTTCTGCATGATTATATCCTATTCTTTGGGTATGCCCTCTTCCAATAATTTTATTATCTTTAGATACTATAATTGCACCTACAGGAGGATTGGGAGAGCAGTTTCCCATTGCTAACAAAGCTTCATTTGCTGCTTCCTGCATAAAATCCATAGTTATTTTTTGAAATCTTTATGAAATAAACTTGCAGTAGGAAGTCTTTGTCCCTGATACTTTGAATTTAATTTATCAGACCCATAAGGTGTTTCAACAGGCGTAGTTAATTTGTTGAAAGACATTTGACCAATTTTCATACCTTTATATAAAGTAATAGGAAGATTAGAAACATTGCTTAATTCTAGAGTTATATTGCCTTTAAATCCAGGATCTATATATCCTGCAGTTGAATGTATTAGTAGTCCAACTCTTCCAAGTGAACTCTTTCCTTCTAGTCTTGATACTAAATTAGTTGGTATTTCTACATATTCTAATGTACTTCCTAGTACAAATTGATTGGGATGTAGAATAAAAGGATGTTTATCATCAACTTTTACTAAAGAGGTAAGGTTATGAGATATATTTTTCACATCAATGTAAGGGATATCTGTATTCCTGAATACAAGTATATTCTCGTCTAATCTAACGTCTACACTGGCAGGTTGTATTGCATTTTCACCTAACGGATTTATTATTATATTTTTATTTTTCAATTCTTCTTTAATACTTTTATCACTTAAAACCATATTTCCTCTCTATTTTTGATTAATACTAAAACCCATATTTACATTGAATCTGATAGTTAATTGACCAGGGCTTATTTCTGTTGAAGGAGCTGAGAATGCTGTTTTTGCAACCATCATATCAGATTCCGATAATGGTTGTGTAAAATTTGTTGGAGAATTTTCTGAAATATAGTAAGGAGATCCAAGCAACACATTTGAATAGGTTGCAAGACTGTTTGCTTTTTGAACTGCATCAACAATTGCATTTTTACGCAAATCTTCTTCATATATTCCTGGGTTTTCAATTGTGTAATTGATTGAGTTTATTCTCAAAGTATTCCCAATTGCATCTTGCCCGATTGTCATCTGATCTATAAGTGAGCCAATTTTTTTCAATTCTTTATATTTAAACATCGTTGAATGAGAGACTCTATATCCATTTAATATACTTTTCCCATCATCATATCTGTATTGTGGATTTATTGAATATTGAGTAGTTTTTATATCGTTTTTGTTGACTCCGTTTTTATCTAAAATATTCAATAATTTTTGATTGGATTTTGAAACGTTCTCTACAGCTTTACTAACAGTTTGATTTATTGATTCTATTCTCAAATTCATTTCCACCAGATCAGGATCAACCATTATTATCGAAGAACCCGATACCCAGATACCATTTTGCGAACTTGTAATTAAAGTTGTATTTTGTAAATTAGAATTTTTCGTTTCTGAAGATTCTTGCGTTGTTATATTTTGAGATTTCAAATTTGATGTAGGTAGTGAGGTTCCATCTGTATCTTGATTACAAGAAATTAAAAAAATTATAAATAATGTCGGCAAAATGTATTTTAATAATAATTTCATAATAATATATTTAATTTGATAGAAATTAATTACAGTTTACATAAATAAGAATAAAATAATAATAAGTATTTATAAAAAAATAAAGTATATGAAATATTTTTACAAATTATGGAAAATAATAAATGAACTTTCTGAAAGTTTATTATTGGGAATATTATTTTTTATTTTACTGACTTTAACACTTCAAAATTATGAAGTAGTAGGAGATAGTATGGTTCCGAATTATGACCAAGGTGACAGATTACTTCTATTGAAATTCTCATATTTGAAAAACCCGACTTCTGATGATTACATTAAACCTTTCAATCCTAAAAGAGGAGATGTTGTTGTATTTAAATATCCTAATAATCCTGATCGTAAATTTATAAAAAGAATAATAGGGGTCTCTGGAGATACTGTTAAAATTTACAAAGGGAAAGTATACCTTGATGACAATCAAATTAAAGAAGCATACTTAGACAACGATAAATATAAAGATCTTTCTGATTATGGCCCTTTTACAATAAGCAGAGGACATGTATTTGTGCTTGGTGATAATAGGTGGGTTAGTAATGATTCACGAAATTGGGGAGAACTGAGTTTTGATTATATAATTGGTGAGCCAATGATTAAATATTGGCCACTAAATTAATTTTTAAAGAAAAACCAATTATCTCCACTTTCAAATTGCCATCTCTCAAAATTTCTGTCTGACACGCCTGATCTTCCACTTCCTATAAACCACCCAGCCTCACTATTATCACACGCCAATGGATTCGCATCTCTGTATTCCCTTGTGTTTATTACATCATTAGCTGTATTTATTCCCTTGTCTGAAAATTCTTTAAAAACGCTTTCTGATGCTACCTCAAGAAAAGAGGGTGCGTAGGTTTTGCCGTTTTTCACTTGAACTTCTACTGCAATTTCACCCCAAGTGTTTTCATCTCCAAAAGTTCCGATTTGTTGCCCGGCTTTTACTTCTGAGCCTTCTTTTAATCCATCAGCTAAGGCTACGTGAAAATATCCAAAATAAAAACCAGGATTGTTTTTTGAAACAATTTTGAAATTAGATTCAGTACCATAAGAGTTTTGTTTATATGAAACTCCTATTATATAACCATCTACTGGAGTGTAATATTTAATAGATAACCATTTGAAAGTGTGTGGTGTTTTTGCATATAAATCACTTGAATTTGGAACTCCAACTGGTATTAAGTAATGTTTCATGCTTTTACAATTTTTGTTTGAAGGATCATATTCATCAGTACTAGGAGTGTAATTATGACCAACACCTGATCTGATTTTCGAAATTTTCGAAAATTTTTCAAGTTCTGTAAAATTATATTTAGCAATCTTAGGAGGATTAGCTGGATTAAAACTATCAGCATATTTCAAATTGTCCCAAGCTTGTAAAGCTCCATCACTATCTTTATTATCTTCTTTTGCCTGGGCAATTCCTTTTAAGCATTCATCTTTTGCAACTGCAGGAACATTGGCACAAGGATTATCAGAATTCATATCTGCACGAGATTTATCTCCTTTCATAGATTGAGCTGATGGTGATTTGTGTGTAGTTGAATTGATTTTATTTGCGGCTTGTATGTCCATTAATGTTTTTTGTATACACATATTTTTTGAAAATACTGGTGAATTTGAACATAATTCATTCGCGTCAAGTTTATCTAGAGTTCCTGAATTAGATGCATTCATTATTTGGCTTGAGATGTACTTCATTAAGTCAGCTGCATTATTAATTGCAGGTTTAGGAGTATCAGGTTTGGGAGTATCAGATTTGGGAGTAGGTTTAGGAGTATCAGATTTGGGAGTAGGTTTAGGAGTATCAGATTTGGGAGTAGGCTTAGGAGTATCAGATTTAGGAGTAGGCTTAGGAGTATCAGATTTAGGAGTAGGTTTAGGAGTGTCAGATTTAGGAGTAGGTTTAGGAGTGTCAGATTTAGGAGTAGGTTTAGGAGTGTCAGATTTGGTAGCAGGTTTAGGAGTATCAGATTTGGCAGCAGGTTTAGGAGTATCAGAGGATTTGTTATTTGATTCTGTTACCAAAATATTATTAGTTTCTGCGTTGTTT
>JBJKVL010000005.1:0-21978 GCA_045562675.1 Dehalococcoidia bacterium
CTTGGTATTGCATATGGGGCGACCTCATATAAGCTACCATATGGTAATCGAGGTTCGAACCACCCGGTCCTTGATACATCTACAAAGCAAGTTTTTATTACTTCTCAAAATCATGGTTACGCAATTGATCCCAAAGGTTTAGAAAAAAAGATGGCAGTATCTCAAGTAAATCTTAACGATGGGCATGTAGAAGCCCTAAAACATGCAACTCTTCCTGTATCTTCAATTCAATATCATCCAGAAGCTTCGCCCGGACCACATGATACAGAATTTATTTTCAATAATTTTCTAGATAAAATAAAAAAAGGATAAATATTTGAATAAGTCTAAGCCTACTGAAATTACCCCTCTAGAACCCTACTCTACGATATCTATTTCTAATGAAATATTCGACTCAGCAAAAGAGGAGTATCTGCATAGAATAAATAAAGAATCTAAAGAATTAAATAAATTAAATTTAACAGAAGATTTTTTGGGTAAAACTATGAGCAAAAATACTCATAGTTGGGAAACAATGGATTTTCATTCATGATTCCTTTAGGTTTAAAAAATCAAGAACTTGCTAAAAATTTAAATTCTGAATTATCTAGCTTAAAAGATATAAGCGGTATTAACTTATTCCCTGATTCATATTTATATTTACCAATTAGTTTCATTGGTTACTTGAAACCTGATGACATTATGTGGTCTCAAGTAGAATCATTTTACGTTAACGCTTCTCCTAGAATTCACAGAATAGAGCCATTCGATATTACTGCTCTAGAAATTGGCCTAAGTAAAGATACAATATATATTGCATTTGATGATAACTATAATTTTAAAAAAATTCGTAAACAGCTCATGCTTGGCGTTCCTCATATAAATAAATTATTTAAAAATAGCGACAGCCAGGTAAATCAAGAGATTGACTATTTTTTGCCAAAAATAGATATTGCTTACTTAAGTAATATCAACATAAGCGAAGTAAGTAAAAAGTTAGATACAGTTAATTTAAAAAAGGATAAATTAACTGTCGATTATGTATATTTAGTGAGAATGTCGTCTGATCCTCAATTAAAAACGTCTGATCCCGACATC
Source organism: Dehalococcoidia bacterium (assembly GCA_045562675.1). GTDB lineage: Bacteria > Chloroflexota > Dehalococcoidia > UBA2979 > UBA2979. Next base: position 1,078 of record JBJKVL010000005.1, read on the forward strand.
ATTGCAGAAATACCCTTAATGGGAAAAGAATATAGATCGGGGTATCACAACTAATGAAGAAACCAAAAAAAGTTCTCATTATAGGTTCAGGGCCAATTATCATTGGGCAAGCTGCTGAATTTGACTATGCAGGCACTCAGGCTTGCAAGGCTATGTCTGAAGAAGGCATCACATCAATTTTAGTTAATTCTAATCCTGCCACGATCATGACAGATGAAGGCATTGCTGATATTACATATATAGAGCCTCTTACAGTTGAGAGCATAGCAAGAATTATTAAAAGAGAACGACCAGATGGATTACTACCAACGTTAGGTGGGCAAACTGGATTAAATTTAGCAGTTGATTTAGCGGAAGCTGGTATTTTAGATAAATATAACGTTAGATTGCTTGGTACTCCCATAAAATCAATAAAGTTAGCAGAAGACCGAGATGAATTTAGGCAATTATTGCATGCTATAAATGAACCCACCCCTGAAAGCTTTATTGTGAATTCGTGGACAGAAGCAAAAAAACCATTGGAGAAACTAGGACTCCCTCTAGTTATTAGGCCTGCTTACACCCTAGGTGGTACAGGCGGCGGAATAGCGAGTACAAAAACTGAATATGAGCAATATGTTAAAATCTGGAGTGACATTATCCCCTATTAACCAAGTACTTGTTGAAAAAGCACTTATAGGATGGAAAGAGCTTGAATATGAGGTAATGCGTGATGGTAATAATACATGCATAACTATATGTAACATGGAAAACATGGACCCAATGGGAGTACATACCGGCGATTCAATCGTTATAGCCCCGTCTCAAACATTAACTGACGATGAATATCAAATGCTTAGAACAAGCGCACTAAAAAATTATTAGAGAACTGGGTATTGAAGGCGGCTGCAATGTGCAATTTGCATTAGCGCCGAACCTTGAAGTTGCAAAATGGGATTCTGATGAATCAAAACCAACACCTTATCATGTAATAGAAGTTAATCCAAGAGTGTCACGTTCTTCTGCACTAGCATCTAAAGTAACAGGATACCCTATTGCAAGAGTTGCTGCTAAAATTGCTGTTGGTAAAAGACTGGATGAAATTATAAATTCTGTCACAAAAAAAACTTCTGCAGCATTTGAGCCAGTATTAGATTATTGCGTAATTAAAATTCCACGTTGGCCATTTGATAAGTTTCACTCAGGAGATAGAAATCTCGGAACTCAAATGAAAGCCACAGGAGAAATTATGGCTATTGGCAGAGATTTTCCAACTGCATTTCAAAAAGCAATTCGTTCATTGGAACTTGGCAAGGATTATCTATGGAAAGCTGATGCAGAAAATAAAAACCCTAATTATTTAGGTGGAACAGATTTAAGATTATGGGAAATAATTAATGAATTAAGAAAAAAGACTTCTGTAAAAAAAATAATGCAAGAGTCCTTAATAGATCCTTGGTTTATTACACAAATTAAAAAAATTGTTGACCATGAGAAAGAAATTAAAGTACTAAAAAAAATAACTAAAGACGACTTACTTCGTGCAAAACAATTGGGATTCTCAGATTTAGTAATAGCTAATTTAACAAACAGTACAATTGAAAGAATAAGAATGCTTAGAAAAAAATTCAATATCAAGCCAATTTATAAAATGGTTGACACATGTGCTGGTGAATTTGATGCAGCAACTCCTTATTTTTATTCATCTTACGAGCAAGAAAATGAAGCTCAACCAATAGATGGAAAAAGAATGGTTGTCATTGGCTCAGGCCCTATAAGAATTGGCCAAGGGATAGAGTTTGATTACTGCTCAGTACAAGCAGCGCAGACATTAAAAAGATTAGGAGTGGACTCTATAATGGTTAATTCCAATCCAGAAACCGTATCAACGGACTTTGATACATCTAATAGATTATATTTTGAACCCTTAGATGATGAATCCATCTTTGATTTATTAGAAAATGAAAAAGATTCAAAAAACACTTTTCCAGAGACAATAACACAATTTGGCGGCCAAACTGCAGTCAATCTTGCTAAGCCTTTGACGGAAGCTGGCTATCCTATAGCTGGCTCATCATTTGAATCAATTGATTTAGCTGAAGATAGAGGAAGATTTGAAAAAATTATTCATGAGCTTGAAATACCTCAGCCTCCTGGACAAGCAGTTAATAACTTAGAAGATGCTCTATCTGTAGCTGAACAAATCGGATACCCAGTTTTAGTTCGGCCATCATATGTATTAGGTGGACAAGGTATGGAAGTTGTATCAAATGCTAACCAATTAATTGAATACGTAAAGCCAGCAATTAAAGAAACTTCTGGTGTAATACTAATAGACAAGTATCTTGAAGGTTTAGAAATTGAAGTAGATGCAGTTTGTGATGGTAAAGAAATTCTAATTCCAGGTATCATGGAGCACATTGAAAAAGCTGGCGTTCATTCTGGTGACTCCATGGCTGTCTATCCTCCACAAAATCTAACAGAGGATAACATAAATACAATTGTAGGTTACACAACAATGATTGGAAAGAAGTTCAATATAAAAGGATTAATGAACATACAATATGTAGTAGCAAAAAATGAGCAAGGAGGTTCAGATGTTTTTATTATTGAATTAAATCCTCGTTCCTCAAGGACGGTCCCTTTTATTTCAAAAGTAACAGGTGTTCCTTTAATTGAATTATCGGTAAAAGTAATGAGAGGGAAATCATTAAAAAGTTTAGGCTTCGGTACTGGTCTATTTAAGACAAAATCTTTAGTAGCAATAAAAGCACCTGTCTTCTCTATGTCAAAACTGATTGGTGTTGATAATTACTTAGGTCCAGAGATGAAATCAACTGGTGAAGTTATGGGTGTTGATAATAATTTTAGTAAAGCACTCACAAAATCATTGATTGCAGCAAACATCTCAGTCAAACCAAAGACTGCATTTTTGCTATCCATATCAAACCAAAAAAAATCAGATGCAGTTCCATTAATTAGAGACTTACACAAACTCGGCTGTGAATTATTTGCTACAGCTGGAACTGCAGAATTGATACATGGCCTAGGTATTCCAGTAACAACAGTTAAAAAAATAGAAACAGAAGAAGATATTCAAGATGCTGCCAGAGAAGGTAAGCAAAGTGTAGTTGACGTGATTGACAATGGATTAATCGGAGCAGTGATAAATACTTTAGAAGGCAATAGACCTCAACACTTAAGAGATGGGTTTCAGATAAGAAAAGCTGCGACAGAAAAACAAATACCTTGCTTTACTTCTTTAGACACAGCAATAGCAGCAGTAAGGTCTTTGAAAAATCCTGGCAATTACTCTATCAAACCATTAATAGAATATCGAGATAAATAATGAATCCTGAAAAATTGGAAATTATTGAAAATTCAAAAATTTATGGCAATACATACTTATTAACCATTAAACAATCGGAGCCACTTCGTAAGTCTAGACCTGGGCAATTTGTTATGATTTTTCCATCTGATGGATTCGAGCCATTACTAGGTCGACCAATGTCAATTCATCGAGTTAATGACAAAGATAAAACATTTTCTGTTCTTTATCACACAATTGGACAAGGAACATTTCTGATTTCTAAGATGGGAAAAGGTGATTATGTAAAAATAATAGGCCCATTAGGCAATCCTATTCCTTATAATCGCAAGTCAAACAACTTTTTATTGATTGCAGGAGGCATTGGGATAGCACCCTTAGTTTGGCTTGCAGATGAATTAATTAACTTAAAGAAAAATGTAGTTTTATTAATAGGAGCTAGAGATCAACATAATCTTTTTCCACTTAAAAAATTGCAACATGAAATTGAAGTAGAAGTAATCACTGATGATGGTTCTGAAGGTGAAAAAGGTTTAGTTACTGACAAACTGGCGAATTATGAAGATTGGGCAGATGAAATTTGCTTATGTGGCCCAGAGGTCATGTTTGAATCAGCAAATAAAATTATTAATTCATTTAAAAGTTATACGCCTGCATACGCCCTCTTTGAAAAGGAAATGGCATGTGGTTTAGGAATATGTTATGGCTGTGCAATTAAGGACAAAAAGGGCAAGTCTAGATTAATTTGCACAAAAGGCCCTACGTTTCATTTAGCTGAAATATATGGCTAATTAAGCTTGTATTTTACTGTATAACTTGCTCAAATCTAGATACTCATCAGCTACTGCTTTCAATTCCACAGAAGTACTCTTAGGAAAAGAGGCAACTTCTACCTTAATCCCTTTTGATTGTGCATACTGTATTGCTTTAAGAAAATCAGCATCCCCGGAAACTAAAATAATAACATCTAATCTATCTGACATGGTAATCATATCAACCACAAGTTCGATATCTAGATTCCCTTTAACGCTTCCATCTGAAAATCTTTTCATAGGTTTTGTAACTATCCTATAATTGTGAAGTACAAAAGGCTTAACAAATCTCTGTTCTTGTAGCGGTTCATCAGAATCATCGACTATCGGTGAATAAGCAGTGGCACGTACAAGTTCTCTGTCTTTTGAAAGAAGTGAGAGCAAATTACCCATATCAATCTCTGTTCCATCATCAACATCTACTCCATACAGTAGATTCGGTACATCGACAAAAATACCAACTTTTTGCTTGATTACTGATGCATCTAGTGACTTTTTAAGAATATTAACCTGACTGATTAACTCTTCAATATCTAAATCACTTTTTTTAGATGAATCAACATTTTGTTCTTTCTTTGATTCATTTTTTTGCTTAGGTTTATTATTTTTGTTTACTGAAGCACGAGGCTTTTTTGCAGATTTAACAACTTTTTTATTTTCATTTTTGCTTTGTTCAGCCAAGCTTTTATCTGTTAAATCGCTTGTAGCTGATTTTTTACGAACCTGTATTACATTACTTGAAGATTGCTGCTTAATTGCATTATCATCATTCTCATTTTTATTAATATCTTCCACGGTGTTAACCTTTCTGTCTTAAATTAAGTTAATTCTCTTTTTACAAAAGAACTTGTTTCATTTTTGATCATTAAACATTTTTCATGAATAGCTTGAGCAATTTCTATATATGTTATAGAAGCTGGATGATCTGGGCTCTTGGTTACTAATGGAACCCCAACATCACTTCCAACTCTGATATCTTTATCCAATGGAATCGAGCCTAAATAATCCAAACCTAATTCCTCTGCTGCTTTTTCGCCTCCGCCTATACCAAATATTTCTGAAGACATATTTTCTATTAGGCCCAGAATTGGCACTCCTAATTTATCAAACATTGCGACTGCTTTTCTAGCATCTTCCAAGGAAACTTCTTGAGGTGTAGTTGCAATAACAACACCAGAAAGCATGACGTCTTGCGCTAAAGTCATTGAAACATCAGACGTACCTGGTGGTAAATCTATCACTAGATAATCAAGCTCTGACCACTTTACATCAAAAAGCATCTGCTTTAGACCTGAAGCAATCATAGGTCCTCGCCAAACAACTGGCGTATCAGGCGGTAAAACTAATCCTAAGGAAACAGCTTCTACACCATGAGCCTCAACAGGCCTAAGGCCTTCGCCTTCGCTTGCTAAAGAACCAGGCGTGATACCCATCATTCTAGGAATATTTGGTCCAGTAATATCTGCATCGAGTATTCCAACTTTATTTTCAATTTTATGTAGAGCAACTGACAAATTAGTAGAAATTGTTGATTTTCCTACGCCACCCTTATTTGAAGCAACAGCAACAAGATTAGTAATACCTGGCACTGAACGTTGATTATCTTGTCTATTATTCAAAAGATATCCTTTACTTGAAAAATATATGAACAATTATTGTAATATATGGTAACTTAAACGCTTTTTATGCGTTCTAATTAATATACAAAATTATACTTAATTTTATTATTCTATAGTTGGAGGAATGATGAAAAAGAAAAAAACTACTGCAACAAAAACTATTAATCGTAGATTATGTAAACATCATTGGGTTATTTCCCCTCCACAGGGTAAAGACAGCAGAGGTTCATGTAAGTTATGTGGAAGAAAGAAGATTTTTTCAAATTCATCGGAGAGCATCATGTGGGAAAAAACAAATACTCTACGTAAAACTGAAATGAACTACTCAAACAATATTCCAATTCCTGCACCCACTGATAAAAATTTTGAAAATTAATTTGTATTTATTTCTTACTATATCAAATTAATCGATTATAATATTATTAGAAATTTCATTCTACAAAATGCAATATGGTCAATTTATCTATCCCATTAATCAACTCTGGAAAACAAAATCTAGCATTAATTAATCCCGTACTTGTAGCATCAGGAACTTTTTCAAATGGCCTAGAAATGTCCAAGTATAAAGAAATTGATAAGCTGGGTGGTATTATTTCAAAAGGTACAACTATAAAACCTAGGGAAGGCAATGATACTCCAAGATTAATAGAAACCCCATCTGGGTTAATTAATTCAATCGGATTTCAAAACATCGGCGCCACAAAGTTTATTAAGGACATAGTGCCTATATGGCAAAAGTGGAATGTTGCAACAATTGTTAATATCATGGGTTACACTGTAGAAGAATATGGAATACTTGCAGAAAAGTTCGATAACATTAATTCTATTGATGCCCTAGAAATAAATATTTCTTGTCCGAATGTTGAAGCTGGTGGAATTGAATTTGGGCAGGATCCGCAACTTGCTAAAGAAGTTATGAAAGTAGTAAAAAAGAGAACAGAGAAACCATGCATTGTAAAATTGTCTCCAATCGTCTCCAATATTCAAGAAATTATATCTGTATTGCAGGATAATGGTGCTGATGCTGTGACAATCAGTAATACCTACCCAGCTATGGCAGTAGACATTAAACAACGTAAACCGGTTCTTGGAGCTAAATTCGGTGGTCTTTCTGGCCCAGCAGTAAAATCTATGACTATAAGAAATATATATATTTCTTATCAAATTGCAAAAGTGCCTATTGTAGCTTCTGGAGGAATTATGAACGCTGAAGATGTTATTGAAGCAATGATGGCTGGTGCCTCAGCAGTTCAAATTGGTACTGCAACATATATTGACCCTAGTGCCCCATGGAATATTATTAAAGGCATAGAACAATGGTGTGATGCAAATTCAGTCAGCGATATTAATGAAATTATTGGCTCTGCTGTTGTTTAAATTATTTAAATATTCTACAAGGATCAATAATGAAATTAAAACCTGGGGACAAAATTGAAAATTTATCATTGCCAACTATTGATGGTGGCACTTTTAACATTAACGAATTAAATGGAAAAAAAGCATTAATATCTTTTTATCGTTTTGCGAGTTGTCCATTTTGTAATCTTCGAATCAATAAAATAATAAGAAATTATAAAAAGCTTGATAGTAATTTTAAAATCGTAGCAATATTTGATTCATCTTTAAAAAAATTAAGCTATGTCAATAAGCATGATGCTCCGTTTACAATAGCAGCTGATGAAGAGAGAACTTATTTTAAGCAATATAATGTTGAACGATCAGTTTTAAAATTCATCAAAGCATCAATTTTAAGATCGCCAAGCCTATTGATGGCAATGCTTAAGGGTTATGTCCCTATAGAGTTTAAAGCTAGTCTGACTACAGTGCCTGTAGATATATTGCTAAATGAAGATGGAACAATTAGTAAAGCATATTATGGCAATGATACTGGAGATCATTTAAGCTTTGATGAAATAAAGGATTTTTCAAAAGCATAAAATTATTCTTTTGAACTTAGCAAGAAAATCTTTTAACATATAACAGTTATGTAATTAACAGAGCGGGGCTTAGCTCAGTTTGGCAGAGTGCTCGGTTTGGGACCGAGAGGTCACTGGTTCGAATCCAGTAGCCCCGACCACCTACATAAGGTTTTTGAATGAAAAATATTCCATTATACGTTCTAGTATCAAGAATTTTTGCAGTTGTTTGCATGTCATTTGCAATTGCATTAGGAATTATTTTATTGCTTGCAGGATATATCCTGCAAGCATTTATTGCTTTTGCTTTCTTCTTTCCTGCAATAATGATAATGGCATTCTTAGAAAAAAAGGCTGACGTTAATTGGCGAGAATGAATTATTCCTCTGAAATAGTAACGCTAATTATTCTTTCGGCTGGGGCACTGCTTGGCACTACATCTGGATTTCGTAAGCGAATTTGAGTCAAAACTTCTGAGCCTGCAATGACTTTTCCAAATGCCGAAAAACCTTGTTGTTTGAGAAAATTCACGTCACTTAATGCGATAAAAAATTGAGAACCGCTCACTGTAGATGATTGAGCCATAGCAATAGTTCCTGCCTCTAAAGGAATATCATTCAACTCTCTTGTTAAAGAATAACCTGGCCCACCTCCGCCTGTTCCAGTAGGATCGCCACCTTGAACTACAAAATCAGCAAGAACTCTATGGAAAGTAAGACCGTCATAAAAATTATTTTTTGCTAAAAAGATAAAATTATTAACATAGCCAGGTGATTCATTGGCAAACAGATCAATAACTATATTACCCTTAACAGTCTCAATAGTAGCTTGATATTTTTTATTTACATCAATAGTCATCTCTGGTTCAGCATTATATCGTCTTATAATTTTTTTAGAATCATCTTTTTTGTTATCTTCAATTGCTTCTTCTTTATCTATATTTTTTTCAACAGCTTCATTTGGAGGTAAAACTGGCTTAGGATCAGGAACCAATGAAAAAATAATTGAAGCTCCTAAGCTTAAAACCAAAAATAATATACCGCCTAGATAAAACCATTTCTGGTTATTCTGCATCCAGCCCATGAAGCCAGTAAATTCAGTTGCTTGAGATTTAGGTCGTGAGGGATAAGTTTGTTTTTTCCTTTTTCTTTGTTTGCTCTTAGGCAATTTGAACTCCTTTTATCTTTTACTTATTAATTAATAGCTTGAATAACAAATACATTATTACGTACGGCTAACTCTTTCAAGTGTTATTACATCATTAATCACATCTAAATCATAAAATAAATTTGCAAATTCTTTTCCACTATTTGTTTCAAGAGTCATAAATATACTTACTCTATCATCATTATGCGCTTTAGTACTAACTTCAATCATGTTAACTCCTGATGAGGAAATAACTGTAGTGATATCTCTAAGAAGACCGACTCTATCAATTGCAGTTAATTCTACTCTGATTGCATTATTAAGAGAAAGAAATTCATTAGCATTTTCAAAAATCTTTTGAACGATTTTTTTATTAGAAACATCACCATATCCAATAGCTGCATACAAGTCATTCAAGTTATTAAAACCCATTAAGTTCGTAAAACCTTTTGGTCTTTTCTTAATTTTTAATCTTAATAATTCTTGTGATAAAAATTCTTTTCCTTTATTGATATTGTGCTCCTTATCTAGCTTTCTAAACCACTGTTTCACTTTTTGCTTAGAGTTATTTGCACCAAGATAGCCTGCTGATTCATTTAACCATTCCCTCGGAGGTCCAGATTTTTTATTGGAACGTAATATTTCAACTATATCGCCATTTTGCAATGGATATTTTAATGAAACTAAACTGCCATTAACTTTAGCCTCATCACAATAAAAACCAAGATCGGTATGTACAGAAAAAGCAAAGTCAACGGGAGTTGAGCCAGATGGTAGCATTTTTAAATCACTATTTGGTGTATAAACAAACACTTGATCTTGAAACAGATCATGTTTAAGTGATTCTATAAATTCATCTGTGTCAGTAGACTCAATTTGTCTCTCAAGGATACTCCTGAGCCAAACTAATCTTTTCTCAAATCTTGGATCAATGTTATCTATATTCTGTTCTTTGTACTTCCAATGTGCAGCAACCCCAATTTCTGCTCTTTCATGCATATCTGTAGTCCTAATTTGCACCTCAAGAGGCTTATTGTCCGGCCCAATAACTGTAGTATGAATGGATTGATATAATGAATCTTTGCTATTTGCAATATAATCATCAAAGGCACCAGGAATAGGTCTCCATGCTTGATGAATAACTCCTAAAGATAGATAACAATCTTGAACAGAATTTACAATGATACGAAGAGCAAATAAATCATATATCTCACTAATTTTTTTTCCTTCATTTGCATATCGTTGCATCTTTTTATAAATAGAATAAATATGTTTTACTCGTCCTTGTACTTCGACTTCAATTTTGTTGGATCTTAGTTCCTCTTCAATAGCAGATACAATTTTGTCAATATAACTCAGATGATTAGGATGAGAGGAAGTAATCATAGAGGCTATTTGATTATAAATATTTGGCTCAAGATAACTAAAAGCTAAGTCTTCTAATTGCCATTTATACTGCCACATGCCCAGCCTATCAGCCAGAGGAGCGAACACCTCCATGGTTTCTTTTGAAATTTCTGATTGCCGCTTCTTTGATAAAAATTGTAAGGTTTGCATATTATGTAATCTATCAGCGATTTTAATGATTACTACTCTGACATCTTCTGCCATTGCTAAAAACATTTTCTTCATCGTTTCAGACTCTGGCGTTATATCATTCATGTTTGTTAATTCTATGGCGCTAATTTTTGTTACAGCTTCAACTAGGCTAGTGACCTCAGGACCAAACAAGGCATCAATCTCATTGGGTTCAATGCCGCAATCTTCTAAAGTGTCATGTAAAAGTGATGCTTGGATGGCCTGTATGTCCATTTTTAACTCAGTAAGCAAGAAGGCGACAGCTAGTGGATGAGTAATATAATCTACTCCAGATAATCGTTTTTGCTCTTTGTGAGCATTTGTAGAAAATTTTATTGTTTCTTTTAACTGTAAAATTTCAGAATCATCAAGATAAGTGCTTGCATTGCTTATAAGGTCACTCGACTTAATAATCATTTCTTCTTTTGCCGGCATATGATGTATCCTATTTATAAAGAATAATATTAATAACAGTAACTTATTAATTATAATGAGAAAATACAATAGTTAGATATAATATAAACATGAGTAAAATGCAAACACCGCGTGGAATGAAAGATATTACACCTGATGAATCAAATCAGTGGAGGCAACTTAGAGATATTGTAGAAAATGCAATGGATATGATGAACTACAAATTTATCACAACTCCAATTGTAGAAAACGTGGAAGTTTTTACACGAACTGTTGGTGAAGAGTCAGACATTTTATCTAAAGAAATGTATATTTTTGAAGATAGAGGAAAAAGTACTTTAGCACTACGGCCTGAAGGAACTGCAAGCGTATGCAGGGCCTATATTGAACATAATATGGCTAATTTAAGTCAACCAGTAAAATTAGCATACTTTGGGCCCATGTTTCGTTATGACAGACCTCAAGCAGGTAGATATAGGCAATTATGGCAGTTTGGCGCAGAGTCAATTGGTATAAATAATCCAGAATCAGATGCAGAGTTAATTTATCTGCAAAATTACATTTTTAATAAGCTTGAAGTGCAAAATAAAAAATTAATAATTAATTCACTTGGAGGGCTTGAAACAAGAAAAAAATTTGAAAAAGAATTTAAAAACTTTGTCAAAGATAAATTTCACGATCTCTCAGATGACTCGAAGCGACGATATGAAATCAATCCTTTACGAATTTTTGATTCAAAAGCAGTTATCGACCAAGAAATTATTGAAAATGCTCCTACAATTTTGGATTTTTTAAATAAAGAAGAGGAATCTCATTTTCAGCAAGTTATTAAGTTATTAGAAACAATGAAAATTAAATATACAATTGACCCAAAGATTGTGAGAGGTCTTGATTATTATACTGACACAGTATGGGAATTTGAACCTGAAGAAGAATCAAGCCAATCCACAATTGGTGCGGGAGGCAGATATAATAATCTTATTAAGAAATTAAGTGGAAAAGATGTACCTGGAGCTGGCTTTGCAACAGGGATAGAAAGAACAATTTTAGCAAGTAAAAAAAACTACACTTCAACGAAATTAGACATTTTTCTTGCACCCTTGTCACAAGAAGCATCGGAGTACTTCTTTAATCAACTTAACTTATTTTCGGATTCAGGCCTTTCTTTTACTCAAGGAGACTACAGAAATTCCATTCGAAGTCAATTGAGAAGTGCAAACAATATGAATGCACAGCATGTGCTTATTCTTGGAAAAAAAGAATTAGTAGAGCAATCTATTACAATTAAATTCCTAGCATCAGAAAAAGAAGATATCTCGGTTAATCTAAATAGACTATTCAAAACATTAAATGATTTATAAAATAATATTTAGGATACTAAATGATTGAAATCTTAGAACAAATTAGAGAAAAATTTGAAAACCTTAACGAACAATTAGCCGATCCAGAAATCATAAAAGATAGTGGAAAAATTAAAAGTATTGCTAAAGAGCGTTCTTTAATTGAAGAAACTTATAATCTTTATATTCAGTTTTTAGAATTACAAGAAAAATTACAAGAATTAGATAGTTTAATTAAAGACAATGACCAAGAAATTGCAAATTTAGCAAAAATAGAAAAAGATGAACTATCAATTCATCTTAATGAGCTGGAAGTCCAACTCAAAGAAACGCTTTTACCCAAAGATCCAGCTGATGAAAATGATATTATTCTTGAAATTCGTGCTGGAACTGGAGGAGATGAAGCATCATTATTTGCTGCAGATTTATTTGAAATGTATAGTAAATTTGCAATTAATCTTGGTTGGAAAGTGAAAATAATTAATTCATCAGGTTCTTCATCTGGAGGATACAAAGAAATCATTGCTGATATAAAAGGAAGAGGTGCGTATTCTAAATTTAAATTTGAATCAGGTGTCCATCGAGTTCAAAGAATCCCAGAAACTGAAACCCAAGGTAGAGTGCACACTTCCGCAGCAACTGTTGCTGTATTGCCTGCTGCTACAGACATAGATATTGAAATAAACTGGGACGATGTACGCGTTGATATATTCCATTCTGGAGGCGCAGGTGGACAAAGTGTGAATAAAGTAGCTACTGCTGTTCGCTTAACGCATGAACCAAGTGGATTTGTAGTTACATGTCAAGACGAACGATCGCAATCAAGAAATAAGCAAAAAGCTGAATCTGTGCTACGTGCTCGTCTTTATGAATTTGAACGAGAAAAACAACATGCGGAAAGAGCTAGTGAAAGAAAATCCCAAGTTGGCTCAGGGGGTCGTTCAGAAAAGATACGCACATACAATTTCCCTCAAGATAGAATAACCGATCACCGCATCAACAAAAGCATACACGGAATGTCTAAATTTTTATCTGGAGAAATAGAAGAAATTGTCAATTCTTTACAGCAAATTGAAAAAGAAGAGCTCATCAAGGATTCCATGAACAATGGATAAAAACCTTCATGTGCATGAGTTAACTCTTAACAAACTCATGGAGCACACAATTTCACACTTGGTTATTATTGAGAGCATAGCAAATGAGACAGAGGCTTATTTAGAGGCTGAAGTAATTTTAAGCTATCTATTTCAAACAGAATTTATAAACTTGCGAGTTGATTTTAAAAAATATATACATGCTTTTGATAATGAAAAATTAAATCGTATTTTAATCAGAAGAATCAGCGGAGAACCTTTAGCATATATAACATCCGTAAAACATTTTTATGATCTGATTCTTTCAGTTGGGCATGGTGTTCTCGTTCCTAGAAGCGAAACAGAATTACTTATTGATGAGGGTATCAATCAAATAAATATTTTAAAAAAAACCAAAGAAGAGATTAATGTTGTAGATGTGGGTACAGGTTCAGGGGCAATTATTATTAGTATTGCAAAAAACATAACAAATGTCGAAAAAATTAATTTATTTGCAATAGACAATTCCAAACATGCAATTAAATATTGCAAACAAAATATTAAGAAATATGCTCTTGAAGATAAAATTACTGTCATTCATTCAGATTTGTTGGCTAAATTTCATATAACTCCCCATATAATTTTTGCAAATCTTCCTTATATAGATGAGAATGACATGTTTAGTCTACAAAAAGAAATAAGAAATGCTGAACCTAGCAATGCCTTAAATGGAGGCAAAGATGGACTTGCAATAATCATCAAGCTTCTCAAACAATTATCCGGAATTCTTAATCCAAAAATGATTGCAATAATACTTGAAATTGGCATCAATCAAGATGATCAAATAAAAAGAATAGTAAAGGAATACATTCCAAATTCTAATCTAAGTTTCATAAATGACTATCAAGGCATAAAAAGAGTTGCAGTTATAAAAAACAAAAACTAATCAGCTTTCATTTGATAAATCTTGCCTTCTGTTTTTATTGCTGGTGCGATAATCATTCTTGTATTATGAAATTCTTCAATTGATGTTGCTCCACAAGTTGCCATAGAAGTTTTAAGGGCGCCAATCAAATTTTCTGTTCCATTAGTTAAAGATGTAGGCCCAAACAATAATGATTCTAATGACTTTTCTTGTCCTACATGCACCCTTGTGCCTCGAGGTAACTCAGCATGTGGAGTTGCCATACCCCAATGGAAGCCTTTCCCAGGTGCTTCAACAGTTGAAGCAAAGGGCGAGCCAATCATAACCGCATTTGCACCTGCGCAAATAGCTTTAGAAAAGTCCCCGCCAGTTCTTATGCCTCCGTCAGTTATAATTGGAACATATCTGCCTGTTTTCTCAAAGTAAGTATTTCGTGCATGTGATGTTTCAATAGTAGCAGAAACTTGGGGCATACCTATCCCAAGTACTTCACGAGAGGTACATGCAGCACCCGGGCCTACTCCAACTAAAACACCATCAATACCAGTTTCTAATAATTCAATTGTCGCAGCATAATCAACGGTGTTGCCAACTAATATCGGTATACCTTTCATATCCTTGACAAGCTGATCTAGTTGCAGGCCTTGTAATGAGCTTGAGACATGGTTAGCTGTTGTAACGGTTGACTGCACTACAAAAATATCTACCCCTGCTTCTTTTGCAGCTGGAGCAAATTTTTTGGTGTTCTGAGGCGTAGCGCTTACTATAGCAACCCCACCTTCTTGTTTTATGCTTTCAATACGTTGTGAAATTAAATTAATATTAATTTCTTGGGAATATATTTTTTGCATTAAAGCAGTTACTTCCTGGTTATTTGCATTTGCAATAGATTCATAAACTTCTTCAGTATCATCATAGCGAGTTTGAATGCCTTCTAAGTTTAAAACTGCAGCGGCACCCATTTTAGATAATTTCACTGCCATTTTTATGTCAACCACAGCATCCATTGCTGATGCAATAATAGGTAAATCAAATTCAAAGTTTCCAAGTGCAAATTTAGGTTCAACTAGTTGCGGATTCGTTGTTACAGCACCAGGAACAATAGCAACATCATCAAAACTCCATGCTCTATCAAGTTCTTTTGGATTTGATGCCATACTAATCCTTTAATGTAAAAAATATATTAATTAATGTTTGATTTTAATCTTATAAATAATTTTACGCCATATCTAATAAAAAAATCTCATCTCATCTTTTGTTATGGATAAATAATATTTGTACATAAAACATTAATCCTTCTATAATATATATAAGTAAAATTTCATTAATTTCATTATTAAGGGTAAAAAAATTTCTTCTAAAAAAAATGTACTAGTTTGTGTTGCGTGGCCATATGCAAATAGTGACTTACATCTAGGTCAATTAGCAGGCGCATATCTACCGGCAGATATTTTTGCTAGATACAATCGAATGTCTGGAAACAATACGCTTATGGTTTCGGGCTCAGATTCACATGGGACACCTGTAACGGTTCGGGCAGAACAAGAGAATACCACGCCGCAAAAAATATTTCAAAGATTTCATAATTCATTTCTAGAGACTTTTGAAGGAATGGGTATTTTATTCGATAATTTTACATCAACTGACACTGACAACCATAAAGAGGTAGTACAGGATATATTTTCAAAATTATTAGAAAAAGATCTACTCTATCTAAAAGAACAAGAACTACTGTTTGATACTCATGTTAAAAGATTCTTACCTGACAGGTACGTCGAAGGCACCTGCCCTAAAGTGGATTGTGGCTATGAAAATGCTCGAGGCGATCAATGTGATAAATGTGGCTCCACGCTAGATGCATTAGAATTAATCAATCCAAAATCAAAATTATCAAATACAGAACCGATAGTTAAATCCTCTGAACATTTTTTCTTAAAGCTCTCTCATTTTAATAATGATTTAATCAAATGGATGAATACAAAAAAAGATTGGAGAACTGCAGTCAAAAACTTTACATTGGGTCAACTTAACGATGGCCTTAAAGATAGAGCAATTACGAGAGACATTAATTGGGGTATTGATATCCCTTTAGAAGGATATGATGACAAAAAAATTTATGTATGGTTTGAGGCTGTTCTCGGATATCTGTCAGCTACAATTGAGCATTCAAAAAATAATCCACAAGAAACAAATTGGGAAGACTTCTGGAAAGAAGAAAGTGCGCAAACTGTGTACTTCCAAGGCAAAGACAACGTTCCATTTCATGCAATGATTCTTCCAGCAATACTTCTCGGGTATGGAGGACTGAATTTACCTGATAACATTCCAGCGAATCAATATGTAATGATGGGTGGAGACAAAGCGTCTTCAAGTAGAAATACTGCTATTTGGGTTCCAGATTACTTAAAGCATCTTTCTGCAGATCAATTAAGATACTATCTGACATGCATAATGCCAGAGACATCAGATTCTGAATTTAATTGGGAAGACTTTGTAAGCAGGAACAATGATGAGCTTGCAGCAAAATGGGGCAACTTAGTACAGAGAGTCACATCCTTCACAAAAAATAGAATGGAAAATTCTGTTCCAGAGCAAGTACCCACATTAAATGAATCGAAGGAACTTAAAAAATATATTGAAGACACCTACATGTTTGCTGCAGATAAAATTGAAAAAGTAGAATTACGCGCAGCTTTAGCGTCAATTATGAATGCTGCTCAAGAAACAAATAAGTATCTTGAAAAAACTGAGCCTTGGAAAAAAATTAAAGAAAACAAAAAACATGCTGACGAGTCAATTTATTGCGCGCTTGAGTCAATTTACAACATTGCAATAATGCTCTATCCATTCGTTCCATTTAGCTCAAAAAGTGTTTTGAAAGCATTTGGGAATGAAACATCCTACTCTCAAATTAAATGGGAATATCAAAAAATTAAACCAGGAACAAATTTAGAAGAGCTTGCTATTCTTTATGAAAAATTAGAATTAAGTGAAATAAATACGATCTTTAAGAGCTAAATAAATATGACTAATTTTAAAATTATCGATGCACATAGTCACATTTGGTCAAAAGAATTTGATCATGATCGTTCAAAGCTCATTGATAATGCACGAAAAAAGAATGTTGCGGCAATGATAGAAGTTGGCTGCGATTTTAATTCAAGTATTCAATCTTTAAATTTATCGTTACAATATAATTTTATTTTTCCAGTCTTTGGTCTCCATCCCCACTATGCAGATAAATTCCATGATGAAAAAGACAAACTATTCAATTTATCAAATGATAAAAAATTTATTGCTATAGGAGAAATTGGATTGGATTATAATAGAATGCATTCTAATAAAAAATCGCAAATTACCTCATTTACTGAGCAATTAAAACTATCTGTAGAATCTAAATTACCGATTGTGATTCATTCTAGAGATGCAGAAAAAGATACCTTAGAAATACTAAAAAAGTGGAAAGCTGAAGTTGGTGACTATTTAGGGGCTGGGCAACCTGTTGGTATGATGCATTGTTTTTCTGGAGATTTTGCTTTAGCAACAGAATATGCTAATCTAGGATTCATGATATCAATTCCTGGAACTGTTACATATCCAAAAAACAACGCTCTACGAGAAGTTGCTGCGTTGTTATCTTTAGATAAAATATTAATCGAAACTGACATACCTTATTTAACGCCTGTTCCAAATCGAGGCAAGAGAAATGAAACATCTTATATTAACTATACATTAGACGAAATTGTCAAAATTAGGAATGAAAAGAAAGAGCTTGTAGCAAAAACAATATATCAAAATACAAAAGAGTTATTTAAATTAAAAATTTAGGAGAGGAAAGAAGATGTCTAGAAAATCAAAAAAGGATTTAAATTCAAGATTTTTAGTGCCCGCTTTAGGGAACGAGCTTGTTTTAGTAGAGGAAAAAATTGATGAAGAGACCGAACACGAAAACCCTCTTTTAACATCAATGTTAAAATCAATCTTAAATGAAAAAGGTAAAATGGTTAGGCCTACATTATCATTGCTTGGAGGTAAAACTGGAAATTATAATGTAGATGCTTTGGTGCCTCTTGCTGCAAGTGTAGAATTATTGCACACTGCGACTTTAGTTCATGATGATGTTATTGATTTAGCTTCAACCCGAAGAGGCAAACCAAGTTCTGCAATGGAGTTCAATAATAAAAATAGCATCTTAATTGGTGATTATCTTTTTGCAACAGCTGCAAGTTTTATTGCAGAAACAAATAATGTAAGAGTAATTAGTTTGTTCTCTCGAACATTGCGAAGCATAGTAGCTGGAGAACTCGCACAAAATGCAGCAGCGTTTGAATTAAATACAAGCATGGAAGACTACTTTGATAAAATTATTGGCAAAACCGCGTCCCTTTTTTCTACAGCTGTAGAAGGCGGAGGTATAGTCTCAGATTGTGCTGAGGCAGAAACCCTATGCCTGCGCAGATATGGATTAAATCTTGGAATAGCTTTTCAAATTATTGATGACATTCTCGACTTCTCAGGCAATGAAGAACTGGGTAAGCCTATAGGGCAAGACCTACTTTCTGGAAAACTTACTTTGCCATCCTTACTTTTTATGAAAGCTAATCCAAAAAATAATTTCATTAAACAAGCATTCAAGGGAACAAGAAGAGACTCAAATCTCCAAAAAGCAATAGAAGCCATAAAAGAATCAAATGTTCTTAGAGAAAGCCAAAAAATTGCCAAAAAATTTGCTGATACCGCTGTTGATAATATCGAGCCTATGCGTTCAGAATTAAATCCACGCACAAGACATGCATATGAAGTTATAGCTAACAATATTATTAGTAGAACAAAATGACAATATTAGTTAAGGCTTAAATATCTGTGGCTTTTTGTAGGCTCTTGTAAATGATAGTTAATAAATTGCGTTAAAACATTCCCTATCTCTTTGTAGATTTCACTACTAATCTTGATATTTTTAACTTTAGTATAATTTTCAAAAAGCATGGCTCTAAGAACCTTAATAGACGAAACACTAACTAGAATATTTTTTTGATGCAGATCTTTGCAATTTAAGCAAAGTACCCCACCAATGTTTATATTTATGTATGTCTGCTCTGATGAAACTGGTTGACTGCATTCAACGCACTGATTAAATTCAGGCATCAGCCCAGAAGACTGTAATAAATTTAGTTCAAATAATCTAACATTTAATAATAGAGGTTCATTATTATTAATTCGGCTAAAAGTTGCAATAATCGAATCGTAAAGGCTCGTGTCGTTATTATGCTCGATAGTAAATTTATCAATTAGCTCTAGTATATAAAGCCCTTGCACGGTCAAATCATAACTATTCCTTATGTATTCAAAGGATTCGATAACTGATGCTTGAGTTACTAAATCTAAATTCTTGCCCTTCGACATTACGAGTCGAGCCAAATTCATATTATCTAAATGATAAATCAAAGGACTGGTTGATCTTAAGATGCCTTTAGCAATAATAGTTTTTTTACCATGCTCTTTAGTGAATACTGTGATCAGTTTATCCGTTTCACCAAATTGTCTTTGGCTTAGGATAATTGCGTCAGTCTTGTAAGTCCTTATTCTTTTTTGATCCAAAGCAAATATCCAAATTTATAATTCAATTTCTTGGCGATATTCAATCGCTTTCCCAATAGTAACTCCATCTGTATATTCAAGATCTCCTCCAGAAGGCAAACCACGAGCAAGCCTACTAACTTTAACACTAAATGGCTCTAACATTTTCGTAATATACATTGCAGTTGCTTCGCCTTCTAAATTAGGATTTGTTGCAATAATTACCTCTTTAATTGAAGATGTTGATACTGCTATTCTTTCTATTAATTCTTTAATTTTTAAATCATCAGGCCCAATACCTTGCGTGGGAGAAATAACTCCATGCAATACATGGAATGTTCCAACGTAAGCGTTGGAGTTGTCAATAGCTATAACATCCATTGGATCCTCTACAACGCAAATCAAATCCTTATTTTTACTTTCATCCTGACATTTACATTGTTGATCAATTGTAAAATCTTGACAAATAGTACATAAATCTATTTTTTCTTTAACTAACAATAATGTTTCAGCAAATTTTTTTACTTCATCATGATTTTGATTTATTGTGAAATATGCTAATCTTTGCGCACTCTTAGGCCCGATACCAGGGAATTTATTAAAGAGCTCTACTAGTTCTTGTATAATGTAATTATTTTGCTTTTGGTTATCATATGCCATTTTTTCTATTCAACAATCTTTGCACCACGTTTTATTGCTTCATCGACAAGATGTTGCCCTTGATTATCACTCAATGAACTAGTTTTATTGATAGCAGGATCATTGGAAGGTTCCTCAGCAACTTCTACATCAACAATTAAATTAACATTAAGTACAGTATTTACTGCATCTTGAATTGCCAGTAAAACACTGCCATTATCAGAATTCTTGACTAAATCAACGTGTGTAGTAAATTTAAAGCCTATTACTAAAGTCTTGTCATTGGCGTTCTTTACAAAACATCCAGAATTCATTAATGCTCCAGCTTTATTATTATTTTTTCTAGCTTCTGTCTTGATAGAAGCCCATTTTGCTATAGCCATGTCAACGATTGAATCAGTCGTTTCTGTATAAACCTGAGTTGTCTCGTCTGATGTTGTCTCGTCTGATGTTGTCTCGTCTGATGTTGTCTCGTCTGATGTTGTCTCGTCTGATGTTGTCTCGTCTGATGTTGTCTCGTCTGATGTTGTCTCGTCTGATGTTGTCTCGTCTGAT
>JBJKVL010000006.1:0-25356 GCA_045562675.1 Dehalococcoidia bacterium
CTGTGGCGAAGATGAGGCTGCAGCTCCTGCGAGTTCTGGTGCGAAAGCAACAGTAACTCCAGCAAAACCGGTGACTCCACCTTCTAAACCAGAAGAGAAGAAAGCTGCACCAGCAGCGGCAGCACCAAAGCCAGCTGTGAAAAAAGTTGCACATCTTAGATATGCATATCATGGTAGCTTGCCAACTTTAAGTCCTAATACAACTGCGGCAAGTGCTGCAGACTTTCATAATATCTATGACTGTTTAACTAGGCAACGACCTATAAAGGGCGGTGGTAACACTGTTGAAGCTGGACTTGCGACATCTTGGGAAACTCCAGATGGCAAAGGTAAAAAATGGGTATTTAGACTACGTCCTGCAGAATGGTCAGATGGCAAAAAATTTACAGCTGCTGATGTAAAGTTTGTTCATGACTATTATGGCAATCCAGAGAATAAGTCACGACTTATTTCTCGTGTGGGTACAGTAGAAGAAACTAAAGTTATTGATGACAACACTGTTGAAATAACTTGTAAGGGAGCTGGTGACCCAATTCTTCCAAAACGTGAAGGTATTGTTCTGCAGTTACCTAAGCACATTTATGAAGATTCTTCTATTAATGCTGAAGAGTTTATGGGTAAAACACCAGTAGCTACTGGTGCATATGTGCCATCAAACTATAAGCAAAAAGATAGCATGGATCTAGCTATGTCACCAAATACATGGCATGAAAACAATGGATTTGAAACTGTAAAGTTTAATTGGATTTCTGAAGCTTCTACTAGAGTAGCTGCATTAGAGACTGGTGATGTTGATATGATCACTAGCCTTCCTTTAAATGAATATTCTCGAGTAGGTTCATTGCCAAACATGGTCCCATTACAAGCACCAGCTAACACAAATCAAGCTTGGGATATGGCGAATATGCCTGACAAAGATCCTTCAATTACGAATGATCCACGTGTTAGACAAGCCATTAACTATGCGCTTGATAGAGAAGGTATTGTTAAAGCTGCTTACGATGGCGTTTCAAGGCCTGCGAAAGACCAATTGATTACGCCAAACGTGTTTGGTCATCAAAAAGACTTTACAGCGCCAGCTTATGATCCTGACAAAGCTCGTGCACTACTAAAAGATGCTGGATTAGGTGGAGGCACAAGCATGCGAGTGGATGCGCAGGTTATTACCTTCCCACCGGCCAAGCCAATTCTTGAAGCATCAATTGGTTTATGGAGCGCTGTTGGTATTGAAAGCGATGTTCGTACAATTGAAATTAATGTCTGGCGTGACCGACTTTATGGTCGTGAGACTCAAGGTCGTCCAGGCGCGTTCTTTATGGGATGGTCATCATTCTTGTATGAAGCTGCACTTGCATGGCAATGGCATGCTAGTACAAATCCATACGCACTTTGGAGCAATCCAAAATTCGATGCTGCTCGTGATGAGGCAAATGAAGCCGTTGATCCAAAAGCACGAATGGCTGCATATCGAAAGATGGCTATTGAAGAGCAAGTAGAAAACGGTGGTCCTTCTGCCTTTATTGCAGAAAATACCAGCGCATATTGTTTAAATAAAACGGTAATTGATCCAGACTCCTATATACCATGGAGTGTGCCTGAAATTATCTTTAACGATATCAAGCCTGCTTAATTCTTCTCTCTAGGGAATTTTATGAAAGAATAGGGGCATTAGCCCCTATTCTTTTTTTATAATTAATTACTTATGATTTTTTGAATTGCTTCATCTGATGGAGGAGACATAATTTGTGGTATCGTATCCATATATAGCTCATATCCTAAAGGGTTTTTTGCCTGCAAATCAAAAATATTAATTACCCCCCACTCTTCATTTGGTACTTCGCCATAAGTGGCCTGATGATTCCAAGCCGTTGAAATTAACCAATATGCATATTCTTGTATTTCAATTCTGCTGCGTGTAGGATCGATAATTTGAGCAGTATCTTTAACATTATATATCCCTTTATCAATTGCTTCTATCATTGCTAGCGTCACACGTGAATTTCTAGTAATACCCCAATCGTTTGGCATTGCTGAATGCAACCCAATGTCAGTAATAAAATGTAACACATGCTCTAGCACTTCCATAATTTGCGTTTCATGGCTTTCATCAGGTATGTACCAAATCGCATCACATATACTATTGTACTCATTTGCTGCATCATTTAGTTCTTCCATTGCAGATGTTGGATTTTTCAAAAAACCTTGATCGCCAACCGTGGGTATCAGCACTCTATATCTATACATGTCACGTATCACTTGCTGTTGCAATGTAGGATTACTTACATCTTTTGGAAAAATTTCCTGGATAATATCAGCTACAGCATACAAAAACCAGTCTGGAGCATCACGACTACCTAGCGTAATACCATTTGCAACAATTTTCTTTGTATACGGACCAAATGTTCGATCTCCTGCTGTAGCAGTAATATCCGTTTTTTGATATAAGTCATTTGGGACTACTCCTATCGGATCGGGTATGATGCATAATCCTTCCAAACCCTGCCCGCGTGGTAAAGGATTGGACCATGTAAAGCCATACTTACCAGATGCATCAGGTAAATTTTCAAGTGAATTTTTTTCGTTACTTGCTGACTCAGTTTGTTGCTTAAAATCAGATTCTTGCGGTGCTTCTACTTTAATGCCAGCAGGAATACTAGCGGGATCTGGTGTTTTGTTTGACATCGCAGCAATTTGGGCACTAATGACGCTCCAGTTATAGACAATGGAGCGAATCATTTGCTTAGAAATATCATCCATTGCTAATTTTTGATTTGGCTCATACGAAAATTCAAGATGTAAAATTCCTTTATTTGGCACCGCTCGAATATAATGGTCAAGCATTCTATTGCCTCCTCCGCGTTCTTGTCCTTTAATGTAGTAGCCATCAGGACGAGTCAGTAATTTTCGTGACTCTTCTTTATATTCTGGGCTAGAAGTAATTTCTCGCACATAATTTTCAAGTTCAAAATCAGGTATAGGATCTTTTAAAAAAACTACGTCCAATCCCTCTCTGTTAGTAAAAATAGTTATATTCTGTTCTTCAATTTGCTCCCATGTTCTTGGATACAAAAATGTAATATCCAGTGGTTCAAAAACAAAATGTAGGTGATTAACCTCCTCAACTAATAACATGCGATCGTTTATTGCTGCTTGTGAACTTGAAGCAGGTTGTTCATTTTGTTTAGAAGCTGTTGCAGTTGATTGTGGTTTCTGCATTTGTTGTTGCGTTATAGCTTGTCGATTTACTTTTGATGATGAAATTTTGTTAGGACTATCAGACTGACTACATGCAGTCATAAGCATAAATGTCGTAAAAATTAATATGATTTTTTTCATTCTTGTAAATATCCTATTTTTACTAAGATGATAGCTTAGATTGTAATAGCGACAAGACAAATATTGCAACTAATAGTAATGCAATAGTAGGGCCAGGTGGTAAATCTAATGAATAGGATAATACAATCCCTACAAAAGATGCAAAAAAACCAATGAGCTGGGTAATAATAAAAGTGCCTTTAAAAGATGTAGCAATCTGATTTGCTGTCATAACGGGAGTAATCAATAAAGCAGATATCAGAATGACGCCTAATAATTTCACTCCTAATATCAAGCCTATAGACATGCCTACAAATAAAAAGTATTTTGATTGTGTAGTTGGTAAATTAATAACTTTTGATAAATCTAAATGAATTGTTGAAATCACCAATGCTCTCCATTGGAGAATAAAACCAATGATAGAGAAAACAGTGAATGCAACGAGAGCATAAATATCAACATTTTGAATAGAGAGTAAATTACCAAACAAGTAGCTAAAAAGATCTGGCTTATAGCCAGGCATAAAAGCCATAATAATGATAGCCCCGCTCATTCCACCGCTAAGAAAAATGCCTATTAACCCATCTGATGTAACCCTATGGCTATCTGCAGAATATGCTAAAAGAAAACCTAAAAATGCGGCAAGGATGAGAGCGGGTAATAGAGGATTAATACCTATAGACAATCCAACTGCAATCCCTAACAATGATGCATGGGAAATACCATCAGCCATGAACCCAATTTTTCTTGGAATGATAAACATGCCGTATAGGCCATAAGTAATGGATAATAATAAACAGCCAATGAATGCACGTTGCATAAATGAAATGGAGAACATGTCAATTATATCCATGATGACTACTTAGATATTCTCTATATAACAAAAACCATCATGCATGTATTCAGGATCAGGTGTAACCTTTTGTATGTTTTTAATATTTACTTTAGATAAAGAATTTTTACAAAAACAAGCAGATGTACTAGTGCAAGCAAAATTTTTGTTCAGACAAATGACATGATCGGCATAGTTAGAAACCATATTCCAATCATGAGTAATGATTGCAATAGTAACTCCTTGATTTCTGATTTCTAAAATAACATCAATAATGTGTTTTTCACTTGAATCATCTACATTTGCAAGAGGTTCATCTAAAAATAATACATCAGGTTTTCTATATAATTCCGCTGCAAGTAATAATTTTTGAACTTGCCCACCAGAAAGTTGTGTAATTTGGCTCGCAATGTGGTTAAGGGGAAATAATCAACCCTTTCTAAAGTAGCTTCTATCTCAGAAGATTTAACTTCAGCGCTATACTGTAAATATTCACTAACCGTTAATTTAAATTGTTTAGGAAAATCAATACTTTGAGGCACATAGCCTAACACAGGCTCACGACTTGATTGAGAATGTAAACAGATTAAGCCATCATTGCCAGGCAAAAGACCTAATATTGTGAGAGCAAGTGAGCTTTTCCCTGTCCCATTTTCACCAACAATAAATGTCAAAGAGTTTCTGGGGATGCAACAAGATGCTTCACATAATACTTCAGTGGTATTCCGAGTCAAAGATACGTCATGGCATTCAACAATATTGACATGATCGCTATTAAGTTTTAAATCTGTTGTAAGCATTAATTAATCCAATTTTAATTAAGTTAGGTATACTGCCCTCTACAGTATACCTAACTGTATCATGGCTATCTAAGCGTTTTCACTAACTCAGAAATGTTATATTCGAGTAACTCCTGATAAGTCATTCGACCATCTACTCCACCGAGCGGATCCATAACCCCTGTACGTAGATCATTATCCGCAATAAATTGTTGGATTGAATTTAGAGACAGCTGTGGTTCAGAAAAAATTGCAACAGCATTTTTCTCATCAACTGTTTCTTGTAATTCAGCTAGATATTTTGGTGAAGGAGTTTCTGCACCAGCAGGCTCAAATGATCCAACTAAATTCGTTTCAAACGCCTCATTAAAATAAGCCCATGCATCATGCATTGCAATCCACGCAATATCAGCAACAGGAGCAACATCAGCTTTTAGCTTCGCATTAAGTTCAACGATTGATGTTTTAAATGCTTGGTAGTTATCTTCATAGTCTGATGCATTATCTGGGTCCAATGCTTTCATATCGTCTGCAATATTTCTACCAATTTGTATTGCAGCATTTGGAGCTAACCAGTAATGAGGATCATACTCTCCGTGTGCGTGACCGTCATGGTCATCACCATGGTCATCATGATCATCATGACCATCATGGTCGCAATCTTCATCTGCATGCTCATCATCGTGATCATCATCGTCTTTGTGCTTATCATCATCATGATCATCATCATCTTTGTGCTTATCATCATCATGATCATCATCATCTTTGTGCTTATCATCATCATGTTCATCATGGTGACATTCTTCATCTTCGTGCTCACCATCATGATCATCATCATCTTTGTGCTTGTCATCATCATGATCATCATCATCTTTGTGCTTATCATCATCATGATCATCATGATCATCATGTTCGTCTTCATACTTAAGTAAGTCAATGTTGCCACTTACCTCAAGTGTTTTTGATTTACTATCGATAATGTTGATTACCGCTTTATCAAAGTCTTCATCAACAACATATACTCGATTAACTCGTTCTGTAATCTGTTTAGTTGATACAGATGGAGTGAATGTGTGTGGAGATTCACCAGGTTGAATCAAAAGATTTACTGTAATGTTATCCCCTGCAATTTGCTCAGCAATTGAATACACAGGGAAAATTGTTGCAGCAACTTCTACAGAAGTATTCTGCGTTTGATCGTCGCTACCACAACTTATAAAACTTAAACTAGCAACAAGCAATAATATGAATGTTGCAATTTTTTTGAATGAAAATATGTTAGTCATTTTTACTCCATCTAATTTGAGAACGATTCCCAAATTATCATTAATAGAAAATAAGGTCAAGTCTTTTTGAGAATGATTCCCAAATAAAAATTGTTATATTAAGAAAAATTCGCTAAGATAATATATATGAAGAAAAAAAATTCATCTCAAAGTATTTTAAGGTCAAAAAACCTTTCAGCTACAAAACCGAGGATGCAGGTTCTTGATGTTTTGTATAAGCACAATAGTCCAATGAGTGTAGATGAAATAATCACTGAGACTAAAGAAAATATTGCTGTGTCCTCTGCATATAGAGTCATTGCAGATTTAATGGATGTAAATCTAGTGATTACTTTTCAATCACCTGACAACACACTGCTAGTTGAATTATCACAAGATGATGCTATTCATCATCATCATTTATATTGTGCATCATGCAAAAAAGCTACTGACATTGAGCTAGATGCTAATCTAGAAGCAAACATTAAGCAATTAATTGATAAAATAAGTAAAAAAAATAATATTACTATTACTGATCACTCCTTCGAATTATACGGAACATGCGATAGTGCCGTTCATCAAAAATGACAACAAGCATAATAGACGTGTTTTTATAAAAAACATATTCACTGGCTCATTTGGGTTAGCGCTTGGTGTTGTTGTTGGATGTAGTGATAATAGTGCAGCAAATATTTCTAAAGATACTAAGTCAAATACGCAATCTCCAGATTCTGCAACGCAACCAGTACAAAAAACATCTCAACCAACTGTAGTAAAACCCAGCCAGCCAACTGTAGTAGAACCCAGCAAGCCAACTGTAGTAGAACCCAGCAAGCCAATAAATAAGACTGAGGCAATTAAGGATGAACAGTTTGTAAGTTCAACAAAAATGAATAGAGAATTTAAACCAAAATTCAAGGGCCCTCATTATGTTGGACCTCTCTTTGAATCACATTTGCATATGCCCGAATTAGTGCAAGATGACAGCATCAAGAATACATCGACATTGGACATAGACGTTACTGCACAAGAAATTATTAATTACTTAAACAAAGAAAAAGTGGATCAAGCAATAGCATTCAGTCTTCCCAATCCTCAGAAATTCCAAGAGTACTATACCATTGCAAATAAATTTCGTGATGTAGATGCAATCAAGCTATTTGTTGGCTATCCCGGACCATATCCACAGATGCTTGAAAACATTTTAAGTATGTCAAATGGTCTATACAAAGGACTTGGCGAATTAGGATTTTATACCTATCCGTTAAAAGGAACACCCCCTGATGCACCGCAAATGAGTGCTTTGTATAACATAATTGGTAAAAATAAAATGATTGTTATGCTTCACCCGGATAATGGTCAGACCGAAAATGTACGTAATATGTTACGCAGACATCCAGATGTAAAGTTTTTATTTCATGGTAATGAAATTTGTTACGACATTGATTCGATAATTGGTGAGTTTGATAATGCTTATTTTAGTATTGATTCAGCAGTATTTTTTACCACAGTTTATACTTTCCCAAATCGAATGCCACGCATAAAACCAATGTTCGGACTATTCGTATCAGGTCCAGTAGAAAAATTCGTCAGCACTGTAGAAAGTCAATTTGATAATATTTTGAATGATAATATTGATTTCTGGCAACCAAAAATTATAGCTAATCCAACAAAGTATTTATGGGGAACAGACAAATTTCTTCCTTGGCATTGGACAGAAGAAGTGAGTCAATTATTTGAAGAATTTGCGCGTGCATTTACTGGTGCATTGCCAAAGCCTGTACAAGAGATGTATGCTCATATTAATGGAAAAAATTTACTAAATAGTTAGTTTCAATATGAGCAATAAGACAACCACACTTTTCTGGCCTGTTGCAAGTGATGGTATAGATGCATCCTGGGATCCTGATCAACAACATATCAACAAGCCATTTTTGCCTTACCATACAGTGCATTTAGCATATGAACCGCTTGCTACGCCTAAAATTTTAAAAGATGCCAATGGAACTAGATATCCAAATGCTGTAGACATGCAACAACGACTTGCTGTCAATTGGGAGCATAATGAAGAATATACAAAGTGGCAAATCACTTTAAGAGAGAATGCAATCAGTCATGCTGGCAATGCATTAACCACAGCAGATGTTTTATGGAGTTGGCAACGAACATATGCATTAAAGGGAGTAGGAGCTTGGAGAGAAAAGTATTTAGCTGGACTCACAAATGTTTCAGATATTGAAATCATTGATGATCAAGCTATGACATTTCATTTAAGTGGTCCCAATCCACAATTTACTGCTTATTTGGGATTTGCAACAAATAATATTGTTGATTCAACAGAAGTAAAAAAACATATCACCAGCGATGACCCATGGGGGACGGAATGGTTGGATGACAATCCTATTGGATATGGACAATTCATCATGACAGATCGCACATCATCAGAAATGAATTTTACAGTTAATGAAAATCATTTTCTGGGAAAACCAAACATAAAAAAAATTGTACAATCTGGTGTTGAAAGTCGTGTAGATGCAGTTAATCAAGCTCATAAAGGTGAATTCAATTTTCTCCTTGGCTTATATCCAGAAGAGTTAATATCCTTTGAGCAATCCCAAGATTTTAATACTTATAAAGTTCGTGCTAATCATTCGACTTTAGAGTTCAATTGGCAAGAAGCACCATTTGATGATAAAAATGTACGACAAGCAATTAACTACATAACTCCTTATGAAAAAATTATTAAATATGTGTATGCTGGCCATGCTCGTAAAAGTCTTAGCCCCATATGTAGTACATCAGAATTCCATCGTTCTGACCTTATGCAATATGCTACAAATTTGGACAAAGCAAAATCACTCATGAAAGTCAGTGGCTATCCAGATGGCTTTGAGACAGAATTATATATTAAGCCTTCTCAGGAATCATTGCGCTTCGCGGAATTAATGCGTAATGAGCTAGTGAAAATTGGTATTAAAATTGAGGTCAAAATTGACATTGACTTGCCCTTTGGTACAAAAGTGCCTATGTGGTTTCGTGAAGAATGCGGACATGCAATGTATGAGCCTTATTATGATCTTGCACATGATTATGATCCGCCACTTGGAATGTGGGGAGGAAAAAATATTGTTGATGAAACATTTACTGCACCCCTTCGAGCAATACGCAGTACAGAAGCGACGAGGCAACAGCAAGCATATGAAAACATTCAAGCAGAAATTCTTGAGTTTGCCCCCTGCGTACATATTGCAGAAATCGATACTGGCTGGGCCATGCACAAGGATGTCAACGACTGGGCAGCAAATACTATCTTTTTAGGTGCAAGTACAACCGTTTGGTCTGCACACAGGCAGATAATGGGCTGGAATTAGTTGCGAAATGGATGAGTTTTACCATTCAACAATAACCCAACAATTGTTGAACGAACAAATAATTTATAGGTTACTAAACAAAATAATGAAGTCAGTCCAATTGCCAAGATGAATTTTATTTCGGCAAAAATATTTAATGGCAACATGACAAACGTGATCAACGTCACAATCGGGAGATGCACAAGATATATCCAATAAGAGCTATCTGCAATAAATTTCAAATATTTATTATATTCACTGCATTTATTCATGAAAAAACCAATAATTCCGTATGAAAGCAAGATATTAGTTGAAATCACAGCAAGTACATATAGAATCCAACGAAGATCTTCATCTCCAAAATCACCCCTCATACCGATAAGTACTAAAAGATAAACAAAACTAATCAGACCAACATTGAAATAATACTTCCAATGCGAATAAATAGTTGCTAACAATTTCTCATTAACATATAATCGATATCCAAGGACAAAATATAAACTGCTGCCAAGAGGATTTGTAAGCAAATCTCCTCCTGTCCAAAGAGTGACAAATGTCAACAGGAGAATAATTGATACTGGATAGCTGCTATCGAAGAAAAAATGTCCTGTCATAGTTTTTGCTTTTTTCATTCCATTAATGAGGACATGAAGATGAATCAAGGAACAAAAAGCATACAAAATTTTGTTAATCCCTTGGATGCACAAAGCTCCTACAGCAAAAATAAGTAGATGCCATAAAAACCATAGATGAAAAGGATACCCTTCCCAACTTAGAAAAGATTGCAATGACGCTTCCCCTGATTTAGAAAGTTCAAAGCCATAATTAAATATTGACGGTAGCGTAGCTGCCATCAATGGACTAAAAATAATAAGTGGGAGCAAAATACGCATAAAGCGATTTCGATACCAATGTTGCCAAGAATTTCTTGCAATAACTAAATGTGTAAAAAAACCGGATAAAATAAAAAATGTAGGCATTCTCCAGCTATGTATAAAATCATTAATAACTGCAATCACAAAAGATGCATCACTATCTTGTGGCCAATAAGTCGAAAAATCATCCCAGGTATAAGGCTCTACATATGGAAGGGCTGCATGTAAAACAATACCTAGCATCATTGCAATACCTCTCAAAGCATCTAGCCCATGATATCTAGTTTGAGATTCCTGCGGCATTACTACATTTTCCTTTTCTAAAATACTTTAAAAAATGTGTCACGGTACCACTGTAATTCTTTAATGCTCTCCTTAATATCAGCTAAAGCTTCGTGAGTATTTTGTTTTTTTGGTGCATATTCATACTCCTTATACCAGCGCTTTATAACTTCCTTGAACGATGAAACATCAATCATGCGATAATGAAGAAAAGCATCTAAAAGAGGCATTTCTTTATGGATATACTTTCTGTCCATATGAATAGAATTGCCACACAAAATAGCTTTGTGCTCAATGGTCCATTCGGAAATAAAATTAACTAACTGCTGATCTGCATCTTGAATTGAAATATCTGAAGTTTTTACTTTTTCTAATAATCCAGATTTCGTATGCACCCTTAATGGCCATTCGTCAATATTTGATAACTCCCCTTCAGTTCTTTGAATAACGAGATGTGGTCCATCTGCAATCACATTGAGATGTTTATCAGTAATGAGGCATGCTGCTTCAATAATAACATGATGATCTTCAAGGCCAGTAAACTCTAAATCGATCCACACTAAATTTTCAATATCTTTCAACACAATACCTTAAATCAATTTAAACATGCTTACATTATATCAAATAATTATTTATTCCTCATTTTAGGGAATAAAACTGGAGTTTTTTCACAATACTGCTTGTACGCACTATCTTGCCCCCATCGTTCAATTGCTTGCGCCTCAAGCAATGGTACTCCACTAATTTTTGCTAAAAGAAGATATACAAACAGCGGAGATACCAGACTGATGAATTGAATACCTTCTAAATAAGAGATAGCTGTAACTGCAATACCGATCCACAAAATAATTTCACCTAAATAATTAGGATGCCTTGAAATAGACCAAAGACCAGTTGATATAAAATTACCTTTATTGCTTGCAATGGTGTTAAATTTACTTTTTTGTGTATCCGCAACAATTTCAATAATCATGCCCGTAAGCCATATTAATGTTCCAGCTATTAAAAATCCTATAGACTGCTCGCTATTCTTTGATGTCAGGGCAACTATTGCTGCCAATAAAGTCAAAAATACCCACATTCCTTGCAGGCTCCATGTCATAAGAAAATTAAGAAAAGAAGTTTTAATAGTTACAAATCTAGTATCTTCACCAGCACGTATAACTCTCAGAAACAAAAATGAGCTCAAACGCATTGCCCAAGTAATTACCATTAGAAACAAAATTATGTCATGGGCTGTTAATCCAGAATTAGAAGATTTCCAAAATAATGCCAATGAAATAGCTGTGATATATGTAAGGCCCCCTGTTAAATCAAAAAACCGTTCAGTGTGGAATAGATATGCAGGAATAAATACTATCCACTGAATGCCAAAAATTATGAAGTATAAAGTTAACAAAGAAGAGTAATTCTCAAATTGAATAGAGTTACTAGCAAGCAGCAATGCAAACAGTAGACATATTGCAGAACTGAATATTATTGCTATGATGTGTTTAGTACTACTATTCATACCTGTGTATATATATAACATTATTTGTAATAAAGGATACCTAACATGAAAAAATTTATAGATAACTACAGAGCATACGTCCGAAAACATTGGAAAAGAATGCTTGTCATTTATGTAACGCTTCTGCTTTTAATAAGTTTTTTCTAGAAATGTTTGATCCAGGCATTATCACTGACTGGGCAATTAAGTATAAAGACTTTGCTGTATTTATCATCTTTGTAGTAGCGTTTATTGAAGCATTCATTATTACAGGAACATTTTGGTCAAGTTTAATCCTGCTATTGACAACCACTGCATTGTATGAAATCAATGCAGATCTTACATTCATGTGTATTGGTGCAGCATGTGGTGCTTTTACCGGTGATACATTAAGTTTTTATTTAGGACAAATATCTGGACCTAAAATCAAAAATTACTCTTTTGTAAAAAAAAGATCCAAATTCCTCAATAAAGCTGAGTCAGTTGTCAAAAAATTTGGATGGGCTGGCATTCTCATTGGTCGATTAACTCCTGCGGTAAGACCATATATACCTTTTTTAGCAGCAATTGCAGGTATGCAAGATAGGAAATTTATCAGCGCTTGTGTAACTGCATGCGTAATATGGGCTTGTGGACTGTTTTTCATTGTGTACGGATTAGAAAAAATTATAGATTATTTTTAATTTTCATCTCTATTTGGATCAAAGAAAACAAGCTTGTTGCTTGGTGAATCTAGAATAACTTGTTCAGCACGCAGCTTAGCAATCTCTTCAGGTGTTCTTTTCGCAAATTCTTGTAACAATTCATCATTATGTTCACCGTACATTGGCGCAGAACGTTCCATTGTTGCCGGGGTTGCTGAGAATTTCCAAGGCGCGCCTTCCCATCGTTGATAGCCAACTTCAGGATGTATACCTTCCATCCAAAAATCTCGATAATACAGATGTGGATCAGCAGCGATTTCCCAATTTGCTAATACTGGCCCACTCGGAATACCGAGTTCTTGTAATATGCTAGTTGCTTGATGATGATCAAGGGTTTTTGTCCATTGCTTAATTGCTGCATCAATAGTTTCTATATTTGCTTGCCTATCTTCAAACGTTGGATATTTTGATGCAAAATCTGGCTGCCCTATCAAGTCTGTAAATAATTTCCATTGTTTATCATCAGCAATAGTCAGGGCTAACCATGAATCTCTCCCCGCACATTGATAGACCCCTTGCGGTGCAGCTATTAATGATCGGTTATTCCTCTCGGTGGGAGAGTGCTGCACTGTTGTTAACCTGATGATCGTAATATGCCGTCAATCATACAAAGTAGTTAGTCACGCATTCTTGCAAAGACATGTCAATATGAGCGTCCTTCACCAGATTGCACAGCATCTCTATGAACTGCAGCAGACATTGTACGAATGGTGACATAGTGTACCAGCCATTGGGTCTGCAATATAATGTTGCCTGTACCAGTATAAATCTGTTATCCTGATCATATCCTGTTTGTGCAACCAAGCCTCCTGATGCTTCAAGTATCTTGAGCCAGCTGCAACATAGTGTGCATGCGGTCCTGTCGCACCGAATCCTGAAATAGAGCACATCACCAGTTTTGGATTCACTGCTTTCAATGTCTCATAATCAAGTTGAAAGTTTGGCATAACGCGAGGACAGTATTGTTTTCTAATAAGTACATCTACGTTCTTGACCATGAGATCAAGGACTTGTTGTCGTGCCCGCTGGATGGCTTATGCATCTAAGTGCTAAGTCCGCGCTTATTGCGATTTAACTGATTAAAGCCGCCACCTCTATTGTAAAAATGTGGCCACATCTGATCTGGAGCCTCCTGGAAAATGCCGAACTACGCGTAGCTTGTCCGGCAATGGTGGATCAAGTGACTGTAATGACTTCAGCACCCATATCTGCAAGATGCCTCCCTGCTAATGGCCCTGCCCATGCTTGCGTCATTTCAAGCACACGTATGCCAGCAAGTGGCTTTTCTGCACTAAGTGTTGGCCACGTATTCATTTGTTTTACTTGTTTCTTTGCAGTAACAGATTCATGTTGATTCAACGCAGGTGCTGGTTGCAATGGTGCAAGTTGTTCACCGGTGAGCTTCCATGGAGGCGTTGGTATCTGTATTGTATGTCCTGTTGTCGTCGTGATAGTTTTCCACCAGTCGCGTGCTGCAAATTGCTCTGAAGCCAGTATAGTCCTCTGGAGCATTCACTGGAGTCATCTTAAAACTTCTAAGTTGCTTGTGCCTTTCGTGACAGATCTCCTCCTTTGTCTTATCTTGAGCACCACTCCTCCAGCATGTCTCGTACTTCAGGCTTGCGCTTCTCGCCAACCTGTGTCGGTTTGGATACTTTGGCTCATCCATCAGTTCTGGCCGTTCCACATTACTAAGAAAACTAGGTACTGCTCTCGTTCTTCCCCAAACAACGTATCCATCCTTACATGGTGTCACTTCGGAATCGCTTCCCTTTCTAGTAAATACTTCTCCTTCTTCCAACCATGATGACATCAGCCAAACATGGGCGCTTAAGTAGAGACTTCTTGATTTGATACATCTACGTGTTGCCCGATGCCAGTCCGTTGACTATAGATGTGTGCAAAAAGTGCTGCAGTTGCCGCATGCATGCCTCCGTGCCATGAGCTTTGATAGCCATGTACTGCAAGTGGTTCTCTATCTGGGTCCCCGCCATAATATAGAAAGCCACCAGTTGCATAGTCAACGATTTCTGAGCTGACTCGATCTTGGTTTGGACCAGAATTACCATACGGTGATTGTGATGCATAGACTAGTGATGGTAGTGTGTCTTTGATCTGTTCATATGCAAGTCCGTATTCAGCTAACTGCTTTTGTCCAAGTGGTTCAATAAGAATATCTGCAGTTTGTAAAATATCAATAATTGTCTCGGTGTCAGCAAGGTCTACGACGATGCTCTGTTTGTTCTGATTTAAATAGCTGTGATAGACACTCTCGTCATCAGGAGCAAACTTTGGTTCCATATGTCGAACATCACTGCCATTTGCTGGTTCTAGCATAATGACTGTTGCGCCAAGATCACTGAATACAGCCTCGATGCATATGAGGAGGCAAGGTTTGGGTACAAATCAACGACTGTGATACCTTCAAGTAAGCATGTTCTTTCCAACTCTCATGTTGTTATTATAAACAAAAAAGATAGATACTTGGTTGCATACAGAATAAAAATTATATTGAATACAGGTATGGAACTACTAATTGGCTCATTGATTGCACTTGCTGTCGCAATTTGGGTAGAAGGCGACGCACGTAAATATAAAATGAACTCTTATGGATGGGCGTTAGGAGTATTTTTATTCATGATCGTATTTTTACCGTTATATTTTTATAATCGATCCACCGCTAAAAAAAATATGCAGTAAATTCCTTAAGCTCGAACACGCAATAAATCATAAGTGCTTGTGGTATAAAATTTTGACATTCTATTATTAAAAATACGCCAATCACGCTTCAAGCCCATTTTGCCAAAAAAGATAGTGTCTTTCCCCAACTTACGATTAATTTTATCGATAGTAGCACTAACACGTTGCTGATATTGATGATCAGTTTTCAAAAACATATTGGCCTGTCTATGAGCGTTGTTAGTAATGCCAAATAATATCACACCAGCTTTTTTATATTCATATCCTTGTCTGTACAAATAACGCATACATGCCACAGCTGTTTGAATGACCACAGGAGTGTAATCTGTCGGCTCATCAAAAATATAGCTTTTCATATTATGATATTGTTCTCCATCAGCAAACTGATTTGTACGCAAAAACACTATCAAGCCAGATGCGAGAGAGCGTTGTTGGCGTAATTTTTCAGTAGTTCGAACAGCATATGTAGAAATAGATTCTTCCAGCGTCGATAACTTTTCAATAGGCATGCCAAACGATCGAGTAGTAGCTATGCTTTTTTTTCGTGGTACACTCGTTTCCAACTGTAAACAGTTGATACCCCGAAGTTCTTGTATAGTTCGCAGGCAATTAACATTCAAATTATTACGTACCCATACATCGGATAGATCTCGTAATTGTCGACTGTTTGTGACGCCATAACGATTTAACAACTTGCTTGTCC
Source organism: Dehalococcoidia bacterium (assembly GCA_045562675.1). Lineage (GTDB taxonomy): Bacteria > Chloroflexota > Dehalococcoidia > UBA2979 > UBA2979. The sequence goes on from JBJKVL010000006.1 coordinate 16,295, forward strand.
GTTTGCCAATACCCCACACATTATTAATTGGTATTGATGCAAGTACTTCATCTATATTAGAAACAGCACTGATATCAAATACACCTTGATGTTTAGGAAATTTTTTAGCGACATAATTAGCTATTTTGGCAAGTGTTTTTGTCTGTCCGACACCAATTGAAACAGGGATACTTGTAGATTGCAATATCGATGCTTGCAGTCTATCTGCATTAAAATTTGCATCATTATGAAATTGTACAAATGCTTCATCAATAGAATATACTTCCATATCATCACATTCATAGTTGATTAAACTCATAATGCGATTAGAGATGTCACCATATAATGCAAAGTTAGAAGAAAACGTTACAGCATGATGCAGATCTAATAGTCGTTGCCATTTAAAAACTGGTGCGCCCATTGGCACACCAAGCTTCTTTATTTCTTCCGATCGAGAAATAATACAACCATCATTGTTAGACAGCACAACAACTGGTCGATTATTAAGCATAGGATTAAAAGCTCGCTCACAAGATACATAAAAGTTATTACAATCAATCAGTGCAAAACGACTATTATTTTGTTGCATGGATAACATAGGTCACAACTCCCCAAATTATACAATTCATTTCTGTAGTAATTTCGATAGAATGATATTGATTATTCGACGGTACTAAAAAACACTTGTTGCCTTGATATAAAAGGCGTTTCACAAGAAATTCTCCGTCGACAATAGCAACAACAATCTGGTTACTCGTGTTATTTAAAGAGCGATCCACAACTAATATATCCCCATCACATATATGATCATCCAGCATTGAGTTACCTGTTACTCGTACCAAATAGGTTGATGCAGGCTTTTCCACTAAAAGATCATTCAAATTAATTTGACTCTGTATGAAATCATCAGCAGGCGACGGAAACCCAGCTGACACCTTTGACAATATATATCCAACAAGATGATTATTATGATTAACACACATACACATTTTATGACAATACCAGAACTTTCATATTAGAACATATATTCTAATATGAACAATATTGATATTGCTACGATTTATAAAATTTTTTTCTATAAAATGAATAGAACGGTAAAGATTTGATACACTAATACATATCAGGAATGACTATATGAAAATTGCTCGCATCGCATTCGAAGAAAGCACTCGTTATGCAATTGTTGATGGCGAGCAATATGTATGCATTCAAGATGATATTTTCACAGCAATCTCTCCTACAAAAGAAACTTGCCCGCTTGCACAAGCAACAATTTTGCCTCCAGTCATGCCATCAAAAATTATTGCTTTAGCAGTAAATTATGAAAGCCATGCAAAGGGTCATAATATGGAAGCATTCCCTATCCCAGAACCATTTTTTAAAACTCCCTCATCAATCATTGGTCATAAAGATGATATTGTACTGCCTCAAAATGTTGGTAGAGTCGATGCTGAAGCAGAAGTTGTTGTCGTTATAGGAAAGCAAGCAAGCAATATTACAGCAGAGCAAGTCACAGATCATATTTTTGGCTATACGTGTGGCAATGATATTTCAGCTCGTGACTGGCAAAAAAATGATAATCAATGGTGGCGTGCAAAATCTGCAGATACCTTTGCCCCAATTGGGCCATATATTACTACTGAATTAGATCCAAATAATATTAATGTTATAGGCAGAATTAATAACGAAGTCATACAAGAATCAAATACATCGCATCTTATTCACTCGATAGAAAAATCAATTGCATTTATATCACAATTCATAACCTTGCACCCTGGTGATTTAATTTTTACAGGTACACCTGGCACAACTCAAGCTATCAATGCTGGAGACGTGTTAGAAGTTGAAGTTCCTGAAATAGGTATTTTGTCAAATACAGTTAGCTAATCTCTAAAATTAATATATTGCAATGGCAATTGAACATTATCATTTTTGATAAGCTGTATTACTTGCTGTAAATCATCTCGCTTTTTACCGGTTACACGAACTTCTTCACCTTGAATAGATGCTTGTACTTTTAATTTTGACGTCTTGATAGTTTTAACAATTTTCTGTGCAAGTTCTTTCTCAATTCCTTGCTTAATTGTGAAACTTTGTCGAACCGAATCACCTGATGCTTTTTCCAGCACACTGGCATCCAACGAACCAGTATTAACTTTACGTTTTGCACAATAAGAAAATAGTAAGTCTTGTACTTGCTTCATTTTAAATTCGTCATCAGCAATTAATGTAATTTGTTGATCTTGATGTTCAATTGAGCAATTGCCTCCTTTAAAATCATATCGTGTTGCTAGCTCACGACGAGCACCATTAACAGCATTGTCGACCTCTTGCAAGTCAACTCTAGAAACTATATCAAATGACGGCACTTATGCACTCCTTATTGATTTACTCAACTATTTCAACGGTAAGCATTTTATCTCCTGCGTCAATCGCATTCACAATGTCCATATCCTCTGTAATACCAAAAACAGTATGAACTCCATCCAAATGTGGTTGAGGTGAATGGCAAATGAAGAATTGACTACCACCTGTATCTTTGCCAGCATGTGCCATTGATAATGTACCAGCTACATGAAGATTATCATTAATTTCACAATCAATTTGATATCCTGGTCCACCAGTGCCATCTCCAGTTGGACATCCCCCTTGAATAACAAAATTAGGAATAACCCGATGAAAGGTTAATCCGTCATAAAATTTTTTTGTTATTAAATCAACAAAATTTTTGACTGTATTTGGTGCATCATCATCAAAAAAATCAATATTAATATCACCTTTGTCTGTTTTAATAATTGCTTTTGTCATAAAACCATCCTTATATATACATTTAATCTTTGCAAACAGTAATTCTCTACATATAATACATAACTACGCATGTTAGAGAAAGTGGCTAGCGTCAATGAAGCAGCTAATCAAATCAACAACAGAGATGGGTCCATTGGCTATTTTTTTTATTTTTTATTTAAATAGCGGATTACAAAGTGCTATTCCGCCATTTATTGTCGCAACGATTATTGCTTTGCCATTCTCTTTTATGATTGAAAGGAAAATACCTATTTTGCCGCTTGCTAGCGCGTTCCTAATAACTTTCTTTGGGCTATTAACTATCTATTTTAATAATGACGCTTTTTTTAAAATCAAACCTACCATTCTATACATAGTTACAGGTATTATTTTACTAATCAGTTTACGAATCAAGAAAAATATTCTGCAATATTTTTTAAGTAATGCTATGTCATTAAATGATACAGGATGGTACATCTGTGCACAAAGATGGGCATATTTTTCATTTTTTCTAGCAGTCCTCAATGAACTGATTTGGCGTACACAATCTACCGATGTCTGGGTCAACTTTAAAGTTTTTGGTGTTCTAATCTTGACGTTTCTTTTTACTATTTTACAAGTCATTACTTTAGAAAAATATATCACAGATAAAACAAAATAAAAAATTATACAAATATTTGGAGCTATGGTGATTTATTTAAAAAATATGCATAAGGAACAATGAACATTTTCTTTGATATAAATTTTTAAAAGGACTCATCTTATGTGCAGTCATAGCAATTATTGCGATGACTATGCAAAGCGTATTCCAAGATTTTTTTTTAGAGAACATTTTCGATCAACTAATTATCGCCATGATTATAGGATTGTTAATTAAGCAATTTTTTCCATTACATAGTCTTGCAAGTGGTGTTAATTTTTGCTCTAAATATATCCTGGAATTAGGAATTGTACTGTTGGGTTTCAGTATGGATTTTGCTTACCTGACTAGTAATAGCATTATTGTATTTATGTTAATTTTAGTAGCGACGTTATGCAGTCTTATATTTATTATTATTTTTGCAAATAAGATACTTAAGTTGAGTTCAAATTTGGCAGTATTACTAGCAACAGGAAATTCTATCTGCGGCAATTCAGCAATAGTAGCCATTGCTCCTATAATTAAAGCTACTCCTTCAGAAATTGGAATAGCAATTGGCTTTAGTGCAATTTGTGGAGCTGTACAAGTTGTCCTATTGCCATTAGTATTCCCAATGACATCTTTATCACTCTATCAATATGGCCTTATTGTAGGCATCTCAGTGTATGCTGTCCCACAAGTTATTGCTGCATCATTTGCAATCAGTAATATATCTGGGATTATAGCTACCCAAGTCAAACTTATCAGAATACTTTTTTTAGGGCCTTTAATATTATTAATCAGTTTTATAAAACGTAGACAAGCAGCATGTATGCCAACTAGTCAATTCAATCCAAGTCTTTTTGTCCCTTGGTTTATTATTGGATTTATTACTACGGTATTGCTTGCCAATACAATAGATCTACCAATTGTATTCCTGGAATACACTCAAAATATCAGCTCGCTTCTGTTTGTTATGGCACTAGCTGCTATAGGATTCAAGATTGAATTAAATGAAATTAAGCAAACTGCATGGCAAGTGATTACAACTGTATTATTCGCTAATATGTTGTTATTAATAATTGCTGTATTAGGAATAAACTTACTTCATTTAGATTAAAAATCACCTCAATAATTACTATTGTTTTCTTTTATGACATAATATTTTTATGAAAAATAATAACGATTACTCCTTCGATGAATGTTTGCAAGATGGCTTATATATAAATCTTGCTGACTCTACTGCTTACAAATTAATTTATAATGCAGGCATGCAGTTGCCAACATTTATAACTTTTGGATTATTTGATACATGCATTAATGCTGACTCAAACGAAGCAATAGATGAACATCTAACATCTCTTTTAACTGATACTTTTTTAGAAATCAAAGATAGCGAGAATACTCGCCTGCATGTCAATGCAATAATTGACGATAAAAAAATAGATTTTGATGCTCAATTGCAGATCAGTAATGAGCATGGAAAAGTTCTTTTGCTCTCATTGCCTAACGAAGTCAATTAAAGTAAAGTCAGGAATATGACAAATATTCTTTTCGTATGTATAGAAAATGCAAACCGAAGCCAACTTGCAGAAGCGTATATGAAAAAACATGCACCAAATATAAAATCATACAGTGCAGGCTCAAAACCAATAGATAAAATAAATCTACGTGCGCAAAAAATTATTAATCAATTACATGTTAATCATGCAAAGTTTTATCCTAAAACATTTACTTCCATAATTGCTGAAATAGCTTTCGATTATATTATTAGTATGGGATGCGGAGAGCAATGCCCACAAATTGCAGCAAACAATAGAATTGAGTGGGAAATTCCTGATCCTAAATTATTGGATGATAAAGAATATGCTAAAATAGCGCAGCTTATTGAAGCCCAAGTCGTTGATCTCATTGATCAAATCAACAATAGCTAAAGATCGATTCTTATTTCCTCAAAAAAAACTTGATTTTCATCCACAAGTTTTTTTATATTCTTTTGTTTACTTGATAGGGTGCTACTACTTGATTTAAATTCAAGAAAAAGTACTTTATCATCCTCAAATTGAACACCATCTATTGGTGAACCTAAGAATCGAAAGTTTGCTGGATCCCAAGGAAACATTTCAATAAAAGGTAAAAATTGCTCAGTCATTTTCCCATATTTAGAACTTTGGCTTCTTTTTTGAAAATTTAATCTATGCATTTGCTTTCTTAGAATGCGAATATACAGAATTTGCAACAAAGCAATAATAAGTAATAATAAAATTATAACTGTGGCAGCAGTTGGTTTATATTCAAGATTTAATGCAAAATCCATTTATTCCTCCATTTCAGTACAGTTTAATAAAAAAGATAGTTAAAATTATTACAATACCAATAATTAAAAGGTTATATTAATGAGTTTACGTGATGTAGACGAGCAATACATAAGCAAACAAAATAATATCAAAGATGTCTTTATCAATGATAGTTATTGGTGGCAAAATGCCTCTTTTGTTTTGCCATTATTACTTGGTTCTGTTTCCTTGCTATACGGTTTGATATTTGAGAACAATGGAGCAAAAGGCTTTGGTATTTTTCTTTTAGTTGTTATGGTCATTATGCTGCCTGTTGTGTGGTTAACATGGAGATCAACTGCTACTAGTATTTATTTTACTGATAAAGAAATTATCGCATTGCATTTAGGTAAGATTCTAAAGAAAATAACTCTAGAGAATTTACAAAGTATAGAAACAATCGAATATCTCGGGCAAAGAAGGTATAAATTAGTCGAAAGTGATGAAATTTTTTTCACAATAGACAACGAATTCGACAATATTCCTGAGATTATAAGAACAGTAACAAGTCGCACTGGCATAATACCTTAGTTTATCCCACTACAAATGTATTAATCCCATGTAGTAATTTAGATGAAATATTTATACTATTTCCTATTTTATGATATTCTATATTATTTTTTAAAAGATGTTCTTCAAATTCATTGATATTACCTGCTCGCCAACATGCACCAAAAAAACCTTGATTATTTTTTAATGCATTTTGCTCTACGAAATTTTGTATCTCTGAGTTTACTTGGCTGGTATCAATAAGATTTAATTGAGGCTGAGCATTCCCAATCATAACTGAATTATTTTCTATGATTTTGTCCATTTTATAATTTTCTATTACATGCCAATCAAATCGATCAGAAAAATCATTTATTGCGTCATCAAGATCATTGACCAACAAAAATAAATGTGATAATTCTAATATTTTTTTTCCAGGAAAATCGTCTTTTGTTGGAACAATTTCCATAAACAATCCGTGAGCAGCTGAGTGATGAATCCAATGGACTCCAGAACCGTCTCCTCTATCAATGATGCGACCACCTTGCGCCTCAATATTTTTTGCAGCAACAATTGGATCATCGGATTGCCATACAGATATATAATAACCTTCGCCATATTGATTATTTGCATTGATCCTTCCATCCATCGTTCTACGTACATGAGTATCATCACTATTTGGCTGAATCAGCTGAATAGCTTGTTCACCTGCATAGCCCATTTGCGCCCAGGAAAAATTTCCCCATGGATTTTCACCTCGCTCGGTTATTTCTAAGCCAAGTATTTGTGCATAAGATGCTATTGCAGTCTCTAAATCCTGTACTGCTACCGCATAATGTGAACTATTTATTTGAACATTCATATTTTTTCCTAACTTTTTTTACCCTTTTACTTCGTACTTGTTTCCAATGACCAGCTTCTTTTCAAAATTCTTTATTTCTTTTTGAGTAAAACCAAGCTCACTTAAAAGACTATAATTATCCTCGCCGAGAGTGCCATAAGGCTTATTTGGTAGGTTTTCAACATTGTTAATTGACCAAGATAATCCTGGATAAATTCTAGTTCCAAGAAATTGATTGTCAAGAGATTGAAACCACTGACGAAATCCGAGCTGTTCACTAGCAAGTAATTCAGCTGGTTCTGCTACTGATGATGCTATCACACCTTCAGACTGTAATAATGAGCATAATTCATTTGAATTCATTGATTTCGTGATGTTTGCAATTGCTTCATGAACTTTTTCCCTATCAGCTAACCGACCTGAAATTGTTGCCCATTTATGACCAAACTGAGCCCATTCTTCCTTTTTCAATGCTCTACACAAGCCATTCCATTGATTGTCATTTTGAGCAACGATAACAACCCACTGATATTCTCCAGCTACCGGGAAGCTTGAATGAGGAACAACAAATTCATTGTCATTACCCATTCTAGGAAGCTCTCTTTTATTAAGCGCCCATTCAGAATATAAAGAAACTAATTGCGTTGTTAGTTGTTGAACTTGAGAAAAATCAATATAAATACCTTGTTTATTCTTATTCCTTGCCTGCATAGCAGAAACTACAGCAAAAACAAGGGCCTGTGCTACTGTAGCATCAGAGTGAGTAGAACCTAATATTTCTTCTTCTTTTCTGCCTGGATGACCGCGCATTATAGCGTGACCTGTTACACAATCAAAGCCAGTTCCAAATGAAACATAACCCTTATAAATTCCCTCTACACCCCAACCGGGTATAGAAATCAAGGAAGCTTGATCGTTAATTTTTTTTATCTCTTCCCAGCCTATGCCCAATTTATCAATAGTCCCTGCTGAAAAACTCTCTATGACAATATCTGCTGTTTGAGTCAATCGATTAAAAATATCAACTCCTTCTGTTGTTTTCAAATCCAAAGCAATGTTCCTTTTATTTCTATTTGCTTGTAAATGTGCCCATGCACGTTCATAGGGAGGACCAGTGCCAGCTGGAGAAACTCGCCAATCACTAGAAAATAAAGGTCTTGTAGGAGAATTACGTGGGAAGGATTCTATTTTAATAACATCAGCTCCTAAATCACCCATAAAACTGCATGCAGTAGGACCAGCCCACACTTCTGCAAGTTCTATTATTCGTATGCCATTTAATAAATCATAAGACATTGCGATCTCCTATTTATTTAATTGTCCCAATTCTAAATAATGCTTGTTGTTCTATAGTTGAATATCCTAATTGTTCTAAAACTTTTTGAGTGTGCTCACCAAATTTTGGAGCAGATGTTAAATTCCATTCTTCATCACTCATATATTCTTTAAATGGATATGCAGGTGATATGACCTCACCAATGCCATCTTGATGAAATGTTGTAAATGATTTTCTAGCAGTAGCTTGTGGATCATTTATTGCTTCTTCAACTGTAAACACTGGAGTGCAAAGCACTTTTGCCTCTTGCATTATTTTAAAAACTTCTAGTTTAGTTCTTGCTTTTAGCCAAGGAATAATATGTGCAAGAAATTCCTCACGATGATCAGGCTTTTGATCAAGATCTAAAAATCTTTCATCCTCTGCCCACTCAGGACGACCAATAGCTATGCAACATCTTTCGAAAAATGGAGAATCAGCACCTGTAAATTGTACATGTCCATCACTGCACTCATATACACCAGTAGGATAGGCTGCTCTGCCTGATGCCGGAGCATAGTTCATTACCCCATCTGTTAATGCCCATGCAACAAATGGCGTGTCAACATTACTTGCAAGTGCTTCAACACCTGAAACTTCTGCATGATAAGCAAAAGGGTTACTGTTGTTTTTCCACAAAATTGCTGATGCAATTGCACCTGCAGTTAAACCAACCTGCATTGCAGTAGTATATGG
>JBJKVL010000007.1:0-3272 GCA_045562675.1 Dehalococcoidia bacterium
CTAATATATCTTGTGGAGCATTGACTGGAGTCATCTTAATTCTAAGTTGTTGTGCTAACGTACAAATTTCATCTTTTGTTTTACTTAAACACCACTGCTCAAGCATGTCTCGAACTTCAGGCTGCGCATCACGCCAACCAGTGTCGGTATGGAATTTTGGCTCATCCATCAGTTCTGGTCGTTCAATTAGTAAAAAAATAGGTAATTCTCTTCTTCCCCAAACAACGTATCCATCCTTACATTGAATCAGATCGCTTCCCTTTCTAGTAAATACTTCTCCTTCTTCCAACCATGATGAGATCAACCAAACATGGGCGCTTAATAGAGCTTCTTGATTTGATACATCTACATGTTGCCCGATGCCAGTCCGTTGACTATAGATGTGTGCAAAAAGTGCTGCAGTTGCCGCATGCATGCCTCCGTGCCATGAGCTTTGATAGCCATGTACTGCAAGTGGTTCTCTATCTGGGTCCCCGCCATAATATAGAAAGCCACCAGTTGCATAGTCAACGATTTCTGAGCTGACTCGATCTTGGTTTGGACCAGAATTACCATACGGTGATTGTGATGCATAGACTAGTGATGGTAGTGTGTCTTTGATCTGTTCATATGCAAGTCCGTATTCAGCTAACTGCTTTTGTCCAAGTGGTTCAATAAGAATATCTGCAGTTTGTAAAATATCAATAATTGTCTCGGTGTCAGCAAGGTCTACGACGATGCTCTGTTTGTTCTGATTTAAATAGCTGTGATAGACACTCTCGTCATCAGGAGCAAACTTTGGTTCCATATGTCGAACATCACTGCCATTTGCTGGTTCTAGCATAATGACTGTTGCGCCAAGATCACTAAACAGCCTCGATGCATATGAGGAGGCAAGGTTTGGGTACAAATCAACGACTGTGATACCTTCAAGTAACATGTTCTTTCCAACTCTCATGTTGTTATTATAAACAAAAAATTCAAAATGAGGCTTGAAGCATTATAAAAAAAATTGCTAAAATACTACAACTTACGTAATTTTTTAAGTTGTTATGTACAATATGCGCAAAAATCAAATCAGTATTTGATCTGCGTTCTCTAGAGAGGAGACTGCGAAATGAGTAAGATTATAAAACACGTCGTTTCTAGGCGTGGTTTTCTTCGAGGAACAGCGGTGGGTAGCCTTGGGCTTGCAGCTGCAGCGGTAATAGGCTGTGGCGAAGATGAGGCTGCAGCTCCTGCGAGTTCTGGTGCGAAAGCAACAGTAACTCCAGCAAAACCGGTGACTCCACCTTCTAAACCAGAAGAGAAGAAAGCTGCACCAGCAGCGGCACCAAAGCCTGAAGTGAAGAAAGTGGCTCATATGAATTTTGGTAGCTCAACAGTGATGCCAACATTAAGCCCTAACTCCACTGCAGCAAGTAACAGTGAGTTTCATGCTATTTATGACTGTCTAACAAGACAGCGACCAACTGCAACAAGTAACGTTGTTGAACCAGGTCTTGCTACTGGCTGGGAAACCCCAGACGGTAAAGGTAAGACATGGATATTCAAGTTACGTGAAGCTGAATGGTCAGATGGCCAGAAATTTACTGCAGAAGATGTAAAATTTGTTCACGACTACTATGGTGATGCAGCAAATAAGTCTCGACTTATTTCTCGTGTCGGTACAGTAGAATCAACAAAAGTTGTTGATGCCCAAACAGTTGAAATAACTTGTAAGGCTACTGGTGATCCAATTCTTCCAAAGCGTGAAGGTCTAGTACTACAGCTACCTAAGCATGTATACGAGGATGCTTCAATTAATGCTGAAGAAGTTCAAGGTAAAAATCCAGTTGGAACTGGTGCATACGTGACTTCAGATTATGTACAAGGACAAGGAGTTGAATTAACAAAAGCTCCAAATACTTGGCACGATAATCTTGGTTTCGAATCAATTAGTTACAAGTGGATTACAGAACAAGCAACACGAGTTGCTGGATTTGAAACTGGTGAACTTGACTTTATTTTACGAGCACCCCTAAATGAGTATACTCGTTTAGATGCTCTTCCAAACGTAACAATGGTACAGCCACCAGCAAACACTAACGTTGCATGGGATATGGCGAATATGCCTGACAAGGATCCTTCAATTACGAATGACCCTCGTGTTAGACAAGCTGTCAACCACGCATTGGATAGAGATGGTCTTGTTAAAGTTGGTTGGGATGGTGTATCTAGGCCTGCAAAAGACCAATTGATTACACCTAACGTGTTTGGTCACCAAGCAGACTTCACAACTCCAGCTTACGATCCTGATAAGGCTCGTCAGCTACTAAAAGATGCTGGACTAGCTAATGGAGCAAAGATGACTTGTGATGCACAAGTTCTAACTGGTTCATATGGTAAGCCAGTTCTAGAAGCTTCTTTAGGTTTGTGGAACGACGTTGGTATTGAGGTTGATGCTCGAACCATTGAAGTGAATGTTTGGCGTGACCGTCTATATGGTCGTGAGACTAAAGGTCGTCCAGGTACATTCTTAATGGGTTGGTCATCCTTCTTGTATGAAGCTGCTCTTGCTTGGCAATGGCATGCAAGTACAAACCCATACGCACTTTGGAATAATGCAGATTTTGACGCTGCAAGAGATGCAGCTAATGGAGCTGTAGATCCTGACGTTCGAATGAAGCACTATCGAGAGATGGCTGTTTTGGAACAAGTTGAAAACGGTGGTCCATCTGCGTTTCTATGTGAATCAACTGTCGCATACGGAATTAGGGACAACGTTCTTGATGTTAGTTCTTATATTCCATTCAGTGTTTCAGATATATTCTTTAATGAAGTTAAGCCTGCTTAATCTCATTATTGATGATCTCAAATTATTAAAAGAGGGAGGGAAGCCTCCCTCTTTTAATATTCAATGTTAAAAACATTATGTAAAATGAATTGAGATTTGTATTCAATAAATTGTATAGTATAGAGGCTTTACTTCGTTATTTTCATTTTATGACTGCAACTATATAAAGCAAACATTCTTGCCGCTCGTGTGTGGCAAGACTAGTACTATATACGATTATTATCGTAGAAAGGAATAGTAAATTGAGTAAAATTATTAAACATGTCGTTTCTAGGCGTGGTTTTCTTCGAGGAACAGCGGTAGGTAGCCTTGGGCTTGCAGCTGCAGCGGTAATAGGCTGTGGCGAAGATGAGGCTGCAGCTCCTGCGAGTTCTGGTGCGAAAGCAACAGTAACTCCAGCAAAACCGGTGACTCCACCTTCTAAACCAGAAGAGAAGAAAGCTGCACCAGCAGCGGC
>JBJKVL010000008.1:0-197014 GCA_045562675.1 Dehalococcoidia bacterium
TAGACAGAACAATTCTAGTAGACAGAACAATTCTAGTAGACAGAACAATTCTAGTAGACAGAACAATTCTAGTAGACAGAATAACCATAGATCTACGCAAAGAACCTCAAGACAACAAACTGATTCAAAGAATCATTCAAATTCACGTGAATCTGGTGAAGTAAATAAAACAACTATGTATAGATCATTAGCTAGTTATAGAAAAAGGCGCGATAAACTTGACCCAGCTTTACCAGAAGATGTTGCTTTTCGCTCTCCTGATGAAGGCGGCGATTCTACTTTAAAGATCCATTATGCATTTTCTCCATACTCACAAAAGGATAAAGCAAGAATTATTTTTCATGATAAAAGCATTTTTATACATAGTGATGAATCTCAAGATGAGGGCTAGATTTTAATTTTTCTTGTAATACCAATCAATAGTCTTTGAATTTTCCCAGAAAATTTTGTATTTTTACCTAAGTTATTCCATTTTTTTTCTCTAGCTACTAATCTGCTCTTTTGATTTTGATTTTGTAATGAAATAATTGTTTCAGTGAGTGCATCATAAATGAAACGAGAGGCTTCTTTTAATGTTTTAATACTGTGATTTTCAGGCTCTGGAATTATCTCATCAACAAAACCTATATTTTCATGCTCTAATGCAGTGACTCCTAATGCATTAGCAACATCTTCAGCATGCTTTTTATCTCTGTATAAAATAGCTGCTGCGCCTTCAGGCGAAGTTATAGCAAGAAAAGAATTTTCTTGCATAAAAACTCGATCTGTGCAACATAAAGCAATTGCACCCCCTGAACCACCTTCACCTAAAATAATTGAAATAGTTTCAACTTGAGAATTTGATAGTTCAGCTATAGTATCTGAGATTGATTTTGCTAGTCCAATTTTTTCATTTTCAATACTGTCATTTGCGCCAGGAGTATCAACAAAACAGATTATAGGCAATTTCAAGGTATTAGCAATTTTGATTAATCTGACTGCTTTTCTATATCCAGACGCACTGACCCTTCCCTTCGTAATTTCTGTTTGTCCACTATTTCTATCTTGAGCAATGATCATCACATTTTTTAATGCAAGCTTAGCAAATCCTCCAATTAGCACATCATCTTCTAAGCCATTTCTATCACCCTTTAATTCAATAAAGTCAGAAAAGATTTGATCTATATAATCTTTTGCACTGGGCCTATCTGATGCTCTACTAGTAGTGACGGATTCCCATCCACTTGATACTTTATGGGTATGCATGGAGTTAATTGATGCTTGAGGAGCAGAAACTTTTATTTCATTTGCTATAATTAGCCCAAGTACTCTTTCTAGGTAGTGCCTTAATTCATTCCTTGGTATGATATTATCAATAAGACCGCGCGCAAGAATTTCTTCAGATAGAACGCGATCTTGTTCTGTATCATTTACAGCTCTTACTCGAGGGCCAGCAAATCCAATTAAAGCTTCTTTCTCTGCAATTAAAATGTCAGCTTGATTTGCGAATGAAGCAAACACTCCACCTGTTGTTGGGTTTGCAAGAATTCCAATTAAAGGTAAGTGAGCATCATGTAAATTATTTATTGCGTTGGTAGTTTTGATCATTTGTGCAAGTGCTAAAGTGCCTTCTTGCATACGTGCACCACCTGAACAGGTTATCACTAATACAGGTAATTTTTTTACTATAGCTTTATCTATAGCTGCAGTAATTTTTTCCCCTACAGCATAACCCATCGAGCCACCAAGAAATTTGAAATCAAATATTGCTGCCACAACTTTAATTCCTTTAATATGGCCATACCCGGTTGTGACAGCTGATTGCTCACCGGTAAAATCTTTAGCCTGCTTAATTCTTTGCTTGTATGGCTTTGAATCATTAAAATGTAGCGGATCTGGAGAATCAATATTTAAAAATTTCTCATCAAAACTATTTTGGTCAAAAATTAAATTGATCCATTGTTTTGCTGAAAGAGTATCTTTATGACCGCATGCACTACATATCCCTAAAGAGAGATATCCGCTATCTTCAAGAAGATTTATTTTACAATCTGGACATTGTAAATTTGAAGAGACAGTTTGAGATATTTTGAAATTTTTAAATGCTTGAAAAATTTTTTTAATTTTTTCCATATTTGAAACCCTTTTAACTTAGTCTATCATTAGAAAGAATCATTGATAAATATCTACATTAAGGTAATTTGAATGTATCCAGATTATGTCGAAGCTTTACTTTTACCAGACACGTACACTCACAAAGTAGATAAAGTACAATTTGAACAAACACATCTCTCATATGTTTTTATTGCTGGTAAATATGTTTATAAAATTAAAAAATCTGTCAGTTTTGATTTTGTTGATCAAACTAAGCTAAGCCAGCGATATGAATTTTGCGTGGCAGAAGTTGAACAAAATAGAGTTCTTGCTCCTGATGTTTATCTAGGTGTTGTGTCCATAAATAAAAATCCTGATGGGCGTATTTTTATAAGTGAAGATGGTCAAAAAGATGACATTATTGAGTATGCAGTTAAAATGAAGAAACTCCAAATACAAGATAATCTTGAATTTTTGATTAATCAAAAAACTGCTATTGAAAATTTTGCTGAAATTGTTGTTAATAAAATTTTTTCTTTTCATCAAAAAGCAAAACCATTCAATGCTGGCTTAGAACAAGGGGGATGGCAAGCTGAACAAGCGTGGTGTAATGATGAATTATTACAACAAAAAATTCATATTGGTCATACTTTAGAAAAAAGTAATGCTCAACTTATAAATGAATATATGATGAAAACTTTAGAAAAATTTAAATTGGTTTTTGATACTCGTTATACTGACGGACAAATTGTTTTTGGTCATGGTGATTTGCAATTAAAACATTTTTATCTTGATCGAAGCAAAAAAGATGAATTAAGTATTGTAGACTGCATTGAATTTTCAAATGCCTTTCATTTCAAATATGTTGATAAAGGATATGATTTATCATTTTTGACGATGGGCCTTGATCTTTATAGTCATTCATTTTTAGCTGATGAAATTTCTGGAAAGTATTTATCTTTAGTTGGTGATAAATATCTAGGCTTACTTCATCCTTACCATAAATTTTTACGAGCTTTAATTCGGGGCAAAGTTGAAGGTTTAACAGCTTTATCTGATACAGCAGATGAACAGACAAAAAAAATATTTTTTGATAGTTCTAAGAATTTTTTTAAACTAGCAACCAAGTATGCAAAAACTATTCAGACCCCTTTTGTCACTGTTGTAGCAGGTCTTTCAGGTACAGGTAAGTCTATGATTGCTGGTGCTATAGCATGTAGGGTCGGAGCGATTTATTTATCATCGGATGTAATTAGAAAAGAAATGTTTGGTATTTCAAAGTATGATCATATTAGTGCGAGCGATGCCAAAAATATTTATAGTGAAACAAGTCATATTGCTGTGTATGCTGAAATAAGAAGGCAGGCTAGAAAATACATTGCAAGTGGATTTTCTGTTGTTATCGATGCAGCACATCTAAAAATTGAGGAAAGACAAGCTATTCGCAAACTGTGTTTTGAACTGAGCATGCCATTAGAGTTTATTTGGCTGAATGCTGATTCTCATATTGTTAAGGAGAGAATAAATAAAAGGAAGAAGATGCAATATATTATTTCTGATGCCGATCTTGAAATTCATAATTTGCAGTTAGATTCCTATGAGAAAATAACAAAAAAAGAGATCGTATCCATAGTAACTAATTCTTCATCATTTGAATCTGTATTCAGAGAATTGACTAATTCCTCTGAACTATTACACGACAGACTTCTTTTCTAGTGTTATAATCTTCATTGTCCGCAAGGGGAGCATTTGCTGAGAGGTTTATACCAACCCTTCGAACCTGATCATGTTAAATCATGCGTAGGAATGTGGCAATTTTTTTGGTATCTTCTGCGCATTTAAGGAGGATACTATGTTCAATTTAATAAAAATTATTTTCTTATCTTTTGGTCTTTTAATATGTGCTTGTAGTTCTACTGAGACTACTACATTAAAAATGCTTACTCATGATTCTTTTGATGCAAAGCAAGAACTTATAGATGAATTTACAAAAACTCACAATATAAATGTTCAAATTATAAAAGCAGGCGATGCCAATCAAGTATTAACTAGAGCCAGACTGAATGCAGGGAATCCTGAAGCTGATCTTATTTTTGGCATTGATAACATTGCATATATAGGCATTACAGAAATTGATAAACTTTTAATCCCTTACGAATCGCAAAATCGTAAAAGTATTCCACCTGAAATTTTAAATGCATTTTCAAATTCAACTTATTTTACACCAATTGATTATGGATATGTCAGTTTGAACTATGATCCAAAATTTGATGATCAGCTGCCACCAAGTGATCTAATGGAATTAACCACCAATAGATGGAAAGATAAAATGATTGTATTGGATCCTGCAACCTCCTCGCCTGGTTTGCAATTCTTATTAACTACTATATCTTATTTTGGTAAAGACAATTGGCAAAATTTTTGGCGTCAATTAAAAAATAACAATCCTTTATTAGTTGATGGTTGGAGTACTGGATATTACACTCATTTTTCACATAATGGTGGAGATAGGCCACTTATTATTTCTTACACTACAAGTCCAGCTGCTGAAGCATTTTTTAATAATTTGACAACAACTCCGACACAAAATGTTTTATTAAATGGGTTGTTTAGACAAGTTGAGTCTATTGCAATTTTAGAGGGAGCTAAGAATATAGATGCTTCTAAAAAATTTATTGATTTTATGTTGTCTGAAAAATTTCAGGAACAAATACCAGAAACAATGTTTGTTTATCCCGTGCTCAAAGCCTTAGATTTACCAGAATGGTGGAACTTAAATCCACAAATTACTTCTGTCAATACAATAAATTTTAGTAATGATGAATTACAGAATTGGATTTCAGAGTGGTCAACTATCATGCGTTAACCAATGCTAAAGCAATTTTTTCTTCTTTTAATATCAGCAAATTTTTTGCTTATTTGACTCTTTTATTTATACTTAGTTTTATTGTATTACCAATTTTCAAATTTATTTATTTAATTTTATTATCAGATTTTATTGATACTGAAAATTTATTTTCATCAATTGCATCAAATTATTATTTTGTTTTGATATTAAAAAATTTAGCACAAGCACTCCTTTCAACAGTTTTTTCCTTAGTTATAGGTTTGCCAGCAGCATTTTTTTTGTACCAATTTGATTTTCTTGGACGCAAAATTATTATCATTTTATGCACGATTCCATTTATATTGCCAGTAATAGTGGTGGCTTTGGCTTTTAGAGAGGTCTTTGCTTTATTTGCAAACTTTAATTTCAATGAGAGCTTGCTGATTATTGTTCTCGCGCACGCATATTATAATATGTCAGTTGTTATCAGAATTGTTGGTCCGTATTGGCGAAAAATTAACAAAGATTTAGAGGATGCTAGTGAATTACTTGGAGCTAGCTTAGTAGATAGATTCAAATATATTATTGCTCCAATGTTAGCACCAGTAGTATTTTCATCTGCAATATTGGTTTTTTTATTTTCCTTTACTTCATTTGGTATTATCATTATTTTTGGCAATACGGATTTTGAAACAGTTGAATTATTGATTTATAGATTTTCTACCGGGCTTTATAACCTTCAATTAGCTATATGGTTTTCATTATTTCAAATAATTTTTTGCACTGCACTCTTTTTTTTATTTACACGTTTTAATCAAACAAGTGATTTGGCATTTTTGAATATTAATCGAGCAAATAAGAAACTCATAGATTGTAAAAAAATTAATCAATTCTTCATTTTTACTTTTCTTGGTATGCTTATCATGTTTGCTATTATTCCAATAGCTATTTTAATCATAAGCTCGATCAGCGATCCCCTTGATAACGGATACACAATGCAAAATTTTGTCCGTATATTTGAAGATTCAGGAAACCTTTCTTATATTTCCCCCTTTCAATCAATTATATCAAGCATCACTCTTGCCACTGCTGCATCTGTTATTGTCATGTGCTTAGGATTCTATACAGCTTCATATTTTGATACTCAAGTCTCAAAAATAAAAAAAGTTGCTGATTTTATTTTTTTATTGCCTTTAGTGGTTCCAGTTATTACTTTATCGTTTGGATTAACAATCACATTTAATCAATCATTTTTTGATCTTAGGCATACTTTTCTCATTATATTAATTATGCATATTATCCTTGGACTACCTTTTGCATACTATTTGTCTTCTCTAGCCCTTAATTCAATTGCAAAAGAAATTAAAGAAGCAGCTAATATTTTAGGTTGTGCAAAGAATAATTTTTGGCATAGGATTTATATACCATTAACTAAAAATTATATTTTGGCTGGTATAATTTTTTCATATGGTATATCTTTGGGAGAATTTGGCTCAGTTGCGATGTTACGTGGCAGTCAATTTTATACTATGCCTGTTGCTATTTATCAATATTTAAGCAAGCCAGGCAATTATTTTCTTGGCAATGCTTATGCTTTATCTGTCATATTAGTAATTGTTGCTTTTGTTATTTTCTTTATTATTGATAGATTTAGAGTCAATGTAATGAGTAAATCTTAGAGTGGAGAATAAAACATTAATGCATTTACTTAATTTGAATGATATAAATTTTAATTATGATAATGATTTTCATTTATCAAATATCAACTTTTCATTAGAAAGCGGTGAAGCTATAGGGTTGTTTGGCCCGTCTGGTTCTGGCAAATCAACTATATTAAGAATTATAGCTGGATTATTACAACCTTCGTCTGGAGAGATTTTATTAGAAAACAATTTAATAAGTAACCTAGCCCCAAATATGCGTTCTATTGGAATGGTTTTTCAAAATCATGCACTTTTCCCTCATTTAGATGTTTATGCAAATATAGCATTTGGTTTGAAGATGCAAAAATGGGATAAAGCAGCAATTAATCAAAGAGTAGATGAATTATTGGATTTATTTGCTATAGATCATTTAAAATATCGTAAAATTGATGAACTTTCAGTTGGTGAATCACAAAGAGTTGCAATTGCAAGATCATTAGCTCCTAATCCAAAACTACTTTTAATGGATGAACCCTTTAGTTCATTAGATGAAACATTAAAAATTATTCTTCGTACAGAGATTGCTAATATTCTTACTGAAATGAATATTTCATCTATAGTCGTTTCGCATGATATTAAGGACATAGTTGCATTTTCAAATAATATTGCTCTTATAGAAAATGGTAAAATTGTTCAAATGGGTTTTTTAGGTAAAATTTATGATGCTCCAAGTAATAATCAAGTATCAAAAATGCTTGGATTTGTCAGCATAAAAAATATTATTGCTGCTTCAAAAATTTTTCCAAATGAGCTCATAGATAGCAATAAGGATATTGTCGTACATCCTGATAATATCCAAGCATCAATGCTTCAAGAAAAAACAGGATGGTCTTTACAATCAGAAATTAAAAAAGTATTTTATCCTGGTCCAACAGCACACGTGCTTTTTTCTGTCATGCTGAATAAATTTCATTTTGATATTCATGCACAATGGCTCGATGAACAGGAACCTGTGATTGGAAATAACGCCTATATAAATATTCGTAAAGAGGATATTAAAATTGTTTAATTTAATTAAGGTATTGTAACACTATCGCCAATATTAATTTCATTAATCAAAAACCATTCTGCAGGTGCTTCAATTGCATATTGAAATGGATATTTTGAAATATAAATTTCATTATGGAAAGCTTTCATTTCTTGTATATCAATTATTGTTTTGTTTGCGTTAATAAATGCAATTGATAAATTAAATTTTGTATTTTTCATTGAAAAACCTTGATATTTTGTCTCTTCTCTAAAATTAAATAGCATGCCAAAATTTTCTACCTTGTTTTTCTTTGATAATCCAATCGCATAGTCTTTCATTGGTGGTACTTCAACAGGTAAAATAACCATTTCCTGAGACTCTTTTTTTCTAAATTTTATATTTTTTAATTCATAATTTACTATCTGTTCATCGATTGATTCATTTGATTCGTTACTACCTTCATTGACTCCAGAGTCACAAGCTAAAAATGCACAACTAATAATTATAGGAAAAATAGAAAAAAATAAACTATTGTTTTTCAATACACTCATATATGGACTCGATTTAGTTGTTTATAATAAAAGTCAATTAGAAATATGATAAAGAAAAAAAGATGGAAAATATAGCATTAATTGATTCAATGCAATTTGCATGGACTGAGATAAGAGATAATGGTTCTTTGTCCAATGTAAATATTTTAGATCAATTACTTGAACGTATTGGTCAAGAGGGTGCGCCTGGTTATGAATGTGGTATTTTAGATACCTTTTCAGTTTTTTCTACTAGTGAAGATGCAAGAATTATCTTACCTACAGGAGAAGAAACAAATTCTGATTCAGAAGCTCGATTTATAGGTAATTTGCTGGCAATAAGATTATTTTTAGCTGCAGGATTTATTTTTGATGGAAAGATTATAAGTGCGCTTGCATCAACTTATGGTCTTTCTTGGACTAGGAAGATTGGTGGCAATTATGGCCATTCATCCTTGTCTTTAGCTATTTCATTATGGTTAATTGGCTTAGATCCTAAACCTGAGTCAGATGAGCCATTTAATATCAATTGGGACTTAAAATGCTTTCAGGATAATGAATTGTGGGATTTGGATTATAATTTATTTTCTCACTATGATATTAAAGAAAGAATGTTAGATTGGTGTATTTACGCAGTTAACAATGAAAATACTATGAAAGATATTTCAATTTTTACTATTTTAGAACCATTGTTGCTGTTGCAAAATGATTCAAGAGCAAAAATAGTTATTGATAAATTTAGTGATCTAAATGATCATCATGAAAGCAAAAGTGCATCAACATTAATTGAAAAAAAGCGTATTGCTGATTTGGTAAATCAATAGTTAGCTTATTTTATTGATTTTGATTTCTGATATCTTCAAGTACTTTAAGTAATTCTGTATCGTCTTCGTTGGCAATATCTGGAATATGATAACCGCCAAAAACTTGCACAACAGATTCATGATCGTCAATGACGTAATCAACCGAGATATTTACACCTAGCTTCGGTAATCTTGCTCGATGATCATAGAGTGGCTTTATAAAATAATCTGTAACGTATTGATCAAGGCCAACACCCTCAATTTCTTTTTTTCTAATTCCTATACCAGACCATATATAAAGCGTATGACCATCATCTAAGATTTTTTTAAAAACATCTTCAGAATGATTGCGTAATTTTCCATCCCACATTATTAAGGTGTTATCAACATCAAAAAAAATATTCATTTTGCGCCTTCAGAAATTTGAACTCCAGTAATGATAATCAAAAAAGATATTTGTTTATACCTCTTTTTTTGATTATAACAATTTTTTTTTGAGAATGATTCTCATTAAAATTATTTTTTGTATAAATTAAGTTTTATGGCGCCTGAATATCAACATGGTAATTTTTCGATTATTTATGCTTTTAAGTATACTTAGTGCAATAATTATATAAATTAAGAATAAAATATGAATATTGATAGACTAGCTTCAAAATTTATAGATAGTGTTACAGAGCCTTCAAAATTATCTGAGGCATCTTTTGATTTGAGTGCAGGTGTGCCTGATGAAGATTCTTTGCCTAACGATTTTTTAGCTCAATCTGCCAAAATAATTTTGCAGGATTCACCAAAAGAATCACTAATTTATGCAGGCACGAAGGGATATGTTGGGTTACGAGAGTGGATTATTGATAATTTTCAATCAACAACTAATCAAAATTATAATCCAGGCAATGTTTCGCTTGTTTCAGGCAGTGCCCATGGTCTTGATAATATAGCGCGTGCTTTTATTAATCCTAATGATATTGTGCTTGTTAATTCACCTACGTACCCAGGCGCTTTAAGAACTTTTCGTGCATGTGGCGCGAAAATTATAGACATATCTATGGATGGCAATTTAGATATTGAAAATATGTCCCAAATTATTTCTAAATTAAAGATGCAGAAAGAACAAATTAAATTATTTTATATAGTTTCTAGCAATAATAATCCCACTGGAGTCAGTTTAGATAATTCAATTAAGTCTAAACTTGTTAATTTATGTGCTAAAAATGATATTTTAATTGTTGATGATCGAGCATATGGAGAAATTTCATTTGCATCAAAGCCTCAATTATCCTTGTCTGCTGCTGCCCCTAATGAATATATTATTGAAATTGGCACATTTTCTAAAACGATTGCTACTGGAATTCGAGTCGCTTGGATAATAGCATCAGATAGTGTGATTAATAAATTAGATACTATGCGATTTGACAATGGAGGCTCAAATCTAATGCAACGTGTAGTACATAATTTTGTTAGTTCAAAAAATTATTTATCACACCTTGAGCATATTAGAAATGTTTATGAGGAAAAAAGAGATATTTCTGCCCATGCATTAGAAAAATATTGTGGAAATAAAATAGATTTTTCAATTCCTAATGGTGGTTTTTATCATTGGCTGAAAATTAATAATGGGATTGAAAATGAAATTTTGAGAAAACGTGCGTTACAAAAAGGTGTTGGCATTAATAGTGGAAACATTTATTATGTTAATGAGGATGATAAAGAGCATTTACGATTAGTTTTTTCTAAATTAAATTTATCTGATTTAGAAAACGCAATTCAAATATTAAGTACTTGTTTTTAGTTGATGTATTGGATTAAAAATGTATGATTCATTAAAAAATAGGCAAGCTCTAGTTATTGGTGGGACTAAAGGTATTGGCAAGCAAATTGCATTAAGACTTGCTGTTGAAAGAGTTGATTTAATCATCAATTATCACCGAGATGATGAAGCTGCTAATGAAATAATTAACGATTGTAAAAATTTTGGAGTCAAGGCTGAAGCATTAAAGGCTGATCTCGGGAGTGATGATGGTCTTGAGATTATAAAGAATAAAATTTCTTCTTTAAAACAGTTAGATATTTTAGTACTCAATGCTGCAAAAGGACTAGAAAGACCTCGTAAAGCAATTGAACAAAAAAAAGGTCATATTCAATCGACTTTAAATACTAACTTAGTTGGGCCATGGCAAATTATTCAAGCAGTAGCGCCAATTATGTCTAAGAACAATTTTGGTAAAATTATCGGATTAATGACTCCAGGCGCTAAGCAGTATATTGATGGATATTCTGCAGTGGGGATATCAAAAAATGCTTTTGAATCATTGATGCAATACAGTGCAGTTGAGTTAGCAGAAAATAATATTCATATTAACTGCATCATGGCTGGCTTAGTAGAAAAAACTGAAGGTAGCAAAACATATGACAAGTTTTTAAAAAAATTAAAATCAGTAATACCAACAGGTAGAAATGTGCATGGTGATGATATTGCTAACCTTGTTGTGTGGCTGTGCTCAGATCAATCAAATATGCTAATTGGCCAAACAATAAATATTGATGGTGGTTTTTCTCTTGCATCGTGGCGAGAATTTTTAGATTAACTCGTTACTGCTCCTTGAGCAGCACTTGAAACATTTTTTGCATATTTTGCAAAAACCCCTCGCTCATAATTTGCTGCTTTAGAGTGCCAATTCTTTTTTCTTTTCAATATTTCTTTTGCATCAATACCAATATTTAATTCTCTATTTGGAATATCTAGAATAATTTCATCATTCTCTTGTACTAGGGCAATTGGCCCACCAACTGCAGCTTCGGGAGCAACATGTCCTGCCATTAATCCTCTTGTTGCCCCGCTAAATCGACCATCAGTCAATAAAGCTACAGAATCATCAAGACCTGCACCAACTAGTGCTGCTGTTACTCCAAGCATTTCTCTCATTCCTGGACCACCTTTAGGACCTTCATTTCTTATAACTAAAACATCGCCTTGATTAATCTTATTTTGGAGAACAGCCTCCATGGCATCTTCTTCTTTTTCAAAAATTCTTGCTGGGCCTTTATGTATTAGACGCTCATGTCCTGCAACTTTAATGACACAACCTTCAGGAGCTAAACTCCCCTTTAAAATCACCAATCCACCTGTTGGCTTAATTGCATTTTCTATATCAAGAATAACTTTTTGCCCTTCAGTTTCCTTAGCATCTTTAGACTCTTCTTTTAATGTTTTGCCAGTGACAGTTAAGATATCACCATTGATCTTATCACCAGCTAATAATTTTTGTGCAAGCAATTTAGTGCCTCCAGCTTTATCCCAGTCTAATGCTACATATTGCCCGCCTGGTCTTAAATCACCAATCAATGGTGTTGCTGAACTTATTTTATCAAAATCATCGATATCCAACTCTATTCCTGCTTCATGAGCAATAGCTAATAAATGCAAAACAACATTTGTTGAACCTCCAGTTGCTGCAGCACATGCGATACCATTTTTTATCGACTCTTTTGTGATGAGATCTCTAGGCAGGATCCCATTGGTTAATACCTCCATAATCAATTTTCCACTTTCGTACGCAACATTTTTTTTGCGTTTATCTGTTGCTCCTACAGTTGAAGAGCCCATTGGAGAAAGACCAATAAATTCAAGGACAGTTGCCATTGTATTTGCAGTATATTGAGCTCCACAAGATCCTGCTCCAGGACATGCTACATCTTCAAGTGCAATTAATTCTTCTTCGCTCAGATTCCCTGCTGAATGTTGACCGACTGCTTCAAATACATCTTGTATAGTTACATCTTCACCTTTATATTTACCTGGAGCAATAGATCCACTGTATATGACTACTGTAGGAATATTCAGTCTCGCAGCTACCATTGCACCAGCAGGTATTGTTTTATCGCATCCTACAATAATAACTGCAGCATCAAATGAATAACCAACAGCAGCAAGTTCAATTGAATCTGCAATAAGTTCTCTGCTAATTAATGATGCTTTCATACCTTCAGTTCCCATTGAGATGCCATCACTAATTGATATTGTATTGACTTCCATAGGCGTACCGCCACTATTTGCAACACCAGCCATAACATCTTGAGCGATTTCTCTATGGCTAAAATTACAAGGCATTGTGCCTATCCAACTATGAGCAACCATCACTAATGGTTTTTTTAAATCTTCAGAATTATATCCAACAGACTTAAAATATGATCTTGCTGGAGCTCGGTCAGCTCCATCAACTAATCGTTTGCTTTTGTGTCTTTTATCAAATTTCATTTTTTTACCTTCATTTCATTCATTTTTTACAATAATTTGGGGATATCAGCATCTTTTGAGTGACCATTTGATTTGGGGCAAAAGTTACATTTTCCGTTCTCATCCAAAACTTTATGACAAAGCGGACATGAAGGTCGTCCTGATACTTGCAAATCTCTAGTTATATTAACAAAATGACTTGCTAGCTTTTTTTCAATTTCAATCCTGACTTTTGGACTAGCACCATTTTCTATAGACTCTTGATCGTCAAAAATCATAACTATTCTGTTATTTGGGACAGAAAAATCAACACCAATTCGAAGGATAGTTAATTCCATCTCTGGAATTTCAGGAAATGCAATTTCACTATAAAGATTTTTTATTGGTACTTTTTCTATTTCTTTGACATTATCAGCCAGAAGTTTAGAGCATGCTCTGCCTAGGGATATCAGTTGATCTTTCTCAACCCATAACAAAGTAATTTCATTATTTTTTTCAAATAGAATATAAAATTTTCTATTACCTGCTTCTCCAAGAAAATTGGCATAAATATTATTTATTGTATTTTCTTCAGCCATGACAATGACTCCAATAAATTAGATTTAAAATATTACAAACTTATTTGTTAACAAAGAATGTTTAGATGAATTATCATATCACTATGAGTTATTTTAATCATCCTAATTTGTCAGCACATTCGAGTATTCTTCAAGAGGAGTCCTTGAACAAATACTCTTATATGAATATAGGTGGAAATGCTAAATGGTTTGCAAAGGTAGGCTCAGTGGATGATTTGTCTAATATTATACAATGGGCAAATAAAAATAAGATAAAAATGAAAATTATTGGTGCTGGATCAAATATTTTAATTGATGATGCTGGTTGGGATGGTTTAATTATTATTTTCCGCGAGAGCATGAATACTATTTGTTTGAATGGGAATAATATTGTTGCTGAATCAGGAGCAATGCTTCCAAAATTATCGAAATTTGCTCAACAAAATAAATTAACTGGCTTAGAATTTGCTATAGGTATACCTGGTTCACTCGGTGGAGCATTGTATAGTAATGCAGGAATAAATGATGGTGGTCAGATTAGTGATATTGTTAAACAAGTAACTGTCTTTCGAAATAATAAATTAGTTGATATAGAAAGCAGCGAGATTCAATTTAGCTATAGGCATTCAAGCCTAAAGGATAATTGTGAATTAATTATTAGTGCTGTTTTATCCTTAGAGTCTAAAGAAAAAAAATTCATTGATGAAAAAATGAAAGATATTATTGAATATCGAAAGACAACACAACCATTAGCATCTAAAAATGCTGGCTCAATTTTCAAGAATACTGATAAATATCCAGCTGGCAAACTAATTGAGAGTTGTAATTTAAAAGGTCAGCAAGTTGGCGGAGCAATGATAAGTCACAAACATGCTAATTTTATTGAGAATGTGCATGATGCAAATGCTCAAGATGTTGTGTCGCTTATGGCCTTAATACAATCGACGGTTTACGAAAACACTGGGTTTTTATTAGAGCCTGAGGTAGAATGGGTAAGTGATAAAATAACACCTGAAGTATTTAATGTATCGAAATAATATTAGAGTGGAGAGAGTTTATGGGTAAAACATATGATTCTGAAAAAGAGGTTGCAGAATCTATATCTAATGATTTAAAAAATGAGATTTTCTTATTTATTAGAAATTGGCAAAAATCTAGAGCATGGCTAATGACTCGTAGAAAAGATTCGAGAGAAATTATGCGTCCAGTTGGTTCTTTTATAGATAAAGACTGGTCAGTTGGAACAATTACGCAGGATTTACACCTCAAGACTAAACATATTGCAAATGATGCAATCACTGGCTATTTATGGGTTGAAGTTGATCATCAAAGATATGGTCGAATGGATTTTCCAAGAAATATTTGGATGCAAGGTCAAGCAGAGCTAGTTCATGATGAAGAAAAAGTACAGGATTTTTTTACACAACGTTCTGCTGCAACTGGTCGTGGTGATGCGCATCCTACAGATGACACTTATAAAAGAATATTAATAAAAACTAGACCGCAATATCTGCGTGCTGAAGGTTTTTATAAAGATGAACCGATGAGAGCAATAATAATTAGAGACTTTAATCAGCCCATTACATTATCTGATGAAAGCATTATCTCACAATTGAATGATTTTGCTGAATAATTTTTTATTTATGGGAGGTATATAATGGGTGAAGTATGGGATAAAGAGAAACAAATTGATCCTAAGGATTCTGAGTCTTATCGGGAAGAAATCTATGAATTTATTTCTAAATATCATTCTACAACTTTGTCATTTATGATGACGATGCGAAAAAATGGTCAGTCAATAATGAGGCCAGTTTCAACATTTGTTGAAGATTGGCAAATTTTTACAATTAGTCAACATCATCAATTAAAAGTTAATCACGTAAAAAATAATCCTAATGTAGGGTACATGTTTATTGATAATGGCGGCCCTGCATATATGTCGCTTGGATACACAAAAAATGTGTGGATTGCAGGTACTTGTGAAATATCTTATGACCAAGATGAAATTGCGGATTTTTTTGTTAGTCGTGAAAAAGCTACTGGGCAAGGTGATGCTCATCCTCATGATGATTCTTATACTCGTGTTCTTTTTAAAACTACGCCACAATATCTTCGCGCTGAAGGTTTTGCAGAACATGCTAGGCCAGTAGTTTATAAGTCTTTTTAATTTCAATGAAATCAAATATTAAACTAGCTGGAGTAATTATCTGGACACAGAATTTTGATGAGATGACTAATTTTTATAAGGAAGTTTTAGGTTTAACACCAAAGTCATTAAGAAAAAATTTTGTTAATTTTGAATGGTATAATTTAAAATTGTCTATTTCTGTACATGAAAAAGTGATTGATGCTGCAAAAGATCCTTTTCGTATTATGATTAATCTAGAGTCAGATGATATTTTCTCGATATATAATGACTTGTTAACAAAAGGTGTACAGTTCATTCGAGAACCTGAAGATGAAAGTTGGGGTTTTGTTGCAAGTTTTTATGATCCTGATGGAAATATTTTACAATTAATTCAAAATCATAAAACGAATTAAATAAAAAAGATAATCTTGTTTATATAGACATTTAAAAGTTTACGCATAAAATTGATTGTAGTAGGAGGCAAGTGTGACTCAATTATTTTTTTGGTTTCTTTCATTTGCACTGATATTTTTTATGGGATTATTAGGGTTTCGTTCTTTTATAGGAAATACTGCTGCAGGTAAACATCAAACTTATGAAAGTAATGCAGCAGGCGGGAATCCCATACTACAGTTCTTTGACAAAGATACATTAAACAAATTTGTTGTATATGGCGGCGCATTGACATTACTTCTCTTGAATACCTTGTTAATTATTGGCGTTTTGCTTTTTGGAGCGCATTAATATTTATGTGGAAATTTATTGATTAATATTGCTCACAGAGGTTTATCAGATAAAACACCAGAAAATACACTTTATGCTTTTGATTCTGCATTAGAAGTTGGAATGAATCATTTAGAGTTTGATGTACAATTAACAAGTGACAATATTCCAGTAGTGATTCATGATGAAACAATTGATAGAACAACTGGCCAAAAGGGTCATGTTAAACAGATGACTTTTATAGAAATCAAAAAATTATCTGCGCTGAATGGGTTTGATGATCTGGATGAAATAGATATATCGTTATTAAGAATTCCTAGCTTTTCTGCATTACTTGATCGATATTCAGATAAAGCACATTTATATATTGAACTTAAGTCTTTTGAGCCACAACTCCCATTAATAATAGCAGAAAAATTACATGAGTGCGATGCATTGAAATATGCTGAAGCACCTCAAGATTCTGCTCCTGGCATTACAATTATTGCTTTTTCTTTGGAACAAGTCCTTAGATCAAAGTTAATTTTGCCTCAAGTTCGTCATGGTTGGCTGAGATATGAATTTAATAAAATTGATATTGAATTAGCACAATCATATAATCTTAACGGCATTTATCCATTTGCAGGTTTTGTTAATAAAGAACTTGTTGAATATGCAAAAAAATTAAATATTGGAGTTGGTGTTTGGGGTATTGAAAAAAAGTCTGAGTATGCACAACTTCTTAATATGGGAATACATGGGGCAACTGTAAATTGGTTGCCATAATTAATTGGCAGCTTCAGCTACTTCTCTACCTTTATCAACATTTACATACCTAAGTAACATCAGGCCAATAAACATCAAAATTAAGAGAGAAAGGATCGCTATTTTACTGTCCCATTTTGAAGAAAATATAGCATAACTTAATGGACCAATGATTGTTGCAGTTCTGCCAATTAATGCAAAAAATCCAAAGAATTCTGCACTTTCTTTAACGGGTACCATATATGCAAAAATGCTTCTTGCTAACGCTTGGCTACCTCCCATGAAAATTCCCAATAAACTGCCTAAAATGAGCCATTGAATATCAATGCCAATACCAAAAGGAATCCATAGGTTATTTCTAATAAAGTTTGTCCAGCCATTCAATTTATATCGGTCGATATTTGATGGGTGCAGTGAGCCAATAATTTTTTCATTAATACTACCTTGAACAGCAACGCTTAATTTGTATTGATCATTTTTGACATCTTGTAAAATAAAGGAAATTTGCTCATTATTGAGTGTGCTTTCTTTTTTAATCTCGGTACCAGTAAGTAATTCTAATTTATTTTCTTCAACTTCAGTTATATTTGGTGTATTTTTGATTATAAAAGATCCTTGAGTTTCTTCAATTATCTGCAGATCAAATTCATCAAATCCTTGAGGTGCTATGGGCGCAAAACCCAATGCAAAAATTGTTAAAAAGACCCATCCCCATAATGAAACTACTAAAGCTTTTTTTGCTGTGTATTTATCTGCTATTTTAGAAAAAAGCAATGCGCCTGGAGCTGCAATAAATTGAACAATAAGTATCGTTGCCATATTTGAAAGCAATGATACACCAAGGACATCAGCACCAAATGCTCCTGCAACTGACAAAACCGTCGCTATGCCGTCAGTAAAAAATAAATAAGCGACTAAATAAACTGCAAGTATTTTATATTTTGAAATATTTTTAATTGTAATAAATACTTTTTTAATCGACTCTGTCATAACGCCTTGGCTTTTGTCTTCATCAGAGATTGTTTTCTTTTCTTCGGGCACAGTTTTAAATGTCCAGATTGACCAGCCTATCCACCAAATCCCTACTGATGCAATGCATAGTCGCGTTATAAAGTCTAGTGAGTCAGATTCTGAGTAAATGAAGACAATTGCTAGGTGGAGCATTAAGAGCAATCCTCCTCCTATGTATCCATAGGCAAATCCTTTTGCGCTTACTTTATCTAAAAATTGTGGAGCAACTATATGAGGAAGAAGTGCATTATAAAATGCTGTTCCCCCAATGAATCCTACATTTGCAGTTACAAAGCAAACTAAAAACCATGCCCAAGGATTTGCAAAATATGCTGAAAAAAACATAAGAAATGTTGCTACAGATCCAATTGAAGTATAAATCATTAGCATTTTTTTCTTGGATGATGTTTTATCTGCAAAGGCACCTAAAATTGGCCCAGTTAACATAATAATTGCTGCTGAAAAAGCAATAGCCAAGCTCCACATCGAACTTCCAGAAAGATTCATGTTTAAAAATGCGACTTCATCTCCAAATTTATCTTGGAATAGTGCAATAAAATATATTGGTACAATTGCTACAATTGTGGTTGCAAATCCTGAGTTTGCCCAATCATACATGCACCATCCTCTAATAATTTTTTTCTGTTCTTTAGATAATTGGTCAAATTGCATTTTTTTTACTCAATACGCCTGTGCAATCTTTGATAAGATGCATGAATGGAAATACTAGTCATAAGTATCATATGTTTTTGCGGAGCATTTGTACAAGCCTTAATTGGTTTTGGTTATGCAGTTTTTGTTACTCCTTTAGTTGCATTGGTGCTCGGTCCTAAAGCTGCTATTGCATTTTCTATTGTCACAAGCACTATAACTTCCTACCTGCTTTTTTTTCAAAGAGGGGCGTATAGTGAACTACGAAATGTTAGTTTATTAGCGGTGATAGCTGTTCTTGGTACGCCAATAGGTATATATTTCCTATTTTATTTCAATGAAGATTTGCTAAGATTTCTGATTTCCATTGCTATTTTTATTAGTGCTTTCGTAACACTGCGCAAATCAAATATAGGTAAACGTAGTGATAGCAATGTAATTAAATTTTTTGTAGGATTGCTTTCAGGCATTATGCGCGGCACTGTATCTATGGGTGGTCCACCTGTTGTTATCTATCAGAATTGGATAGAAAATGATCCTGATGTTATTCGAAGTCGAATGTATGCTTTTTTTGCACTCATTAGCCCGATAGGTATTTTTTTCTTAATTCCCTCAGGTTTAATTGATATGAGTATCATTAAGCTAGTTCCCTTATCCGCATTATTTATTCTTTTAGGTGTCTTAATTGGCTCTAAATTTCGTGGGGGAATATCACCTGCTATTTTCAGATTTCTAACAATGTTTTTATTATTTGCTATCAGTATCATTGGTGTTGTCAATACACTGCTTATATGGTTTGATTAGGTTCTGGAGAAATAATTATGCAAGTTTTAAATAATGATGAAATCACAAATAAAATTCAGGAATTAAACAGTTGGTCATTTGAAAATGAACAACTTGTTAAAAAAATTACTCTTAGTAACTTCATTCAAGCTGTTGGAGTTTTTAATATGATAGCAATGGAGGCAGAAAAAATAGATCATCACCCTACAATCGAAAACACATATAACCAATTAACTATTTTGCTTTCTACGCATGACCCAAAAGGAATTACATCTAAGGATTTTGATTTAGCGGAAAAAATTGATTCAATAGTTGAAAGTTTTAGATAAAAACGAGATTGTGGTGAGCCCGGGGAGAATCGAACTCCCGACCGAATGCTTAAAAGGCATCTGCTCTACCGCTGAGCTACGGGCCCAGATCTATGTTCCTAAAAAACAGCTATACTGTCAATTGATATATATCTAATCTGTTAGCATTGCGTACTAGATAAGAGTTTTTTCATTATTAACAGAGGAATTAATTGTTTTTTGTCTGTATATATCGCTTACGAATAATATTATGTGTTTATGAAAAAAAATTTATATATCAGATCAAAAATTTCTATCATGCTTGTAGTCTTGTCTGTATCACTTGCAGCTTGTTCAAATGAAAAATCTGATCAAAATACTGCTCTAACTAATCAATTGAATTCTTCGCAAGCTGAAAGTACTCAGCAACATAAAGAAAGTAAAGAAGTATTACAAAAAGAACAATCCCTTCCAAATATAACTTATTTTGCAAAAAATAAAAGCGATAGATTTTTTATTGACTTTGAAGATATTATTGCAGGACATCCTTATGTTGGAGCAAGAAGCCCTAGGCCACATAATGATGCTCAAGTATATTTTTCAAACACAGATCAAAGGTGGATTGATGCGAAAAAACCTTCTGATTACCCTCCTATCTATGCGGTAGCTGATGGTTATGTTAGTTTACCTCAATCATCATTCTATAATGTGGTTGACCACTCAAATGCAGATCCTCCTTGGTGGCATGTAGCGTACAATTTTACTTTAAGAATAGCCAAAGAGGGTGATAGTTATATAGAATTCTTGTATCAAATGGAGCCTTATATGATACCTGATATTACAGGGAAACCAAAAGATTTCTACAAACAATTCATCTTAGTTACAGATGGTCAATATGTAAAGAAAGGAGATGTATTAGCGTATATGTATGTCCCGTCTTTTAGCGAAATGACTGGAAGTAAAGGAGCATCTTCCCATATTGCTTTCTCTTTAATTAAACAACCAAGAACGGTGTATGCACCTGCTATTTTTTCTGAAGAAGTCGTTGCAAAATTTGGTGATATTTACCGAAGTCCTAGAGAAGGATGGGAGAGTAAAAGTTTTGGATTTGATTGGAATAGAGGAAGAGGTCTTCCAAATGGGATGGGTTGGATGATTAGCGGTGAAGAAAATCCGTTTGGTGATAATCCTCTAGATGTATTATTGTTTGATGGAATTAAAGATGCAGAATTAGATTCTAAAGCAATAGTATATCCGAAAGACTTAGGATTTAAATCTTCAGATTTGTTATATAGCCAGTATGGATGGGGAGACACAATTATAGAAAATATTAAAATTGAAGAAGATTGGCAATTGCTATTTGCTGGTATTGGTGGCCCAATGAAAGTTGTTTTTAAATTAGAAGAAAATGGTCAATACAGAGAAAGTAAAGTGCTTGAATTACGACCGGGACAAAATTTTAATCTGACTCATAAAAACAATTTTCTAGGTAATGCATCAAAATTTTCTATATTAATTACAGATCCAAATAATTGGGGATGGAGCTTGGCTTTTGCAAATAAAGAAGCTGCATTTATTGCTCCTGGAAGTACAAAAGATATACCTCCTCAATGTCCACCCGGATGCCCACCTAGTCCAAATCCTTATAAACTTAATAGATGATGACCACAATAATTCTTATAATGAATTTGTTTTTTTAACATACTTTAGATAACATCAAATCTATGAAATCATCTTTTATTATAGGGTTATTTGTATTATTGATTACTGTTGCATGCAGCGATCGTGATCGATTAATTGAAGCAGGTTGGAATCAACCAACAAATATAAATACCACTTATGTGACGGCTTCTGATTTAGACGAAAGATCACTGCAAGTTGTCAAAGATGGAGTAAATAACGCTCAGCAATATTTGGGAAATTATGGACCTCTAAAAGTTTTTATCATAGGCAATGATGTTGATGCAGCAAACATACTTGCAAAAGAGTTTTGTGAGTGGACATACGAAGGTGAAAAGCAAATTGATTCTTGTTTCAATGAAGATCAAGGAAATGATATCAGAGAATTTGCTGAAAATAAATCACAAAGCGCATTTGCTGAGTCCGATGGCAGAAGCCGCTCTTCCCCAACGCAGTCATTTGTAATAGGGAATCCTCCATTTGGGGATCCGAATGATAACGGTGGTTTCGTAGTAGCTGCACACGAATATACTCATACATATCAACATGCTCATATCTCTGACGAAAATGATGGAATACCAAATTGGCTTGAAGAAGGTAGTGCACAATTATTAGCTACGTTTCTTGCGGGAGATCATGAAGATTATTTAACTGATAGTGTTAAAATCGCAAGAGAATTACGTGAAAATCATCCAGGCTTAACAATTAAAGATTTAGAAAATGATAAAACTTCTGAAAAACTTCAAGAAGATTGTCAAAAATGTTACTGGAGGCTCCAGTCTGAAACTGGCAGTCTTGCAACAGTTTTACTAATTAATCAAACGTCCATGGCTTATTTTTTTAAAGAGTATATTCCTAGTATTTTTCATCTTGGCGAAGAAAAAGCATTTAAAAATGCTTTTGGATTGACCATCGATGAATTTTATATAAAATTTGAAGATTTTTTAAATCTTTCTGAATCAGAGCAATTTGAAATGTTGGAACCAATAATGTTAACTAACTAATCCGCAGTTATTTTCCATAAATAGCTATTTTTTTCATCAGTAATTAAATAAATTTTACCTTCTTTATCTATTTCAATATCACGGATTCTTCCAATTTTATTCTTTACGAGACTTTTAAATTCTATTGGTTTTTCATCTTCAACAGTAACTAGAATTAACATCTCAAATTTTAGTGAACATACTAAAATATCTCCAGCCCATTCTGGAAATTCGTTGCCTTGGTATACTTTTAAGTTGCTTGGTGCAATTGAAGGCACCCAAGAAATAATCGGTAAATTAAAATCATCACGAAAAGGTTCTCCTTTACCTATTTTCGTACCGCTATAATTAGTACCACCCCATCCAATTTCATTCCAGCCATAGTTACCTCCTGGACTCAGTGAGCCTAAAAAATCACCCCCCTTTGCTCCATGGTTAGTGATTAAGAGTTGTTCATTAGCAATTGTCATACCTTGAGGGTTACGTAGGCCAATCATGTATAATTCTGGTAAAGCACCCTTGATGTCTGCGTAGGGATTATCTGGTATGCTGCCATCTAAATTAATTCTTATGATACTTCCAGCATGTGAATCTACTTTTTGTGCAGCAATTCCTTGCCCTCTTTCTCCAATTGTTGCATACAAATAATTATCTTTTATAACAATTCTTGATCCAAAATGTATGCGATCAGAATAATATGGCTTTGCTTCAAAAATGATCTGAAAATCATCTAATGTATTAAAAGGCCTAATAAATTTTCCTCGACCAATTGCTGTTGTTAGCTTTAAGTTTTCATCTAGTTTGGTAAAGCTTAAATATAGAAATTGTTCAAAAAAAACTACATCAAGTAAACCTCCTTGGCCAGATTGCACTACGGGAATATCATGCTTGATATCTTTTGATATTTTCTTATTTAAATCAAATAATATTAAATTTCCTTTTTTTTCTGTAATAATTAGCGTATCAGAATCAACAAAATCCATGCCCCAAGGTTGATCAAGGGTTTGTGCAACATTAATCTTTTCTAATTTTATTTTTTCGTCAATATTTTGATATGTTTTGTAGTCTGATATTAAAACCTGATTACTTATTTTTTTAGTTGCAACTTCCTCTGTATCTTTTTCTTGAATGGACTTCTCTATGGTAGGTGTTGTTTGTTCTATAGATACTGAGTTAGTAGATTCACAGCTAACCATAGCCATACTAAAAAAGCATATAATTACAAATATTTTTTTAACAATGAATAATTTCTTCATATGAATACAATATTAATTTACCGCACTACTTAATCTCGTTTTTCCTTTCGAGCCATAACAACTCGTTTATTGCCGTCAAGCTCCATTTTTCTTAAACGTACTGAACGAGGAGTTACTTCAACTAATTCATCTTCAGCAATAAATTCCATAGACTCATCTAATGATAACTTTTTTGGTGGGCGCAGAACAACAGTAGTGTCCGATGAGGCTGCTCGCATATTCGTTAATTTTTTCTCTCTGGTTATATTAACATCTAAGTCTTCAGTTCTATTTCGTTCTCCAATAATCATACCTTGATAAACTTCTGTACCTGGATCAATAAATAATTCTCCACGATCAGCCATACCTATGCATGCAAATGCAGTTACTTTGCCAGCTCTATCAGAAACAATTGCTCCACTGTTTCTTTGTGGAATCTTCCCAAACCATTCATGGTAGCCATTAAATAATTTATTCATAATGCCAGCACCCTTAGTATCTATTAAAAATTGACTGCGAAAACCTATTAGTCCTCTTGAAGGAATAATGAATTCTATTGAAACTCGTCCACGACCATGGTTTTGTAAATCAGTCATTTTGCCTTTACGTGCAGACAGTTTGTCGGTAATGATTCCTATTTTATCATCAGGAATATCAAGAAAAACTTTTTCCATAGGCTCCATAATTTTTCCATTTTCTTCATGTGTAATCACGTTTGGCTTAGAGATCATAAATTCAAAATCCTCACGACGCATTGTTTCGATCAAAACAGCCATCTGTAATTCTCCTCTACCTCTGACTTCAAAGACATCACTTCTATCTGTCTTATGGACTTGTAATGAGACGTTACTTAATGTTTCTTTTACAAGGCGCTCATAAATATTTCTAGAAGTTAAGTAAGTACCTTCCTTACCAGTCAGCGGACTATTATTAACGTAAAATAGCATTGAGACTGTTGGGTCATCAATTTTGATTCTTGGTAGTGGCTTTGGGTTATCATTTTCTGAAATTGTGTCGCCAATAGTCATATTCTCTATACCTGCTACTGCAATGATGTCGCCAGATTCAACTTGATCGACTTTAGTTTTTTGTAAGCCGGTAAATGTATATAGCGCAGAAAACTTTAAGTCATTTTTGACCTCATTTTCCGTGCATAACGAATATGATTTTGTAGTAGTTAATATGCCATTACTTAAACGTCCAATTGCAATTTGCCCAACATATGAATCATATGTGAGATTTGTAATAAGAAATTGTGGAGGATGGCTGTCATTAGCAATAGGACCTTGAAAATTATTTATTAACGTATTAAAAAGTGGAGTAAGGTCTGTTGAACCATCATCCAATTTCACATGAGCTATACCTTGTTTAGCATTAGTGTAAATAATTGGAAATTCAATTTGCTCTTCATTAGCATCAAGTTCAATAAATAAATCATATACTTCATCAATAACTTTACTAATTCGTTCGTCATCTCTATCAATTTTATTAATCACTAAAACGATTGGTAAATTTGCTTCAAGTGCTTTTTTTAAAACAAATCTAGTTTGTGGCAATGGGCCTTCACTTGAATCAACAAGCAACAATGCTCCATCTACTAAGTTTAAACTTCTTTCAACTTCTCCACCAAAATCAGCATGTCCTGGAGTGTCAATAATGTTGATCTTTATATCATTATAAAATATTGATGTATTTTTAGCAGATATAGTAATTCCACGCTCTTTTTCAAGCTCCATTGAATCCATAACTCGTTCTTCAACTTCTTGATGATCGCTGAATGAACCACTTTGCTTTAATAGACCATCTACAAGAGTAGTCTTGCCATGATCAACGTGGGCAATGATTGCTATATTTCTATAGTTATTTTTTCTTGTGTTCATTAATAACAATTTTCCTAGACATTCAAATCAAGCTCAAATGTTATCACTGCATTTTGTTAAAGAGTAGATGAGTGTATTTTTATTTTTTTAATAAAGCTTTGCAGACCAATTAGAACATTCGACCTCAACGTTCGTTGTTGAATCACTAGTAATTTTTACTGATTTATAATGTGTGCCATGTTTTTTATTGTATTTCCTATGTTCATTGTCGCAATAAGGCAAGGTATTACTTAAACCGCATGAACATATACTATATTTTATGCCTTTTTGAACTTTTATTTTCATTCAGCTAAGTTACCTTCAAAGGAACTTTATTTGAACATAATGGACATTCATTTTCTTCATAGTTTTGCAGTGTAATTTTTATTAATGATTGAGCGGGTACATCAAAATTGATTGGCTGCATTGATCGATCAGCAATCACTGCGACTCCAGCCACATTGCCGTTAGCATTTTTTACTGCATCTATTGTTTCAAATATTGATTGACCGCTTGTCAGTATATCATCTACAACAAGCACTTTTTCTTCCGGTTCAATTGTATAATCTCTACCAATGACCCTACCATTATCTCCTCTTTCAGCAATTATGCTGCGAACTTTAAAATTTCGCGCAACTTCATATGCAATAATTGCACCACCTGTAGTTGGGCCAACGATTAAGTCAGGCTGTAGATCTTTGGTGTTTTCAAAAATTTCTTTACAGATTAGTTCAGTCAAATCTGGCCATTGCAGCAAATTGAATTTTTCAAGATATGTATCTGAGTGCACTCCAGAATTGAGTTTGAAATGTCCATCTTGAATAACTTTTGCATCAATTAATAATTTTCTAATTTTTTCTTCATTTATTACCATATTTATTTTCCTAAATCTATTCTACCTTGATGTTCAAATGATTGCCATCTGTCTCTTGGCCAGTAGATTAGTTGCACTTTTCCTGATATCAAATGTGTATCAATTAAACCTAACCACCTTGAATCATTAGATGCATATTTGTTATCACCGAGCACGAATACTTTTCCTTCAGGAATAATAGTTTTTTCTAAAAATAATACTGGCATATTTCTGACGCTTGGTTGATTGGTGTCAAATTCTTGAATAGGGATATCGTCAACCGTAATTAATCCATTTTTAATTTGAATGATTTGCCCAGGCATTCCGGCAATTCGCTTGACAAGATCTCTTTGTGTTTTTTCTCTACCTTGCGAAAACACAACAATATCTCCAACCTTTAATGTATTTCTGATTTCTAGGCTTGTTCTGTCGACAAATGGCATCCAGTCAATATTTAATGTACGGTAATCCCATCTATTTACAACTAAATAATCATTATTAAAAATTGTAGGTTCCATAGATATACCATCAACGACATAGTTTTGTACAATTTGCCTGCTGACAAAAAAGATAATTAACGCATAGAGCAATACTCTGCAAACTTCTTTAATATTCTTAAATAGGATTGTTTTTGTGAAGTCTGTAGATTGATGCTCTTTTTGGATATCAATTATCTCTTCAAGTATAATTGGATTGCTTGCATTATATAGTTGTGCTGCAATTATGTCAGATTCAATCTCAATGATCTCTTCTGGATAAAATTCTATTGATTTAGGTGGCATATTCAGAACACCAAGTGCAATAGAATCAATACCATCACCAGAGTAGCCAGATTGCAATTGTTTCTTTGTATTAAAATTAATCACAGTCATTGGGTTATCTTTCTATAGCATGAATTAAATTTTATCATTTGCATTGAGATTATAGCATAATGTAAATATGTAGTTGGCTAACTCAATATGCTTGCTTTCATCAGAGAATATCTTATGTAATTTTGTACCAAAATTAATTTTCTTTACGCCATGCTCATTAAGATTAACAAAATCATTTATATTAATACCTGATCCTCCGTGTACTACCAATGGTTTATTTATTTTTTTATGTATGTCTGCAAGTATTTTATAGTCAATAGAGCTTCCTAAGCCATGTCTGGAGCCAATTGAAATTGCAAGAGAATCAATTTTTGTTTTTTGAATAAATATGGTGGCTTGATCTGGGTCTGTATACAAGGCATTGTTTTCGTTTTTATCAAACAACTCAGATTCTCCTTCTATTACTCCAAGTTCAGCTTCTAATCCTGATTCTGTGAAGTCAATGTCTTTTGATGCCTGTTCTATTTTTGTAATATTTGTTTCTAATGAATAATTTGAGTAATCAAGCATAAATGAAGAATAATGATTTTGATATGCTTCAGAAATGATTGAAGTATCTGAAGCATGATCTAGGTGAATAGCAATTGGCAAATCATAGTTTTTGACTAATGAATTTAGTTGCTGGCCGGGATGCATGGTTCCTGGAAAATTCTCAATATTTTTCATATTTGTCTGTAAAAAAATGGGGGCTTTTGCCTTTTGTGCACCGTTTAATACTGCTTTTGCCATTGCAATCGATGAGATATTCAATGCAGGAACAATATAGTTTTTATTTACAGCATCTTCCAGTAAGAAAAGACCTGAAACCTTAGCCATCTATGTTATCCTTGTCCCGTAATAAAATAATTGTATGCTTAAATTACTGATAAATGTTGGGAAGCAAATTGAATATTTTTAATTATCGTTCTTTTGTACTTGTTATGGTTATAGCTATTTTCTTTGGTAATTTAGTACTTATCCTTGATAGCAGAGACGATCAATCTTCACAATCTACTGAAGCAGTTAAAAGTGTAATTAATGAAGATATAATTCGCTCAATTCAAGTCACAGGTTCTGGAAATGTGAGTACTGAGCCAGATATAGCAACTTTTTCAATAAATATTTTAATTCAAAGAGATAGCGCTTCTCTAGCAAGAGAGGATTCTGCTCGCAAGCTTAATCAGCTTTTTGCATCATTAAAAAGCTTTGGCATTGATCAAAAAGATATTGCAACAACGAATTATTCACTCTATCCAGAATATGTGTATGAAAAAAATAAAATTAGAAGAATTGAAGCATTTAATGTTTCTAATAATTTAAATGTAAAAGTGCGTCAATTAGATAAATTAGGTTCAGTAATTGATGGAGTAATCAAACTGGACTCTGGTGATATTAGAATAAATAATGTATTTTTTGATGTTGATGACTCAAGTATTTACGAAGATCAAGCTAGAGAATCAGCAATTAAAAACGCCATTGCAAAAGCTTCAAAAATTGCAAAAAATGCTAATGTTGAACTCGGTTCACCTTCAATTATAATAGATGTAGAACCATTTTCTAATGGTAGTCCGATTGGTATACAGCGCTCAATGATGGCTGACATGGAATCCACCCCTACAACTATTGCAACTGGGCAAATTGTTATTGAATCAAAAGTTCAGGTCACTTTTGCAATAAAATAGATTTATTGTGATTGAATCTCTATAATAAACAATTATGCTGAGTTAAAATTATGCTACTATTTAACATGATAAATTTTGATTGGAAAGCAAAGTGGTATTAAGCGATCGTTCAATTCGTGAAGCATTAGAATCTGGTAAAATTATTGTGAATCCTTTGGGTGAAAATGCTATCCAACCTGCATCACTTGACATTAGACTTGATAGAGAATTTAGAGTATTTAGGAACCACAGAGATTCATTTATTGATGTTCGTGCTCCAATGGAAACTCTTACTGAGGTTGAGTCAATTGATGATGATCAAGCTTTTGTTTTGCATCCAAATGAATTTGTTTTAGGCTCTACAATTGAATTAGTGGAATTACCTGATGATATTGTAGCAAGGGTTGAGGGTAAATCATCATTAGGTCGTTTGGGTTTGCTTGTACATGCAACTGCAGGTTACGTTGATCCAGGCTGGAAGGGGAAATTAACTATGGAATTATCTAATGTCTCCAATTTACCAATTAAACTTTATTATAATATGAAAATTGGTCAGTTATCTTTTTTTGAATTATCAACACCGGCAGAGAACCCCTACGGTTCTAGTTTTGTACAATCAAAATATCAAAATCAAGAAGGACCAACAGCAAGTAAGGGTTATACAGACTATCAATAAGCTGCAATAATGAATCATGGGTCAAAAAATTATTTCTAAATATATGCAAGAAGCTGTTAGCTTGGCTGAAAAGTCAATTCCTTTTGCGTATCCTAATCCAGCTGTTGGGGCAGTGATAACAAATAATAATAAAATTGTTGGTAGAGGTAGGACCTCTCATTACGGAGGGGCTCATGCTGAATTAAATGCCATTAGGTCAGTTAAACAAAAAAAATTATTAGCTGGAGCGATATTATATACTACTCTTGAACCATGTTCTCATACTGGTAAAACACCGCCTTGCATAGATGCAATTATTAAATCAGGAATTAGAAAGGTCATTGTAGGTATCATTGATCCCGATCAAAATGTTTCAGGCTCAGGACTGAAAGCACTTAAACAGGCTGGAATTATAATTAAAACTGGTGATGGCTCTGCTGTTGTTAAATCTCAACTTCGACCTTACATATATAACAGGACTTATCAATTACCTTTTATAACAGCTAAACTAGCTGCATCAATTGATGGTAAAATTGCTACATCATCAGGTGATTCTCAATGGATTTCAAATAACAAAAGTAGGTCCATCGTACATCAAATGAGAAAAAAAGTTGATGCTGTACTCGTTGGTTCTGAAACTGTCATAAAAGATAATCCTTATTTGACTGCGCGTTATGGTAAAAAACTATATAAAAATCAACCCTTACGTATTGCAATTGATTCCAGTGGTAAAATTCCAATTAACTCAAATATTTTTAATAAAGATGCTAAAACTTTAATTGTAACGACAACTGCTTCTCCAGAAAAATGGAGATCTGCAATCAAAAAAAAGGGTCATGAATGTATAATTCTTCCCAAAAAATCAAATAAAGTTGACTTAGATAAATGCGCTGAATCCTTACATAATTTAGGAATAATTCATGTGCTTGTTGAAGGAGGAGGGAAATTAATAGGGGAATTAATCAAGCATAAACTCGTTTCCATGATCAATGTATTTTATGCTCCAATAATTATTGGTGATAAAAATGCAGTTAATATGATTGATGGCTTAAAATTAAATCACATAAATGAAGCTTTAGAGTTATCAGAATTGTCATATCAACTAGTAGACAAAGATATTTCTATTACAGCTGCTATCAAATATCATTAAAATACACAAGGGGGAAATGTTATGTTCACCGGGATAATTGAAGAAGTTGGGACTGTTGAAGAAAATCAGGACGGCAAATTAATAATTTCATGTAAAAAAATTGTGGAGGATGCAAATCTTGGTGATTCAATTGCAGTTAATGGTGTTGATTTAACGGTAAATAAAATAAATAACAATTTAATTCACTTTGATGTAATGCCTGAAACATTTCGTAGATCAAATTTAATTCATCAAACTGATGGGTCCTCTGTAAATTTAGAAAGCTCACTTACTCTACAAACTAAAATTTCTGGTCATATAGTCAGAGGTGTTGTTGAAACAACATGTTTTTTAGAAAGTTTATCTGAAGAACAAAATGCCATTGTGGCTTCATATAAAACAGATGCTGAATTTTTGAAATATATTTTAATAAAGGGACCTGTGACGTTGGATGGAGTTTCATTAACAGTTATTTCAAAAAATACAGAATCCTTTTCTGTATCACTTGTAGAATGGACACAACAAAATACTAATTTATTGATGCGTGAAAATGGAGATGAAGTAAACTTAGAAACAGATATTTTCGCTCGTTATATAGAACAATTGATTGATCGTGGCTAGTTTAACAGTATTATCTAAATAGGAGAGCAATGAAGAAAAATAAAAAATCTTTACATGTTGATGCAGAACAAGCAATATTGATGTTTCAAGAGGGTAGTCCTCTCATTATCGTTGATGATGAAGATCGCGAAAATGAAGGAGACGTTGCAATTCCTGCCCAATATTGTACTTCTAATATGGTCAATTTTATGGCTAAAGAAGCAAGAGGACTCATTT
This sequence comes from Dehalococcoidia bacterium, assembly GCA_045562675.1. GTDB lineage: Bacteria > Chloroflexota > Dehalococcoidia > UBA2979 > UBA2979. The sequence continues at coordinate 31,771 of JBJKVL010000008.1, forward strand.
GTACACCATTAGATGCAGAAATTGCAGAAAAATTAAATCTTAACTTGATGACTGGAGAAGCAGAAGATGCAATTGAAAATACTGCATTTACAGTAACTGTTGAAGCTGCAACTGGTATTACAACTGGAATCTCTGCTAAGGATCGGGCCAGGACAATTCAGGTATTAGCTGATCAAGAGAGCAGTGCAAAAGATTTAGTCAAACCAGGACACGTTTTTCCATTAAAAGCTCGTGAAGGTGGGGTGTTAGTTCGTGCTGGTCAAACTGAAGCATCTGTGGATTTATGCAAAATGGCTGGTTTATACCCTGTTGCTGTTATCTGTGAAATTATGAAGGATGATGGTGAAATGGCACGCATGGACGATCTGGAAGAATTTGCAGATAAACACAAAATGAAAATTATAACTGTAGAGGAATTAATAAGTTATAGAATGAAACAAGAACGCATGATTAAGCGTGTTACTGAAACTGTTTTACCCACAAAATATGGTGATTTTAAAGCTGTTGCATATCATACAAGTATCGATGCAAAGGAGCACGTGGCTTTGGTAATGGGAGACGTAGCAAATAATGATGCATGTTTAGTGAGAGTACATGATAAATGTTTGACTGGAGATGTTTTTGGCTCACAAAGATGTGATTGCGGGGAGCAGTTTGATGCAGCAATGAGGATTGTTGCTAATCAAGGAAACGGCGTCATTCTTTACATGGATCAAGAAGGCAGGGGCATTGGTTTACATAATAAATTAGCAGCATATAGCTTGCAAGACGAGGGCCTCGATACAGTCGAAGCGAATGAAGCCCTTGGTTTTTCTGCAGACAAAAGAGATTATGGCATTGGATGCCAAATATTAGTTGATTTAGGTATTAAAAAACTTAAATTGATTACCAACAATCCAATGAAACGAGCTGGCTTGGAGGGTTTTGGTTTAAGAGTTGTCGATAGAGTGCCTATTGAAATAACACCAAATCAACATAATTTAAAATATTTGACAACAAAAAGAGATAAAATGGGGCATCTTCTAAATTTAGATGAAGCATAATGAGTAAAGATTACGCCAAAATAGCAGTAGTAGTTTCAAACTTCAACGTGGATATTTCTTCTAAATTATTAGAAAGTTTTACTAATCGTGCAAAAGAAGTTGAATTTCCAATAAGTAATATAGAAGTTTTTAATGTACCAGGAGCTTTTGAGATTCCTAGTACAGTGAATAAATTAGCTCAAACTAATAAATATGATGCTATTGCATCCTTAGGCTCAGTTATTCGTGGTGAAACAATCCATTTTGAGTTAATTGTTAATCAAGTTGCTCAAGGTCTTCGAGAAATTGCTGTTGATAATCAAATTCCTGTTGTTTTTGGTGTTCTTACGGTTGAGAACGAAGAGCAGGCATATGATCGCATTCATAAAGGAGCAGAATTTTTTGATACAGCTTTTAAAATGATTGATTTATTTTCACAAATTTGATAACAATTCCTATATTTTATCTTCAAAAAAATAGCTTGAGCTATGATTGAGCTATTTTATTTGCCTTATTTGTCTAAATTTTGTCAAAAAACTATTAAGTTATAAATTTTTTAAGTTAAGTTGCCCCAAATGTTATAAACCCGTATACTTTCATTGCTAATGTGTTAACTCACTTTAACAAATAAAGTAGTGTTTGGTGGTCAAATGAAATTTACATGTGAGCAGGATAATTTACAGAAAGCGCTTAATGCAGTGTCTAGAGCGATTCCAAATCGTTCCTCTCTACCTATTACCAATCATGTTTTGCTAGAATCAGGGCAAGAACAATTGATAATTTCTGCTACTGATGCTGAAACATTAGCAATCACATATTCAATCCCTGCAAATGTTGGTGAGCAGGGTGCTCTTGCTCTTCCTTCGAGGCTTTTAACTGACTTTGTTGCTTCTTTACCACCAGATATGATTGATTTTGGCCAAAAAGAGAATACTTATCAAGCACAATTGAAATGTGCAAAAAATAAATCTTCTATTGAGGGTCTTGATCCTGGTGAATTCCCACCTATTCCAAAAAGTTCTGGTACTACATTTGAATTATCAGCAAAATCCTTCAAAGACGCATTAAATAAAGTTGTTTTTTCTGCAGCCACGGATGATTCTAGGCCTATTTTAACTGGCGTGCAATTTGCTATTACTCAAAATCAAATTACTCTTGCTGCTGCAGATGGTTTTCGTTTATCTGTTTGTAAATTGGATATAAAATCAGAATCTGATCTTCCATCTTTTGTCGTTCCTGCAAGGGCACTTGGTGAGCTTTCCAGGCTCTTAAATGAGCTAGGCGATCAAAATTTATCTATGAAAATAAATGAACAAAATACTCAAGTCGAATTTGATCTTGGTCATTCCAGGATGATTGCACAGTTACTGCAAGGAACCTTTCCAAATTATGAGCAATTAATCCCTAATGAATGGAAAACACAAATTAGAATTTCTTCTAAAGAATTTATTCGAGAAACCAAAATAGCATCTATTTTTGCTCGTGATGGAAGCGGAATTATAAGATTAAGCGCTAATCCAACCGGTGAGTCAGCAGGTAAGCTAGTGATCGCTGCAAAGGCAGACGAATTGGGTGATAACGTTGGTGAAATTGGCGCATCTATAGATGGTGAGGAATTAAATATTGCATTTAATAGTCGTTATTTAATGGATGCACTCCAAATATTAGAAAATGAAGATTTAATTATTGAAGGCTCTAGTTCACAGAGTCCAGGTGTAATTAAATCCATTTCTGACGACAATTTTTTACATGTTGTAATGCCGATGTTTGTTCAGTGGTAGTTAATTTGCGGGGTAATTTTTAAGGATAATTAAATTACTCGATTAAATAGACGAGATTTCTTAAAGGCAACTTCCTTATCTAGCTTTGGTTTATTTTTAAACCCTAGTTTTTTATTTGATAATAATGTACAAAAATTCCAATTAACGAGCAGTAATAATCTATTTACTAATCCAGAAACATCTTCTATTCCATCTGATCAAAAACATCTGTCATGGGTATGGCAATTCAGTGAAGATGGTACAAAATACGAAATTCGAGATAAGCTTGCTAAATTTAATTTGGGTGTAGTCTTAAAAACACATGATGGAACAGATTGGATGTCAGAATTTGACCCTTCATATGATGCAGTCAGTGGTCCAGAAAAAATTCATGAACTATCACAATTTTTTGAATCAGGGGGTGTACCATTTCATACATGGTCAGTACCTCATGGCGTAAATCCTATTGAAGAAGCTAATATGACCTCATTGGCTTATGAGGCAGGTTCTCGAAGCATATATTTAGATGTTGAACATGCACGAGGATTTTGGAGAGGAACTGAGCAAGCAGCATATCAATATGGTGAAAGATTACGATCATTACACCCAGACTTACGAATTACTACGAGTATTGATGGAAGGCCTTGGAATATTGACGCGATCCCAATTGATGCTTTTGCTTTATTAAGTGATGCTCTTGCGCCTCAATTGTATTGGGAAACATTTAGTACTTGGGACAATATTTATCGATATAATGATCATGGTTATTATGTTCCATCATCAGGCATTTCTCCAAGCTTCATTATTCAATCTGCATATAAAAAATTAAATCAATATTCAACAGCCATTGAACCTGTAGGAGAGGGTGGTGCTAGAAATATTTTTGAGTGGAGTGAGTTTATTCAATCCTCTTTAGCACATAATGCCGAAACCGTTTCTGCTTGGAGGTATGGAACTACTAGTCAGAATATTATGAAAGTAATGTCAAATACTGATCCATTGCCTAAATTTTATAAAATACAAGCTGGTGATTCATTGTATGGATTGAGTAATGAATGGGGCATAAGCTTGAAAACAATTCTTGATTGGAATCCAGATATAGCAAATAAAAATATGTTGTCAATTGGACAAGTACTTCGAATTCCTGATGGGGATCATCCTATGAAGAGAGATGTTGTACATACTATACAACGAGGTGAAAATCTGTATTTAATTGCAAATAATTGGGGAGTAGATGTTAAGGAAATTATTGCATACAATCAAATTCGAAATCCAAATCAGATTTATGTTGGTGACGTCATTAATATTCCTCTTAATCAAACTATAAATAGTAGTGCCATGCAGCAAACTAATATGAATTATACATATAAAATTGCCCCGGGTGATAATTTGTGGAATTTGTCAAAAATGTGGAATGTTTCTATAAATAGAATAATGGAGTATAATAATATATCTAATGCTAATCTTATTCGCATTGGGACAATTATAAAAAAACCAAATTAATAAGGGAGTCATTTATGTGTTTTGATCTGGATTCAAGTCCACCTGTCAATAAAATATATGGAGCATCGGTAAGCCACCAAGATACGGTCTTAACTTCTGCTGATGGCACTGAATTTGCTGCTTTTATTGCTGAAGGTGGCAAAGAAAATAGTCCCGGGATTGTTGTATTGCCGGATGTTCGAGGTCTGTATAAGTTCTATGAAGAGCTAGCATTACGTTTTGCAGAGAGTGGTTATGATGCTATTGCTATAGATTATTTTGGTCGAACGGCTGGGGTTGCTAAACGAGATGACGATTTTGATTTCATGGAACACGTAGCACAAACAAAAGTTTCTCAGGTTATAGAAGATACTAATGCAGCAATAGATAAGCTTCAAGAAAGTTCTTCAAACAAAAGCCGTAGCATTTTTACTGTTGGTTTTTGTTATGGCGGCAGTTCATCTTGGATGCAATCTACACAATCTTCTATAAATGGTGCAATTGGGTTTTACGGTAATCCTACTAGGGATAGTAGAGATGGCACACCAGGACCAATTCAAAGAGTAAATGAATTTCAATCTCCAATTTTAGGACTGATGGGTGGAGATGACGCTGGAATACCAGTTGAAGAAGTTGAAAAATTTCGTTCTGCTCTTAATAATGCCAATGTACAAAATGAATTAATTATTTATAATAATGCACCTCATTCTTTTTTTGATAGAAAGTATGAAGAATTTAAATCAGAATCTGCTGATGCATGGGATCAAGTGTTAACTTTCATCAATCAACACGCATAATTTTAAGGATTAATAATGAAATTCAGTGCATGGCCTGCTTCTGGTTCTTGGATCAATATGCATAAGGATTGGCTGCACCTTGCAGAACATGGTTGGCATGGCATATGGTCAATGGATCATTTTATGTCACCAAATGACTCACATGAAAATCCTGTTTCTGAATCTTTTACTAGCTTATCAGCACTCAGTGCATTAATACCAGAAATTAAAATTGGGACTATGGTTACTGGTAATACTTACAGGCATCCAGGTGTTTTAGCAAAAATGGCGGTTAATATCGATCATATTTCTGAAGGAAGATTTACCTTAGGAATCGGTTGTGGTTGGCAGGAAATTGAGCATAACAGCTTTGGTATTCCTTTTCCATCAGTGCCGGAAAGAGTTAAGATGCTTGATGAAAGTGCGCAAATTTTAAGTGAATTATTAAGTGGCAAGAAAACTAATTTTTCAGGTAATTATTATCAGTTTGATGATGCAAAACTTTCTCCGGCTCCATTTCAGTCAAAAATTCCTTTACTGATCGGAGGTGGTGGTGAAAAAGTTACGTTACGAACAGTTGCGCAATATGCTGATGCATGGAATATTTGGGCTCGACCAAATTTTTTCAAAAAAAAGCTCGATGTTTTGGAAGAGCATTGTTCAAAAATTAATCGTGATTCAAGCACAATTCACAAAACTGTAGCAATTAATATTCTGTTTTCAGATGATAAGAATTTAGTAGATGCCAAAAGCAAAGATTCATGGTCTTTAGTTGGTGGCAATGTTGATCAAGTAAGCCAAACAATTGGCGAGTTCAACGATATAGGTGTGGATGAAGTGATTATTGCTGCATATGATAAAAACACATACCAGTCACAACCTTTGGATGATCTTGATATTTTTGCTGATGAAATTATAAAGTTGTTTCATTAATCACTGAGACAAAGCTCAGCAATAATTCCATACATCATTTTACATCCCATCAAAAAGTTTTCTGTTGTAATGTATTCATCATGATTATGAAAACCAGATCTTTCTTCTGATGAAAATAAGCCTGGTATAAAACCATATGCATTTATGCCACGACTTCGTAAAAATCTATTGTCAGTTCCATATGCAGAGGTAAGAGGAAATACAGTTGCGCCGTTATAGTGATTATTAATCTGAGATTTCATAATTTGAATCAATTCAGTTTCCCAGTCACAGGTTGCTGTTAATGCTTCTTCATCTGCTGAAATAATGTCAATAAGTATTTCGTTATTATCGATAATGTCATTGAGTTTTGAAATAAGCTCTTGATAACTTACTGAATGTGGTAGCCTGCAATCTAATACAGCTTCCGCTTTTGCAGGAATGACATTATGCTTATACCCTGCTTGCATTCTTGTAATATTCATTGTTATTTGATTCATAGCAATCAATTCTTTATCCGTTATATCATCGCTTTGGATATAATCATTTTGAAATGTTTCTTGATAGTTTGATTGTTGCCATGAAATAATTTTTTCTAAAGCAATATTTAACTGCACTGTAGCATTTGATGGATTAGGCTGACTACCATGTCCAGGAGATCCAATTGCTGTTAATTTTATCCAGCAAAGCTTTTTTTCTGCTATTCCTATGCCAAAAATTGGTGCCTTGTTGATCTCAATATCACGAAATCCGTATCCTCCTTCATTTAGCGCATATTCTATTTCTAATAATTCAGGATGATTTTCTACTAACCATGCCATTCCAAATTTCGATCCTATTTCTTCATCTGGAGTTACACAAAAAATCAAATCTCTATTTATTGCTTTCTCTTGTTTATTTATTAATAGAAAAGCAATAAATTGCATGACAGTACAACTTTTCATGTCAATGGCACCACGACCATAGATTCTATTTTCAATAATTTCTCCACCAAATGGTTCTACTGTCCACTTATCCCTTTCAACTGGCACTACATCTGAATGTCCACTTAACATCAAGCCGTTGTTTTTTTCCGTACCAGTTATTTTTGCATAGAGTATTTTTCTCCCTGGAGCAGTAGTAAATGTTTGAGTTTCAATTCCTTCTTTTTTTAATATTGATTCAAAATAATCTGATGCTAAGTACTCGTTACCGGGAGGGTTAGATGTATCAAGTTGTAAATAATCTTGAAGATATTTGAGGGCTTGTCCGTTTATTGATTGCCAGTTCATCATTTTATAAATTATACAATATATATTGTGAGGGTGGGTTCTATATAAGACTTTGTAATGCAATGATTTCTCTATGACTATTCGTAATATAAAACGTATATGTTGGATTGGCCTAGGTCTACTTTGTGTTACCTTAGGGGCTATAGGAATTTTCGTTCCTGGATTACCTACTACTGTTTTTATTTTAGTTGCTTTATGGGCTTTTGCTAAGTCTTCTCCTAGATTATATAATTGGCTACTAAACAATAGACTTTTAGGATCTGGAGCAAAAAAATATCTTGAAACTGGGACACTGACTCGACGAACAAAATATATAATTATGTCTTCAATTACATTTTTTTGCCTCCTAGCTATTTTCCTCTTTTTACCTGATCGTCTGGCTATCATAAAGAGTATTATTGTAGTTGTTGGAATAATTGGAGTTGTTTATATTCTACATATTCCCACTATGAAAAAATAATTTTATAGCAAAAGTGTATGTTTAAATGATGATTTTCTTATTATAGATGGTGCGCTCGGTAGGATTCGAACCTACGACCTGCGGATTAGAAGTCCGCTGCTCTATCCACTGAGCTACGAGCGCATTGTTGATAAAATAATTTTATCTAAGATATATAATTTAACTTTTTTTATGCTCTGAGTCACTCGAATGTTTGTAAAATGATTGAAAGTTTGTATGCTATACTTTTAAAATTCAGATATATCAAAAAAGTAAATTTTTAGGATGGAAATTTCATGAATAAAAGAAAATTAAAAGTTGCAGTTAAAACAACTCCTACAGTTTTTGATGTGGAGCAACCTGCAGGCTTTGGCGATGACCTTGGCTCGGATCTATTTGGTAGTTTTTATGATCAATTACTTGGGCCATCAACATATTATGATGATAAAAATTTTTCTAGATTAGATTGGCACAATCTTAAAAATATACTTGCTGAAAAATGGTGGTTCTCTGAGGACCATATGGCATGCTTTTTTCAAATTAGACCTGGGGTTTATAGTAAAGATGGGAATGAACTGACTGCAAATGAAGTCGCCTGGGGTTGGGAGCGTGCTTTTGCTCTCAGAGATGTAGGTAAATGGGTTGCAAGATTAGCTTCCGTTCAAGAATTTGAAAATATTGAAATCGTTGATAAATATACAGTTAAATTTAATTTAACTGCACCTAATCCATCTCTACCGAGGCTCATGTGTCAAAATGCTCCATCAGTTTATGATATAGAGGCATTCAAAGATCAACTGTCAGATGAGGATCCATGGGGCAAAAATGCAATTGCTAATGAATCGTTTGGTTTTGGTCCATATATTTTAGATCAGGCTGGCTCAGATTCTATTTCTATTATGCGTCATGACAATTATTGGCAAGGCAAGCCAGAGATCGAGCATATTGAATTAATTAGATATGATGATCATCAAAAAGCTATTGATGCATTAATTTCTGGTGATGTTGATCTGATGCCAGGTGTTCTTGATAAAGATTTATCAAGTATTCTTAAACATGATCATTTACAAGTAAATATGAATGCAATGCATGCAGGAATGTTTTTGCACTTGGATCCAGAATTTGCTCCCTTGAATGATGTTAAAGTTAGGTACGCACTTGCTCATGCAATGCCTATTGATACAATCATCACAGAAATTTATAATAACCAAGCTGATCGATGGAATAGTTTTGTCAAAATTGAAAGTCCAGGATATGACCACAATACTTGGCCATTTGAATATGATCCAGAAAAAGCACAGAAGCTTTTATTAGAGTCATCGTCACCAGACGGTTTTGAATGTGATTTTTACGTGTTTCCTGGCGATGGTTTTGCTGAAGCAGCTAATTTTATTGTGGATACATTATCCAAGCTAGGTATTAAATTAAATATTTTAGCAGGTGATGATGTTACTGACAGAAATAAACAGATGCGTGAAAATGGGCATGTTGCACCAATTATGATGCGCGGCAGTACCGATGGCAGAGGGATGCGAGTTGCGGATCCTATGTATGCTTTATATCATGATTTTGGTCCTGGTCGAATGCGATTATTTCCCTTTCGATACCATAATGAAGAATTTTTTGATGCATTAGGTCAATTACCAAAGGTTGGACATGGAGAATCTTGGCTAAAACAAGTAAGCAAGCTACAACTTTTACTTAATCAAGATGCTGTTATGATTCCTATTTGCAATCAAATTTATAAAATAGCTCACTCAGAGAACGTACTTGGCTGTAGGCAGCTACCAGATAATCGAATGCCTTTTGGTGATATGAGCTGGAATAAATAAGCATTTATCCATAGTTAATTTCTAATTCATGTCTATAAATCTTAGTCCAATATGGTTTTACATATTTTTTGACAAATTCTTGGTGAGTCTGACTATTACGATAGTTGTCTAGATCTATTCTATCTTTAAATTCTACTATTAAGCCAAATTTGGGTGATTCGTTAATTTTTTCGTAGGGCAATGGGCCTGTCCCTCGTTCTACAAGTTGATTTTGATGTACTAAACATTCACTGCCAGACGTACCTAAAAATTTTCTGCCAAATGCAATATTACTAATATTTGGGATAGTATTATTGAAATCTTTTAATGCTATAAACATTTCATTAACCGTATTTTCAGTAACATCATTAGTCATTTCCCAGAGAACCATATGCATAATAGATTTATTGCCATTTGTACTCTTTGGAACAATTGGAAAAGCAGATTCATATAAAAAATCAGTTGCAAGATATTTACCCCACATCTTCGCGCATACTTCCCATGCAAAGCCTGGCTTCGGATGTAATGCTTTTGGACCATCATGTGCTTCGGAACTTATATATCGCAAATATGCATCTTCGTCTTCAAAATCCATTAAGAAAAATGACTGATATGGTTCATCTATTTTAATAAATTCGTTATTTTTTTTAATAAATGTGCCACTTTGTGATTCAGGTTTTTCTTCTCCTTCAAGCAAGTATCCAAATGTTAATCTTTTCATGTCATTATGATTTTCTTTTTGCATCCGATGCATTCCTTTTTCGATGAATGCTCGATTTGCATTTTCGTTTTCATTCCATAACAATATATGAAAAAACATTATTAAACCTTTCGACCAGGAGGTATAAATTCTTCTAAAAATTTTCCAGAAATAGATTCTACATTCATTGAACCTTCTACATTATCTAGTTGAAATAACCTCACTTTAATTGAATCAATCATGCCATATGCTTCATCTTTGAGTTCATGAACCCATTCTTTACTTTCAAAAAATGCTTGATATTGCTTTTTTTGTTCTTCTGCATCTTGAAATAATCTAATCCAAATGAAATCTGTGCCATCAAATTGATAGTCAACGATATGCATATTGAGTTGTTTCATTAACGGTATTGATTTATTTTCAAACCAATTTATCCAATTCTCAATTTGATCATCTTTGATTTGATATGTTCGAAATTCAATTAACATTTTTTATTACCTACTTATTGTCTAGAAATTTTGTGATTGCATGCATCCATCGAGCTGGATCTTGATCATGAGTAAACATGCCTTGAGCTCGTTCTTTTTTTGTTTCTAAAGTGACTAATTGGCTATTAATTAAATTTTTATGTATTTCTTCTCCCACATCTAATAATTTAGAAGCAGTGCCATAGATTAATAAAGTTGGTACTTTAATTTTTAAACCATTTTTTATTGAGTCATAATAACAGAGGGCATACGGTCCAGCTCCTTCCCAACCCATATTTTCATAAATATCACATCCTTCTGCTGAATTTACCAGTAAGGTGTCTATAAATTTTTGTGTTACAGATTTTAGATCAGCATCTTTTCTGTTGCCTCCAGCTTTTTCCCATAATTTTAATAAGTGACTACCATCGTCAACAGCTGGATAATAACTATGAATTTTTTTTTGTAGTTCAATTCCAGCTTCATTTGCATAATTACCTACTTCATCAAGAACAAGATGTTTAATTCTTGTTGCATTTCGAATTGCTACTTCAATTGCTATAATACCGCCTGTATGTGTACCAAATAAATCAAATTCGTCAAGTTCTAAGCCATCAATAAACCAGTCCACTGATTGAGCAAATTCTTCAACAGATGTATAAGGATTTTCAGGTTTGGATGATTCGCCATAACCCATCGTAGTCATTGCAATTAATCTATAATCTTTAGGAAATAAATGAAAATACTCTGCAAAATATGCTGACGAGACAGGAGTAGCATGCATGAATATTAATGGCCTACCTGTACCAGCCTCCCGATATTCTATTTGACCATCTGGAGTATTAACAAAGCCTCTTTTAACACGCATATTCATAATCCTTTTCTGTCATTATAACAGAAAATCATTATTTTTATTTGTTAGCGCACTATCGGCAATTGATTCCAATGCCCTGGCTTCTATTGGCGGATTAATTAATCCAGATCTTGCATCTCTAAATAATCTTTCAAATTCATTTTGTCTTTCTAGCCCGATTCCACCAACTAATCGCATTACTACATCTGTTACATATACTCCCGTTTCTGATGCATCTCTTTTAGCGGCAATTACATATGGAACAAGTTTTTTTCTATCTCGCTTATTACTCCAGGCTTCAGCTGTATTCAACAAGAAATTTCTGCTAATCATAATTTTTGCATCAATAGCTCCTAATTGATGTTTAATAAAGGGAATTTCGCTAATAGCATTTTTATATCCTGTCGGTTTCCTTTTATTTAAAAATTCTATTAATTTCGATTTTGCTTCAATTGCAATTCCCAAACTAATTGAGCCAATCATTAACGGAAACCAGGCATTGAACGGGATAATTTTATTTAATTTTGGTTTACCATACTCATATAGAATATTTGCATTGTTAACAATCACATTGTTAAAAATAATTTCATGTGACTCGGACGATCGCATTCCTAATCCATCCCATGAATTATTGATTGATATATTAGGATCATTTTTGTCGACAAGGACCCTGCATAAATTTTTTGATTCTGTGTTATATGCATATACAATTAAAAGGTCAAGACCACTTGATAAAGTTGCCCAATTTTTTTCCCCTTTCAATTTCAAAATACCATTTTTATCTTTATAAACTTTGGTTTTAGGCTTGCCACCGCCTTTAGGTGAGCCTAGCTTTTCTTCAGAAGCAATATTATTAATCAGATAGTGATTAGTAATTATTGATCTAAAAATTTCTCGTCTTTTTTTTACTGGCCAGAGATTGCTTTCATTTTCATATCCACAAACAATATGATGCATTCCAATTCCAAGGGCTGTTGATGCATCTCCTTTTGCTATTTCAATTTGTGTTTTTAAAATTGTCTTTAAAGATGCTTCTATGCCGCCTAAGGGTTTTGGCAATGCAAGTTTTAAAAAATTGTTTGTTTTGAGCAATTCAAAATTTTCTTTTTGGTATTGCGGATTAGCATCGTAATATTTAGCGTGTTTTTTTATTTTATCACCAATATTTTTTGCTTTTTTTAGCAATAAATCTTCTTTTTTTGTATTCATAATATTCTCGTATTTCACAAATAAAAAAATTAAATATATATTTAAATTAAATCGATTATTGCACAATTTCCTGTATGCTGATAACGAAATGTTTGAATTATTTTAATTACTTTAATGAGCGTATATGGAAAATGCAGTTTTTGTCACGATTAGTATTATTGGTGCATCATTAGTACTAGTAGATGTTTATTTGAAAAAAACCACATTACCTGTAATTATCTTCTATTTAATTATTGGACTTGTTGTTGGTGTTTCAGGATTAAACCTTGTTAATACAAATGAATTAGGTGAATTATATCATTTAACTATTGAAGTTCTTGTTGCGTTAATTGTTTTTGAGGGTGCTTTTGCGATTGATATTGTTTCACTAAGAAGAGTTGGTCGAGTAATTCGAAATTTGATTAGCATCGGCCTACTTTTAACTTTTGCTATTTCTGCACTTATCGTTTATTTTTTTGGTTTAATGGATTGGCAATCTGCATTGATATTCGGTTCTCTGGTCACTGTTTCAGGCCCAACGGTTATTGTTCCACTTATTCGAAGAGCATCGTTAAATAATAAAGTCAAAACTGTTTTATTAGGAGAATCTATTTTAATAGATCCTGTAGGTGCAATTTTTGCAATTTTTGTTTTAGAAATTGTACTCTCAGGTATTGGTCCTGACCCAATTATTTCAATGTTTAATCGAGTCATTATTGGTGGATTGATTGGTGTATGCGCAAGTTATATATTATGGGGTCTCTTCAGAATAAGTAAAAATTTACTACAGGAAGAAATATTGTTATTACTAGTAGGTTCTGCAATAGCCACTTTTTCTATTGCAGAAATTATCAGTGGCGGCGCTGGATTAATGAGCGTTGCGTTCTTAGGTGTTTCTTTATCGGGCATGGATATTCCAAATAAAAACGAAGTTAGAGATTCACAAGACTTATTTGTTCGGATTGCAATCGCGGGAGTTTTCATTCTTGCAAGTGCAATTGTTGATCTGGAATTTGTTTTAAAGATTTGGCCAAATGGATTTTTAGCTATAATGTTAATTATTTTTATTTTGCGCCCATTTGTTGTTTTTATTTCTTCTTTTGGCTCAGAGCTTACAATTAGAGAAAGAATTTTTATTTCATTTGTTTCACCTAGGGGTGTTGTAGCTGCAGCATTAGCAGCATTTGCAGGTGAAAAATTAGGTGGCGAGAATGGTACACTAGTTGTGGCAATGGTGTTTTCAGTTATAGTAATTACAGTAGTCTTGCAGTTTGCATATGCAAAATTATTAGCAAGATTGTTAGGAGTAGAATCTATGAAAGCTTTAATTTCAGGCCAAGGACCTTTAGCAAAAAAAATTGCCGATCAGTTATCGACAAATGGATATACAGTTATTGTTATTTTGCCTGAATTGGATACAGAATATTTTCCTCAAGATTCTGAAAAAATTCAAACAATAATTGGTTCAGCTGTTGATGAAAAATTTATTCAGTCAATCAATCTCAGAGATGTTGAAATTGTTGCAGGTATTTCAAATAATGATGAAAATAATTTATTTTTTATTCAGATTGTTAAAGCTGCACAGCCTAATGTTCAGGGCTACGCAATTATTAATAAACTTGATTCTTCAAAAGCGTTTGAATCAGCAGGTATTAAGGCAGTCAAAAATGTAGACGCATCTGCAGGAGCATTAATTGAACTCATGGGAAATCCAACTTTACATACTGCCATATCTGGTAGTGAAAATCGACTTGTATTAGAAGTTACGGTAGGTGCAGGAGTCTCAGGGAGAAAAGTTATGGATTTGTCTTTACCAAACGGAGTGTTAGCAATTTTAATTTATCGTGAAAATGATGAAATTATACCGCGAGGTGAAACAACACTTCAAAAAGGAGATCGCTTACTAATTTTTGGTCGTTCAACAAATGTAAATGTAGCAAGAGATATGTTGCTTCAACTGAATTGAGTTAATTTATGCAAGAGCCTAGTTATTCTGAAATTACATTTATGAATCCTTATACGGACAGACCTTACGTCATATCAAATATGATCGTATCCTCTGATGGTAATACTTTATTTACAGAGGATGATAGTACTGGTCTTGGCTCTGATGTTGATAGAAGATTGATGGGTGAACTAAGATTTCATGCAGATGCTGTGATTAATGGTGCTGAAACTTTACGGATTGCAGGATCTTCATCATTAATTAGATCAGAAGAATTAATTCAGAATCGTTTATCAAATAACAAATCTGCTCATCCAATTGCATGTGTTTTGACAAATAGCGGTAATTTACCACTTGAAAATAGATTTTTTACATCGAAAGAATTTGAATCTTTAGTTTTTTTAGATGAATCGGCACCTCAACAAAAATTTGAAGAATTATCTCTTCATTGTAAGGAAGTGATTAGCATACCAAAAAATAATCGAGCACGCTATCTCTTAAATTATTTGTACGAACATTATGATGTTTCATTTGCTTTATTAGAGGGGGGACCAATGATTAATGGTATTTTTTTTGAAAATAATTTAATCGACGAACATTTTAGTACCATTAGTCCTCAAGTATTTATACCTAGTAATCCATTTACATCTATCAGGCCTACTGAGTCATATAATGTTATGCATCAAGAACTAGAATTACTTTCAGTACAAGTTTCAGAAAAAACGGGTGAAATTTTTACAAGATATAAAAATAAAAGTACAGTTCAAAAATCTAATTAAGTGTATTGGAGTCTACTATGGATAAAAGTATAAACATAACTAATGAAGCTGTTAATTTTTATACAAGATGCAATATTGATGACTTTCATTCTGACATTATTCATATGTCTAAAAGATGTTTTATGGATGGCTTAGCCGTAATCATTGCAGGCACTGAACAACCCGCGTTAAAGATTATGGAAGACATGCTTACTAGGTTAGATTATCCAAATGAATCAAGATTACTTGGAAAGGGCAATATAAGTTTGCCTGTCGAATTAGCTGCTCGATGGAATGGATTAGCAGGGCATGCTATGGATTGGGATGATACACAATTATCTAAAGGTGAAGATAGGTTATATGGGCTTTTGACTCATCCAACTATCCCACCGCTAGCATCTGGTATAGCCGTTGCAGATAAAATAAAGAATGTTTCAGGTAAAAAATTTATTGAGGCATTTGTTACTGGGGTAGAAATAGAATGTAAATTAAATGAAATCATTAATCCAAATCATTATGTAAAAGGATTTCATAGCAGTGGCACTTTTGGCACTTTTGGTGCTGTTACGACTGCATCTAAATTATTAGAGCTAAATGAAGAGCAATATGCAAATGCATTAGGTATAGCAGTTTCTTTAGCTGCAGGCATTAGAGTTAATTTTGGCACTATGACCAAACCATTGCATGTTGGGCGAGCTGCTGAAAATGGCGTTACTGCTGCACTTTTAGCTCAGAAAGGATTTACAGCAAACAAGGAAGCTTTTGATGGTCCATGGGGATATATTCAGGTAGCAGGGCAAACAGGCACACCTGATCCAACATTAGCAACATTTGGCGAACCATTTAGTATTGTTGATCCTGGAGTTAGCATAAAACCTTATCCATCAGGAGTGTTGACTCACCCAAGTATGGATGCAATGAAAAAAATTATGCTTGACAACAACATTGGACCAAATGATATCAAACATGTTAAATTATTTGCTGGCAATAATATACTTGGTCCTATTCGTTATACAATTGCACGCAATGAACTTGAGGGCAAATTCTCTATGGCCTTTTTATTATCTGCAATAATTATTTCTGGACAGGCTGGCAAGAAAGAATTTACAGATGACTTTGTTCAATCACAAGAGGTTCAAGACATGCAAAAGAAGGTATCAACTCACTATGATGAAGCTATAGAAAAATTAGGTGTAGATAAAATTCGCTCACGTATAGAAGTTGAGACTCAAAGTGGAGATATTTATAGTATTAATGCTGATGAGAATTATCGAGGGGGCCCAGACAATCCACTTAGTGAGGAAGAGCTAGAAAATAAATTTGAAGTTTGTGCAGAAAATTTGCTTAATGATGATCAAGTATCTAAAATAAAACAGTTCATTTGGACTTTAGATGAACAAAAAGCAGTTGATCAAATAATTGATTTAACAAATTATTCATAATCTATTTATGATCTTGTAGTTTATCTTTCATTATTTTTTTTAATGAATTTGGTGGGGTTGATATCCAAAATCCACTTTCTAGATTAGTTTTATTTTTAATTTTATCTACAATAGCTTCTATGGAAGTTTTCATTGCGTCAATAATTTCTATGTCTTCTAATCGATTAATTTTATTAATCCAAAGTAGTTCAGCTAAAACCATTTGTCCAGGTATAATTATTTTCACATCTTGTTTTTTTGCCTGTATAACTGATTTTTGAAACTCTTTAATTAATTTTGCAGGATCTCTAAATGCATGAATAATATCGCTATATTCTAAATTAATTAAAATAGAAGGAGCAGCATTTTTTTTAAAATCTGAATTTTTAATCTGAAGATCAATTAATTCTAATAAGTTTGGATTAAAAGCTAACACGGCAAACTTTTCTCCTTTTTTATTTGCATAAGACATTGCAGCTTCTCCATATCCTACAACTGGTACATCAATCAAACTTTTTGTTTCTTGTAAGGCTAGATTTTGAATGGTTCCTAGGATTAATCCATCAAATTTTTCCTCTTCTGCTTGCATTGCATTCAATAAAATTTGATTACTAAATATCATGCTGCTAGATGCATATCTTGTAACTTCAGCTGGGCTTGTGCCATAAAAAAAATCTTTTGGCATCCCATGAATAAATATTTCGACATCATTATTATTTAATGTATTTACATGTTTTGTAAGTAAATTTTGATATTCAGGCAATGCATCAACTTCTAGATACCCTTGATACCAGATATTTATTATTTTCTGCATATCGTTATTTCCCTTCAATTATAATTGAGCTATTTGCTAATGCCTTGATCTCTTCTTGTTTATAGCCTAGTTCTCGTAAAATCTTGTTAGTGTGTTCACCAAGATTCATCGGTTTTTTTATAATTGTTTTAGATTTTGAAAATGTGACTACCGGTGCATGTCTATGTATTTGCCCCCATTTTGTTTTTGTACTTGCTGTTAGCACATTTGCTTTTGAATGAGCATTATTCATTAGGAAAGGACCAAATTTTTCTCCATCAGCAACTACACAATTGATACCATTTTTAATGAAATATTTTTCAAGCTTTTGCGCTGTAAATTTTGAAAAGAAACTTTCTACATTTTTTACTACAGTATTATCTGATTTACCATATTGTTTACTGGACAGTTTATTAATTGGTGATAGTTTTTTTGCAAGACTACAAAAAAGACTCCATTCATTTTTATTTTGTATCATTAACAACACCCATTGGTTTTTTTGATTTTTCTTAGTTTGATATAATCGTTTATATGGTGATATTCCAAATAAATTTTTATCTAACATTTCTGGCAATTTGCGATCTTTAAAATTATAGAATTCATGTAACTGTGCATATGCATTTGCACCAAGCATATTTGTTTCTATGAAGGAGCCGGTACTATCCTTAATCAGTCTATAAATTCCCATTGATATTGCCGCAGCTGCAACTACTGATGTATTCGGATCTGGACTTGGTTCATTTGCAGCATGAATTTGTCGAGCAAGATCAATAATTTTTTTTGTGCTTAACTTTTCATAGTCTAATTTATTGTTATGGATTTCAATTCCTGCTTGTCGAAATGCACCACCCAAGACTGCGCCTGCAATCGGATGTGCTCCTGGTTTAGAAAGACTAGGTCCCTTAGAGCCATACGCATTAATCCATGCATATACTATTTTTTTATTAATTTTTTTTATTCTTTCGTAACCAAAATCTAATCTCTCTGCGACTCCAGGTCGATTATTATGTACTAAAACGTCTGCGTTCTTAATTAGCTGATGCATGATTTTTTTGCCCTTGGAGCTTTTTAAATCGATTGCAATACTTTCTTTACCTGCATTCACTTTTGTTATAGGTATTTCATCTCTATACGATCTAAATGGATCACCAGTAATAGGTTCAATTTTTATTACTCGCGCACCAAGATCAGATAGAATTGAACTTGCTAAGGGGCCTGCGATTACAGATGCTATTTCAATAATTGTTATGTCACTTAATGGCAGACTTGTAGTGTTTTTCTTTTTTTGTTGTATTAATGTTTTAGATTTAAATTTTTTTAAAGTATTTTTCTTATGTTGATTTATTTCAGGGGGGTTTTTGTAAATTGACTGACTGATTCCAGAAAAATTAGCAATAAACCCTACTTGTTTGAATGAACCGTGATTTGCAGTATTAGTCTCAATTACGTTATTATTCGCAATGATATCTTTTTGTGAAAGTGCTTTGTGTGTGCTTAAATATACTTCGTTTGCAATATTGCCATTCTTATTAAATTTTTTTGTCCAATATCTAGCTGTATGTTTTTTTCCAGTATCAATAATTTGCTTTCGTAAATTTTCTTTAATTTTTTGGAATTCCTGATGATGAAATGATTGGTTGCTTTTTTTAATGTCTTCTTCATTCAACTTCATTTCTTTAGCAAAAGCTAAAAATAATCTTTCTACCAAATTTCCTGTTTGTATCCATAACCCATCTTTAGTCAAAAAAGGTTGATAGGATAATGCAGGATTTCGATCAATTGTTCCAAACTCACCATTTGGACCATAGAGCTTATTATTTTTTTTGGATAATTGCTCTAAGAAAAGTTCATGAAAATCATATAACATCAATGAGCGTAATAAACTTATTTCAACCATTTGTCCAGCGCCAGTTAATTCTTTTTTAATTAATGCTGTGGCAATGCCGGTACATGCATTAAATGCCGCAGCATGACTTGCTACTGGCACAATACTATAAGAAGGCCCTTCTCTATTAACTATTGATGAAAGTGTTTGCATTCTTCCGCTAATTGCTGAGATAGTCGCATCGTATCCAGGATAATTTTTATACTTACCTTTATTACCAAAGCCATTAATTGAACAATAAACTAGGTCTTTTTTATATTGAGCTAATTCTGAGTATGTTAAACCTAATTTTTTTTGCTCTTTTGGGCTTCTTGCAATAATGACAATATCAGTGTTGCTCAATAACGCCTGGAGTTCTTTTTTATCTTTTTGATTAGTAAAATCTAACTCTATGCTCTCCTTATTTCTCATCCAAATTGAAGAAGATTCCATTTTACGAAAAGGGTCTCCACCGGGTGGCTCTACAGCAAGCACATTTGCTCCATGATCAGCAAGAATCATGGATGCTAGGCCACCTACTGGCCCAATGCCTAAATCTAAAACATTTAAATTATTGAATATTTTTTTTGACATTTTCTCTCTTGATTCGTAAAAAACAATTTTATGAAAATAACATTTGATTAATATTTATTGTTAATATCTATGATACTGTTTTGATTAAAAAATTTCAGCAAAAAAATACTACTTAGGAATGGGAGATAAAATGTCATTAAAATGGGATCATGAAAAAATTCTGTATGAAAAAGATAGTCATGTTGCAATAATTACTAAAAATAGACCTGACAAATTAAATGCCATGGATCAGGAAATGATGGATGCATATTATGAAGCAATTGAGGATGCTGAAAATGATGATGATGTCAGAGTGATTGTAATTACAGGCATTGGCAAGGGATGGCATCCAGGGGCTGATCCTGAAATGTTTCGAAAAGGTACAGCATCAATGAAAAAAGGTAATTTACCTGCTTGGACAAGGCCTCCTGCAAGTAATCCTCAGTTAAATGCTATACGTAATTCTGGGAAAATATTTATAGCAGCAGTGAATGGATATGCTTATGGTGCTGGTTTTGGTGATGCTCTGTGGTGTGATTTACGAATTATTGCACAAAGTGCTAAGCTTGGCCCAGTTTGGGCAAAATTTGCTGCTCCATTAGAAAATGCAACAAGTGCCACTTTAACAACTATTGTTGGTCCAGCTAAAGCGTTAGAGCTTTATTTATTACGGGAACCAATAGGAGCAGATTATGCATTAGAGCTTGGTTTGGCTAATTGGGTTGTTCCAGATGATGAATTAATGGATTTTACCTTGAATATGGCTAAAAAGATTGCTCAAAACTCTCCTTATGCAACTGCATTATCCAAATGGATGATATATAAACAGGCCTCACCAAATGCTGATGAGCATGTGGAGTTGTATAGAATTGCTGAAAGTATTACAAGTTTGACTGAAGATTCTAAAGAAGGCGGCACTGCATTCAGAGAGAGAAGAGATCCAGACTTTAAAGGAATGTAAAGTGACTGACATACTGAAAATTATTTTTGTAGATAATATTCGTGACTTAGGCAGAGCGCTTGAAATACGCGATCAAGTTTTTGTAAAAGGCCAAGGCGTAGACAGCGTTCTTGAAAATGATGGCTTAGATAGTATTCAAGATATTCATAATGGGAATGCTGTTGTGATTCTTGTTTTGTTGGACCAACAGCCGATTGGTACTGCTCGTATGATTATTTCTCGAAGTGAAAAAATTATAGGGAAAGTAGGTCGTGTTTCCATTTTAGAGCAATTCAGAAAAAATGGCTATGGAAACATGCTGATGGAAGTATTGCACGATTATGCAAAAAAGAATAATTTTGATAAATTAATTTTACATGCTCAATTAGATGTAGTTCCTTTTTATATTAAATTGGGCTATGCTGAAGAAGGTGCAGATTTTTTAGAAGCTGATATCTGGCATAAAAAAATGTATTTAAAATTTTGATTTTGTTTAGTGAAGGATTTTTATGACTGAAAAAAATAAAAGAGGAATTTCTCTTGCTTATTCAGATCTAGAGGCCAAGCCGCAACTTGCACATGATGCAGAATCAGCTGGCTTTGATTTAATTTGGAATTCTGGAGAAAGCATTCCACTTTTTGGTTCTATTGCAAAAACAACTAATACAACTCCTTTTGGTTCAGGAGTAATACGTGCTTTTGCTCATGATATTAGAGAACTTGCACAGTCAAGTGTTGATCTGCAAAGATTATCTGACAATCGTTTTATTTTGGGGCTTGGTGGGGGCACTAAAAGGATGAATATTAACCAGCTAGGTAAAGAGTTCGATCATCCTGCAACAAGATTGCGCGAAATGATAAAAGGTTTAAAAATTGCTTGGGCTACTCCATATAATGAAGACATGGATTTTCAGGGTCAATATTATTCTTTAGCCGGCAAAGGGCTTAGAGGAGTAATTTCTGATTCTGGCTTAGCAGGCTTTGGAGGCGAAGCAACCAATATTCCTCCTGAACCTGCATTGATTTATTTAGCAGCAGTGAATAAGGCTATGTTCCGATTAGCTGGAGATCTTTGTGATGGATTATGTGGTCATCCAATAGCTTCAGTACGATTTATTAATGAAGTTGCTTGGCCATCGATAGACGAAGGTCTTAATCGTAGCAATAGAACTAGAGAAGACTTTGATCATAATGCCTGGATCGTAACTGCAATTTCTCCTGATGAAAAACAGGCTGAACGAGAGGCAAAATTGCATATTGCTAGGTTCATGGCAACTCGTAGTTATGGAATTATTTTAGATTCTCAAGGATATTCAGATGTGCGAGAGAAAATTCAAGAAGCTTTTTTTCAAACACCTAATGATGTTGATGCATTAATTAATGCTGTTCCAGATGAAATTGCTCGTGAACATTCAATTTATGGCAATATAGACCAAGTCCGTGAGCAAGCTCAAAAATATGAAGGAGTTGTAAACACATCAACTTTTTATTGTGCATCTGCTTTAATGTCTCATGAACGTATTCATGAGAACATAAAATTCATGATAGAAGCCTTTGGGAAAAATTAATTTTTTATTCTTTAAATTCGTTTCCAATAGAATTGTTGGAATACAAACGTTGTATGTCTTCATCGTTGTAGCCTAGTTCATCTAGTATTTCGCTGTTATGCTCTCCCAATAAACCGGCAGGTCGATCCCATTGCTGTTTATCAGGGCTTATGTGCCACAAAAAACCAGACATTAATCTGCTTCCTAAATATTTGTGATCTATGCTCTGCCACCAGTTTCTATAATTTAGTTGTTCACTAGTTAATAATGATGGAGCATCCATAACTGGAGCAAAAATCACATTTTTATTATTAAATAATGATATAAGCTCATCTCGATTACGTGTTTTTGTTTCCTGCGTAATCCAAGCATTAATCTTTTCTCTATGGCTTATTCGACCTTGAATAGTTGCCCATTCATGACCTATTTTACTGTATTCTTTTTTTTCAAATAAAATACATAATTCATGCCATTGATGATCGTTTTCTACAGCAAGCACAACCCATTCATCTATCCTGTTTGTAGGGAAGCAACCATGAGGCACAAACGATTCATTTTCATTTCCTAATTGTTTTGTTAATCTTTGGTTCCATTGCCAATCTGATAGCATGCCAGGTAAATACCATGAAAATGCTTCTAAGTGAGATAGATCTATAAATGTGCCTAATTGTGTTTCTTTTCTTCTGTACATGCATGATATCGTCGCAAATATTACTTCCATTGGAACACTTGCATCGGTTTGAATAGTTCCTAAAATGTCCTCAGTAGATTTATTTTTATTCCCGCGTGCTAATACATGTCCTGATGATGCTTCAACTTGTGAACCGAGAGCTGTATATCCTTTATAGGGTCCTTCTACGCCCCAAGCAGGCATTGAAATCATACTGATTTTATCATTGATTTTATGGACTTCATCCCAGCTAAATCCTAATTTTTCTATTACTCCTGCAGCATATCCATCAATTAAAATGTCAGCCCATTCTATTAATTCTTTGAATATTTTTTTTCCATCTGAAGCATTTAAATTCAGTGCTATAAATCTTTTATTACGGTTTCCTTGTGTTTGTGGAGCGGTCTTTTCATATGCAGGTCCAGGACCATCAGCAACTCTTGCATCAACTTTGATAGGTCGCGTTAACGATCTTCTTGGGTAAGATTCGACTTTAATGACATCTGCACCCAAATCTGCCATTAATGAAATACCAAAGGGTCCTGCAAATACCTCAGCAAAATCAATAATTTTTAAATTAGATAAAATTTGACAGCTTGGTAAATTTAATGATTTATTCTTCTGCATATTTATTTCCAATAATATTTTCTTCATAAAAATTATTGATTTCTTTTTCTTGAAAACCCAATTCTAATAATATTTCTTCATTGTGTTCACCAACCATTCCTGTTCGATAATCATAAATTGGTTGATCCGGTTGTATTTTCCACAAAAAGCCAGGTAATAATCGCTCACCTAAATAAGGCATTTCTATAGCTTGAAACCATTCTCGTGATTGCATTTGTAAATTACTGAACATGCCTACCGCATCAACTATAGGACTTGCAATTGCACCATTTTCTTGAATAATATTAACGATTTCATCACTGGTCTTTTCATCAATGATTTTTTGTATAGCAGAATTAACTTTTTGACGGTTATTGACTCTCTTATTGATTGTACTCCACTCATGTTCTATCTGACTCCATTCAGGTTGCCCTAAAGCATTTGATAGGCCCTCCCATTGCAAATCATTTTCAGCAGCAATAACTATCCATTTTTGATCTTTTGTTTTGAATACATTATGAGGGACAATATATTGATCATTGTTACCATTTTTTTCTGGTTCTCTATTATTTAGAGTCCATTCACCAAGCGGTCCTACTAAATGCCATGCAAAAGCTTCTGATTGTGACATGTCAATAAATGAACCTTTTGATGTTTTTTGTCTTTGCATGAGGGCTGTTATAGATGCAAAAACAACTTGTATTGGAGCTGTTGCATCAGTCATGAAATTACCTGGCAAATGTATCATGTCTTTTTCTTTTAATCCACGTACTGCAGCATGTCCAGTAGTTCCTTCTATTCCAGAACCTAAACCGGTGTAACCTTTATAGGGTCCTTCTACGCCCCAGGCAGGCATTGAAATCATACTGATTTTATCATTTATTTTGCGTACTTCATCCCAACTAAATCCTAATTTTTCTATCACACCTGCAGCAAATCCTTCTATAATGATATCTGCATGTTCAATCAATTTTTTAAAAATTTTAATGCCTGCTTTACTTTTTATATCTAGGGCAATATTGCGCTTGTTTCTATTTCCTTGAATTTGAGGTGAAGTTCGTTCATATGTAGGCCCAGGACCATCAGCAACTCGAGCGTCAACTTTGATAGGTCGTGTTAACGATCTTCTTGGGTAAGATTCGACTTTGATGACATCAGCTCCCATATCGCCCATTAATGATGCGCCAAACGGTCCAGCCCATACTTCAGCAAAATCTATAACTTTGACCCCTTTAAGGATTTGAGATTTTTTATATCTTTTTTTATTCATGGTTAGCCTATTGCACCTATTTTGAATAGTGCTAGCAATTCATCATTTGAATATCCTATATGTAATAGTTGTGAAGAAGTATGTTCTCCAAATTCTGGTGGTCCTTCTGCATGCCATGCATTAGGCATTTTAAAGGGCGCCCCATGAATTACTGTTTTACCAATTTTTGAGTGCTCAATTTCTACAAATGAATTTCTAGCGATTGCTTGCATGTCTTCTGTGACTTCAGACATATTTAACAATGGCGCAACCATCACCCGGTATTTTTGCATTTCTTCAAAAACCTGTTTTTTTGTTCTAACAGATAACCAAGGATCTAGATATTCCATGAATTCATCAAAATGTTTTGATTTTTCAATTGGGTCTGTAAAGCGAGGATCATCAATTAAATCTGGATGGCCGATAGCTTCACATAATCTATTAAATTGAGGACCTAAAGTTGCCGCAAACATAACATAGCCATCTTTACATTTGTAATTTCCAATAGGATAATTATCAGTATTACGACCCATGCCGCTTTTTCTTTGCGTGCCTAATAACACCCAGTCAACATATCCAGTATCCACATTCCCTGCTAATGCTTCTATGCCAGAAACATCAACATCTCTGCGAATTCCATCATGTTCTTGCCCCCCAAACAACTGAAAGGCCGACTGCTGCAGCTGTTGATCCTACTTGTATAGTGGCGACATGGGGGCCATATTTAAGTGGCTCAGAACCATCATGCCCATGTCTTTCCATTCTCGTAGTCCATGCAAACATAGACATCTCATTCTCAGTTCGTTCACTATAAGGGCCTTCGATGCCGTGAGCAGTGATTGTCACAGTACTTGTATTTTTCAATTTTTTAATTATCTTTAGTAAGTCTTTGGCTTCATTAACAGGCAAATTAATAAAAAACTAAATTTGCATCTTGGCATATCTTTTCAATGACACTTTTCCCTGATGAAGATAAATGATCTACAATGATTGATTTTTTCCCAGTATCTAAAGCAATATGAAATGCTCCATTTTCTAAGCTAGGATCATCTTTATAAAATGGTGGTGTTCTTCGAATTTCTCCTCCATCTGGCAAGTCAATTTTAATTACTTCAGCACCAAAATCACTAAATTGTTTAGTTGCAGATGCAACAGCAATAGTCCCACCAATTTCAACTATTTTGACTCCTTGTAGAGGTTGTTGCATTTTGTCTCCAAGTTTTATGGAACATTATTATAACTATTTATATTTTTTTTTACAAACAGAATAATTACAGAAGCAACTAATGATAAGGAGCCAAAGATAATCCAAATTCCAGTATAATTGCCAATTAAATCAAAATATGCTGAAACCATCAACGGACTGGTGGAAGACAAAATAATCATAAATGGCATTACTGCACCTCTAATACTCCCTATATGTTTTCTACCAAATAACTGTGGCCAGATTATTTCTTGTAGAGGCACAACTCCTGAAATACTGATCCCTAGAGTTAGATAGCCAACTATCACAAGCATATAATTTAAGTCAGAAGTACCAATTAATACAATAAAAATACCAATAGGGCATGCAATAAAAGCTATAAAGGAAAGGAGCCTAATATCTACTTTATCTGCAATAATACCCCATATAGGTCTTGTTAATAAACCAGGAAATGCAAAAAGGGATAACATCGCCGCTGATCGAGTTCTTTCAAATCCTATGTCTGTTAAAAATGGGATGGTATGTGCTCCAACTGCTGGGAAAGTCAGGCTTGATAACGCATAAGCAATTAAAACAAGCCAAAATGTTGAAGTGCGCATTGCCTCTTTTCTAGTAATTGATTTTTCTTCTTGATATACTGATTCTCCATTTTGGGGATTTACAACTTCTCCGTCTGGCAGCATTCCATGATCTTCCGGTTGCCTTCTCATTGTTGCTGAAGCTGGAAAAAGTAATAATGCAGTAATTAATGCCATAATTTGCCATCCAGTACGCCAGCCAAATGTGTCTACAAAAGGAGTTAATAGCGAAGGAGTTAATATACCAGTGATAGATAGTCCTACAAGAGATATACCAATTGCTCTGCCTCTACGAACAATAAACCATTTGGCTAATGTTGCTTGAGCTACAAGAAAAGTTGCCATAGCAACTCCAATAGAAAGCAGTATCCCTCTAACTAGATACCATTGCCATAATGTCTGAATCTCTGCTAATAAAAGTAAGCAAATTATCATAATGAATGTTCCAATGAACATGAGTTTTCTACCGCCATGCTCATCAATATAACTTCCAATAAAGACTGCCATGATTGCTGTAACTATGTAGGAGACTGTAATGGCTCCAATAAATTCAGTACTTGTCCAATTAAGTTCATTGCTCATCGGCACTAAGAAGACACCAGTTGCATAACCTTGCACTGACCCGCCAACAAACATCGTAGCCATGGTTGCTACGACAATGTACCATCCAAAAAAAACTTTATTCTTTTTCATTTAATTATGTATCACCAAATAAATTCTTTGATATCTTATTATTGTACAAAATAATCAATTGGTATATGAATTTTGTGAAAGAGTGAAATATGACCGTTAATGATGATATCCAACCAAAGGTTGAATTAACTGAAAAAGTTGTTAGCAAATTATTAGAAGCTGCTGAAAATTTTCCTGAAAAAATTTCAGGTGTTAAGATATCGATTGCTGGTAGAAAAGATGGTTTTTTTGATCATAAATTATCACTAGTCGATCAAGGCCAAGAGGATGAATCAGACTCTGTACAGGCTATTTCTGAATCATTAAACTTATATATTGAGGCAAAGAACTCTGTTCATCTAGATGGTCTCGTTATTGATTTTGATCCAACAGACACTGTTGCTAATGGTTTTGTTTTTAATAATCCGAATCCAATATGGAGCGATCCGATTGCAATTAAGCTTCAAGAATTATTTGATCAACAAGTGAATCCAGCTATTGCTTCTCATGGTGGTCAAATTAACTTAATTGATGTAAAAGGTGATGCTGCTTATGTAGAGATGAGTGGAGGCTGCCAAGGATGTGGTATGGCGAGTGTTACTCTTAAACAAGGAGTAGAAGTAATGGTTCAAGAAGCTATTCCTGAAATTAAAGAATTAATTGATAGCACTGATCATACGAGTGGTGAAAATCCCTATTTTGCATCAGAAAAAAAATAAACTATGGATTTGCTGAAAAATCATTCGACAAATTTAAACATCGTCGGTATTTCATTGTATGATCTTGGTCATCAGCCTTTGTCTCTTGCAGCAGCAGCAGCAATTTTTAAAAAACATTCTTGTAATTTTACATTAGTCGATCTATCAATCTCAAAACTCGATGTAGATGAGATTATTTCTGCAGATATTATATTACTTTCTGTGCCAATGCATACTGCTGCAAGAATGGCACTGAGTATTTTACCACAATTAAGGGAGCTAAATTCTAATGCGCATATATCTGCTTTTGGTCTCTATGCTATTCAATTAGAAGACGCACTTTCTGAAAATTTATTAGACTCTGCATTTGCAGGAGAATTTGAACCAAATTTGGAATTATTGCTTAATAAATATCTCTATCAAAATAATGAAAATTTAAATTCTGATTTTTGGGATACACCTAAAATGGATTTTTCTAGACAAAAATTTTTAGTCCCAGAACGCAACAAGCTTCCTGTATTAAGTGAATATGCAAAAATTCAATATCATAATAATGAAAAAATTAATGGATACATTGAAACAAGCAGAGGGTGTGCACATATATGTTCTCATTGTCCTGTGACCGCAGTCTACAAAGGTAAATTTCGCGTGATCGATGAAAAATCTATCTTATCTGATGTAGATAATTTGGTGAATGAAGGCGCTCAACATATAACATTTGGTGATCCAGATTTTTTTAATGCACCAAAACACTCATTAAAGATTGCCTCAATAATAAAAGATAAATATCCCCAATTGACTTTTGATGCAACTATTAAAGTTGAGCACATATTAGAATATAAAGATCTAATTACAACACTTGATGATTTAAATTTTTTATATATAATTTCTGCCTTTGAATCAACTAGCGATGCTGTATTAGCTCATTTGAAAAAAAATCATAATTTATATGATATGCATCATGCTCTTGATATTTGCCGAGATGCTAATTTATTTATTAAACCTACCTGGATACCATTCACACCATGGATGGATTACTTAGATTACGTGAAAATGATCAATTTTATTGTTGAAAATGATTTAGTTGGATTAACTCCAAGAATTCAATATGGCATTAAACTTTTGATACCAAAATACTCTGCACTTTTTGATGGAGAAAGCCTCAATGCATTTGATATGCAATATTCTCCTACATCACTAAATCATGAATGGTCTCATGAAAACTCAGATGTTGAAAAATTATTTGCTGAGGTATCTCAATTAATTGCATTGAGTACAGAGGATACAATGTCTCAGGCGGATTTTTTTCAACAATTATGCAACTTAGTTTCGACTAATACAAATGAAATTATTCAAACTTGCAATGATTTTGAAGTGTTTTCAGTTGGCTCAACGGAAGATTGGTATTGTTGTGCTGAGCCAACTGAACAACATCTAGTTGCCGTTGATTTTTCAAATTAAATTAACTTGTATGCATTGATAAGATCTCTGCAGTGCACGTTTAACGATGCTTTTATTTGGGCCTACTGCAAAAATGAAACCTAAGTATGTATTTGCTTTTGGTAACTTTTTTATTTCCTGTCCTTTGAAAGCAGTCATATCTATATTTGTGATATATTTAATTTTCTTTGCAGATTCTAAACCTATAATTTTGCTTATTTTCCCTTCTTTTGTAGTAGGGATCATCATAACACCACTAATTTTTTTAATGTGCGCAGTATTTTTCTTACCAATTGCATTATTAAGAATGATTTCTTCTAAGAGCACATCATTATTAAATTGTAAAACTTGCGAACAATGACCTCCAATTGATCTACCTGCAATATCTATTAAATGGATACCTTTTTTATTTATTCGATATTCCAAATGCACTGCTCCTTCAGAAATCCCAATAGACTCTATATGATTTTGTGAAATTGATTTGATGTTATTTTTTGCTTCTTGATCAAAATTTGGATCACTGATATAAATTGTTTCTTCAAAATAGGGGCCCGTGAGAGGAATTGGTTTTTCAAAAATAGCAATTAATTTAAATTGTCCTTTTTCAATAATTCCTTCAACAGCATATTCTTTACCTGGAATATATTCTTGAATGAGGATATTTTCTGCTTCATATTCACTTACGCATTCATGTGAAAATTCATTTTCTAAGAGATTAAATAATAAACTAACTTTCTTTTCTAGATCATGCTCATTATTTGCTCTCATAACACCTCTACTTGCTGATAAGCCTAAAGGCTTAATAACTATTGGATATTTTATTTTTAAAGATTTCAATTTATTATTTTTATTATGAAGTGAAAAATTATAAGGAGACTTTTCATTTTTTTGAATATGTTTATTAAGTAAATATTTATTTCTAGTCAGATTCATTGAAAAGAAAGAATTTGACTGCAATCCTATTTTTTTTGATGCAGCACTTGCCAGCAATAAACCTTGATCATCTACTGCGATAATTTTATTTATTTTTGTTTTATTATTAAAATTATATATTTGTTCACTTGATACTTTAATCTTATGAAAATTAAGCGTGATATATTTATTTGGTAATAAGCTCGTTAGTGTCTGTTCTTGATCAGAGCCGATTATTAGATCAATTTTAATTTTTTTTGCTGCGTCAATGAATGCTTTTGCTCTGTATGTATTGCCAGGCATTAATAACAGTATTCTTTTCATTCTTGTTCACAACGATCATTGATTTGATTATAATTAAACTCTAGTTGCAAAATATTGTAGCAATTATTTTGATGGGAGAGTAAGTATGTCTAATGCAAATTCTATGGTTTTGCCTGGAACTTATAAATTAAAAGATGGCGATAATGCAAATGCATTTTATGATATTCATCCTGGTTCTTTAGGAGAATACCAAGTTATTTTTACACATGACGATGTAAAGAGATGGGCAACAATTTATGAGGATGCATTTCCTTGGAAGCCAAATAATAATTCACAATTAGAGAATGTTGCTCCTCCGTCTATTTTTTATTATCCGAGCATGAATATCTTGCAACCAATTAGATATTTTGGCGAAAAGCCAGGTGAAAAAAATCCACGAGAAACTGGACCGGGTGGGTTAGCAAGAATGTGGATGGAACTTCATGGTCCGATTCCTGTGGATACTGTAATCGATCTACATGCACAAGTTACTGATAAATACCAAAGAAGAGGTATTGGTTATACTGAGTGGGGTCTTGATGCTTATGTTGAAGGCAAATTAATACATCGTCATCGTAAAGCCTGGGCAACTACAGTAAATGCTGATGAGCTTGCAAAATGGCCTGAACGATCTAGTTCACCTCGACCACCAGAATTAAGTGATAACAGTGAGGTATTTGGACTTATTGAATACAATACTTCTCAAGAACATTTAAATGATCTTGAAGGTCCTGGTGAAATCAATAATCATACTGATGTTCAAGCCGCATTAGATAATGGCGATCCTGGACCTAGAGCCCAAGGCGCCTTAGCGTTTGGATTACTTGCGCGAATGATGTGTGAACAATTTGGAGATTCCTATTACAATACAGGAACTTTAGATATCAAGTTTGTTAATACGGTCTTTGCAGGCGATATTCAAACTGCTAAAGGCGGATTTGTTCATAAAGAAAATGAAAAAAATATTTACCGCGTTTGGTCAGAAAATCAATCTAGTGCATTAACTGCAATTGGTACTGCAACGTTTGAAGAATAATTATTCTTTTATCCTCTAGGTAGACCAAGACCTCTAGTGGCAATGATATTTCTTTGTATTTCATTGCTTCCACCAGAAATAGTTCGTGCTGCAAAATGCATTGAATTTTGTGTGAACCTAGCATTCATTGGAGCCCATTTAGACAATGAGTCCCATATTTGTGAATAGAGGCCAAATGCCTTCATGCCAGTTTGTTGTAGCTGTTGCAACAAAGTTGTGTAGAAAACTTTTGAAGTTGATGCTTCATAGTTTGGAACTTGATCAGCTGCTTGTATAGAAATAATACGTAATGAAAAATTACTTAGAACTTCAGCTTCAATAAATCTGTCAACGATTTTTCCTTTGACAGATTCCCTATCTGCAATAGTTGATTTTTGCTTACCCTCATCTGTATTGAGGAAATTAATTAATCCTTCTATCTCTTTTTTTAACTCCACCGCACCTGCAATGTTAGATCTCTCATAATCTAATAAGGTCATACCAACATACCAGCCACGATTTTCTTCTCCAACGCGTTGAGCAATAGGTATTTTGACGTCTGTATAAAAAGATTCGTTGGTTGCATGTTGCCAGCCACCACTAATTAATGGCCTGACCTCAACACCATTTTCTCTTGTATCAGCTAAAAGAAATGAAATGCCCCGATGTTTTGGAGCTTCTGAGTCAGTCCTGACTAACATAAAAAACCATGTTGCCTTATGACCTTGCGAAGTCCAAATTTTTTGTCCATTTACAACATAGTTATCTCCGTCTTTCACTGCTCTGGTTTGCAATGATGCTAAATCAGAACCTGCGCCAGGTTCTGAATATCCTTGTGCCCAGAGAATATCGCCATTTAATGTTTTAGGTAAGAATTCTTTTTTTTGTTCTTCGGTACCATGGTGAATCAATGTTGGGCCAAGCATTGCAACACCAGATCCTCCAACTAATGGAGCACCATTTAGAGCAAGTTCTTGTTTAAATATAAATTGTTCCATTGAAGAGAGACCACCGCCACCATATTCTTTAGGCCAATGCGGTGCTGACCAGCCATTCTCAGCCAGTGCTTCTGCCCATTCCTTTGCACCCTTTTTTGCTTCGTCAGATCCTAAAGCCATATCATGCTGCCAATCTTCATGATACTGAATACCATTCTCATCTGGTTGTAAATCTGTTCCAGCAGGGTCCTTAGATTTTTCTACATAGTAATCAGGCAGACGATCTTTTATAAAACTTTGTACAGCAATTCTGAATTCTTCTTGTTCTTTTGTATCTGCCCAATTCATTGAGTCCGCCAATCTATAGAATGATTAAATTTTACTTCAAATTATCCTCTTGGGAGACCAAGACCTCTAGTGGCAATGATATTTTTTTGTATTTCATTCGTACCACCTGCAATTGTTCTTGAAATGCTATGTACGGAATTTTGCGTAAACCTTGCATTCATTGGAGCCCATTTAGACAATGAGTCCCATATTTGTGAATAGAGGCCAAATGTTTTCATACCAGTTTGCTGTAACTCTTTTTGAGCATTAGCTCCAAAAACTTTTGAAGTTGATGCTTCATAGTTCGGTATTTGATCTGCTGCTTGCATTGAAATAATACGTAAAGCAAAATTATTTAGAACTTCAGCTTCAATATAGTGGTCAACGATTTTTCCTTTGACAGATTCCCTATCTGCAATAGTTGATTTTTGCTTACCCTCATCTGTATTGAGGAAATTAATTAATCCTTCTATCTCTTTTTTTAACTCCACCGCACCAGTTATGTTGGAGCGCTCATAATCTAATAAGGTCATACCGACATACCAGCCACGATTTTCTTCCCCAACTCTTCTTGAAACTGGTATTTTGACGTCTGTATAAAAAGATTCGTTGGTTGCATGTTGCCAGCCACCACTAATTAATGGCCTGACCTCAACACCATTTTCTCTTGTATCAGCTAATACGAAAGTAATACCTCGATGTTTTGGAGCTTCCGGATCAGTCCTGACTAACATAAAAAACCATGTTGCCTTATGACCTTGCGAAGTCCAAATTTTTTGTCCATTTACAACATAGTTATCTCCGTCTTTCACTGCTCTGGTTTGCAATGATGCTAAATCAGAACCTGCGCCAGGTTCTGAATATCCTTGTGCCCAGAGAATATCGCCAT
Source organism: Dehalococcoidia bacterium (assembly GCA_045562675.1). GTDB lineage: Bacteria > Chloroflexota > Dehalococcoidia > UBA2979 > UBA2979. Next base: position 65,794 of record JBJKVL010000008.1, read on the forward strand.
TTAATGTTTTAGGTAAGAATTCTTTTTTTTGTTCTTCGGTACCATGGTGAATCAATGTTGGGCCAAGCATTGCAACACCAGATCCTCCAACTAATGGAGCACCATTTAGAGCAAGTTCTTGTTTAAATATAAATTGTTCCATTGAAGAGAGACCACCGCCACCATATTCTTTAGGCCAATGCGGTGCTGACCAGCCATTCTCAGCCAGTGCTTCTGCCCATTCCTTTGCACCCTTTTTTGCTTCGTCAGATCCTAAAGCCATATCATGCTGCCAATCTTCATGATACTGAATACCATTCTCATCTGGTTGTAAATCTGTTCCAGCAGGGTCCTTAGATTTTTCTACATAGTAATCAGGCAGACGATCTTTTATAAAACTTTGTACAGCAATTCTGAATTCTTCTTGTTCTTTTGTGTCTGTCCAATTCATTGCGTCCGCCAATCTATAAATTTTTTATAATAATACAAATATACAAATAAATTTTTATTTACCACGATCAGTATTATACTAAAAATATATAAAATAATAAATATTAACACTACAGGACTTTCTGATGAAAATTGTTATTTTTTCCGGTGGAGTTGGCGCTGCTCGTTTTTTATATGGAATGAAACATGCAAATTTATCAAACAATACCGACGTAACCATTATTTCAAATACTGGTGATGACTTTGATTGGTATGGCTTAAGGGTGTGCCCAGATATTGATACAGTAATTTATCATCTGACAGAACAATCAGGCAAATTTGGTTGGGGTATTAAGGATGATACCTTTAATCTACTCAACAAACTTTCTGAAGCTAAATTAGAGGATTGGTTTCATATTGGTGACAAAGATTTGATTACTCATCTTATGAGAAATAAAATCTTAAATTCTGGTAAAAGTTTATCTGAAGCAACTGACTATCTTGTTCAATTTTATGGATGCTCATATAAAATTTTACCTATGTCAAATCAAGAATGCCCAACAACAATTACTACTACCAGTGATGAAACACTTTCTTTCCAAGAATACTTTGCAAAGAGAAAATATAAAGACCAAGTGAAAGCAATAAATTATCCAAACAATCATTTAGTGGAGCCTGCTCCAGGCGTTATACAGTCTATAGATGATGCAGATATTATTTTTTTCCCTCCTAGTAATCCGTTGTTATCGATTGAACCTATTTTGCAAATTTCGTCCATAAAAAAAGCGATTATCAAATCCTCATCAAAGAAAATTGCAATATCACCAATAATAAATGGGAAATCTATCAAGGGGCCGCTATCAAAAATCTTGTCTGAACTAGGAATTGAAAATAACATTCGAGGTATTGGAAATTATTATGCAAATATTGCAGATACGTTTTTTATTGACGAATCAGATAAGGAAGACCTGAATCTTTTAAATGATGTCGACCTTCATCCTGAAGTTGCTAATATTTTGTTAGTAGATAAAAAGCTTAGCCCAAAGTACACACGAGAAATACTTAATCGTATTATAGACTAATGACAGTATCTATTAATAAGTATAAATCTCAAACAGTTATTTTGATTCCTGTAAAAGCTCCAAATATAGCAAAATCTAGAATGCTCAAGTCAATCAATAGATCGCTAACACAAAAATTAGTTGAGGCAATGCTAAGAGATGTCTTAAACGTAGTTTCAAAAATTGACTCTGTGAAAGTCGTAGTAATAGCTCCAGACCATGCTTATCAAAAAATAATTAGTGATTATGATATTGATTTATTTATAGATTCTGGCTCAGGATATAATGAGTGCATTAGTGAATTTATTAGTAAAAATACTTTAGATAATAAAACAAAATTATTAATTATTCCCGCAGATCAGCCAAGAATTTCAATTATTGAAATTAATAAAATTGTTGAAATGATGAATAAAAGACAAGTTGTGCAAGTAATTGCAGAAGATGGTGGCACGGGTGCATTAGGTTTAAATCCATTCGATATTATGCCTACGCTTTTTGGTGAACATTCTAGTCAGTTGCATAGAGAATATTCTAAGAAACATGGTTTCTCTTTTTATGAATTTGAAAACTCATCTTTATCCTATGACATTGATCAATTTGATGATCTTGAACTAGAAAATAAACTTCCTATTGGTAAAAAGACTCAATTGGTAATTGATGAAATTATGCATTATAATAAAGATTAATATACAGGCGGAGGTGCTTTCTAATGATTATAGACATGCATGTTCATGTATGGGATGAAGGATATCAGCCTAAAGGATACAAATTTGGTATGGCAAAAAATGCTGCATTCAAAAAATTACCATTTAGAGATCCGAAAGAAATTCTTCCTAAAGTAATGTCAGGTGCCAGCGATCCAAGTGGCAAGCTCTTAATTGATGAAATAGATGCTCTAGGCATTGATGCAGTTGTTGCCATGATTGTAGATATGGGTTTGGCATTTAATGAAGAACAAGAAACGCCTATTGAAGAAGTTATTGAAAACCATGCAGAGTTAATTCAAAAATATCAAGGTAAATTTTTTGCATTTTTTGGTATGGATCCAAGAAGAAAGGGACATCTAAAATTATTTGAGGATGCTATAAAGAATAAGGGATTTTCTGGCCTTAAGCTCTACCCTCCTTGCGGTTTTACCCCTGATGATTCAATTTGTTTTGACTATTATGAAAAATGCATAGAATTAGACATACCTGTTTTGTTTCATACAGCTAATACGTTTCCCCCCTTAGATCCTGGGCTTTCACATCCAGCTTATTTATCAAAGGTCTCTAGTTTATATCCTGATTTGAAAGTGATATACGGACATGTTGGCCGACCTTTTTGGTGGAAAGATATATTGCAGATTTCTGAATCAAATACAAATGCCTATTTAGAACTTAGTGGATGGAATCATGTTGCTAACAAAGATCCAAAAAAATTTGCTATAATTTTAAGAGAGATGATTGATACAGTTGGTCCTCATAGAATTTTGATGGGCAGCGATTTTTCAGCAGGACCTAAAACTATCGGTGAACGTAATAGGTTACCAGCTTGGTTAAACTATTTACGAACATTACCTGATATGAGTAGTCAATATAATGTAAATTTCACTTCAGAAGAAATTGATTTAATTATGGGCGATAATGCACAGAATATTTTAAAAATATAATAACTATAGGAGATAATATGAGACCATCAATTCAATTAATTGGCCCAAGGCCAGCTAAAATCGGAGAATTAGCTGTTAAGGCTGAGGCTGCAGGCTTTGAAGCAGCTGGCTTGCCTTCTCCCTATGGTTTTTATACAGGGATGGGAGTGCTTGCTGAAGCTACTAATGAAATACTACTCGCAAGTAGTATTTTACCTTTATTTCATGCTTCACCATACATGCATGCTGCTTCATCAATAATGATGCAAGAAGTTACAAATGGTAGATTTATTTTAGGTGTGGGTTCTCAAACTAAAGGACAAGTTAGAACCCAAGTAGGCATTGACCCAGAAAGTCCAGCAAAAATGGCTAGAGACATGGTACTTGCTATCCAAAGCCTAATGAATGGGGAAGGTCATTACGAAGGTGAATATTATAAATTGAATACAGGCCCACGTCTTGTGATACATGCAACAGGGAAAAAACCACCTCCTATATACTTTTCTGGGGTAAACGCATTGATGTTAGGTTTATCTGGAGAATTATGTGATGGAATGCTTGCACATCCAATTTTTTCTAAAAAAGATTTTGAGGACGTAGTGTGGCCGCTTGTTGATAAAGGCTTAAAAAAGTCTAATAAGCAAAGGGATGATTTTAAAATGTGTGCACTACCAATGATTTGGGTGCTTGGAGAAGGAACCGATAGAGCGGAAGCATACAGTAGAGGGAAAAGAAATTTGGCTAATTATTTTAGTACTAAGGCATATAGTGGATATATGGATTCCCATGGATGGTCAAAAGAGAAAGAACAAATTCGTGAAGTATGGTTAGATGCAATGAAATCAGGTAAGCCAATAGATGGCGATATGATGGAGGATATCCTTTCAGAAGATATTGTTGATGAAGTTTGTATTATTGGTGATCCTCAAGAAGTTAGAGAAAAAGTTATTGAACGATATGATGGGCTTGCGGATTCATTATATTTTTATGCTTTTCATGATTCTTTTCCTACTCGCAGTGATGAGGAAGAAGGAATCAAAGTAGAACAAAATTTGTTACGAGTTATTGATGCTTTCAAAGATTTTAAATAGGCAATAGTTGATGGTTACAAAGAATATTAATATTCATAATGAATTTGATATGAGTTATATCGACACTGGCGCAGTGCAATCTGGAAGAGAGTTGGTATTAATTCATGGTTGGTGTTCTAATAAGTTTCATTGGAATCCTCAAATAGATTTTTTTAAAAATGGTTTTCGAGTTATTGCAATGGACTTAAGAGGACATGGTGCATCATCAGCACCAGATGGCGGATATTCATTTAGTAACTTTGCGAGTGATATCAATTATTTACTTAATGACTTGGGTGTTAAACACCCAATTATTTTTGGTCATTCTATGGGAGGTGCTATTGCGATTCACTTAGCAGTTGTTTTTGGTCATAATGCAAAAGGGCTGGTTATGGTAGATGGTTCTTTGAATATTGCCGAGCATGAAAGTAAAATTGAAAGCAATGATCGCATACGTAATTTCAAGCAAAATGATTCTAGTTCAGAAATTGCTGATAGATATGGAAGTTTTTTTTCTCATATGAACGATGCATCATTAGGCAAGATGATAATCAAAGATGCCGTTAAAACACCAGAACATGTTGCATATGCATCTTTATTAGCTTTGTATAGAGATGACGTGATCAATGTTGGTAAATCAATCAAAGTTCCAGCACTATATATTGCAAATGCTTATAGCCCAAGAAGTTCAGAAGAAGTAAAAAAATTTGTTCCAAATAGTAATTTTGCTCAAGTTGTACATGCTGGACATTTTTTGCACCTAGAGGATATTGAACAAGCAAATGCCATGTTAAATAACTTTGTGAATAACATTTAAAATGACTGAGTACATTGCTCAGTCATTGTTTGCAAATCTTTTATGTTTGTAATTGCAACTTTTTTCGATATTTTAGTTAAGTATTCTGAATCATTTTTTAATTGAGCAGCAGCAATATCACTAAATGAAAAGTTATAGTTAGGAATTTTGGCTTTGTTCATTTTTATATTATCGATAAAGATAAAGTGAATACCTGTTTTGCCTCCTTTATGTAATTGTCCAACAGAATGCAGATAACGTGGCGCGTAGTGAATATTAACTGGTATTTGCAATAATGACTCTAATATTCTTTTTTGCTCATTAAGCAGGGATTGATATTTTTTGCTTTTTTTTCCAAAGGAAAGCAAATGTAAGCAACTACCATTTTTAATAGTTTCCTGAATAAATTCCAGGTTTAATGAGTAATCACTTTGATTTGAATTCACTCTAGTGACTGTACTAGGATCTATTTTTACTTTCTCTACATCTGGCTGATCAAAAGCATTGATGCCTAATAATTGACCGCTGTAAGCAATAGCAACTTGCCATATATAGATTTGTTGACCAATGTCTAAAATATTATCTAATTTCATATTCAATACAGGGCAATCAAATGTTTCATGGATTGGTTCTAAATAATTAATAATTATTGATTTGGTTTGCAAGTTTGCTGCTCTATTAATATCACAGCAAATAATTGGGGTAATACCAGTACCGTTTTTGCCGAGTGACTCAGCAATCATCTGCTCAATCCATTTTGCAAAAAATAATAAGTTATCAGGAATGATAATGATAATATTATTGAAATCTTCATTGATAGCATTTGCTATATATTTTCCAAGTGATGCAGGTGCTGCATCCTGAAAACTAATTGAGCAGGCGTCCTTTGCTTTTATTGCACCATGCATCACTTTGTTCATATCAATATCCATTAATAAAGCTGGGATAATACCTAAGTAGGACAGTGATGCAAATCGACCACCAATATTTTTAGGACATTCAAAAATTTTAAGAAATTGATTCTTGGTAGCATGCTCATATAATTTTGACTCTGATTCAGTAATGGCAATATAGTTTGCTCCTGATGGAAAGTGTTTCCAGAAAAAATGTAATTGGCTTAGTACTTCAATAGTACTTCCAGATTTACTCATCACGACAAATAGTGTATTTTCAATAGTTATTTCTTTTGCAATTACAGAAAGTTCATCAATGTCAATACTATCGATAATTTCGTATTGTTGGTTATTCGATGCATGTTGCATGTTTGACAACATTTCGGCTGTAATAGTAGCACCACCAATACCTAAAAAAATAATCTTAGAAAAATTTCTAATATCTTGTTCAATAATGAATTTTTTAACTTCATTAACTACTTTCGTGTTGTTTGGGGCATCAAACCAGCCAAGGTCTTTTGTATTTTTTTGATCTTGCTTACTCAAAATTTCATAAAAATTTTTTTGCAGCAAGTCCTTTTTATTTGTCAAAGAGGTCTCTACTTTTTTTATAATTAAATTTTTAGCTTGCTTGTTGTATTTCATTCAATGCCTAGTTTCGACTAATTAGTATATTGTTCAATGCTTTCCATTAATGAATTGAAATCATTTTCAAATGCTGTTAGTCCGTCTTTTAGTAATTGAGAAGTGATTTCTTGTAGAGAAATTCCCTCTTTTTCTAAATTATCAAGAGCAGAGATTGCATCTTGAATTTTTTGGTTATCAATATTAATTGGAGTTTCTCCATGATCAAAAAATGCGAGAAGTGTTTTTTCTGGTAGGGTATTTACTGTCTGATTAGCAAAGAGTTCTTGCACATATAATATATCTGAATAGTCAGGATTTTTTGTACTTGTTGATGCCCATAGTGGTCGTTGTGGCATAGCACCTTTCAAAACAAGTCGTTCCCATTTATCTCCTGAAAATAGCTCTTGAAATCCTTTGTACGCTTTGACGGCATTTGCAACAGCAATTTTCCCTTTTAAGTTTGCATTGTCATGCATCTGGTCTGCGACAGTATCAATTCTAGAAACAAAAAAAGATGCCACACTTGCAACATGATCAATGGGGTCGTTGTTATTATTACGCTTTTCTAAAGCTTCAATATAGGTGCTAGCAAATTGTAAATAAATCTTATAGTCGAAAAGTAAGGTAATATTTACATTGATACCTGCAATAATTAATTCAGAAAATATCCTTAGCCCACTTTGTGTTCCTGGAACTTTTATCATTATATTGGGCATATTAATTTTGTTATATATATTTTTTGCTTCAGTAATGGAGGTAGTTACATCATTAGCGATACTTGGAGGTAGCTCAATAGAAACATAGCCATCTTGTTTATCTGTTGTTTCATAAACTGGAATAAATAATGAAGCAGCATCTTTTATATCTTGTGTTGCTATGTCAATAAAACCCAAATATGGGTCGCTAATTCCTTTCTCTTTTAGTGCCTCTAATTCGTGAGAGTAGTAATTTGTTTTCGTAATAGCTTGCAAGAAAATACTTGGATTTGATGTAAGGCCTTTTAATCCAAAATTCTTAATATATTTGTCTAAAGTGCCTGAATTAATTAATTCTCTATCAATATAATCTAACCAAAAACTTTGACCTGATTTTGCTATGAGATCTTTGTCCAATACAACTCCTCAATTAATTATTTTCAATAACCTCTAATATTTTATTTACTAAATTTTCTGTACTAAACCCAAAATGTCTAAATAAATCTTCTGCTGGTCCAGATGCTCCAAAGTCACTCATTGCAATAATATTATCATCATTTAGCACATATTTATGCCAGCCCATACTTGAACCTGCTTCTATAGCTACTCTTTCTTTAATGTTCTTTGGGAGAATAGATTCTTTATATTCATCGTCTTGTTCTTCAAAAATTTCCCAGCTTGGCATACTTACAACTCGAGCTCGAATATCTTTTTTCCCTAGAACAATTTGAGCATTTTGAGCAATCTCAACTTCAGAACCAGATGCAAGTATAATGATATCTGGCTCATCTTCATGATCAACAATAATATATGCACCACGTGATACACCTAATTTTGCCTGCTCTTTAGTAGCGATTGTTTGTATTTTTTGTCTTGTAAGTACAATTGCTGAAGGATTATTTCTTTTGAAGGATTGCTCCCAACATGCAATAGTTTCATTAGCATCAGCTGGTCTATATACATCCAATCTCGGTATTGCTCGTAGTGAAGCTAAATGTTCAACTGGTTGATGTGTTGGTCCATCCTCTCCTAAGCCAATGCTATCATGTGTAAAAACTAATTTAATAGGTAAATTTTGCAGTGCAGCCAATCTGATTGCTGGTTTCATATAATCGGAAAAAACTAAAAAAGTTCCTGCATAAGGATTCAGTCCACCATGCAAACAAATTCCATTCATGATATTTCCCATGGCATGTTCACGAACACCAAAATGGATATTACTTCCAGTACTTGATGCATTTAAATAGTCACCCTTGTTCTTAAGAACTGTATTATTTGACGGGCCAAGATCAGCAGAGCCACCTATTAAATTTGGTAAAAAATCAGAAATATAATTTAAAAAATCACCAGATGCTGATCGAGTGGCGATCATTTCATCTATTTCATAACTTGGTGTACTATCCATCCAATCATGTGACTCTTGGGATGAAAATAATTTTGACCATCCTTCATAGATCTTTGGATAACTTTTTATAAATTGATTCAATTGTTTATTCCATGCCAATTCTGCATTTACACCATTTTGCTTAATGATGTCAAAATGATTAATAACTTCATCTGAGACATGGAATTCACTATTAACATCCCATCCCAAGTTTTCTTTAGTTAATTGAACTTCATCTTCGCCAAGTGCTGCTCCATGTGCATCAGCACTTCCACTTTTATTTGGACTGCCATCTGCAATAATTGTGGGCACAATAATTAATGATGGTTTTTGAGTTTCACTTTTTGCTGTATTAATTGCTTTATCTATTTCATTAATATTATTGCCATCTTTAACTTTTACTACATGCCAGCCATATGCTTCAAATCGTTTATCAACTTTTTCTCTGAATGTTAAATCAGTGCTTCCCTCTATAGATATTTTGTTATCGTCATACATATAAATAATTTTTCCTAATTGAAGCGTGCCTGCAAGTGATGCTGCCTCTGATGCTACTCCCTCCATTAAATCGCCATCACTAACAATGCCATATGTATAATGATTTATGATTTGGTTATCTGATTGGTTGATATTATTTGATAAAAATGATTCTGCAATTGCCATGCCAATACCCATTGCAAACCCCGCACCTAGTGGCCCAGTTGTAAGTTCGACTCCAGGAGTAATACCATATTCAGGATGACCAGGCGTCTTACTATCTAATTGACGAAAGCTTTTAATGTCGTCAAGACTTAACTCGTATCCAGATAAAAATAAAAGTGAATATAGCAACATAGATGCATGACCAGGTGAAAGTATAAATCTATCTCTGTTTATCCATTCTGGATTTTCTGGATTATGGTTTAGGTGATTCATCCATAATGTGTACGCCATTGGTGCCATCCCCATTGGCGCTCCAGGATGACCTGAATTTGCTTTTTGTACTGCGTCTACAGCCAGCATTTTTATCGTTTTTATAGATAGATTTTGAATGTCATTATTTTTCATAGTTTATTGTCACTGAGATTATTTATTATCTTTACTAAAAAAATTAACTAAATATCATAATAGTAGATTGTGGTAACGAATACATCTATTCAGAGCTGTAAAAAGTAGTTTTTCATATCTATTACATGTATAATGCTAGAGCTGCAGCATCATTTGTGATTAATTATTTTTTCAAGAGAGGCGAAAATGACAACGAGAGGTTACTTTAATTTTAAATGGGGCCAATTGCATTATCGTTCAGTTAATTTAGGCAGCGAGCTGCCTCTGATAGTGATGATGCATCAATCTCCGCTATCTTCCAGGAACTATGAAGCAGTTTTGCCTTACTTGGCAGAAAAGTTTCAAGTCATAGCAATAGATACTCCTGGCTTCGGTAATTCAGACCCTCTCACTATAAATTGGGAAGTTAAAGATTATGCAAATTTAGCATTTGAATGCGCTGATCAACTGGATCAAGATACATTTCATATGTTTGGTCGTGCAACTGGATCTGTGTTTGCGCTTGAAGCTTTATTATCAAATTCAAACAGGATTAACAAGCTAATTTTACATGGAATTCCTGTATATACTCCTGAAGAACGAGAGCAACGTTTAGCAGACTTCGCTCCGCCTTATGAAGTATCAGATGATGGCAGTCATTTACAATGGATATGGGACAGAATACATAATGAATATCCTTGGATTGATGCCGAGCTTGCGACAAATAACTTAAAGGACTTTTTAGATTGTGGCCCAGATTTTGCGGCATCCTACAGAGCAATCTGGCGTCATGATTTACCTGTCCGTGTTAGTGAAACAATCAATTCTATAGTCAATCCCATCCTGCTAATTGCTGGTGAGAATGATAGAATTGGCTTTATGCACGAACGTGCTGAAAAGCTCTTGCCAAATGCTGAAGTTGAATTTATAAAAAATGCCACTGATTTTATTGCTGAGCAAAATCCAAAACTTTTTTCAGAAATATTAATCAATTTTCTAAAGAATTAATTAGAAACTATTTCTTCATAGAATCTGTTTTAGTAGCATGCAAGTATGCAAAAAAATAATATTAATTTACCAATCACATATACTAAGCTATCAAATGGCCTGCGTGCAGTAGTTGCTCAAGATCACAGCTCGCCAGTTGCTACAGTCGCAGTGTTTTATCAAGTTGGTTTTAGAAGTGAAATAAAAGGACGCACAGGATTTGCTCATTTATTTGAACATTTAATGTTTCAGGGAACAAAAAATATACCAAAAAATAAGTTTATTAAACTTATTGAAGAAACAGGCGGCATTGTTAATGGCACAACACAACCAGATTTTACAAATTACTTTGAGACTTTGCCTGCACAAGCAGTAGACATGGCGCTATGGATTGAATTTGAGAGAATGATCAATCCTAAAATTACACAAAGTGAACTTAATAATCAAAGAGACGTAGTAAAAAATGAGATTAAAGTCAATGTCCTAAATAGGCCGTATGGAGGATTTCCTTGGATCGATATGTCAGAAAAAGCATTTACCAATTGGCAAAATAATCATAATGGATATGGTGACATGGATGATTTAAGCGCAGCAAGTATTATCGATGTGAAAAGTTTTTATACCGACTATTATAATCCTTCAAATGCAACGATTGTAGTAACTGGTGATGTTGATCCAAATCATGTTATTAAAAAAATTGAAGAATTATTTTCTCAAATACCTCAAAGTGAATTAATACCAAGCCCTGATTTAACAGAGCCTGAGCAGAAAAAAGAAAATAGACATCATAGAATCGATCGTTTGGCACCAAAACCTGCTATGTGTATTGCATATCATGCTCCTCCAAGGATGTCCAATGATTTTTTTGCACTTGGTTTATTTGATCAGATGTTTGTTCAGGGAGAAGATAGTTTGCTAAATAAATCTTTAGTGAGAGAAAAAGGAATTACAGAAGATATTTTTGGTGGTATAACATTTGAAGGCAATATGTTTACATCTAAAGATCCTATGTTATGGCATTTCTCGATGATTTATGATGAATTAAATTCATCTGAACATATAATTAAGCTTGTTGATCAATTACTCAATACCTCGAAAGATAAGAACAATATTGCTAAATTACTTCCAGTAGCACGAACGAAAATTGACTCATCCTTATTTCATGTTTTACAACGTGGCCCATACAAAGGAATAGGTTTAGCAGAAATGCTTGCTGCTTTTTCCTTTTACGATGATAATCCATTTTTAATTAATGAAATTCAAGATAGATTTTATGATATTGATTCTGAGCAGATTTTCAATGTCATTGACAATTATCTTAATAAAGCAAATAGAAACATTCTATTTGTGAAACCTGGAGTATGAATTGATGAAAGAAAATACAATTGAAATAGATGATTTACGACTTCCAAATATCTTTGATAAAAAGCTAGCAAATGGTATGAATATTTCCTTAGTGGAATACGGTAATCTTCCTTTAGTTAACATGCAATTTATCATTAATATTGGCTCTCTGTCAGAAATTAAGCATGAGCAACAATGGCTTACTTCATTTTTAGCGAATTATCTGAAAGAAGGTTCAAAACGATACAATGGTACAAATATCATAGATTTATTCGCTTCGTATGGTGGTTCAATTGACATTAGTTCTAGTGACGATAATTTATTTATTAATGCAGAAGTACTATCTAAATTTGCTACCAATGCCATTCAAATAATTGCAGATATTCTAAGAAATCCGATTTTTCCGATTCAAGAACAAAAACGAATTAAGGACGATTTATTGCGTAATTTAGATTTATTACAAGTAGATCCTCAAGCTTTAACTTCTGCTAGATTAAATTATTTAATTTTTCAAGATCACCCTTACGGGAGAGAATTTCCACAAAAAAATAATCTTAAGAAGTTTAGCCATTCAATATTAAAGTCATTTTATAAAAATGCTATTGATAGTACTAAAACAAAAGTGTATGTAATAGGCAATTTTGATATTAATCAGATTGATAATCAGCTTGAAAATTCTTTTGGTGATTGGGAATTTGGTAATGGTAATGCAGTGAAGCGACCAAAATTGGCGCAGCAAAACACATGGTCATTAATTGATCGTGAAGAAGCGCATCAATCAACCATTAAGCTTGCGATGCGTTTAAATAATTTTTCCATTGATGATTATCCACGCCTTATAATGATTAATGCCTTACTTGGAGGGACTTTTATATCTAGAATTACAACTAATATTCGAGAAGATAAAGGATATAGTTATTCTCCAATTAGCCAATTATCAGTTGATAAACAATATTGTTTTTGGACTCAGTCTGCTGATGTATCCACTGAGGTAACTAAGGAATCTTTCCAAGAAATATTTTTTGAAATCAATCGCCTAACTCAAAAAGCACCGTCATCTAAGGAGCTTAATGGCATGATTACACATCTTTCTGGATTACATTTGATTCGGTTTTCTACACCTCGCTCGATTATTTCTCAACTTTTCTTTGCAGATAAACTTAATATTCAGAGAAGTTTTTTTGAATCATATATCTCTATATTGCGAGATTTCACGCCACAGTCGATCTTTGATCAGGTTAATAAATCTTTTAATGACAATTATTTTATTGCTATCGCAGGAGATAAGAAAAATGTTTACGAGAAAATTTGTAAATTAAAGTATTTTAGAAAAGTTAATGAATATTAATTTATCCACTATAGTGCCAACCAGTATCAATGGAACTCATCGGATCTTCGTAGTTTAAGATGCTTCCTTCGATGACTTCAGCAACTACTAAAGTGTGATCTCCTACTTCATAATTGTTAGTTACTGCACAATGAATAAACGCAACACAATCATTCAATATTGGAAGTCCATAATTATCCTTGGAATAATCAATGCCTTCTAATTTGTCAATAATAATATTTTGACTATCATCGCTACGCCCTTTAATTTTAGATGAACGTTTTGGTTGAAGAAACTTTCTGGCTGTATCAATGTTCTGCTTTGATAATATATTTATATTAAAAATTTTATTTTGCAGAATACTCTCTCTGCTATATGAATCTTTCTCAAATGATACAAGCACTAATCTAGGGTTGAATGAGATTTGTAATACCCAGTCAGCGATCATGAAGTTTGGCTGTTCATCTCTTACTGAACCTATTGCATATATGCCATAGGTAAAAAGATCCATTACATCTGATATTTTATGTTTTTGAGGAATATTTTTTTCATTTTCAAACATTTTTACATCCTTTTAAGCAAGCATATTATCTATCAAGAACAGCTTAATAACTAGTTAATAATTTAAAACTCTGTTCATTTTTATATTATTATCTTTATACTTAAATTTAATTAGAGAAATTGGAAAATTAATTGAATAACAAACCTGAAAAACGTGTTAACGAATCTTCTGAGCAGGACTTTCTTCCATTTATTGAACAGTTGATTTCTCATACTACTCGGCGTATTAATGAAGGCAGTAATACTGATTGGGGCATACCACCTCGAGATCAGATCAAAGATGACGTGATTACATTTGGTGGGGGCATCCCAGATCCAACGTATCTACCTCAGAAAAATTTTTTTGATGCTTTTCAATATATCCAGGAATTTCCTGATGATACTTTTTTTCGGTACGGTGGGCCAGTTGGATATGAAAAGTTACGGTTAGAATTGGCAACTTTCTATTCAAAAAATTCAGTGAGCTATAAACAGGATCAGTTTATTTTAACAAATGGTTCTGCAGGAGCCATTGAATTAATTTCAAAAACAATAATAGACCCTGGCGATATCGTAATTGCTGAATCACCAACGTTTTCTGGTACACTGAGAACTTTTCGTGGATATGGTGCAAATGTTTTGCCAGTCGAAATAGATAGTGATGGAATGAATGTTGAGCATTTAGAGTACCTTCTAGCAAATAATCAATCGAAAAAGATTAAATTAGTTTATACAATTTCAAATTTTCATAATCCTACTGGCGCGTATCTTAGTTATGAAAGAAGAAAGCATCTGATTGCATTATCACGTAAGCATAATTTTTTGATACTTGATGATGATGCATATGGTGAAATAAATTTTACCAATGGTTCAGTTGCTCCATTAAGAGATTTAGATAGTTTTGGCAATGTAATAACAGCAGGAACATTTTCTAAAACTATTGCGACTGGAATGCGTGTAGGTTGGATTTGTGCACATGAAGATTTAGCAAAAAATATTTTAAGTAATCGATTTGATATGGGCAACAGCCCAATTTTACATGGACTTATTAGTCATTTTATGGAATCAGGAGCCTATATGGAACATATTCTCAAGATGAGAGAAATATATGAAAAAAAACTCAATACTTTGATCGATTCTATATCCGTAGAAGCAAAAAAACATCTTGATTTTTTTGTACCTAGAGGTGGTTTCTTTTTATGGTTAAGATTGAAAAAACATTCTGCAAAAGATTTACAAAAAGTTGCTTTAAATAAAGGACTTATTTTCCCTCACGGTTCAGTTTTTTTTGTTGAGGATGTTTTTCATGATGATTATATAAGACTAGCATTTTCTAAAAACAGCACTGACGAACTACATAGAGGCGGGATTATTTTATCCGAATGTCTGACTGCTTAATTCTTTATTGGTAGATAATTATATTTGGAGGATTTGTAAATTCCATTAACTCCTCGTTTGTAAATAAAGGCGTATCC
Source organism: Dehalococcoidia bacterium (assembly GCA_045562675.1). Lineage (GTDB taxonomy): Bacteria > Chloroflexota > Dehalococcoidia > UBA2979 > UBA2979. Next base: position 81,057 of record JBJKVL010000008.1, read on the forward strand.
CAATTATAGAATAATTTTATTGCTGAAATTTCAGAGTATGATTTTAATGAAAAAATTTCATAGTTTGTTTTTTTTGCTCCTTTATTTCCGAATCCATCCATATCTATTGAAAGTTCAATATTCTGATAATCAATAATGTCAGATTCATTAGTTAACATACTTTCATTAAATCTATGTACCATGAGCATTTTCTTATAATCATCATTTGGACTCATAATTAGATTAAGATAATCTTGCACAGCATTAATTTCAGCACCAGACACGGAACCAATTACTTTACCAGGAGCAATTTTCTGACTCTTGGTTGCATATTCAGGATCTAAAGCAAGATGGACATAATTTTTCTTTAAATATTTTTCGATGATTTTTATTTCATCGATTATATCTGCCCATCCTATTTGAATATCCAAAAAGACTAATAAGTTGTTCTTTTCAGCAAAGTCTATATATTTATCAAGTAATTCGGTCGGAATCCTTTCTAAATAAGTTCCATCATCTGTATCTTCAGCTTGCGCAACAGCAACAATGATATGGAGTGCCCCTAAAACATCTTTATCTGGTGAATAGACTTGTAAATCATCAATATCATTTTTTATACGTCGAACTAATTCATTTTGTTGCAATTCTCCAAGAATCCCTAACCTTGGTTCTTCAGGATAACCATAATATGCAATGATACGTTTATTTTTTAAAGATTTTGGTATTTTGAAATCAGGCGTCATTATTTTTAATTGGTAATCATTATCTGATAAAACTACATACTCATTATTGTGTTCAAAATAATTCAATGCTGGTAAATTTTTTGATTGAAAACTGTTCCAAACAGACCATAAATTTAAATTTTTATTTTTGTACCAAATAGATGTTTGTTGAATTTCTTTATCAGTGAGGGCATTCATTTCATTAATGACAATATTATCTTGCTTGAATAGATCTGAAATTAAAATAGTAGTACCATTCCAGACAAATATATTTTCTCCTTTTGTCACATGTAAAATGCAACTATCTTGACCAATAAAATTGTCGCATTGAATCAAATTGGTACTGTCATTTTGTTTTATTTTTTCTTTTTTGTCATTTTTTATTAAGTCAGTATCGTTTTTTTGGAGAACTTTTTTTGGTTCAGTGTTAGTTTGATTTTGAGCATCCACTAATTTTGTGTTTTCTTGTGGTTGAGCAGATATATTTTGAACAGGCTTAATTTGCTCAGTTTTTTTTGGCAAATCTTTCGTTTCATTGTTTGCGATTTTTTTTGGTTTTTGATGAACGTGCTGTTCTTTATCAGTTTCTATTTTGAAAGAAAAATCTTGCAGATTGCTTATAGCAATAGTTAAAAACAAAACACTTAAAAAAACTATAAAGCTTGAGGTAGGTCTTTCCATTATTTATTGTTCACTCTTATTGAACTTATATTTGAAATCTTTACCCCCTTGGTAAACCGAGCCCCCTAGTTGCAATGACATTTCTTTGAATCTCTGAACTTCCACCAGCTATTGTACCAGGAACACCAGATACCCATCCTTTGGTAAATTCTGATTGTAGTGCAGCCCGTGAGTCATCTTCATCCCAGATATTAGAATATAAGCCAAAAACTTTTGTTCCTAAGTTATCCAGTCTTCTTGTAGCCTCTGAGCCAAATAATTTAGAAACCGATGCTTCATAGTTTGGAACTTGCCCTTCATTTTGCATGCTTATGATTCTTAAAGAAAAATTGAACATGACATTGGCATCTATATAAGCAGAGGCAACATCTTGTCTGATGCCATCAAAAACATTTATCCTCGATTTTATTTTCCCCTCTTCTTCACTAACAAAATTAATCATTCTATTAATAATTTTTTGTTGCCTGATCGCTCCTTCAATATTTGAACGCTCATTATCAAGCAATGTCATACCGACATACCAACCTCGATTTTCTTCTCCTACAATTTGCGTTGCAGGTATGCGAACATCTTCAAAGAAATCTTCATTTACTTCATGTCCCCAACTCATATCATAAATTGGATTTACAGTGATACCTTCTGATTTAATATCAGCAAGTAAAAAAGAAATCCCCCTATGTTTAGGTGCGTCGGGATCAGTTCTTGTTAAAAGTAAAATCCAGTCTGCATAATGGCCATGCGTAGTCCAAGTTTTTTGACCATTTATTACATATTCGTCACCATCTTTCACTGCTCTTGTCTGTAATGAAGCTAAGTCTGACCCCGCACCAGGTTCAGAAAACCCCTGACACCAAACTACATCTCCTTTTAGGATTGGAGGGAGGAACTCTTGCTTTTGTTCATCTGTTCCATGAACGATTAGCGCTGGGCCTAACATTCCTAACCCAACATTACTTCCGACTCCTGGGGCATTTGCAGTTGCTAATTCTTGTTTTAAAATAAATTGTTCCATAGTTGATAATCCACCACCACCATATTCTTTTGGCCAATGAGGAGCAACCCAATTTTTTTCAGCAAATGCATCGAACCAAGATTCAGCATCTTTATTGGCTTGCTGATCATCAGATATTCTGTCTCTTGCCCATTGGGTATAAGATCTTGGCCATCTGCCTTTAGACATTTCTTGATATCGATCAGGAAGTTTTTTTATTAAAGTTTTGACTTCTGTTCGAAATTGTCCTTGTTCTGAAGTATCGTTCCAATCCATTTTTTTCTCCAAGCATATTGAATGAATATTCGAATATATTCTAGCAATTCTTTTAATTAATTGGTTAATTATAAAGAAAAAAATTAAACTTTCTTAATAACTTTGCTATAGTGAGAACACAGATTTCAGGAAAAGTGATGAGTGACTATTTATGAACAACAAGATGTTAATTGGCCTTTTTGCAATGAACCAAGCTAGCGGTTACACAGTGACAAAGTCATCAAAGAGATGGAATCCTTCTTGGGAAAATAATGTTTTATTAGCAAAAAAAGCTGATAAATTAGGTATCGATTTTTTGCTATCAATTGCTAGATGGCGAGGATTTGGTGGTGAAACAAATCCTCATGGTTCCAACTTAGAACCATTCACCTGGGCTGCCGGATTATTAGGTGCAACAAAAAACATAAATATATTTTCAACAATTCATTTACCATTAATTAACCCTGTTTATGCTTCAAAAATTATGGTCACAGCTAATCATATTGGCAATGGTCGTTTTGGCTTAAATGCTGTTTGTGGCTGGAATGAATTTGAATTCAACATGCATGGCGTAGAATTCAATGATCATAATAAACGATATAAACACGGCAGTGAATGGATGGAAATAGTGAGCAAGATATGGACAGATGACGAACCATTTGACTTTTCAGGGGAATTTTTTAATCTAGAAAAAGTTTCATTAAATCCGAAACCAATAAACAATACTAAGCCAATGGTAATGAACGCAGGTCGTTCAGAACAAGGTCAAGAGTTTGCCATAAATTATGCGGATTATATTTTTCTTGGACATAGAAATTTATCTAGTGAGGCAGTTAGCAAAGACATAAATGAATTACAAAATCGTGCTATTAAATTCGGCAGAGAAAATTTAGATATCTGCACTAATATTTTTATTGTCTGTAAGCCTACTCAAAAAGAAGCAGAAGAATTTTATAATGATTTTGCAATTAAAAATGCTGATGATGATGCAATCAATAATATCATGGTTGAGCGAGGTATTGATAAACTTCCTACGGAGTTTCAAGATGCATTTCGAGCACGAGCTGGTGCTGGTCATGGAGCACCAAATATCGTAGGTGATCCTGATTTTGTTGCAAGTGAGTTAATTCGCCTGCACAAATTAGGTATAAGAGGTTTTGCTCTTGGTTTGTTTAATTACATTGACGATTTGGATTTTCTATCTAAAACAGTATTGACTGATTTACAGGAAAAGGGTTTTCGTAGCTAAGAAAAATTTTATGGTTTTAAAACTCTCCTCTGATATTTTAATTGTTGGTGCAGGAACATCTGGATGTGTTGCTGCAACCAGGCTTGTTAATGCTGGGTTGCAAGTTATTTTAATTGATGCAGGACCCGATTTTGGCCATTCTGATCAAAATAATTGGCCAGGGGAGATAACTAGTGAAAAATTCATCGGAGAGGACACATCTTTTGACTGGGGCTATACTGCGCAACTAGGATTGAAAGAAAAGCGGTATCTTCGTGGAAAAGTTTTTGGAGGCTCCTCTGCAATAAATGCTTCTGGAATTAATTGGGGCTTGAAGAATGATTATGACAGGTGGGATGAGTATGGGTTAGAAGGTTGGAGCTTTAATGAACTTTTGCCTTATTTTCAAAAAGTTGAAAAATTATATGATTTTGAAAATGCAGATAATGAACGGGGCACTAATGGTCAAATTAAAGTCACTCGTCAAATTCCAGATCAAGAATATTTTAAAGACTTTGAAAAATCTTGTGAGAGTTACGGCTTACGCTATATTGATGCTTCCGGGCCTAAATCTGCTGAGGGCTATGGTTATGTAACACGTAATGTCATTGATGGTATTAGACAAAATCCAGCACAAAGTTATCTTGATGAGATTAGGTCAAAAAAGAATTTTACGATTTTAGACATGTCCGAAGTTCTAAAAATTAATTGGGATGGAAGTTTCACTACGGGCTTAGAAATTATTCGTAATGGAGAATTAATAAATATCAATTCAAAACATATTATTCTATGTGCTGGTACAGTTGGTTCTCCAATTTTACTGCAAAGATCTGGAATAGGCCCACGTGATATTCTTGAGAAACTTGGTTTTGAAGCAAATAACTCAAAAGTTATAAATGGTGTTGGTGAAAACTTACAGGATCATTTTGGTATTAGATATTCTTTTGCCGCATCATCTTATGCTCTTAAAAATATTGAATGGGATAAAGGTGGTTCAATAAGAATACGATTAAAGCAAAATCAAAAAGACATTGGACATAATTTGACTTTTAGCTCAGCGTTATCTCCTTTTGCAAGTAATGGAGGAACTACAGATGCAGCGTTATTTCATTCAATTCTGTGGCTAGTACAGCCGAAAAGCATAGGAAATATTTTTATTAACTCTTTAGATAAATCTGCAAAGCCAACCATTAATTTCAATTTTGGTAACTCTCATGACAAAGATATTAAAAGTCTGTTGTATGGTTTAGAGTGGTCCCGTGAATTTGTTCAGACTAATCCATTAAATAAGTGGATTAGTAATATTTACAATCCTTCAAATGATTTTAATGCTGATGAATTTATGAATTGGATACAAAGCAATCTATCATTTTATTATCATATGGTTGGAACATGTAGAATGGGTACACAAAATGATCCACAAAGTGTTGTAAGTGAAAAAGGACTTGTAAATGGATTTGATAACTTGCATGTTTTTGATGCATCCGTAATCCCAAAAATCCCTAGAGGAATGCTCAATTTGACTGTTTTTGCAATTGCTGAAAAAATGAGTGATATGTTGATTCAGTCTATTCAATAACTAAATTGCTGTATAGCCGCCATCAATCAGTAAATCAGTACCTGTTACAAATGATGCATCATCACTTGCTAAAAAGAGAGCTCCTTTAGCAATTTCCTCAGGTTGTCCTAGTCTTCTAAGAATATGTTTTTTTTCTAGGAATTCTTTTGCAGTATCCATGTCGCCATAACCGTCAATCAGCAAGGGGGTTTCAATTGCACCAGGAGATAGACTATTAACTCTGATTCCATGCCTAGCATGGTCTAAGGCTAATGCTTTTGAAAATTGAATTAGAGCTCCTTTTGATGAGCAATATGCTAAAGATTTACCAGTGACAACTTGGCCTAATTGCGAAGCGACGTTGATAATAACTCCTTTTTTATTTTCAATCATATGCGGAATAACTTCTTTACAAAAAATAAATGCCCCAGTTAAATTTACGTCTAAGCTTTTCTGCCAGCTAAGTAATGATAATTCAGTTATATCAGCAACATCTCCTTTAGTAACTGCATTATTTATTAAGATATCTATTGTTTTGTGTTCATCAATAGTTTTGCTTACAACATCTTTGATTGCTTGCTCAGAAGTAACATCACATTCAATTTTGATTAATGCTTTGTCATACTCAATTTCATTTGGAAAATTAATATCAGCTATAATGACTTGCGCGCCCTCGTCTGTAAATTGTTGAGCGATAGACAAACCTATGCCTCTGCCTCCACCAGTTATGATTGCAGTCTTATTTTTTAATTTACTCATCTTAAGTGCCTTAATTTAATTATATTTTACATTTATTAATTTAATCATGTAGCTTGTTCTTCATTTTTTTGCCATATATAAAATATTCTACCAAGCCAGAATAATAGAATTGGGGTAGAACCTGCCCACATGATTAAGCCTGCAATTTCTTGATCTTCAAACGGGCTTAAATTAGTCACAGGTACTGCAAATTCATATGTTGCATAAATTGGATAACTATTAAATACAAAAAAGGCACCAGGTATTGCTGGTAAAATCGATAGAGCAAAGACAAAAAATATTCTTAATGGAAAGGCTATAAAATGATTCCTATCAAATTTTGGATCAATCCATAGCCAAAATAATAAAGCAGAAAAAATCCAAGTCAAGTCAATAATCATTGTCCCAATCTGAGAAGCCTTCAGGCTATCGGCAATAAAAGGGATATGAGTAATTACTAAGGAAATATTTATAATCAAAAATGGTAAGAAAAGGTTTTTAAGTATAATGGCAAATTTTGAATTAAATATTTTTTCGTAAATATCTTTTGGAATGGATAATATTAATAAAGGCGCCACAACAAATGTATATATTAAATATTGCAAGATATGTAAAGATAGAAGATACCCTGCTCCTAATGGACCTATTGGCCAATCTGTAAATATCCAAAATAAAATCATTCCAATGAGAAAATATTTTGACTGCTTGTTGTTAATTGATGGATTGATAAAACGAAAATAAGAGAAAAAAAATACACCAACTAATATCCAGATACCTGGATAAATTGATGGGCTCCAAGTCCAATTTGTATTTGATAAACCCGAACACCACCATGCGAAACTCATTATGCTCCAATTGTTAATAGTTACTTATTTACTTCCCATTTATTTTTATGAATAATCTCTAAATCTGCAACCCATTCTTTTTGTGTAATACCAAGAGGGTAAATGAAATGAGCTAAATTATCTTTTGTAAACACCGTGATCCAACTTGCATGGCTCACAGCATAATTCTCTGAATTCGTACTTTCTTTTTCAAGAACAGCGGCTGGAATTTTTAGAGCATTTTGAAATGCAGTCAAATTTTTTTCATTGCCTGTGACACCAATAAAATCTTGATGAAACTGTTGAGTCCATGATGATATTTTTTCTTTATCCCGTTCTGGGTCTGCCGATACAAATATGATTTTAGTATCTCGTTGCATATTTACGGGCAAATTATTGTAAGCACCTGCCAGAACACTGAGATGCATTGGGCAAATATCTGGACAACTTGCGTAACCAACAGCTAATAACACTACTTGATTCTTGGTGTCTTTTTCAAGCATAAAAGTCTTACCATCACTTGTTTGAAGTGCAACATTATTTTTTTCTATGGGGCTTGGAAGCAATCTGCCTTGAAGATTATGATTTTTTTGCTCCATCTTACCAAATGACTTAACATTGTCATTACTACTACAGCCTATTACAGGCAAAGTGATAGCTAATATTGCTAATGAAATGAGTGCTTTATTCAATATTCTTGTTCCAGAAACATTAAATTGATTCATTCATCAACCGCACTATTCTTTTGGAGAAATTACTTGTATCAGAGATTTTTTCTCCTTCTAAAATCTTTGCTTGGTCGAGAAGCAAATAAGCAATATTATCTAATTCTTTTTTTTGCTTGCTTGTTTTTGCCAATAGTTTTTTTTGCATTTTGACTATTAGTTCATGTTCAGGATTTATTTCTAAGACCCTTTTAAACTCTTGGGTTAATTGACCGCGCTCTCTTAACATATTTGCAAGATTGATATCTATATCCCCTTCATCAGAAATAATGCAAGCTGGACTATCTGATAGTCGTGATGAAATTCGAACATCTTTTACTTCATCACTTAATTTTTCTTTCAACCATTGCAATAAACCATCTAATTCTTTTTGACTATTCTCATCGGATGTTTTTTTATTTTCTTTAAGTTCTAAATCTCCATGTGTAATTGATTTGAAAGGCTTTTCTTCAAATTGATTGACGATGGGCATCCAGACTTCATCCACTGGATCAGTAATTAACAATACATTCATTTTTTGTGATTTAAGTGCTTCTAGGTGCGGACTATTTTTCAACTCTTCAACATTTTGACCTGATAGATAGTATATATATTTCTGATTTTTAGGCATATTTAGAATATATTCATCAAGCGTAATGAATTCTTCATTATTTATTGACGCGAACTTTGAAATCTTTAATATTTTGTCTCGCTGATCGCTATCTGTATAAATTCCTTCCTTCAAAACAGAGCCAAAATGTTTCCAGAAAATGTTATATTTTTCTTTGTCTTTTTCAGCTATTTTTGTTAATTCTTTAAGTATCTGATTAACAACTCTCTTATTAATACGATCAATCATCGGATTAAATTGTAAGGTTTCTCTGCTAACATTCAAAGGCAAATCTTCAGAGTCAATAATTCCATGTACAAAACGCAGGTATTGAGGAAGCAATTCATCTACTTGATCTGAAATAAATACTCTTTTTACATAAAGCTTTATTTTATTTTTTGATTCAGGCATAAATAGATCAAAGGCAGGAGTAGATGGAATATACATAAGGCCAATATAGCTAAGCTGTCCCTCTGTTTGAAAATGACTTATATGTAATGGTTCATCGAATTGCCCAAATGTACTTTGATAGAATTCAAAATATTGTTCTTGTTTGATAGTCCTTTTTTGTCTTGCCCATAAGGCCATTCCTGTATTAAGTTGTTCATTTTCTCCATCGTTATTAAAAAGTATTGGCAAATTTAAATGGTCTGAATATTTTTTAATAATTGGTTTTAAGTTTTCAACTTTTGTGTATTCTTGCGATTGATCATCTAGTTCTATAACAATTCTTGTGCCTCTAGATGGCCCATCTGATGTTGGGCTTATGCTGAATTTTTCTGTTCCAGCAGAAGACCACAGCCAACTTGTTTTTGTGCCAGCCTTAGTACTGTAAACATCAACTTTTTTTGCAACCATGAATACAGAATAGAATCCTACGCCAAACTGACCTATTAAATTACTGTTGTCTTTATTTTCAGATAATTGCTCGATAAATTTTGCTGTACCCGATCTTGCAATAGTGCCTAGATTATCAACTAATTCTTTTTTGCTCATCCCAATGCCGTTGTCTTCAACAGTCAATTGTGATTTTTTTTGATCTATGGAAATTTTAACACTCAGATCAGAGCTATCTTCAATTAACGAATCGTTAGTTAGATTTGCATATCGTAGTTTATCACATGCATCAGAGGCATTAGAAATTATCTCTCTTAAAAAAATTTGCTTATCTTTATATAAAGAATGGGTGACTAGATGTAAAAGCTTGCCAACTTCAGCCTGGAAAGATAAATTTTCTTTTACCATAATTTTCCCTTACAATTGATCTCACGAGCAACCTGAGGAATATGCTCGCGAGATCAATTATATGGGCCTAATTTTGAATAGGCAAGTCCGATCGATTACCCCATTCAATCCATGAGCCATCATAGACTTTGACGTTTTCATATCCTAATAGTTCAGAAAGCACAAACCAAGTGTGTGTTGCTCTAACAGCTGTTTGACATAAAGTAAATATTGTTTGGTCCTTATCAAATCCAGCATCACTGTAAATTTTGCTCAGTTCATCATAAGAGAGAAATTCGCCATCTGCATTTGCATTAGAAACCCAGTTAACATTTTTAGAACCTTCAATGTGTCCACCACGCTCAGCTCGGACATCACGTCCAGCATATTCTTCAGGAGAACGAGTGTCACAAACAAGCTTCTCTGTATCACCAATTGACTCGAGTACTTCTTCATAACCAGCAATTAAATTAGTATTCGGATCACCTTTAAATTTGTAATCTGTACCAATAACAGTTGGTATTTCTGTGGAAGTGGGTAATCCTTTATTGTCCCATAATGACCAGGCACCATCTAAAAGTGCTGTTTTTTCATGTCCATATACTTCTAATGCCCAGAGCCCTCGTGATGCCCACAAACTTTTTATACCATCATATATAACAATTTCTGAATCAGCGGAAGCACCTATACTTGATAATACTAATTCGACATGTTCTTTAGGAGGCAGCATTCCTGCAACGCCTCTGTTATCTTCCTGTTGAAAGGCTGTTTTTGGATTTACATGGATCGCCCCTGGAATGTGACCTGCAATATAATCTTCTTCAGAACGTACGTCAATTAAAATAAGCTTTTCATTTTCTAATTTGCCATTTAACCAGTCAGCAGAAACAAGATGTTCGGTTGACTTATATCCTCTATCAGAAAAATCCGCCTTATTTTTACTAGCAACATCATCGTTGGAGCAGCCAATAAAGGTTGCCACACAAAAAATTAATGCAATCAGATAAAAGTACATATTTTTTTTAATCAAACTAGATATTAAATACATAATTCATTTTCTCCTTATAATTTTATATTTTAGTTAATCTCAAGTAAGGCTTTTTTTCATTCCAGCCTTGTGGAAATTTTGTTTTTGCTTCTTCATTAGATAATGTTGGCAATATTACAACTTCATCGCCATGATTCCAGTCTGCAGGAGTGGCAACTTGGTTGTAACTTGTGAGTTGCAATGAGTCTATGACTCTTAATATTTCATTAAAACTTCTTCCAGCTGAAGGAGGATAAGTAAGTGTTAGTCGAATTTTTTTATTTGGATCAATGACATAAACAGAGCGTACTGTTAATTTATCGTCAATTTTATCATGAATCATATCATATAATTCAGCAACTTCTTTCTTTGAATCTGCAATAATTGGAAAGTCAACTTTTGTATTTTGGGTTTCTTCAATGTCTTTGATCCAGTCTTCATGAGAAATAATTTTATCAACACTTAATCCGATTGTCTTCACATTTCTTTTTTCAAATTCACTACTTAAATTAGCTACTGCACCGAGTTCTGTTGTACATACTGGTGTGAAATTTGCAGGGTGGGAAAATAAAACTCCCCAAGATTCTCCAAGCCATTCGTAAAAATCAATAGAGCCTAGAGTAGTCTCTGCATTAAAGTTTGGTGCATCGGAACCTAAATGTAATGTCATTTTTTATCCTTCTTTTACTTTTGTCAAAGTGATGGTCCATTCACCTTTATTTGACTCATTAATTTCACATGCAAATCCCCTCTTAATTCCTTCAGGTGGAATAGTAGATAATGCAGGAGGGTGATCTGTTATAACTTCAAGTAAATCTATTTGTTCATCAGAATTATCTAAAACATCATTTGTTTTGATCATTGGGTAAGGGCAAATTTCACCTCTTACATCTAAAGATTGCTTATTTGTCATATTTTACTCCAGCAAAAAATATAATTATTATTATTGACTTAATTGATAAATAAAGTCAAGTATATATAATTTTTATTTATTAATTCCATTATAATATTCTGTTGTATCGTAAAAAGTAATTTGAATAGTGTGTTAGTTATGAAAAATATTTCTTCTTTTTATTTTTCGATTTTAGTTATTACTTTTACTTTATTTAATGTGGCTCTTGGAGCAATTGTACGTGCAACTGGTTCAGGTGCTGGCTGTGGTATTTCATGGCCTTCCTGTAATGGAGAGTTATTAATCTCAGGTCAAAATGAATCTGAACTCATTGAATATATGCATAGATTGACTAGTGGTTTCAATTTAATATTAGTTTTTTTACTTTTATATATTGTTTACAAATATTTTCGTGCAAATACTAACGCATTGAATTTTGCAATTGCTTCTGCCTTATTTATAATTTTAGAAGCTATTATTGGAGCAATCATAGTTATCTTTCAATGGGTTGCAGAAGATGCATCAATAGCACGAGCAATCATAGTTCCTTTTCATCTAATCAATACTTTTTTCTTAATGTTTTTTTTAGTTGGAGTTCCTTGGTCATTAAAACAACAAGATAAATTAACCTTAAATTGGAAAAGCTTATTTGCTAATAAATACTGGAAACAATTTTTTATTGGTATTTTCTTTTTCTTTCTACTTAGTATTTCTGGTGCAACAAGTGCTTTGGCTGATTCATTGTTCAGTCTAGGTGATTTAAAATCTGAATTGATAGCAGATTTTTCGTCACGTTCGCATTTATTAACTAGATTACGTATATTGCACCCAATCATAGCAATTATTACAGCAGGTTATTTAGTTTTTTATGCAAGAGAAATTATAATTAAGGTTAGTGCTTCAAATATGAATCAGCTCCTTTTTAAAATTTTATGCTGTTTATTTGTACTTGAATTTATAATTGGTATATTTAATGTAGTTCTTTTAACTCCAATTTTATTTCAAATTATACATTTATTATTTGCTCATTTTGTTTGGATCACTTTGACGATTTTTATATTTGAAGGATTAAAAACTCGAGGAATAGAATAGCGCGTTTATGTTGCTATTTTTTTTCTACTAATATTTCCCAAACATTATCTACTGGAGGAGCAAAACTACATTGCATTCCAGACTGTGCTGCAAGTGGAACAATAAATTTTACAATGGTTTCATGTTCAGTTAAAAATAGATATTTAAAGGTATTTTTTTCGCTATTTAGTAAATCTTGTACTTTCTGAATTTGTGTCGGAACTTCCAGTGATTTGAGATTAATTTTTTCAGTTTTCATTTTCCTCTACTTACATAAGGCGCGTAATTATTTTGGAGCCTATGAATGCACCTATAAATAATGCAAAAGCAAAAACCCAGCCACTTATTGCTAAAGAAGGGATAGATGAAAAGAAAGCACCGATCGTACATCCAATAGCTAAACCTGCACCATAGCCCATAAAAATACCCCCAAAAAATGATTGCATGTACCTTCTAATGGATTTAGAAATTCTTAATTTAAATTCATCAGCAAAAAATGCCCCTGAAAATGAACCAACTATAATACCAGCATTTAGAAAAAAATGATTATGTGCAAAGAAGTTACCCTTTACCATGTCTGGTAAGGCACATCCCCCCATTTCAGCAATACCTTTTAGTGATGGAGTGACAACTCCAAACATTTCACCAATCGTTGCTCCCCATCGAGAAATTTCGCCCACAACTCCTAAAGGGCTAAATCTAATAAAAACAAAAATATTAATAATACTTAAAACAATTGCACCGATTGCAGGGCTCCATCCATTTTTAAAAATTGCCTTGTATGCAGGTAATAAGCTATGTATTATACCTGTCTCAGAATCTTCTTTTTTCTGTTTGTCACTATCCATAATTGGAATATTAAATTTTGGTACAGAGGATTCTATCTTTAAGATTCCTAAATAACAAATTGCTAGCATAACTAAACTCAATAATATTGCAAAGGTATAACCAATCTCGTTTGGCAACCAAGATAATGGATCGTTTTTTATCGAAAGATCCCACCACCAGTTCCATGAATGATTTAATAACATAGTGCCAATAATAATACCAATCATTGCAACCCAAGAAGTTAAATAGCCTTCTCCCATTCTATACAAGGATCCTGAGACACATCCGCCAGCGACAACCATTCCAATACCAAAAAGGATGCCTCCAATTAAAGTTGCTATACCAACAGGGAGAATATTGGCATCAGTCGGAATGCTCAAACCGTTAGGTGAGGGATAAATTGTTGACATAATCATTGAAAATCCTATAATTGCAACAACAAGACCAAGAATTATTCCTTTCATTGTTGCGCCTTGTTTCATTAAAAAAAGATCTCGAAAGCCTGAAGCAAAACAAAGCCTACTTCGCTGTAGAGTAAATCCAACAGAGAGACCAATAATCCAAAAAACTTGGAACGTATTGCCTAAATTATTTGCAAGAACAAAAATTATACATAGTGAAAAGAATAGCAACCCAATTTTTTTATTTTTGCTTGATGTTAAATTTAATTGCGTAATATCTGCGACCACAGAAAAACCTTAACTATTTTTTTAATATCCACATTATAATGACTGGAATTAAAAAAGCAATGAACAATATTCCAAATACTACAAATGCTAGAAATGGATTAGTAAGTAATGAATCTCCAACAAAAACCAATGCGGTAATTGGAATAAACATTCCTAGGAAGGTTGCTACATTAAATTTCAATGCGTTCATAGATGTAAGACCAGCGCAATAACTCACTAAATCAAAACTAAATGTTGGAATAAAGCGAATAATAATTATTGTTAAAAAACCAAAATTATCACTAAATTTATCAAACTGTGCCAAGTTTTTTTTTGAAGTTAATTTTTCAACTGCTGGGCGGCCCCACTTTCGTGCAATTAGAAATGCACAAAATGCACCTATTTGTGCACCAATCAGTGAATAAATAGTACCTAATAAAGTACCAAAAGTTATGCCAGCAACAATTCCTAATGGTGTTGATGGTATTGGCGAAATAATAATAGCTAAAACTACAAGTAGAATGTATGCTATTGGAGCATACTGGCCATAGCCATTGACCCAATCCTTAATATTTTCAACATCAAAATCAAAATAGTACGAAAGTATATAATTAAACAGCCCCGAAAATATAATGCCTATGATGCAAAACACTATTATCAATTTAATGATGTCGGCAGATAAAATGTCACTTAGTTGGGAAAAAATTTTTTGCATTGTTATTACTCAATTTAAGTTTATAAATTTCATGCTAACTAATCAAATAAAAATTACCTCACTTGACTGAGCAAATATATTTTCATAGTATTGGTTTATTACTTTGATTAAAAGTCTGGGGAAGTTGGTGAGATTCCAACGCTGTCCCGCAACTGTAAGAGAAAATAATTTCTCAAGCCAGATTACCAGATTCTTTATCATCTAAATTGTTCGAAAACTGCGAGGACAGTATGCCGAAAACACTACATTACTTTTCAATGATGTTTGGTTTTTATAGAAAACTGCTTACTAGTTCCTTGTTTATTAAAGGAGTAGTAAGTGTTCAAAAAAATTGTTTATAAAAATTTCTTTTTTTTATTTATCAGTTTTTTCTTTATTTTAGGATGCGGAGATAACAATGTTGCATCTTCAAAAAATATAAATTCTAGTCAAAATAATGCTAATGTGGAATATTCCATATCATTTTCTGATCAAATGGGTGACAAAAATTTTAATGCAAGACCAACAAAAGTTGCATCGTTTTCACCAGAAATAACTGAAATCATTTATGAAATGGGGCATGGAGGCAAATTGGTTGCTGTCGATAGTAATTCCAATTATCCTTCATCGACTGATAAGCTTCCAAAGCTTGGTTTCATGAATATTAATACTGAATCGATTGTACAGTATGAACCAGATCTCATTATATTGACCGCTGGTTTTGAGGATATTGCAAAAAGGTTAGAGTCATTAAATTATCAAGTTGCTTTTATAGATGCACCAAAAGATTTAAATGGGCTATGGAATAATATAAACATTTTAGGAAAAATTTTTGAATCCGAAGACGTAGCTGAAAACCTAATCTCTTCTTTGCAGGAAAAATTTGATAATGCAGTGAACTTAGTAAGCAACATAAAAGAACAAGAAAAACAAACTGTTTTCCTTGAAATTGATCCTACTTTATACACTGTTAGTGGTAATTCATTAATTGGACATTTATTAGATTTAGCAAATGTTATTAATATTGCAAAAGATGTTGAAGGTGGTTATCCGCAAGTTTCTTTAGAATTTATTATTGATAAAAATCCTTCAATTATTTTATTAAATGATACTCAGTATGGAAACTCAATTCAAGATACTCTTAATCGCGATGGTTGGAGTAATATTGAAGCTATCAAGTCAAAAAAAGTTTTTGCACTAGAATCAGATTGGGTCAGTCGTGCTGGGCCTAGAACTATTAAAGGCTTAGAACAAATTATTGATCTAGTTTATGGAGTAAAGATATTAGAATAATTGAAAATCTGACTAAGAATCAGTCTTCGCAACTTTATTTTTGGACTATCATACTAGGAATTACTTTATTCTTTGTTATTTTGTTTTCATTGCAAGTTGGTGCAGTAGCAATTCCGACGTCAGACATCTTTAAAGCAGTTTTAAAAGGAATACCATTCTTATATGATGATTTTGTCATCAGTGATAATTGGTCTCAAATTATTTTTGATATTCGCTTACCTCGTGTTCTTGCTGCTGGAATTGTTGGTGCAGGGTTAAGTCTTGCAGGATTAACTTATCAAGGGGTTTTTAGAAATAATTTAGCCGATCCATATTTATTAGGTATTGCATCTGGTTCAGCATTAGCAGTCACTATCGCTAATTTTTTTCTTCCATTAGGTAGCTTATTTGCGTTCTTTTGGATACAAATATGTGCATTTGTAGGAGGTTTAATTATCATTGGCTTTGTTTATATCATTGGTTTTGATGCAAATAGCAGAAACTTTTCTAAGATCATATTAACAGGAATTGCTTTATCATCATTGTGTACTGCGCTTACTTTTTTTCTGTTAATGCTTGAGAGTGAAAAAGGTCTCTCGATCCTTTCTTTTCTTTTTGGAAGCTTTAATTTAGTGGAATGGCGCTTACTTATGGTGGCTGGTCCAATTATTCTCTTTGGGATTTTTTTATTAAATCTTTTCGGGCATTCTTTAAATATTTTACAAATTGGCTTAGAAGAATCTCAGACTTTGGGCATCAATTCAAAGAAAATGAGCGTTATTTTAATTTTAATTGCATCTATTATTACTTGTTCTGCCGTTGCTCTTGCTGGAATCATAGGTTTTGTTGGGTTAGTAATTCCACATTTATGTAGATTATTGTTTGGTAATGATTATAAAAACTTATTAATTACCTCAGCATTTATTGGTGCTATTTTTTTAATCCTAATCGATGATGCTGTAAGAACAATTATTGCTCCTCGAGAAATTCCTATAGGTGCCATGACTGCTTTGATAGGCAGTCCTTTATTTGTATATTTTTTAGTGACTAAACGCAGAGGGTATGATTTATGAAAAAATCAATTGCCTTAAAAATCAAAAATTTATCTTTGAAAAAAAGTAATCAAAATATACTGACAGAGGTATCATTTACGCTTCCTACATCTTGCCTTGCTAGCATAATAGGCCCAACAGGAGCAGGGAAAACCTCTATTATTCGATCAATTATGAATTTTGAAAATAATAACAACAACGACATTCACATTAATAACAAGCTATCAACTGAAATGAATTTACGAGAAATTGCAAAGCAAGTTGCTTATGTTCATCAAAACTCTCTTTTGCCTGCAGGATTAAAAGTATATGATTACGTGTTGTTTGCTAGAAGTCCATATTTAGGATTTTTTGGTAATCACACTCAAGAAGATCATCAAATTGTCAAAGAATCTTTAATGTTAGTTGATTGCCTACAATATGCAAATCGTGACTTGATATCTCTATCAGGAGGGGAACAACGATTAGTAATAATTGCTAGGGCAATTGCGCAGCAAACACCAATAATGATTTTAGATGAACCAGCTGCAAGTCTCGATTTTGCATTAAGTTCAAAATTGACTCATATATTACAAAATCTTGCACATGAAGATAACAAAACTGTACTAATTGTGACGCATGATATTAATGATGCAATGAAGTTTAGTGATTACATCATTCTTTTAAAAAATGGTAAAGTTCTTGTTCAAGGTGAGCCAAGTATTGTAATCAATGAAGCAGTACTACAAGAATTATATGGCTCGCAGGCACGTCTTAGTGAAGATAGCGCAGGTAATAAAGTTGCTTGGGCATCTTATCAAAAGTAAAATTTGTTAGTATGCGCGAATGTTTGGAGTATGTGCATACTAACAAATTTAGTTATTTATACTATTTAAGCCAGTTTTGTGCAACCGTAATTTATAGTATTTTTTAATCCTTGCATCGTGATATAATCATATATAAAGAATTAAATGATAATTTATGCTTGCAAAATTGTTTCCTAATGTTTATGAAGGCTGGATTGTAATCCTGTCTCAAGCTATCGTCACCACTTTAATAGGTGGAGCATTTTTTTATGGATTTGGAGCAGTTTTCAATCCCATTGTTGATGAGTTTGGCTGGAGTGTTGCCTTTGTTTCATTTGCTTTTTCTCTACGTTCTGAAGCTGGGGGACTTGTTGCGCCACTAATTGGTATGATGATTGATAATGTTGGAGCACGCATTGTTATTATCTTTGGAATCATTTTTGTAATTTTTGGTGTTCTACTATTATCATTCATGACAAGCCAAATTCAATTTGTTGTTTCTATGTTATTTATTGCTTTTGGTATTAGTGCAGCATCAGGACCAGTCGGGACTGTTGCTGCAACAACCTGGTTTGAAAAACGAAGAGCAAGAGCACTTTCCTTTTTGTCAGTAGGCGGTGCTGGTGCAGGGATGATGGCCTTGCCAGTAGCATGGCTGGTAGACGAGGTTGGTTGGAGATTAGCTTTAAGAATTACTGCTATCATTGTACTTGTCATTGGTTGTACATTGGGACCATCTATTAGGTTGCGCCCAGCGTCGCACCCGCAGCCCTTAGATGGATTAAAAAATCAGTCAAGTATTGATGCAAATATTGATGGATACAAAGGTCTTTCTGCTAAGAAAGCAATGTTGACTCAAGGATTTTTTATGCTTTCCCTTGGTTTTATTTTACTTGGCTTTGGTTGGACTGCACTCATTGTCCATCAAATTCCATATCTCGAGTCTTTAGGTGCAGATAAAACACTTGCTGGTGGTGTGGTAGTAATGTTTTCTGTTTTTTCAATTATCGGCAGATTAGCAGGAGGGTATTTTGGTGATTTATATTCTAAACAGAAAGTCTTATCTGTTGCAATGGCAATTATGACACTAGGAATTGCACTACTTGGAGTATGTAATAATTTAACCCAAGCCATTATTGTCACTTGTTTAGTTGCTCCTGGATTTGGTGCCACTGCTCCATTGCGTCCAGCAATCCTAGCTGATTTTTTTGGCATAAAAGCGCTTGGAACTATTGCTGGACTATCACGTTTATTTGTTACAATTGGCTCGTTTGGAGGACCTGTTGTTGTGGGCTTAGCTGTAGATACTTATGGTTCATATAGCTTAGGATGGTTGTTTGTTGCCGTACCAGTGGCTTTTGCAATCCCTGTCATGCTTTTAGCAAAAAAACCTATGCCTCAATAATTGGACCTCCCTTATCAATTATTTTACCATCTATATTAATAACTGCAGGTCGTTCTTCACAATAACCACCAAATTCACATTTATCAAATTGAAATGATTTTTTTTCTTTATCATAGTTAATTGACCAAGAACCAATCATGAACCTTTTGTTTGCTGGATTTTCTAGAATGCTTTTTAACGCATTTAGTTCTTTCTCTCCCATTATTTTCTCCTTAAATTAGTAATATTATTGCAGGAAATTTCATCAGTACTATTTTTTAAATTATCTACATCAGCTAAACTACAAATATATTAATAATATCTTGGTATTAATTATGACAGAAAAACATTCATTAGGAAATTTTTTTGAGGATTTATACCCTGGCTTGGAAATGATCCACGCGACTCCTCGAACAATTACTGAAGGCGATCAATCATTATACATAGCACTTACTGCTAGCCGGTATCCTTTACATTGCGATGCTGAATTTGCCAAATCATTGGGATTTAGAAGAGAAGTAGTTAATGATTTACTCACCTTTCATATTGTCTTTGGAAATTCTGTTCCTGATATTTCCTTAAATGCAATTGCAAATCTTGGTTATTCAGATGTTCGCTTTGGTCAAACTGTTTATCCAGGTGATACGCTCAAATCTTCTACAACAGTTCTAGCGAGAAAAGAATCAAGTAAAGGTGACGCAGGTGTTGTATGGGTGAAAACCATTGGAACTAATCAGCATGATGAAGTAGTTTTAAGTTTTATTAGATGGGTATTAGTTGCAAAACAAGACAAGCAATCAAAGATAGAAAACTCAGAAGCAATAGATACTATCAATCAAGTAGATCGATCAAATTTGTTTATTCCTTCAGAACTGGATCTTAATGCTTTTTCAACATCTGAAACTGGCGGTAATTGGTTTTGGGATGATTATGAAATTGGTGAACGCATATATCACGTAGAAGGCGTTGCTATAGAAGAGGCAGAACATCAAATGGCTGCAAGATTATATCAAAACACTGCAAGAGCACATTTTAATGCTTACGCCCTTAAGGACAGTTTATTTGGTAAGCGAGTTGTCTATGGTGGGCACATCATTTCTATTGCTCGCGAGCTGTCTTATAATGGTCTTGAAAATGTGTTAAAGATTGCAGCTTGTAATGGTGGTACGCATAGTAATCCAACCTTTGCTGGTGATACAATTTTTGCATGGACTGATGTTATTGATAGTTTTGAAGTTGATAATCAAGATCTTGGTGCACTAAGACTTCGATTAATTGCTTTAAAGAATCTTGACCCAATGAAAGATTCAGTAGATATTAAAATAGATAAAGATGGAAGGGAAGTTTATAATCCTGCAGTTGTGCTAGATTATGACTACACTGTTCTGGTACCGAAAAATTAACTTAAAGAGAGGATATTAGCAGCCATGGTTTTATCAAAAGAAACTTTATCCGTAGACAACAGTCAATTAGAGTCACTAATTGAAAAATTGGATGAAAATTTAAGTACTATTCTTGATGCAGTGCAAAATATTACTGACAAAGGTAAAAATATAGATGATTTTCAAAAATTAACTGAAGATTTTGCATATCTTGCTACACAAAATAGAGCAGTGCAAGACATGAATGCATTTAATATTAGGATGCAGGAATCTAATCAAGATGACCACAACAACACGATAATGACCTCTTTATATTTAGCAGATGTTCTTAAAGCCATGAGAGATTTTCTTACTGAATACACTAATTTGTTGAATTTAAGCCAAGATGCTTTTGAAAATATTTTGGGCAGTGAATTCTATGATACTTATAATTTGCTCAGTTCCGAAGAGCGTATTAGAAATCTAGGGAAATCAATTATTGCATCTCGTGGTGTAAACAACGTGAATCTAGAAGATGAGGTTGCAACTTTAACAAGGGAGATGGCGCGTGATTTTGCAAATAAAGAAGTAGCACCTATTGCGCAAGATATCCATCGAGAAGATTTATTGGTGCCAGATAATCTAATAAAAAAATTCTCAGAACAAGGATTTTTTGGTTCATCTATTCCGTCAGAATACGGCGGTACAGGAATGGGCGATTTATCAATGATTATTATTACCGAGGAATTGTCAGCTGCCTCTTTAGCTGCTGCTGGCTCACTTTCCACTCGACCGGAGATTTTAACTAAAGCCTTGCTTGCTGGAGGGACTGAAGACCAGAGAAAAGAATGGCTCCCTAAAATTGCTGCCGGTGATGTATTGGTAGCAATTGCCGTTACTGAACCAGATACTGGTTCAGATGTTAGTGCGCTGCAAACTAAGGCAGAGCCATCCGAATTAAATGGACAAAAAGGGTGGAAAATCAATGGTGCAAAAGCTTGGAGTACATTTTCAGGCAGAGCAAACGTATTAGCATTATTGGCGAGAACCGACCCTGACATGAGTAAAGGTGCAAAAGGGCTTTCATTGTTTATTGTACCTAAAGATTCATTTGGTGACGAAGAAAAATGGGAATTCAAGCAAGAAAGTGGTGGCGTCATTCAAGGAACAAATAATCCTACTCCTGGGTATCGCGGCATGCATTCCTACACATTAGCTATTGAAGATATTTGGGTGCCTCACTCTAATTTAGTTGGTGAGGATGAAGGCTTAAATAAGGGGTTTTATCTTCAAATGGGAGGCTTTGCTGTTGGGAGATTGCAAACTGGAGGTAGAGCAGTTGGTCTTGCACAGGCAGCTTTGGAAAAAGCTTGCAATTATGTTAGCGAAAGAGAACAATTTAAAAATAAATTATCTGAGTATCAGCTGACACAGTATAAAATTGGCAAAATGGCAACATTAATTGCTGCAGCTAGACATTTAACTTATGCAGCATCAAGAGAGTTCCATACACGATCAGTTGAGGCAGCAATGTCGAAATTATTGGCGTGTGATATTGCTGGTGATGTTACACGTGAAGCTTTATTGCTTCATGGTGGTTGGGGTTATTCAGAAGAAGATGCAGTATCAAGATATGTAGTGGATGCATTAGTTTTGCCAATTTTTGAAGGGGTAAAACCTGTACTAGAATTGAAGGTAATTGGTCGTGAATTACTCGCAAGAGAATAGTATTGATAGATTATGAAAAAAATTGCGCTCGCATCAGATCATGCTGGTTATGAGTATAAACAATTAGTTAGATCTTATTTAGAAAATCAATCTTTTGAAATATTAGATTTTGGAACTGACTCAGACGATTCTGTTGATTATCCAGTTTATATTAAGCCTGCTGCACAAGCAGTAGCAACTGAAAAAGTAGATTTAGGTATTATCTTTGGTGGCTCTGGCAATGGTGAGGCTATGGTAGCAAATAAATTTCCAGGCATTAGATGCGCCGTTGTATGGGACTTGCGTTCTGCTGAACTTGCAAAAAAGCATAATAATGCAAATATGTTATCTTTAGGACAAAGGTTGATTGACAAAGATCAGTTGCTTCCAATAATTCAAATGTGGCTAGATTCAGTATTTGAAGAGGGCAGGCATCGTAAAAGAATAGATATGATTGATTAAAGAGTTAATATAATTTAATAATTTTAATATTTTCTGCACCAGCAGCGTCAATACATAAATCGCATAGAGTACATTCATCAAGATATTTTTTTTGTGTTTGTAATATATTGTTATCAATAATAAAAATATCAACTGGGCATGATTCAACTACTTTATTACCCATGTCAAGATCGGTCTTTATATCTTCACTAATCTCTACATCAATAAACATTCCATCGGGCATAAATTTTCCTAACTAATGAGTTCTTTTAATTTTACGGGTATTTCTTCTATGCGTTCTACTACAGTGATACCTGCTTCTTCCATGCGGATAATTTTTTCTTCAGTAGTATCTGCCTTTCCTTCGACAATTGTTCCTGCATGTCCGAAGCGCATACCTGGCATTGCATCCATAAATTTACCTGCCATAAATGCAACTATTGGCAATTTTCTTTTTGATTTTTTTACATATTCTGCAAGAAGTAGTTCTGCACGCCCACCTGGCTCTGAATATATTGCAATCCCTTTTGTTTCTTGATCTTCATCAAATAGAGGCATTAATTCTGCATATGACGATCCAATAATGACATCTCCCCCAATTGAGACAGCAGTACTAATGCCTAATCCAGCTGCTGAAAGACTATTAGCAATTTCTACCGTCATACCACCTGAACGTGACATTACACCTATTTGCCCGGGTATGAAAGCACGTTTTGTTGCTTCAGCTGAACCACCAATACCACCCATTCGTGACTTACCAGGGCTAATAATTCCTAAACAATTTGGACCTATAATCCGTGCTTGTTTCTGTTTAGCGTATTCAACAAACTGAGCTACTTGTTTTCTAGGAATCCTTTCTGTTACCACAACAATTAATTTAATATCAGCATCTAATGCTTCCATGACAGCATCAGCTGTGAATGCAGGAGGTACAACTACTATTGAACCATCTATTTGATGATTGTCAGTAAATGCTTTCACTGTGTCTTCAACTGGTACACCATGTACTTCTCTACCTTTTCTACCAGGCGTGACTCCTCCAATAAGTTGTGAGCCATAGTCTAATAACTCTTGTGCCATCGTTACAGCCTCTCGACCAGTAATTCCTTGAATAATAAACTTAGATTTTTCATTGATAAGAATAGACATATTTTATCCTTTTATTGCATCTTTTGAACTGCGCGATTTGCTGCTTCAAACATAGAGACTGATCGATCTACATATTCGACGCCATATTTATCTAAAATTTTAAATCCTTCTTCTTCCCATGAACCAGGAATCCTAAAAATTGCTATCTTATCTTTTGGATCGAAACCAGCATCTATAACACCTTTGATGACACCTCGTGCAACAACATCTACTCGAGTATTTGACACTACATTCATCATAACTGCAATTTTATCAACTCCTGGTTTTGTAACAATGAGCTTAGTTAAGTCAGCTGTTTTTTTCACAGATGGATTACCTCCTATTTCACAATAATTAGCAGGATTCCCACCAGCATTTCTAACTGCATCAAAGAGAGTGAGTGAGCCACCACCTGCACCAATAATCAAACCCAGATTTCCCTCAAATTCTGTCACATTTCCAGCGACCCCTCTAGTATCTTGTGCGTCTACTAGGGCACCATTAATTTCAAATTCTGTAGGTGGTCTAGATTGGCGATTATCTTCTATGTCGATATTTAAATCTTTCAATAGAGCAGCATGCGCATTTTTTGCTTCAGACTCCATATCCATATGACCATCTAGGGCTATGAAGCTATTATCTGTGAGTTTTGCAATTGGATTAATTTCAGATAGTGTAAGATCATATTCTATAAAAATATCGATAAGTTTTTTTAACATTCTTGATAACTGTCCTAGGTCTCTGCCAGTTATACCAACATTTGAAACAGCTAGCTTTGCATGATAATCTGATGCCGGACGAAGATTTGGAAGATGAGTCCTGGATAGATGTTCAGGGTGTTTTTCTGCAACCTCTTCAATGTCAATACCACCCATATCACTGAAAATTACCACAGGTTTTTTTGCTACACCATCCCAGGTTACTGCTGCATAATATTCTTGTTCTATAGGGGATTTAGGCTCAACAATAACTCCTATAGGGCTTTGATTGTTGATCGTGATATTCATTATTTCTTCGGTCACTTTTTGAACTTCGTTAGCATTATTAGCAAATTTTACTCCTCCAGCTTTCATTCTACCGCCAGATAATACTTGAGCTTTAATAACAACTTCCTGATCAAGTGATTGAAAAATTTGCACAGCCTCTTCTGCAGTATATGCAATTTTGCCCTCAGGAATTGGAACTCCAAATTTTCTTAAAATTTGCTT
Source organism: Dehalococcoidia bacterium (assembly GCA_045562675.1). Classification (GTDB taxonomy): domain Bacteria; phylum Chloroflexota; class Dehalococcoidia; order UBA2979; family UBA2979. Next base: position 106,089 of record JBJKVL010000008.1, read on the forward strand.
GGCTTCAAATTCATAAAATCTCATAAAACCTCTATCAAAAGTTATAGTTCACTGAACTAATTTATAAATTGTATAATTTTGCTAAGTCTTTATCACGTTTTGCAATTAATTCAGCTGTCTTGATCATGACTTGAGCTTGTTTAACTGTTGCATCATCTTGCATTTTCCCATCAATCATCGCTACGCCAGAACCATCACCCATTTCTGTAATAATTTTTTTAGCAAAAATCACTTCTTCAGGAGGAGGGCTGAATACTTTTTTCGCAATGTCTATCTGTGATGGATGAATAGACCATGCGCCTACACATCCCATTAAAAATGCATTTCTAAATTGATCTTCACAAGCAAGGCTATCGCCAATATCACCAAATGGTCCATAAAAAGGGAATATATTTGCAATACTGCAAGCATCTACCATTCTTGCCATTGTATAGTGCCACAAATCTTGTTGCGCAGTTTGTCTTTCATCTTCTGGATTGGACTCATTAGGGTCATTTCTCACTAAATAACCAGGATGTCCGCCTCCAACTCGTGTCGTTTTCATTCTTCTGGAAGCAGCTAAATCAGCTGGTCCTAAACTTATGCCTTGCATTCTTGGGCTGGCTATTGCAATGTCTTCAACATTTGCTACTCCGATTGCAGTTTCAAGAATTGCGTGGATCATAATTGGTTTCTTAATATTATTTTTTGCTTCTAATTGAGCAAGAAGCTGGTCTAAAAAATTGATATCCCATGGACCGTTTACTTTAGGCAACATGATTACATCTAGCTTGTTTCCTATCTCATTTACTAAAGTTATTACATCATCAAGGAACCACGGACTATCTAAACTATTTACTCTTGTCCATAGCATAGTATCTTTAAAATCATTTGCATTGGCTATTGTGACGAGACCATCTCTAGCTGCTATTTTATTATCTGAAGCTACAGCATCTTCTAAATTACCTAGTAATACATCTACTGTTGGGATAATGTCTTTCATCTTGTCAATCATTCTAGAATTGCTGGGATCAAAAAAATGAATCATTCTCATTGGGACAGCAGGTATCTGTTTTAGTGGCTCAGGTGCACCTATTGCAAGAGGTTCATAAAATGACTTAGGATTGATATACATTATTGTCTCCTTGTAACATGATAATTTCTTTTTTAATCTTCAGTCAATTGAATTATTTACTAAAAAATAGTTTACAAGCCATCCAGTTGCAATCAGAATGAGACCAAAAATAAAAATAGTTATTGATGTCATTTGAATTTGAGAGGCAAATTGATTCACATAGTTTTGATAAAATTCGGTAAGATCATTGATTGGGAAAAGGACATTCATTATAATTTTTATACCAAGACCAAAAGCTAATAAGGGAAAAGCTGCACCGCAGATACTTGTTCCAATTAGTAAAAATGCTTTATTGAAATTAGACCATATCAATCCGATTGACATCACAAAAAAAACAAATATAGCTATTTGACTCATAGCATTGAATGTTTCCAGCGATTTTTTTGAAAGTAAGTTATAAAAATTATAAATTAAGTATCTATTCTTATTTTCTCGATATGATAGCTCTACTGCACTATCAGTAAATGCTTGACTACCTAAAATATATAATTCGTTTGCCATGCTCGTTTGTAAGTATGTAGTTAAATCATTAACTTGTAGATCTTTTTGTGACTTACCGAAAGAGACATTAGCTATTGGAATATAATTGTTTAAATTTGATTCATCTAGGAGAATTTCTGTGTTTCTTTCATTCAACAGGTACTTGGCTGTATTTTCAATGTCTGCAAACCATGAAATAGACTCACTAATTATCTCTTTTGCGTTATTTTCATTTTTGAGATTTTTGATATGAAGTGAAAAGATTAAAGTAAATACTGCAAGAAAGATTACAAATGACATAACAATATTTATAAGGTTATTTTGATTACCATTTTTATTTGAAACAATGAATTTTTCTTCATATGATTCCATGGGCCCTACTTTCAGTTGAAGTCAAAAATAATTTTACTAATGTTTATTTCGTTATTGCAATATATATGTTGAATTAAAAAAGAAAGATGTAATTATTTTTTTCTACTCTTTTCAATTAAAACATATAGGAGTACACTTTGCTAATTCTAATAGAAGATTGAAGTGTATTGTGCCGAACTTAGGACAATATAACCAAGATGAAGATATTTTTTACAAAATGCGTCAAAGCATCTCTGGGAGATTATCGCGTACAGTTGATGTTGTAGAGCCACAATCACAAAAAAACACCACTCAACATCGTCCTACTCTTATATATTTATTAATTGGGCTATTGTCACTGATATTTCTTGGAGCCTTTTTGTTAATGCTTCCAGTTTCTAGTCAGTCAGGGAATGCAACTGATTTTATTACCGCCTTATACACTAGTACATCAGCAGTTTGTGTAACAGGTCTGGTCGTAGTTGACACGGGCACATATTGGAGTGGCTTTGGCCAATTGATCATTTTTACTCTTTTTCAACTTGGCGGCTTAGGCTTTATGACCTCTGCAACTCTTATCATTGCAATCTTTTTGGGTAAAAATATCAGTCTTAGTGAACGTTTAAGATTTAGAAGTGCAAATTTACAGGGTGCTGGACTAGATGCTACTACAGGCCGTATGGGTAAATTTGAATTACGTTCATTAATCTTGAATGTCGTAAAATTGACATTATTTATAGAATTTGTTGGAATTTTTTGTATACTTCTCATCCAATATTTTGGTGGACAAAACCTGAGTATAGATTTTATATGGCGAACAGTATTTACTTCTGTCTCCGCATTTACAAATGCTGGTTTTGATATTGAGGGTAATTTCCAAAGTTTAATCGGCTTGCAATCAGAACCATTTACTTTGATCGTGCTTGCAATTTTAGTACTTTTTGGAGCTACAGGGTATTCAATTTGGATCGATGTACTATACAAGAAAAAATGGCATAATTTCACGGTCGATACAAAAATTGTTCTCGCTGCTTCTTTTAGTTTTATAGTGCTTGGTGCAGTTGCTTTGCTAATATCTGAATATTCTTCTGGGGTTTTATCAACTATGAGTAATGTGCAAGCGATATTTATATCTATCATTAATTCTATTTTTGTTCGAACAGCTGGTTTTTCTATTATTGAATATGATCAAATTCCAGATCAGTTACTTTATCTTTTTAGTGGTTTGATGTTTATTGGAGGCGCATCGGGTTCATGTGCTGGAGGTATTAAACTTACAACCTTTATTATTTTAGGCTATGCAATTATTGCATCTGTTCGTGGTCAGGATTATATAAATGTCAATCGAACAGAAATCCCTTGGCGTTTTGTGCATCAAGGCTTGAGTATTGCTCTCCTATCTTTAGGCCTAGTGTTTGTTACGATTTTTATGCTATCTGCTACATTGGACGCTAACTTCATGCATATCGTTTTTGAAGCTATTTCAGCATTTTCAACAAATGGTACAACTACTGGTATAACACGAAGCTTAAATACTGTTGGTGAGATCACTTCTATTTTGACGATGTTTATTGGTCGTATCGGACCATTAACATTGGCATTAATTCTTGCTGAACGTTTTGAACGAAAACAAGTTATGCGTTATCCTGAAGGGGAAATAGCAATTGGTTAATAGTAATAAAAGGAAACTCTATGTCTGGAAATAAACAACAAATTGCAGTAATTGGTTTAGGACGATTCGGGACAGCTGTTGCAGAAGAGCTATCTAAAGCTGGACATGAAGTCATTGGAATTGACTCTGATCGTAATATAGTGCAAAAGATTGCTACGAAAATTCCACATGCAGTTCAAGTTGATGCAGTTGATGAAAATGCCTTAAGACAACTAGGCATTGAATCATATGACGCTGCTGTTGTTGGCATTACTGATGAACTTGAGAATAGCATTTTGATCACTTTAGTTTTAAAACATTTAAATGTAAAGCAAATAATCGTTAAAGCACGTAATGAAATGCATGGTGAAATTTTACAACGTGTTGGCGCAGATAGAATTGTGTATCCAGAAAGAGACACTGGATTGCGGCTAGCGCATACTTGGACTTCCGCAGATATTACTGACTCACTTGATATTGTAGATGGTTATGAAATTATTCGAGTAACTTTGCCAGAAAGATTAGATGGTATGACGGTCAGTAAAGTTGTTGACGATCTTGAAGAAGTGCAATTAATTATGATTGCTAGGGATTCACAAGTCATTGAGTTTCCTGATTCATCTGAGGTATTACATTTAGGTGATGTATTAGCACTATCAGGTAAGGTCAAAGAAATTGAGAAATTTTTCTTGGAATCTGAATAAAATTACTGCCAAGGATAGTTGTCTACATGAATTAATGATGAACCATTAAATCCACCTAATGTCGGATGATTGGATTCAATTTTTATTCGGTAGATCCCATCTTTCACTTGTTTTGTGTTCCATTTGATATCAATGACGTTGCCTCGTTCAACGATATTTGCAGATAAATTAAGCCATTCAGTAGGGGCAACCCCAGAACCCAGCAGTATATTATATGAAAAATCTGAATTGTTAAATGCCTGTATTTCTAAATCATCTTTTGCAATAATTCCTTCAGGTGAAATATTAAAACCAATCTGTGGAAATTTGATTTCTTCAAAATTGTTGTTTTCTAAAGATACTTCTATCTCATATTCAATAAAATTAAAATTTTTATCATTGACTAATAATTTAATTCTATATTCGCCTTGAGGTAAGCTGCTACTATTCCATATTCCGAGTAATCCATTTAATACTTTTTGATCAGATTGCTTCATCATGAACCATGTTTGTGGTTGATTCACTGGCTGCCATAATAATTCATAACCAAGAAAATCTGGTGAGGTAGCTCTCCCTTCAATTGCTATTGAGCCACTAATCGCTTGATTATAACTTGGAGAGGTTATCTTTGACAAAGCTTCACTCCAGTATCCATCTTTTACTGGTGCTGCTAAATCAGTCAGTCTATTTTTTGCAGCCCAATTTCTATATCCATCCCATTCATCTATTTCTTTCAGTGGCAACGTCAGTCTTAATTCTTTCGTACGCATTGTTAAAGGAGTATCAAAGGTTGGGAGGAGACCTGTTCGCTTATCAATTTCAATCTCTTGCCACCATGTATCTTTCAAATTATCTTCTTCAGCTTCATTCCTGGGTAAATTATCAGCAGGGAATATGCCAACAAATCTTCTGTCTTCAGGACATTCATCAGATGGTATTTTCCCAGACGGCCAACATAGCTCCTTTTCTTGTAAGCCTGTTGGCCGATTAAAACGTGCAACTGCTAAATCTAAGTAATCATGTGATTTAATCATGAAATCACGCCAAATTTTATGTGAAACAGTTGTAGAAAATATATTTTGCATTGGTTCATTATTTGAATTACCATACCAATTTCCTGACACAATTTGAGGTGTATACCCAATGGTCCAGGTTTCACCGATACATCTGTCCTTGCACGCATCTTTTTCTTCTTCTTCAAAAGGCTCACTGGTTCCTGTCTTTTGTGCTGATGGTCTTGAGCCTAAAACAAGTGTATTGCAACCAAAAATTTCACAGGTATTCTCTCCATTTGACAAAATACTTGTAATAAGGAATGTGAAATTGCTTTCGATTACTCGACGTTTTGTTGATGTATTATCAAGTACAATGTCGCCATTATCCTTGGTAATGCTTAAGATTGATATTGGATCTAGCGCTCTTTCTTGGGCATCTCTATCAAAAATAGTTTTCTGACCTACCATAGTGCCCTGATTAGCTAAGACCGAGTATGCATAGGTGATATCTTCAAGCGTGATATCTACGCCACCAAGTGTTAAGGCGGGACCATAGCCACTTTTTGAATCTAAAGTCGTAAATCCAATTTGTTTTAAAAATTTTACTGTATCATTGACCCCAGCATATAAAATTGCTTTTAGTGCAGGCACATTTAATGAGTTTCCTAATGCCTTAGCAGTAGTGGCAACTCCTAAGTACTTGCCCCCCGGATTTTTTGGTTCAAAGTATTCTCCTGAAGCAGGGTCATATACTTTTGCAGGCGCATCTACAATGCCAGTGCCGCTTGTCCACCCTTTTCTAAATGCTTGTAAATACGTGAATGGTTTCAGCGTCGAACCAGGTGAATTTTTAGAAGTTATATTATCATTCCTTCCTTCTATCTCATCACTAAAATAATCACGGCTTCCGATATATACTAATATTTCGCTTGTTTTGACATCTAATGCCATCAATGCACCATTATGACCAAGTGAATCTTCTTCAAATTTCGCTATCCATTCCTCTAGTACTTCTTGGCCAATTTTTTGTAGATTGTAGTCTATTGTTGTGACTATGTTTAATCCATCTGAAAAAATTGCTCTATCGCCATATCTCGCACTGACCTCATCAGCAATGCGACCTAAAACAAAATGCGGTGCTTTTATTTCAAATTGATAAGGTTGCAAATTAATAGATTGAGTAACTGCTAATTCTAACTCACCGATAGTTATTCTTTGATTGGCAAGCATTAGTTGCAACACTTCGTTCTGGCGCATTTTAGCCTGATCAAAATTTTTGTAGGGATTATATTTGACTGGAGATTGTGGAATACCTGCTAAGAAAGCTGATTCTGCTAATGTTAAATCATATGCAGATTTACCAAAATATCCTTCGGATGCTGCTTGAATACCAACATAAATTCCTCCATAAGAAATTGAATTTAAGTACCATTCGAGTATCTGTTCTTTTTCATATTTTTCTGTTAGCTCTAATGCAATAATGGTTTCTTTTAATTTACGATCAATGGTACGCAAATATCGTTCTTCTCTTGGAATGTAAAGATTTTTTGCTAATTGTTGTGTAATTGATGAGCCACCTGAACCTGCAAAGAAACCAAGGTTACCAAATGGAATAAAGTTTTCATATGCAGCTCGCATTAATCCAGCTGCATTCAAGCCATTATTTGTAAAAAATGTTTTATCCTCTGTAGCGATCGTTGCTTGAATAAGAAATTGTGAAATGTTTTCTAATTCAACAGGTCGACGTAATCCTTCATATTCGTCAACAAATTGGTATAACAAAAGTCCATTTCTGTCGTATATTTTTGCACCACCTCTTGGCATCTTTGCAAATAATTCTTCTGCAGGCACAACATTGTCTTTGATAGAATTAATTTTATCTTGTAGCCAAATGCCAAAAATAACAGTTATGGCAATGATTATGAGAAGAGTGATCGTTAAAAATGAAATTGACCCAACAAGAAATACCTTATTTTTTTTAGTTGTTTCTTTTCTTTTTTTAATTAGGGAACGAAGCTTATGTTGCACTTAATCCACCTAGTTTATCTTTTTAACAATCATAAAATGGGAAATACCAAAGCATGCAAAGACCCCGTTTTCAATTTTGTATAAAATGCGTCTTAAAATCTTTGCAAGGAATTTAGAACGTCTTTCAATATTGTTAAATCCCGGGAAGATATAACCGTGATGTTCGATTTTCATACTATTTGTTGTAAATAGTTTTTCAATACTCTTTTTTGAATAGACACGAGCATGCGGGACAAGTTTGTTTCTAATTTTTTTTGGAAACCAATTAATGAATGGGATATTTCTGAAAATAAATTTTTTACCGATATAACATCCGTGTGTCTCAAATGGAAATAGAATATTCGGGGCAAAAATGATAGCAATGCCTCGATTTGCTAGGACTCGTTCAATTTCTGATACAACTTTTACCTCATTATCTACATGTTCAATCACTTCATTTAATATAATTGCATCTATTGTAGAATTTTTGAAAGGTAAAAATTCTCCTACTGCACTCATGTACTCAAGTATATTGGTATTTTGATTTGCTTCTTCAATTTTTTTTGCTTTTTCTATGCGTTCTGTTTCAACATCTAATCCAAAGACATTGTATCCTTTTTGATATATTTTTTGCGTATATGCACCTACCCCACATCCAATATCGATAATATTTTTTGCAGAAATTTTTGTTAAGTGTGCTTCAATTAAAGTTAGTCGACGCTCTTGTCCAGATTGCCAAACATATGTTGGATTTCCGAGTTTTGTACTTGCGATTGAATTATTAATATCTTTTTTATTCATTTTTATCTCTAAGAATTATATAACACATTGATAGGCTTTACACTTAATATGTGATAGCTTAAATCTTTCAGGGAAAGAGAATTCTCATGTCGTTATCAGAGAAAGATATAGAATATGTTGCTAAATTGGCACGTATTTCAATTGATCAGAATGATTTAAATGATTTTGCTGATGATCTGAGTGTATGTCTTGATTATTTTGCATTAATTAACGAGATTGATACATCCAATGTAAATCCAACTGCTCAATCAAATAATCTCAACAATGTCATGCGCGAAGATGAGGTAAAAGACAATATGCAGATAGATGAAGTCTTGAGTAATGCCCCAGAACATATTGATGGTTTTATTAAGATCCCAAAAGTTATTGATTAACAGGATAAAGAAATGAATACTGAGCTTAATAACTCAACTCCTGCACATATACATATACAAAATATTAAAAATAAAAAATACTCTGCTTTTGACCTCACCCAGAATACTTTAAAAAATCTTCATGACCAGGATAAACAATTAAATGCGTACATTAATATATTAGATGACTATGCGCTTTCGAGAGCAAAACACCTAGATGATGAGATTGCTGCAGGGAATAATTTGCCACTTGCTGGCGTACCCATAGCAGTGAAAGATATGCTAGCGTTAAAAAATTATCCTACAACTGCTGGTTCTAAAACACTTGAAAATTTTACTCCAGCGTATAACAGTACTGTAGTCAATAAACTAGAAGATGCTGGTGCGATTATAGTTGGCAAAACAAGTTGTGATGAATTTGCAATGGGCTCATCGAATGAGTATGCCTTCACTGGCCCTGTCCATAATCCATGGGATATTGATAGAGTGCCGGGTGGCTCTTCTGGTGGCTCTGCTGCAACAGTTGCAGCGCGGGGTGTTGCATGGTCCATAGGCACTGATACGGGTGGTTCAATTAGACAACCGGCATCTTTTAACGGCATTTACGGAATGAAACCTACTTATGGACGCGTATCGCGTTTTGGTGTTGTAGCATTTGCATCATCTTTAGAACAAGTTGGGCCAATGGCGCATAACGTCTATGATTTATCACTTTTACTGCATATTATTGCAGGGCATGATAGCAATGACTCAACTACATTAGACGTGGATGTACCGAAATACCATGAATCATTGGATCGTGATATTAAAGGGCTGAAAATAGCTATCCCTGAAAACATTTATGAAGGAATTAGTGATGACGTGCATCAAAAAATTCAATCTGCAATAGATGTGTTTAGAAAAAATGGAGCTGAAATTACTGAAAATGTTGCAATTAATTCTTGGGAGTCTGCCTTACCAGCATACTATCTTATTGCTCCATCAGAAGCATCTGCAAACTTATCTCGATACGATGGTTTTCGGTACGGATTAGCTAAATTAGATGAATCAGATCTATGGCACAGATTAGAAAATACTCGTGGTGCTGGCTTTGGACGTGAGGTTAAAAGAAGAATTTTGCTCGGTACATATGCGCTGTCTGCCGGCTATTATGATGCATATTACAATAAAGCATTAAAACTACGCACGTTGATTAAATCTGATTTTAATAGAGTGTTTGAACAATTTGATGTCATCATGACTCCCACAACTCCTTCACCAGCTTTTAAAATTGGTGAAAGAGTCAAAGATCCATTAGAGATGTATATGAGCGATTATTATACCATTCCTATTAATATTGCTGGTAATCCAGCTATCTCAGTTCCTTGTGGATTTATAGAGGATTTGCCTGTAGGATTACAAATTATTGGAAAAGATTTAGACGAGCAACAACTCTTACAACTTGCTGCTTTTTATGAGTCAGAAACTGAATGGAACTCATTAGTTCCTCAATTTTAGGTGGTGTATGATGGATGACAGCAAATTTATCTCAATGGCAGTCAATAGAATGCCTGCATCAGGCATCAGAGATTTTTTTGAATTCCTAGATCAAAATGTAGATGTGATTTCTTTAGCTGTTGGTCAACCAGATTTCATGACGCCACAGCATATTTCGAATGCTGCCTCTGAATCAATGCTTGAGGGGAATACTGGCTATACATCAAATTATGGGTTGATAGAATTACGAGAGTTATTATCTAAGCATCTTAATTCATTATATGGCGTCTCATACAATCCAACAAATGAAATGCTTTTTACATCAGGTGTTTCTGAAGCGCTTGATATAGCAGTGCGAGCCATAGTGGATCCCGGAGATGAGGTTATCGTTCCTGAACCTGCTTATGTTGCCTATAAGCCAGTCATTTTACTTGCAGGCGCACAATATGTGCCGATACCAACATACGTAGCAGATGATTTTATGGTCAATCCAGAACTCATTGAACAAGCGATTACTCCCAAAACCAAAGCAATTTTACTGGGTTATCCATGTAACCCAACTGGCGGCATTCTTTCAAAAGAGAAATTACAGCAGATTGCTGATATTGCTGAAAAAAATGATCTGATTATTATTGCTGATGAATTATACGATCGTTTAGTTTACGGTGTTGAGCATACTTGTTTTGCATCTCTTCCAAATATGAAAGAACGAACAATATTATTAGGTGGTTTTTCCAAATCGTATGCTATGACCGGCTGGCGGCTAGGTTACGTAGCTGCAGCACCGGCAATATTAGAGGCCATAATGAAAATTCATCAGTACGTGATGATGTCCGCGCCAACTGCTGCTCAGTATGCGGGTATTGAAGCTATTGCACATGGAGAGCAAGATATTGAAAGCATGCGCCTTGAGTACGATGCACGAAGACAATTTCTTGTCAACGAACTTCGTTCTATGGATTTTGAGATTTCAGAACCTAAAGGAGCTTTTTATGCATTCCCTGATGTTCAGAGCCGTACTGGCCTTGATGGCCAAGAGTTTTCGAGTCAATTATTAAAAAAACATCAAGTGGCAGTTGTGCCCGGCGAAGTGTTTGGTGAGTCTGGGAAAAATTGTGTTCGCATGTGCTACGCAACGTCAATGAATGAATTAGAAGAAGCAATCACAAGAATTAAAAAATTCATCCAATAATTTCTTTTTCCATTATCTTTTCTCATGTATACTAACATTGGTTTCGATGTATAAGTTTTGTTAGTGGGGGACAATACATGAGCGGTAATTCTGAGATTATTCCTGGCTTAGAAGGTATTCCAATAGCTGAATCAGCTATTTCTCTTGTTGAAGGAGAAATAGGTCGATTAAGTTATCAAGGATATTCAATTGAAGATCTGACTTACCATTGTTCTTTTGAAGAGATTGTTGCGCTTTTATATGATGGTGAATTACCGAATCAATCTCGTGTAGATGAAATCACAGACAAAATGCATGACTACCGCCAGCTCACTCCTGATCAGATTGAACTTGCTCGTATTGCTGGCAAGCAATCTCACCCCATGTTTGCATTACAAGCTGCAGTTGCGTCTGTTGGAGGCGCGAAAAATGATTTTGAATCTGATCTCGATAATGTTGTTGATAGAGGCATTGCGCTCATAGCAAAAACTGGACATCTCGTAGGTGCCATTGCGCAAGCTGCAGATAATCGAGATTATGTTGGCCCCAGTGATTCTGATAGCCATGCTGCAATGATATTAAAAATGATTGTAGGCAATGATTGCTCACAAGAACACATAGCAGTCATGAATGAATTATTAATCTTACAAGCAGATCATTCTGCTGGCAATGCATCAACGTTTACTTCACGTGTTGTAACGTCTACTCGTTCTGAAGCAGAAGCTGTTGCCTCTGCAGCAATAGGTGCTCTGTCAGGACCTGCGCATGGTGGTGCTAATGAGAGGGCTATTCGATTGTTTCAAGAGATTGGCTCAGTAGAGAACGCTGAAACATTTTTATCGAAGATGTTTGATGCAAAAGAACGTATCCCAGGATTCGGGCATAGAATATATCATGCTAAAGATCCACGTTCTGCTGTGATTCAACGTATTGCAGAAGAGATATTAGTTGAGGGTACTGAATCACACGAATTATACAGCATTGCCTTGAAAGTAGAAGAGATTGCAACTGAGAAATTATCAGCACGCGGTCTATGGCCAAATGTTGATTTATTTTCTGGTACTGTGTTTCACGGTATTAACGTGCCGATTGATTTCTACACACCACTTTTTGCGGCATCACGAATGTCAGGGTGGATGGTGCACATGAAAGAACAATGGGATTCAGGCAATCGATTATTCCGTCCACGCCAGATATATGTTGGTAATCAAAATAAAGATTTTCTAGAAATCTCTAAGCGCTAGATTTTTAATAATATAAAAGCAAGTCAATCTCAATAAATTAATATGCATCTTCTTGCGGAAATTCACCAGTAATATAAAAAATAGATCGTTCTCCAATATTGGTTGTTCGATCTGCCATACGTTCAAAATTATGTGCCACCCATAAAAGACGAGTACATGCTTCAACGGATTGTGGATTTTTTATCATTAATGCAACTAAATCGTTGTACACTTTTTTATACAGATCGTCAATTACATCATCATCAGCTTGCAAGGAGGCAGCATCTGATTCTTCTTTATTTATAAATGAATTCATGGCTTTAATTAACATCAATTTGACTTTTTCATTCATAATTGGTATATCTACAAGCTCCTTAACATGCTTTTCTTTTCCTATCAATAAACAAATTTTTGCATTGCCCGCTGCATGATCTGCAATGCGTTCGAGATCCATAACAATGGAGGTTATTGAAATAATTAATCTAAGATCTGATGCAAGAGGGGCTTGTTGTGCGAGCAATATCAAACAAGCATCCTGTAATGCAAATGATTGTTCATTAATTTGTTTATCATTATCTATGACTTTTTTTGCCAATTGAATATCTTGCTTGACAAGAGCATCCGTACTGGTGTCAATTGCACGTTCTACTTCATTGCTCAATGTGCGTAAGTTTACAATGAGTTCCTGAAGAGAGACGTGAAATTCTCCTCGAGTTTCCATGTTCATGTTATCCAAACCTTCCTGTTATATATTCTTCAGTCTTTTTTTCTTTTGGTTTTGTAAACATTTCTTGCGTCTCACCAATTTCGATAATGTGACCAACTCCATCATCACCAGATAACATAAATGCACATCTATCTGATATTCTACCAGCTTGTTGTAAATTATGTGTAACAATGACTATTGTGTATTCTTCTCTTAACTCTCTAATAAGGTCTTCAATTTTTTGCGTTGCTATCGGGTCTAATGCTGAACAAGGTTCATCCATTAAAATAATTTCTGGATCAACCGCAAGAGCTCTTGCTATACATAATCGTTGTTGTTGGCCGCCTGATAATGAGAGTCCTGAGTTATTTAATTTATTTTTTACTTCTTTTAGTAAACCGGTTCTTTCCAGGGCATTTCGAACTAATTCATCATAGTCTCCTTTAAAACCATTGATTTTTGGTCCAAATGCAACATTGTCATATATTGATTTGGGAAAAGGATTTGGTTTTTGAAAGACCATACCTACAGCTCTACGTACTGCTGCAGGATCCACCTCTTTATCATAAATATCTTGATCGCTAATTAAGATAGAACCAGATGTAGTAACGCCAGGAATTAAATCATTCATTCTATTGATTCCTCGAAGCAATGTACTCTTGCCACAACCTGACGGGCCAATTAATCCCATTACTTCATTTTTTGAAACTCCTAAATTTATTCTTTCTATTGCCTTGCTACCACTGTATGCAAGTCCAAATTCTTGTATTTTAATTAATGCTTTGTGATTATTCATATAAATTTTTTATCCTTACTACCATTTTTGGTGATATTTATTTCTTAAAAATATTGCTAGTGTATTTGCTAAAAGTAAAATAACCATCAATACTACAATACCCGCAGCCGCTAAATCATGAAAGTCTACTTGTGGCCTGGCTACCCAATTATAAATTTGTATAGGCATTGCTGTAAATGCTGAGAGAGGTCCTGTAGGCACAAAAGCAACATAAGTCAGTGCACCAATCATAATGAGAGGCGCGGTCTCACCAATTGCCCTAGAGAGAGAAAGTATGACACCAGTCATAATGCCTGGAATTGCAGCAGGCAAAACTTGCCCACGAATTGTTTGCCATTTTGTAGCACCTAAACCATAGGATGCTTCACGAATCGTCTGTGGAACGGCACGAATAGCTTCCTGGGCAGCAACAATAATAATGGGCAAAATAAGTAAACCAAGTGTTAAGGAGCCGGCAATGACAGAACGGCCCATGAGCAAGTTATCATCTCCTCCAAATTTTATGCCATATCCAAACGTACCTCTGACAAAAATTTGTAGACCAAGCAAGCCATAAACAATTGACGGCACACCAGCAAGATTACCAATATTTGTTTGGATAGCTTTTTTTATTTTACCGGGCTTTGCATATTCTTCTAAATAAATTGCTGCACCAACTCCAACTGGTATAGCAAATATTGCTGTTCCGCTTACCACGAAAAATGATCCCCAAATTGCAGCACGTAATCCAGCTTCTGCTGGTTTTCTTGAAGGAAAGTTAGTTAAAAAATCCCAAGATAGGTACGATATGCCATCACGAAATATATCAAATAATAAAACAGCTAAAATGAGACAACACACTGATGAAGCAATTATGCAACCCAATATAAATACGCGCTCTTTTAACATTCGTTCCTTGTAGTTAATATTTGCATTTGCTGAATTAGTAAATAATTTTGTTGATGTTACATCATTCATATTGTTCCTTAAATTTTTCTATAATAAGTGTGCTGATGACGTTCATTATTAATGTTAGAAGAAATAATGTCATTGCTACTGCAAAAATTGATTTGAATTCAATAGTCCCATGTGGCGTATCTCCTAATGATAATTGCACAATAAACGCCGTCATTGTTTGTACACCCTCAAGCGGATTCAATGTTAAATTTGGCATTGCACCAGCAGCAATAGTGACGGCCATTGTTTCACCAACTGCTCGAGAAAATGCAAGAATATATGAAGCTACAATCCCACTTAGCGCTGCAGGTACAGTAATTTTTGTAATTGTTTCATATTTTGTAGCACCTAAACCATAGGATGCTTCGCGAAGCGACGCAGGCACAGCATTAATCGCATCATCAGAAATAGAACATACCATTGGCAATGTCATGATGCCAACAACAATCATACCTGCTAGAGCATTAAATAGTTCTATTTCTTCAGAAATATTATTTTGCAGAATTGGAGAAATAAAAGTTAATGCAAAATATCCATATACTACTGTTGGTATGCCAGCAAGAACTTCTAAAATAGGCTTCATGAGCGCACGAACTTTGTCTGGTGCTAGTTCTGCAAGAAAAATGGCTGTTAATGTCCCCAATGGCACACAAACAAATGCAGCTCCAAAAGCAATGAGCATTGTGCCTACGAGCAAAGGAGCGATGCCGAAGTGTGCAGAAGGGAACAGAGGCGTCCATCTAGATTCGGTAAAGAATTCGATTACACTGATTTCACGAAAGAATTGCAATCCTTCAACAAGCAGAATAGTTACAATCCCTATTGTAGTTAAAATTGTTAATAGAGCGCAGCTTAGAAAAATGACATAAGTTATTTTATCACTTTTTTTACTAGCGCCTATAAACCATGTGTTGTCAGTAAAGCCTTTTTGCATTCTTAACTCAAATCTTTCTTTACTAGTAGTTCAATTATTTATATAATTGAGTCATTCTATCTAGGACTGTTTGCAAATCGAAGAGGTTTCTCTGCAAACAGTCCTAGAGAGGACGACATTTTGTTGAATTGCGTAGTTGGTATTATACCAACTACGCAATTTTTTATTTAGAGCCCCTCAACTAGTGCTCTCGTTGCCTCAAGTTCAGAAGCAGGTAAATCAGTATATCCAACTGATGGATCACTTACCAAAGCAATACCATCGCCAACAAAATATTCAATAAAAGCCCTTAATTGTGGCTTTGATTTCATATATTCATTATTGACATATATGAAAAGTGGCCTTGAAATAAGATATTCTTTACTTGCAATTGTTGCAGGAGATGGTTGTGTGCCATTGACTGCTAGCAAGTTTAATTTATCTTGGTTTGCAAGATAATAAGCATATCCAAAATATCCTAATCCATATTTAGAACCACTCACTCCATTGACGATCACGTTATCATCCTCTGATGCTCCGTAGTCGCCTCGTGATTGCTTTTCTTTACCGTTAATCTTCTTAGTAAAGAAGTCAAAAGTACCTGAATCAACTCCTGGCCCATATAATTTCATTTCTTCAGCTGGCCATGCAGGATTCACATCACTCCAGTTCATAACTGCGCCTTCTGCAGGTGCATCCCACATCTTTTTTAATTCATCAGCAGTAATATCTGTGACAAAATCATTTTTGCTTGATACTACAACCGATATACCATCAAGACCTACTTTTAACTCAGTGAACTTGATATTGTTTTCAGCACATAATGCTGCCTCTGTATCTTTGATGTTTCGAGAAGCACCAGAGACATCAGTTTCTCCGGCACAGAATTTCTTGAATCCACCACCAGTACCTGATTGTCCTACTGTGACCTTGACATCAGGATGCAATTTACCAAATTCTTCAGCAACAGCTTCTTCAACTGGATAAACGGTACTTGAGCCATCAATAGCTACTGAACCTGACAAAGAAGAAGAACTTGGACTAGTCTCAGTAGCAGCTACTGAACTTGACATAGAAGAAGAACTTGAACTAGTTGAACTAGTCTCATTATCGTCACTACAAGCTATTATGCCTGTTCCCATAACGGAAACAAGCGCAAAGCCTAGTAAAGACAATCGCGCGAATTTCTTAAATTCGTTCATAATTAAAAACATTTTTTTATCTCCATAAAAAACTTAACATTTAAATTTGAATAAATTTATTCGATTCCTCTTCTAATCGTTTAATCATATTCATTACATTCCGAGCATAAAAAAACCCATTTAATTTTTTATTAAATGGGTAATAGTATGATCGGTAATTGCATCAAATTCGAATTCCCGTCTCCAGGTATCGAATTTAATCTATAATAAAACTTAATTCTGTGATTACGTTTTCCAAGCGAAAAGTAGCTTCTATGTGTTCTAGTAATTTGGAACCTCTTCATAAAAACCTCTTCTAACCTTCCAACTTTTTTTCAAAAAAAAACTTTAATCAAATTGATTAAAGTTTTTTAAATAATTAATAATCATTACCAACAATTATTGAGTCCCCTTTGCCTGCAATTAGTAAATAATAAAATTTAATTTTATAATTTCTTTTTGAGACATCATAAGCAGATCTGTGTGATCTTGTTGGGACTGAGAAATCATTCATAAATAGATCTCACTAAGTTTTTTTATTACGAAGACATTGTGTATTTAATTCAATTTGAATGCAACTGTTTTTGTATAAAAAAAATATTTTTTTTATTATGCAGATATTGTTCATTCAAATAACAGGTTAGGATGTGTAAATTAATAGCCAAGATTTAGTGCTGATTTCAGTTCTTGCATTGTTTCTTGTGCAACTTGAGATGAATGACTTGAGCCTTGTTGTAAAAATTCTTTGACTATTTTTTTATTTTGGGCATATTTATTTCGCTCATCTCTAATTGGCAACAAGAATGTATTGATGGCATCAAATAATTTTGTTTTCACTTCTACGTCACCAACGGTACCTTTTGTATATCGCTCTTTAAGATCTTTGACCTCATCCGTATTTGCATTGAATGCATCATGATAAATGAAGACAGGATTCCCTTCTACTTTGCCAGGATCGGTGGCATGGATACGTGATGGGTCTGTATACATTTTCATAATTTTCTTTTTGACTGTTTCTGCGTCATCTTTCAGATAAATTGCGTTATCTGCAGATTTACTCATTTTTGCATCAGGTCCATTAATACCGACTAATCGTGGCACTCTTCCCACTAATCCTTTTGGAATTGGGAATAATTCATGGCCAGCTAATTTATTAATCTTACGTGCAATCTCTCGAGTCATTTCAATGTGCGGTAACTGATCTTCTCCAACAGGCACAAGGTGCGCTTTCGGCATCAGGATATTAGCTACTTGTAAAATGGGATAATTAAAAAAAGCAAGGGACACTGGCTTATTACCAAGTGCATCGATTTCATTTTTGAGAGTAGGGTTTCTTTGTAATCGACCCAATTGCACAAACCAGCTTAACCACATTGCAAGCTCTGCATGTTCTGGCACTAGACTTTCTACAGTAAAATGACTAATTTCTGGGTCAAGACCAACTGCCAGCCAGTCAGTAGCAACTTCTAGTATAGATTCATTAATTTTATCGAGATCGTCGACATAATCAGCAACTTGGTAATTGGCGATAAGAAAAAAGCATTCATATTCTTTTTGAAGTTTGACCCAATTTTCTAAGGCGCCAACGTAGTGCCCAAGATGCAAAGGTCCTGTTGGCCTAATACCAGTAAGTATTCTTTTCTGATTGCTCATATCATGCCTCTACATTTTATTTGGCGCATCCACACCAATGAGTAATAAAGTTTCTGCTAGTACAATCTTACATGCTTCAAGTAACTCGAGCCTAGCTTCTGAAAGATTTTTATTAGATTCGTCAATGACTCGACATTTAGTATAAAATGCATGAAATGATTGAGCAAGTTCCATTGCATAGTGGGGTAAATGATGCGGAGCAAGATCATCAGCGATTTTTTGTATCAGCTCTGGAAATTCAATCAGCTTTTTAATCAAGGTAATTTCTTCAGCTTCATGAATGAGGTTCAGATGTGCCGTTGATGCGCTAAATTGTTCTTCTTTGGCTTTTGCAAGAATTGCATATATGCGTGCATGTGCATATTGGACATAATAAACAGGGTTATCTTTTGTTTGTTGTTTTGCTAATTCTACATCAAAATCCATTGCTTGGTTCGCAGATTGAGCAAGGAAGAAAAATCGCATCGCATCTTTGCCAGTTTCAGTAAAAACTTCATTCAGTGAAATAATTTCTCCAGAACGCTTTGATAGAGGTACTGTCTCATTGCCTCGTTTTAACGTGATGAGTTGATACAAAATAATATCAAGTTGTTCTGCGTCGATATCTAGTGCTTGCATTGCTTTTTTGAGTCGAGTGACATGACCTTGATGGTCGGCACCCCATATATTGATTACTCTATCAAAATTTCTTTCCCGGAATTTGTTGTGATGATATGCAATATCAGCAGTAAAATATGTCGGCGTTCCATCTGCCTTGATTAGTACGTTATCTTTTTCATCACCAAGCTTTGTTGACGTAAACCAAATAGCATCATCTTTTTTTGCAGTGAATTTATTAGATTCTAATTGTGTTATGACGTGTTCAAGTGTTTTATTGTCGTGTAAAGAGCTCTCGTAAAACCACTCAGAAAATTCAACTCCAATATTTGATAATTCAAGTTGTATTTCTGTAATCATTTTTGTAAGGCCAATTTTGGTTAATTCATCTTGCTTACTTGCTTCTAAAAATGCATTACCATGTTCATCGTTAATTTGTTTTGCAAGCTCAATCATATATTGACCTTGATATCCTTCATCAGGTACGTCTCTCGCAACGCCAAGCAACGTGCTGTATCTTGCAAATAGTGTTTCTCCGAATAGTTTAATTTGATTACCCGCATCATTCACATAAAACTCTTCAGTCACCTCATAACTACATTTTCTAAATATTTTCGCTAATGAGGAACCAATTGATGCACCGCGACCATTGCCTATATGCACTGGCCCCGTTGGGTTGGAAGAGACGTATTCGATCTGTAGCTTTAAGCCCTTGCCTGTATCATTGCCACCGAAATTGTTATCATTGGTAATATTTTTGATTTGCTCAGCGAGCCAATGGTCTTGAATTTTAAAATTAATGAAACCCGGCTTGGCAAGAGTCGCTTCTTGAATTAAATTGTTTTCTGAAATATGATCCAGAATAATTTGACCATTATCCATAGGAGATTTTTCTGTTAGCGGCTGTATTTTTAATGCTACATTTGAAGCATAATCTCCGTGTTCAGGATTTGCAGGGCGGTCAATATCGATGGCTGGGATTGCAAAATCATTCAACAGATCATTGTTTTGTGCATTTTGTATTGCTTGCTGTAGTATTTCGCTTAGTTTTTTTTGAATCATTAGTTTATTTTTCCACTACATTTAATGTAATTCATGCACAGGATTTGTATTTAGTATATTAGAAAGTTGATTGATTTTTTTCTGATCCTCATCAGAGAATTGATATTTATTTTCAATAATGTCCATTGCTTCATTTTTTGCTCTGTCAATTAATCGAGCATCGAGCAATGAGGCAATTCGAATATTTGGTAAACCTGATTGTCGTGTTCCATAGATTTCACCTGGACCACGAATTTGTAAATCGGCTTCAGCGAGTTCAAAGCCATCTGAAATATCTGCAAATGTACGTAAGCGCAATTCTGCATCTTCATTTGGTTCCTCTGCAATTAAATAACAATATGATTTTTTATCACTCCGTCCAACTCGCCCGCGTAGCTGGTGTAGTTGCGCAAGACCAAACCTATCAGCCCCCTCAATTACGATGACTGTTGCATCTGGTATATCAATGCCTACTTCAATCACTGACGTGGCAACGAGGATGTCTAATTTTTTTTCTTTAAAATTTTTCATAATAATTTCTTTATCTTTCCCTTTCATTTTGCCATGTAGTAGACCAACTCTTTCTGGCGCATCAGTAAAGATTTCTTCTTGTAACCTTTTGTGTTCAGTCATGACTGCTTTATGATCAATTTTTTCAGATTCCTCAACTAATGGACATATGATAAATGCTTGGTTGCCTTTTGCAATTTCAGTTTTTACTTTACTAAATGCTTTCTCCTCTTTCTTGCCGTTAAGTAAATTAGTAGAAATCGGCTGTCTGCCTGCTGGCATTTCGTCAATGATTGTCAAATCAAGATCGCCAAAAACAGTCAATGCTAAAGAGCGAGGTATTGGAGTTGCTGTCATAACGAGCGTATGCGGATTGATATCTTTTACCTCACTTTTATTTTTTAATTGTGCTCTTTGCATGACGCCAAAGCGATGCTGCTCATCTATGACAATCATCCCAAGATTATGAAAATTGACGCTTTCTTGAATTAGCGCATGTGTACCAATGACTATATTGGCAGAACCATTTTCTATTAATTCAAGTGAGTACTTTTTTTCTTTTGATACCATTGAGCCAGTTAATAGTGTTAATCGAATTGGAATATCAAGATGGCTGATGACGCCAAATAATGCTAATTCATCTTGCCCGGTAAGTAGTTGGATGATTGATTTATAGTGTTGTTCAGCTAAAATTTCTGTTGGCGCCATAATCACTGCTTGATACCCATTACCTATCATTGCGAGCATTGCAGATAATGCAACGACAGTCTTACCAGATCCGACATCTCCTTCGAGTAATCTCGCCATTGGTGATGCTTGTTGTAAATCTTGCATTAAGACATTGATGGCATTGCGTTGTGCATGTGTTAATTCAAATGGTAAGTGTTCAATGAACTGATCTACTATTTTTGTATCAGTTAAATTGATGGAACTTTCTAGCTTTGCTGCTTCAGATTTTTTTTTCATAACAGCAATCTGTATACCTAATAATTCATCAAAGGCAATACGCTGCCTAGCCTCATAGACATCATTCATTTTTTTTGGATAGTGCATTACTTGTATGGCTGATGATAAATTTGGATAATTATATTTCTTCTTAATGACATCGGGTAATGTCTCAGGCATTAATTGAATATATTTATTGATTACTTTTGTAGAAAAGTTTTTAATTGTTTTTTGCGCTAGGCCTTTAGTGAGATGATAGGTTGGTAGAATTTTTCCTTCGTACCCTTGTGTGTTGTTAATGATTTCATATTCAGGATTATCGAACGTAAATTGACCCTTGTAGACTTTGACTTTCCCTGATAGCGCAATTTGATTACCTGCCTTGATATATTTTGCTATAAATACCTGATTAAACCAAACAACTCTAATTGTTGCATTCGCAGTATCCTTTACTATAATTTCTGTAGCTTTTAATCTTCCTCCTCTGCCCATCCTGATGATTTTCGAACGAATGACATTTCCCTGAATTGTTTGATATGCGCCACTTTCTAATTCATTGATTAAGACAGTCTCTGAAAAATCAGTATAACGGTAAGGAAAAAAGTATAATGCATCTTTGATAGTATTGATGCCAAGCTTTTCTAATGAATTAATGGTGGACGTTCTAATACCAAGTTGTGCATTTTTTATTTCTGTCTCTATAGAATCTACGATAGGCGCAGGAGCAGCAGTAACTCTGTCTTTTCTTTTTGGTTTTTGGACTTTACCTTGCCTAAATTTTTCACTGGATACAAGTAAATTAATTGCATTATTAAGCCATTGCTCTCGTTCTTCTTGACCTAGCGAGCTATATCCCTCCAACGGAAGCATAGCAACTACTTGTATGATTGGAGATTTCGGACTTTCGCTTTGTGCTAAATTAGCAAGAAAATTGTTGAGTCCACCATTCACAGCTTTATCATTGCAGCCGGATTTTAATTCAAGAGTGAGTATATCGATAATTCGATTATTCATGAGCCTTAATTATGAATTAATTTTAAGCAACTATTCAGCAGACACTGCTGCAATACCTATTGCTCCAGGTCCTGCGTGCACTCCAAGTACTGGTGTCAGTGGTGTCACTAATGGATTAATATTACTATCAATTCCTTTTAATGCTTCTGCTGCTTCTGCTGCAAGTTCAGGTGCATCACTATGTACAACGCCTGCATATGCAAATGGAGCCAGTTCAGAAATCTTACTCAACATTAAATCAATTGATTTTTTATAGTTTCTTGTTTTGCCACCTTGACCAACGAGCCCATCTTCAACGGTGAGAATTGGTTTAACATTTAGCTTTGAACCGATAAATCCTTTTGCCTTGCTCATTCTGCCACCACGAATTAAATAATCAAGCGTATCAATGGATAGAAAAATATTGGAACGGCTTAATGCACTTGTGGTAATGTCTTTAATCTCATCCAGATTTTTGCCATTCTTTAATGCTTTTGCAGCTTCAAGAACACCAAATCCTAATGGAAGCGAAACAGTTGCAGAATCAATTATTTCAATTTTACAATTAGAAATCTGAGCTGCTGCTTGAGTCGCGGATTCATTGGTACCCGATACTTTCTTTGAAATATGTATAGATAATATTTCCGTTGCGCCATTTTCGATTAATTTATTATAAACCTCCAAGAAAGATCCGACAGATGGTTGAGATGTTGTCGGATGATTTGGGTCTGTAGTTAGTCGCTTAAAAAATGCTTCAGGAGTGATATCCTGCATGTCTAATAGCGTTTCTTCACCAAAAGTTAAATTTAGTGGAATAATTGTTATTCCTAATTCATCAGCCATAGCTTGAGAAATATTTGATGTTGAATCTGTAACAATTGCTAATGTCATAATGCCTCCTATTCAATTGATCCTAGTATATGGTACAAAGGCTGTCCACCATTGTGTAGTTCTATATCCACATCTTTATAATTTTCTTCTAAGTACTGGTTAATAGATTTTGCTTCTTCTTGGTTAATCATATCTCCAGCATAGAGAGTAATGAGGTCAGCATCTTCTATAGTATTGAGTGCATCTGTGATAATTGGCATGAGATTATCATTGGTTGAAATTAACTTGCCGTCGATCATAGCAATATATTCACCAGCTTTTACTGCTTGATCTTCAATCATGGCATCTTTCACTGCTGTTGTGATTTCTAATGAGCGAGATGATGTAATTGCATCATTCATAGCATCAAGCATTTCATCTAATTCTCCATCTGGGTCATACTCTAAAGCTGCAACGATACCAATGGCTGGTGAGGTAGAAGGAATAACCTTGATGAACTCATCAGATAATTCAGATGCTTGTTTTGCTGCAGCAATAACATTTTTATTATTTGCTAAGATCACGCAATGCTCTGTAGCAATTTCTTTCGATAAAGATAACATTTCACCTGCAGCTGGATTTGCACCTTGTCCACCATCGATAAAATGCATGACGCCAAGTTCACGATAAACGTCCTTAAAGCCATCGCCTTGCAAAATCGCAATCATTCCAATATTTTGTGGTTCAACTTTCTTGTCAATTTCACCTTTTTTCTTTAAGGCTTCATGCTGCTCTTGCATATTTTCAATTTTAATATTTTCAACTTGACCTATTTCTTTTCCAAGTGTAATAGCATTATCTGGTATTTCCATGTGTACATGAATATGCATGATATTTTCATCTCCGACAACTATGATTGACTGACCTGCTATCGACTCAAGTTTTTGTTCTATTTCTTTTTGATTCAATTGGGCATCTTTAATAAGAAATTCAGTGCAAAAACCAAAGTCATCTTCTGAGTGTTCAAAATTGAGATATGCAACTTCGAATTTTGGTAAATCGGGAGGTGCTATTTCAGAAAGACCAAAATATAATCCTTCTAAAATAACTAATACGCCTATTGCACCAGCATCTACAACACCTGCTTCAATCAGTTCTGGTAATTGCTCTTTTGTTTTTTCAACGCTTTCTTCTGCTTGGTCAATGCTCACTTTTAACGTATCTGTTACTGACGCTGATGTTTTGATTTGGTCCACTGCTGATTGTGCGGCATCTCTTAAGACAGAGAGCATGGTTCCTTCTGCAGGATGAGCTAACGCAGAATATGCTTTTTTAGCTGCACTTTCAAGTCCAAGTGCCATCGTTTCTGCAGTTATGTCTTTGTGTTGCTTGAATGAATCAGAAAAACCTTTTAACATTTGAGATAATATCACTCCGCTATTCCCTCTAGCACCTAATAAAGCACCATGAGCTAATTTTTCTGTAAATTCTGCTACAGACTGGTATTTTTGTTCCTTGACCTCTTGTATGGCTGCTTTCAGTGTTAGAAGCATATTCGTGCCAGTATCACCATCTGGCACTGGATATACATTAATGGAGTTAATTGACTCTCTATTTATCGTTAACCATTCTTCTGCTACATTGAATGCGCTTTCTAATTCTTTTGTAGCGACAGATACATGTTCTTGTGATGTCATACACTTTCTTTCGTGATAATTTGAAAAAATTTTGAATTGCAACTAGATTACAAACTAACCAATATATATCATTGATATCTATGATTTATAAACTTACTCTTATAGAGTATAAAACATATAGATAAATTTAAAGTATTTTTTTGTTTATAAATTAGATATTAAGAGGTAAAAATGTCTGCAGGAAAATGTGATTTTTGTGCAAAAGTAGTTGTGTTTGGTCGTAATATACGACATAAACACTCTGGTCGTTGGGAACGTAAGGCCCCAAAGACAAGTAGGCAATTTAGGCCAAATGTGCAATCCAAGAAAATCATTGTTAATGGCAAAAAGCAGAGAGTAAATATTTGCACAAAATGCATTAAGACTCAGATGAAAAAGTTTGTCCTCGCGAATTAGTTTTCACAAAGCTCACGAATTTTGTTTTGTAAATGCAGTACTGTGTTTTGGCGTTCTGCGTTCTCATTGAATATTGCTGAACCCATAACGACGTTATCTGCCCCTGCTTTTATACAGAGCCCTAAATTTTCTTCTTTGACACCACCATCTATTTGAAAATTGATCTGGTTATCAAATTGATTTTTTTGGATCAAATCTTTGATGTCTTTAATTTTTTCTAAGCAATCAGTAAGCATTTTCTGACCTCCAAAACCAGGATGCACAGCCATGACAGTGACTTGGTTTATTTTATTGATATATTTTTCGATTGCTTGAACTGATGTTTCCGGATTAATAGCTAAGGCAAATTCTTTGTTATGCTTCTGTGTTATTGCAATTAATTCACTGGGGTCATCAATTGTTTCTATATGTACAATCACTCTATCTACACCAATGTCTATAAATTTTTGCACCTGATCATCTGGATTTGCAACCATTAAGTGTACTTCTATTGGTATCTTGGAAATGGATTTTATTTTTTCTACAATATCTTGGCCAAAAGAAATTTGCGGAACGAAATTACCATCCATGATATCTAAATGCCAACAAGCTAGTTCTTGATTTTCTACAGATTTAATTTCTTTTTCAATCTGCAAGTAATCCATTGTTAATATTGATGGAGCAATTTTGACGATGGACATCATATTATTTCTCAAGCTTTTTGATTGTTTGATTCAATTGAATTTGGGCTTTATTGATAGCACTTTTAACTTGGTTCGGTGCAGTGCCACCAGTGATATTCCTATTTGACAATGATGAATATACACTCAGTTTGGTAATATCATTAGCGAATTTTTTTGAAAATTTTTGATATTGTTGGAGTGTCAGTTCTTCTAGTGATAGATTATTGTCAGTGCAATATTTTACAATTGATCCAACTATTTCATGAGATTCTCTAAAAGGAATTCCTTTTTTTACTAAGTAGTCTGCGACATCAGTAGCAAGTGCAAATCCACTATTTGCTTTACGTTCTGCCTCCTCTTTATTAAATGTCAGTGCATGCAGTAAGCCATCAGTGATTGTAAGTACAGAAGTAATAGTATTTATTGAATCAAATAATGGTTCTTTATCTTCTTGAAGATCACGATTATACGCAAGCGGCAGGCCTTTCATTAGAACAAGTATTTGTACTAAATTTCCGATGACTCGTGCACTTTTACCTCTTACGAGTTCTGCAACATCAGGGTTTTTCTTTTGAGGCATGATGCTTGAACCAGTTGCAAAATCATCACTGATTTGCACAAGATTAAATTCCTTTGTTGCCCATAAAATTATTTCTTCCGATAGTCTTGATACATGGATCATGCAGGTAGCCATTGCTGAGTGCATATCAATGACAAAGTCTCGATCGGACACAGCGTCCATAGAATTATTTGATATTGCATCAAAGCCGAGTTCATTTGCTAATAATTTTCTATCGAATTTATATCCGGAACCAGCAAGCGCACCCGAGCCAAGCGGCATAATATTAGTTTGCTGGATAACATTCATGAATCGATGAGTATCACGAGTTAACATTGCTTCATATGCCAATAGGTGATGTGCAAGTAAGATTGGTTGTGCGACTTGCAGATGAGTATAGCCAGGGAAAACTGTAGCTTGCTCTGCTTTTGCCATAGCAATAAAACTACTGCGCAAATTAATTAATAAATTGATAATTTCTTTTGAAGCTACCATGCAATACATTCTGAGATCTGTTGCAATAAGGTCATTTCTGGATCGCCCAGTATGCAGATAGCCTGCATCTTTACCAATCAATTTATATAATGCTGCCTCTATGGATAAATGAATGTCCTCATTTTTAATATTGAAGTTAAATTTATTATTTTCAATTTGTTTTTTTATTTTATTTAATCCAGCAGTTATATTTTTTGCTTTATTAGCAGAAATTATTTTTTGTTTTTTTAACATTTTTGTATGTGCAAGAGAACATGCAATCTCTTCACTATAAAGCGCCTGATCAAATTGCAGTGACGCAGTAAATTCTTCAACACCGCTGTCTGTAACTTTTTCAAATGCACCAGACCATAATTTATTTTTTTGTTTCAAGTTATACTCCTAGATGTGAATTATGAGATGTCGTTAATATTTTTATCATCAACGTGCTTTTGAGCTTTTGCCTGTGTTTTTAATGGTTGTCCCCAAATTGCTATAAATCCTTTTGCGATAGATTGATCGAATTCATCATCTTCACTATAGGTTGCAAGTTTTGGATCATATAAAGACTCAGTAGATTTCACTCCATTGACAATTGCATTCCCATGCCATAATTGCAATCGAACTGTTCCATTAACAAATTTTTGACTTGAATCTATTAGGGCTTTAATATCAGCATGAAATCTACTAAACCAAAGTCCGTCATAAACCATTTTTGCATATTCTTGATCAATCACTGACTTCATGTCCTTTTGCTGTCGTGTAAGAGTTAAAGATTCAAGTGCTTGATGTGCTTGAATTAAAACAGATGCAGCAGGAGATTCATAAATCTCTCTTGATTTTATGCCAACAATTCTATCTTCGACCATATCTATTCTGCCAATGCCGTGCTTACCAGCAATATTATTAAGCGTGCTGACTATTTCGATAGGATCAGATATTGTGTCATTCAACTTTACAGGGATACCTGCTGCAAATTCTATAGTGATGCTTTCTGGTTCTGTTGAGGTCTTATTCAAGGGTGTAGTCCATTCATAAATCTCTTCTGGTGGTGCTTCCCATGGATCTTCAAGGATGCCGCATTCAATAGATCGACCCCAAATATTTTCATCAGTAGAATATGGTGAAGATTTAATTGGCGGCAAAGGAATCTTGTTTTCTTTTGCATAATCAATGACTTCTTCCCGAGTCATATTATTTTCACGACCCGTCGCGATAATGTCTATATCTGGTTTTAGAGTTTGCAAGCTAATATCAAATCGAACTTGGTCGTTGCCTTTTCCTGTACAGCCATGAGCAACTGCGCTTGCACCAACTTCTTTTGCTTTTTCAATAAGCATTTTTGCAATTAACGGTCGCGCTAGAGCAGTGGCAAGCGGATATTTATTTTGATACATTGCATTTGCTTTTAAAGCTGGGAATGCGTAATTTTCTAAAAATTCTTTTTTTGCATCAATAAGCTTAACTTCTGCAGCACCTGCTTCCAAGCCACGCTTTACAATGTCTTGACTGTCAGGTAAATTACCTAAGTCAGCTGTCATACAATACACCTCATAGCCATATTCTTTTTTCAGAATATTGACTGCTACTGATGTATCAAGTCCACCTGAATAAGCTAATATAATTTTTTTTACCATATTTTTTTTCCATTAATCAATGTACTGCATCGATACTTTTAGCTATTATTGCACACGCTTTCTTTAGTTCATTGCTTGAAACATTTAATGCAGGCATTAACCTTAATACATTTGGTCTGACTGCATTCACTAATAACCCATTATTTAGACATTCTTGTGAGACAGCCGCAGCAATTTCACTCTTAAATTCAATGCCTCGCAATAATCCTATACCTCTTAATTTAACAATATCATCATGCTCGTGCAGTAAATCATTTAATATATTATCTAAGATTTTTGTAGTTGATTGTATGGTCTTTAACATGTTTGAGTTAAATAACTTATTTGCGACATAATGTGCGCCAGCACACGTGAGTACATTGCCACCAAACGTGCTGCCATGATCTCCAGCACTAAATACATCTACTTTTTTTGTGGACATAATGCATCCAATTGGCAATCCTCCGCCAAGTCCTTTTGCCGACGTCATGATATCTGGCAAAATTTTGTTATGTTGATGCGCCCATGCTAAACCTGTTCTACCCATACCTGTTTGTATTTCATCAAGAATAAGCAGCATATTATTTTTATTGCACCACTGTCGTATTTTGTTTAAGTAGTCTTTATTCGGTGTAATAACTCCTCCTTCTCCTTGAATTGGTTCGATTAAAATCGCAACTGTTTTTGCTGTTGTTTGTTTTTTAATTGAGTTCATGTCATTGAAGTTAATAAATTTAAATCCGGGCAGTAATGGCTTAAATGAGTTTTTGTAATTTTTATTATCATTTGCTGAGATTGTTGCAATCGTTCTACCATGAAATCCGTTTTTGGCAACTAAAATTTCATAGGCACCTTTTTTATTAATTTGCCCCCATTTTCTTGCAAGTTTTATAGCAGCTTCATTTGCTTCTGCTCCGGAGTTACAAAACCAAACTCGATCGAGCTTTGATGACTTGAGCAGTAATTCACCTAATTCAATTTGAGGTTGTGAATAAAAAATATTAGATATATGTACTAATTTTTTTGCTTGCTTGTTGATCGCCTTTGCAAGTCCTGCATCAGCATGACCTAGCAAGTTGGTTGCAATGCCACAAATGAAATCAAGATATTTCTTTTCATTTTCGTCCCATACATACGAACCTTTCCCACGAACAATCGTGAGAGGCACTCGATTTGCAACTTGCATAAAAATTTTTGATTCTTTTTGTTGAATGTTATTCAAATTATATGTTCCCGAATATTTATATGAATGTGAAATTAATTATCTAGATCACTAATAATATTCTTAATTTTTTCAATTTGATTTTCAACATCAGAAATTATTTTTTCTAGTGAATCGATTAATTCTGCATCTGATTGGTTGGATGTTGCCTCGCTCGTTTCACTGGTCTTGCTTGGTACATCTATAGATTTAGAGTCATCCGTCTCTTGTTCTATTTCATTTTTATCAATGCCTAGCACTTTATATAATGCAGTAGCAAAATCTTCTTCCATTGCAATTTCGTTACCATTCGCAACAACAACTCGAACAAGTTGAGGTAATTTTCTTGACGACGCTTGAAGATAAATTGGCTCAACATATAATACGGAATTACCAATTGGAATCATTAGTAAGTTGCCTCGTATAACTTCTGATCCTGATGAGTCCCACAGTGTTATTTGTTGAGAAATTGCAGGATCTTGATCGATGAGCGCTTCAATTTGAGTCGGGCCATTAATTTGTCTTTCTGTTGGAAATCTATATGCTCGCAATTTCCCATAATTATCACCATCAGATCTTCCAGCTAACCAAGCAATTGTATTCGGTCTATTTTGAGGGTTAAATGGTAATATTAAGGCAAATTCTTCTACTGATTCACCTGGGAGTGTCATCACTACATAGTATGGTTCCACTAGTTGTTCTTTTTGTTTGAATTTCTCAGTAGGTATACTCCAAAAATCTTCACCTACGAAAAATACATTAGCGTCTTTGACGTGATACTTAAGATACATTTCTGACTGCATTTGAAATAACATTTCTGGATATCGTATATGTTCAATCAGTGCATTTGGCATTTCACTTGCATCCTTAAATAATGTAGGAAATATTTTTGACCAAGTTGATGCAATAAAATCAGCATCATCAAATAAATATAAATCTATATCACCTGTCTGTGCGTCTGTAATAACTTTAACGCTATTTCTTAAGTAATTAACTTTTTGACCATATTCTGAAGAATAAGGGAATGAATTTGTATATGTGTACGCATCGTGTATCCAGTAAATGTCTCCATCAATTGTAACTGCATATGGATCTGGATCTAACGTTAAGAAAGGAGCAATTTTATTTACTCTTTCGAATATATTTCTGTAGAGCAGCAAGCGAGAATCAGAGCCAAGCTGGTCAGAAATCAAAACATTTACATCACCAAGCTCCCATGCTAAGGCAGCTTTTTTGAAAAATGAGTCAAGTTTAATTCCTTTATCTTCCTCATATCTTGTTTGTGCATTCTTTCCTTCATCTAAAGGATAATCGAATTCATTTTCATTAGTTTTGACCATAACGTAATGATTTGTTAATTCACCAAAATAAATTCTAGAACCGTCGATAGAAAGATTCACTTCATCCTCTGAGGATTGAGGTGGTATATTGCTTGTTAATAAATTAGGCAAACCATCCGTATCAACGGAATTAACAGGAGCAATTGCTGCACCAAAGCCATGCGTTAGCTGTAATCGTTGTCTGGTCCAATTCATATCAGCAGTACTATCAATGTCTAGTTCTCTTGTTGCAACCATGACTGAGCTTAATTTTCCATCTATGGTATACCTATCTACATCTACATCTCTAAATTTGTAAAAAGGTCTAATAGATTGAATTTCATTGAAAGTATCTCTTAATGGGCGCGGGTCTAAAATTCTTATATTATCAATTGTTTCTGGGTATTGGCTAACTTCTTCTTGAGACACCTGTCTATTTGCTGGAAAGTTTTGTTCATCGATATTATTAAGTCCCCAAGCTAATCTTGTGTAGTCAATATTTCTTTGAATATAAGGTTGTTCTTTTTGTAATTCATTTGGGTCAACTGTGAATTGTTGAATTGCAGATGGTAACAGCCCACTACCTACTATGCTTACAAATACCCATAATCCAATTAGAAATGCAGGCAGGCGATAATTATTAGATATAAATGAATTGATAATCACTACGATGCCAGTGAATAATGCAATTCCTGCTAGGATATATCGTACAGGCAGCTTGATAGAAATATCTGTATATGCTGCACCATAAATTAATCCATTTGCATCAAATAAAATATTATATACACTTAAGAAAATACCAACAGCAATCAAGATAATAATTAAGCCGATATTTACAGAGAAATGTCTTTGAATATTTTTTGGCATATTTGAAATGTCATTTATTGAGAAAGATGTTAGGTATATACCACCAATAATAAATGTTGAAAATAGCAAAACACCAAGCAACCAACTTTGAACAAATTGAAAAGCGGGTAATGTGAAAGTATAAAATGCTATATCTCTTTGAAAAACTGGATCAGACGTACCGAATTCTATAGAATTAAAAAATTTATATAATGTGTCCCAATTATTTGCAGCTGAACTTCCAAAAGTGACAGATATAAATAATGCGATTGATACCAGGATAATTGTTGAGATATTAGACAAAGATGTTGTGACGCCCAGTTGATCTAAAATCCCACCTTTATTTTTTTGAACTGATTGTTTTTTTGCTATTAAAATGTTTAATGCAATAATTAATGCAGATATAAAGAAGCCAGCAAGAAAAAAAGTTATTTTTGCAGATAGAACAGTCTTATAGATTGGTAAATAATCAGCTGATTGTGATGTTTCAGTTGCGCTAAACCATAACCAGTTCACATAAATTTCTTTTAGAGCACCAAAAACAAAAAGTGCAATTATAGAAAAAACAAATATAGCCACAAGCTTTATTGGAATAGTCGGCAACGAAATACCTTGCCCGTCAAGGCCAAACGGATTGCTATCATCTTTGTTAGAGTTGTTAAAATCAAAATAACCCATTTTATTTTCCTTAATTTGTAGTTGAAATTATTGTTTCAATTGCACTGTTGTTAAATATATCACTAATTATACTTTTACGTTCACTATTTGCAATATGACATTTGACTCCAGACTTAGCTGCGATGATTGCATTTTCAACTTTTGGAATCATGCCATCTACAATAATTTTTTTCATAATTAATTCCTCAGCATGGTCTGGTGTTAAATTATTAATTATTTTTCCATTTTCATTTTTGACACCATCTACATCTGATAACAATATACAGTCTTTTGCATTAGTTGCAATAGCTAAAGCAATTGCAGCGGTATCAGCATTCACATTTAAAATTGCACTTTCTTGATCCAGAGAGGCTGCTATTGGAGCAATAACTGGTAAATATTTACTATTTAATAGATCTTCCAGTATGCTAGTATTCACTTTTTTGATTTCTCCTACGTAACCAATATTCATATTAATTGTTTGAGCTTGAAATAAATTATCATCGACTCCAGCAATGCCAATTGCTCGTAAATCAAATTTATTTAATTCTGCGACAAGCTGTTTATTTGTCGTTCCTGCTAAGGCACCAATAACAATATCTAAAGTGATTTCATCAGTATATCTTAGTCCTTCTACAAACTTTGTTTCTATATTCATCCTGTTTAGCCAATTAGAGATTAATTGACCTCCCCCATGCACAATGATAATTTTTGAACCTATTTTGACATGCTTTGCTATTTCTTCAATAATTTTTATGTAATTTTTTGAAGATGAGCCACCGATCTTGATAATGGTTAATGATTCTGACATATTTTTTCCATTAGCTATGTTGTATATTCACTATTAATTTTTACATATTCTTGCGTTAAGTCACATCCCCACGCTACAGCATTAGCTTGTCCGTCATTCAGATCAATTGAAATGATGACAGTATCGCCATACATTTCATCAACGGCCTTCGCAGCATTACTAAACAGAGGTTTGCCATTTTCATAAACTTTGATTTCGCCAATATGTATGGAAATTTTATTCTCATCCATACTTGGTAGTGCATTACCTAAAGCAGTGATTATTCTTCCCCAATTTGGATCTTTACCTTTGACCATTGTTTTAATCAAAAGTGATGAAATAATTGATCTTGCTGCATGCTTAGCTATCAAATCAGAATTTGCTTGATTAATCCTTGCTTCAATCAAACAAGTCGCTCCTTCGCCATCACTCGCAATACTCTTTGCTAAATATATACATACTTCTTGTAGTGCATCTTTGAATAAGTTACTTAATGGATGCTTTTCGTCGATAGTTTCTTCTTTAGAGTTTTTCTTTGAAATTAACGCAACTATATCACAGGGCGAAGTATCCATATCAACATCTATCATGTTAAATGAGGTATTTACAGATTCAGTTAATATTTGATTAGCCCATTTTGGGTCTAGTGGTGCGTCTGTTGTAAGAAAAGCTAGCATTGTTGCTAAATTAGGATGAATCATTCCAGCACCTTTAGCACATCCAGCAATGATATATTTTCTATTTTCGTACTCTATTTCTAGTGCAATTTCTTTTGGTTGTGTGTCTGTAGTTAATATCGCATTAGCAAATTCATTACCTTGTAATTGATTTAAAGTAAAACTTTCAACACCAGCTTGAATTAAGTCAACTGGTAATTCGATACCAATAATACCAGTTGATGCAATGTATATTTCCTGAGTATTAGCTTGAATTTTTTTTGCTACTGATGATGCTAATGCTTCTGCATGCTTATAGCCAATTGCTCCGACTGCCGTATTTGCATTTCCTGAGTTCACTAATAATCCACGAAATGGTTTATTTTTTTCCAGTAAATTCATTGTCCATTTTAAGGATTCTCCTTTTAATTGATTTTGCGTATACTTAGCAACAAAATTACAAGTTTCATCAGAGTAA
Source organism: Dehalococcoidia bacterium (assembly GCA_045562675.1). GTDB lineage: Bacteria > Chloroflexota > Dehalococcoidia > UBA2979 > UBA2979. The sequence continues at coordinate 140,826 of JBJKVL010000008.1, forward strand.
AGTAGCGCAAGGTCTTTTTTCTTGTCAGATTTGATACCAGCAGTGATGCCTTCAGCATAAAATCCATTTGGCGATGCAATATGACCGTCTTTAATTTGTTTAATTGCAAATGACTCAACTTGATCATTCATAAATTAATCCTTTTATCAAATAATACATTTAATCCTTATTAAATATAAATATAAATATAAATAATTAAACATTTTCAAATAATTTCTTAAGTAAGATTTTGCTCACATAAATCTTGAATTATACACTCATTACACAATGGATTTTTTGCTTGACAGATCTTTCGACCATGCTCAATTAAACTCAAGTGAAATATGCCATATTTTTCTTTTTCAAAAATCTGTTCTAAGTCTTCCTGTATATCTATTGTGTTTACTTTTTTTTTGACAAAACCGATTCTTTTTACAATTCTTTCAACATGTGTATCAACTGGTATAAATGGAACGCCATATGCGAATAACATTACACATGATGCTGTTTTCTTTCCCACTCCCGGTAAACTAGTTAACCAATTTAGAGCCTCCTTCCTTTTTAAGGTTGTTAAAAAATACAGGTTATAGTTTTCAACTTCCTCATTAACAATATTTAATACGGTTTTAATATTTTTTGATTTAATATTTGACATGCCCCCAATAGTTATCTGTTTTTTAATTTCTGATAGTTGTGCTTTACGAATATTTTCCCAGTTTCCAAAATGATTCATTAATTTGGCAAATGCCTGACCTGAGTTTCTATCAGCAGTATTTTGCGAAAGAATTGTTAAAATAAGCTCACTAATACCATCACCGTGTGGTCTAATTTTTTTTAGCTTGTATTGCTTTTTTAACAATTTATAAATGCCGGATGTATTTTTATTCATAGCGTTCTTTATATATAAGCAATCTGTATGTTTTATAATTAATAATATAAATATATAATATTGCAAGCTGTAAGTTGCAAGGATCTTTACAATTATGAACGAAGGCAAGAAAATTAAACTTACTACATTGGCAAGCTGTGCTGGTTGAGCAGGTAAGTTAAGTCATGAGACGCTTAAACAAGTTTTGTTTAATTCAAAAGATAATAATAACGAATTACTAGTGGATAATAGCACTTTTGATGATGCTGCTGTAATAAAAATTACTGATGAGCTTGCATTAGTCCAAACAGTTGATTTTTTCCCACCAGTTGTAGATGATCCATATACCTACGGGCAAATTGCTGCATCTAATGCTCTTTCAGATGTCTATTGTATGGGCGCGAAACCATTATCCGCATTGAATATTTTAGCTATTCCTGAAGATTTAGAAAATCATTTTATTGCTGAAATTCTTGCTGGAGGCAATGCTATTGTTCAAGAAGCAGGAGCAAATATTGTAGGTGGCCATTCGATTATTGATAAGGAGCCAAAATATGGCTTAAGCGTAACTGGCATTGTGCATCCTGATAAATTAGTTACATCTAGCAATGCAAAAATAGGCGATCAAATTATTCTTACAAAACAAATTGGGACTGGTATAGGCTTAACCGGCTTGCAGCAAGGCCAAGTTAAGCAACAATTAGAAAATGAAATGATTAGTTCAATGATTAGATTAAATTCAACGGCTTCAGATATTGCAATCAAACATAATGTACATGCAATAACTGATGTCACTGGGTTCGGTTTAGCAGGTCATTTATTCAATGTTGCCAATGCTAGCAAGGTATCTATTTCTGTTGAGCTTGCTGATGTACCACTTTTTGATGGGATTACTGACTTGATAAAAAATGATATTTCGACTAGTGGATCAAAACGAAATGAGGAAAGCTTTTCTAAATATATTAATAATCTTGAATCCATTACAGACATTCATAAAGCCGCAATTTTTGATCCGCAGACTTCTGGCGGTCTATTATTATTCATTGATTCTAAATCAGCAAATGCCCTGGTACAAGAATTATCTGATAACGGCGAACAGGCTTCAATTATTGGAAATGTTATTAAAAAAGAAAAGAGCATCATTTATTTGTGATGCTCTTTTCTTTAATTTCAATAGCGGTGTGAAGCTATTACATCATTGGCGGCATGCCACCACCCATACCACCCATACCTCCACCGGCAGCAGCAGCCATTGCAGCTGCTTCGGCAGCAGGGTCTCGTGGTTCTGGCTTATCAGTCACAACGCAGTTTGTAGTCAATACTAAACCAGCAATAGAGACAGCATTTTCCAATGCAGCCATGGTTACTTTAGCTGGGTCAATAATTCCGAAATCTACCATTTTGCCATAATTTTCATTTGCTGCATCATAGCCTTGACCTTTAGGTAACCCTGCAACTTTTTGAACAATTACAGAGCCGTCTTGACCTGCATTTGCTGCAATACGACGCAATGGCTCTTCTAATGCTCTTTGTAAAATTCTTAAGCCTGTAGCTTCATCTCCATTTAAGCTGAACTTAGCAATTGCAGGTAATGCATTTATAAATGCTACACCACCACCAGGAACAATGCCTTCTTCTACTGCAGCTCTAGTTGCTGATAGAGCATCTTCTACTCTGTGCTTTTTCTCAGTCAATTCAACTTCTGTAGCTGCACCAACTTTAACGACTGCAACTGAGCCAGATAATCTACCAAGTCTTTCTTCATATTTTTCTCGATCCCAATCAGAGGTTGCATTCGAATGTTGAACTCTCACCATCTTAATTTGATCTTGAATAGATTTCTTTGTACCTTTTCCTTCAATAATAGTTGTATCTTCTTTATTGACAACAACTCGCCTTGCTTGGCCAAGGTCTGACATTTCAGCTGACTCTAAAGTTCTTCCCAGTTCACCACTAATAAGTTGTGCACCAGAAATTACTGCTAAATCGGCAACATTTTCTTTGCGTCTTTCACCAAAGCCAGGAGCTTTCACCGCACATACATTAATTGTACCTCGGAGTTTGTTGACAGCTAAAGTAGCTAATGCTTCACCATCTACATCTTCAGCAATAATTAAGAGGTTTTTATTACCACCAGCCATTATTTTTTCTAATAAAGGAAGCATGTCATTAATTGAAGAAATCTTACCATCAGTGATTAAGATAAATGGATCTTCGAGTACTGCTTCCATTCTCTCTGGATTAGTAATGAAATAAGGAGAAATATATCCTCTATCAAATGCCATTCCTTCAACATATTGAACTTCAGTTTGAATTCCTTGTGATTCTTCTATGGTAATGACTCCATCTTTACCAGTTTGTTCCATGACTTCACCAATAAGATTGCCAATTTCTTCAGAATCGGCAGAAATTGCAGCTACTTGAGCCATTTGTTCTCTAGTCGTGACATTGATAGCATTTTTTTTGATTGCTTCAGTAAGTTTAGTTGCTGCTTTTTCCACACCACGTTTTAAGCTCATTGGGTCAGCACCTGCTGCGACATTTTTTAATCCTTCATGAACAATTGCTTGTCCTAGAACTGTTGCTGTCGTTGTTCCGTCACCAGCAATATCATTTGTTTTAGAAGCAATTTCTTTTGCAAGTTGCGCACCGACATTTTGAAAAGGATCTTCTAAAGAAATATCTTTTGCAATAGTAACACCATCGTTTGTTATCGTAGGTGAACCAAAGGACTTATCCAATACAACGTTTCTTCCTCTTGGGCCTAGAGTAATTTTTACCGCATTTGCTAGTTGGTCAATTCCTTCTCGCAAAGAATGTCTAGCTTGTTCATCAAATAATAATTGTTTTGCCATATTTTATTCCTACTACTAAGTATATTTTGAGCATACATGCTCATACAATTTTTAGCAGTCTTTAGATAAGACTGCTAAAATAGTTTCTTTAATACACCAATATAGCGCAAGGGGTTTATAAAATTTTTTCTGTAATTGTGAGAGCTTTAAAGTTTTCTAATTTTATTTAGTGGCCAATATCTTAGTACTGCTTTTCCTATAATTAACTCTTTTTTTATATATCCAAACTTTCGGCTATCATAACTATCAGCCTTATTATTACCAAGAACATAAAATTCTTTTTCAGTTGTTGAATTGATTGAATCTATTCTTTTGATTAATAACTCTTTATTTATTGGATCTTCAAGTAGAATTATTTCATTTAATTGAAGATGATCAGTATTGATATTTACATTAATAAGAATCCAATCACCATGATTGATAAGAGGCATCATTGAATGACCACTAATTTTTACATTCATAAACTTGTTCAATTTATTCAATATTTTCAATAACGCCTCTTACTAACTATCAAGAGCAGCTTTATTTTTTTGATTCCCAAAAAATATTTGCAAAATCAGCTACTTGTTCTCTAAGTTTTTTAGCATCATCAATGTTTGTGCCAACACGACAAGCTGAAGCAGTTTTAAGAATGTTCCAAGTTTTGTCATGTAAGTCAGGATATTGTTCCAAATGTGGCGGCTTAAAGTAATCACCCCATATGATCCTTATTTCATGCTTAACAATTTCAGCATGTTTTTCTTTCACATCAACATATCTTGCAAAAGAATTCATTGCTTCTTTTGAGTTAATTTCGCCAAGGTCAGCAATTAAAGCCATCATCTTTTCTACTGTCTCAGCAGCTACTTCAGCTGCCTTTGGATCGTAAATTCCACAAGGAATGTCACAGTGAGCAAATACAATAGTCTTTGGCTGCATTTTTACAATGATTTTATTAATCAAATTATATTTCATTTAATTTTTCCTCCATAAAGATTCTATGCTCTTTATTTTTTGATTTATTTATATATATTAAACCTTAGTGAAAAGTTCAATGCATTATCAAGAATTTGCTGACATTTCTTCACAAAATGTATTATATTTTTCATATAAGGAGTTGAAATGAGAAGACACGTATATAATTTTAAATTTAAAGAAGATACATCTGAAGCAGCAATTCAAGAAATCATTGCTGCCTTTGAAGCCGAGTATATGTCTAATAAAGGAATGACTCATTTTTCTATGGGTCAAAATATATCTGAATCTAAGCGGCCCAAAAGATTTAATTGGATCATGACAATGGATTTTGAAACTTATGAATCTTTTAGAGATTATGAGGATAGTCCCAAGCACCAGGATATTAAGAACTTATTGCATCCAGTTCTGGAGGATATTATGGGTACTGATTATAATATTGGATCAATGACTTAAAAAATAAGTGAATATTTACTTATTTTTATCAAACATTGATTCTAATTCAATTCTTATAGGATCATTAGCAGGAAGATATTTAGAATAGTCTCCGTTTGGTTCCTTTCTTTCTCTTTCGCCTGTTTTTTCGTATTGCTTTATTCTCTCTTGCAGTAGCATTAGTCCTTGCAGTAAAGATTCAGGTCTTGGTGGGCAGCCTGGCACATAAACATCTACTGGTGAGATTAAATTGACTCCTGGTAGTACGGAATATGCATAAGCAAATGGTCCTCCCATCGTCGCGCAGCCTCCCATGGATATGACCCACTTAGGTTCTGCCATTTGCAAGTAAATTCTTCTTACAACTGGCGCCATTTTCCAGGTTACTGTTCCTGCAACAATCATTAAATCAGACTGCCTCGGAGATGCACGAAATACTTCTGAGCCAAATCTTGATATGTCATATCGAGATGATGCCGAGGCTATCATCTCTATTGCGCAACATGCTAGACCAAAAGTGACTGGCCACAGGGAAGAAGATCGAGCCCATTTAACAATGTTATCTACAGAAGTTAACAAGACATTCTTACGAACTTCTTCTTCAATTGCTTCATTTGTATTTTCTTGAATTCCAGGCAAAACTATATCAGTCATTTGTTCCTCATTTAATTTAATAATAAATAAATACTAGCTATCTAACCATTCACTTTGATTTTTTTTTGAAATATTTTTTTGAGAGGACAGTGCACGCAAGTTTGTTATAATTTCTGGAAGTATCTTTTTAATATGTTGAATATCATTTCGCGTATTTGCTCTACCAAAACTTAACCTTAATGAGCCTCTAGCTAAATCAGAAGGAATACCCATTGCGGTTAATACGTGGCTAGGCTCAATAGATCCCGTAGAGCATGCTGATCCAGATGATGCACAAATGCCCTGCATATCTAGTCCTAGCAATATTGCCTCACCTTCAATGCCATCAATAATAAGAGACAACATTCCAGGTATCCTCTGGTTTGGATCCTTTGGCCCCGTAAATCCAATACCAGAAATTTCTCGACTAATAAAATTTTTTAATTCTTCAAAAAGTTCTTGATCGCGATTAATATCAAGCTTTCTTTGCTGAACTGATATTTCCATTGCTTTTGCGAGTCCAATTATTGCAGCTACATTTTCTGTACCGGCACGAATATTTTTTTCTTGTCCACCTCCAATAATTTGGGGGACTATTTTTATACCATTTTTAATATAAAGGACACCAGCACCTCTTGGACCATAAAATTTATGACCAGTAAAAGATAATAAATCGACTCCCAATTCTTTTACATCTATTGGAAAATGCGCAACATATTGTACTGAGTCACTATGTACAATAATTTTGGGATTGCGTGCTTTGATTTTTTCTGTAATCAGTTTAATGTCATTAATAGCACCCACTTCATTATTTGCATGCATAATTGAAACCAACTTTGTATCCTTTGTGATAGATTCTAAAACTTTATCAGCCAGAATTTCGCCTTCTTTATTTGGATGCACATGTGAAAAAGTAATTTTCTTTTGATTAGATAGCATTTCTATAGGATCAATGACTGCATGATGTTCTACTGATGAAGTAACAATATGAATATTTTCATTTTCAAAACTTTCAACAACTCCACGTATTGCTAAATTATTTGATTCTGATCCACCAGATGTGAAAAATATTTCTTCAGGAATTGCTCCAATAAAATTTGCAATATCTTCCCTAGATTTTTGAATTGCATTAGATGCTCTTTGACCTTCAATATAAATTGATGATGGGTTATGCCAATTGTTCAGCATATAATTTTGCATTGCTTCAATAACTGTTTTATCTACAGGTGTTGTTGCTGCATGATCAAGGTAGATTCTTTGATTTACCATTTTGCTCCTACAAAATAAAATCGATAATTGTTTTTATTTTAATAAATCAACTTCTTTAATTCGTTGTTGAGTAAAAATAATTTATGATTTATTATTTTAAGTAGGTTTTATTAAATTTATATTTATGGTTAAAGGAGCATTGCTAATGAACAGGGATTTAACAGCTAGTTCGAATGATACTAGTTCTGAAAGCAGAGATCTAACAATGAGCTCACCTTTGGTAAATACCACTAAAGAAATTGTTAACATTACTACTTTTGCCGCTGAAAAAGCAAAAGCGTTAATGAAAGATCGCGATCTTGAAGATGCCGCATTAAGAGTTTTTGTTACTCCTGGAGGGTGCGCAGGCTATGAGTATGGTATGGCCATTGCAGAGACTGTTGAAGTATCAGATAAACTAATTGAAAATAATGGTCTAAAAATTGTTATTGACAATGCAGCAGTTCCATTAGTGAATGGTATGGAAATTGATTATGTTGATGATATTATGAAATCAGGTTTTACAATTAACAACCCTAATGCCACAGCCTCCTGTAAGTGTGGGACTTCATTTAAAACTGCCAATGATTCTGGCCAAGCTAGATCTTGCTAGTTCAGTAAATTATTGGACTAGATAGTGACTTCATCAAGACCGGATCCAAGAAACTCTGATTGGGACAATGTAGATTACTGGAATGACAGGATAAAAACTGTTGTCGGGGGATCGGTGCCTATAATATTTGAAAAAGTTTCTTTAGAAGAAGTGATATTAAGTTTAGAAGTTGATAAGCGTTCCCATCAGCCGAGTGGAATTTTACACGGAGGGATTTCTGTTTTACTTGCTGAGACAGCTGCTTCAGTTGCTGCGCACAGAAATTCAACTCCAGACAAAAAAATTGTTGGCTTAGAAATTAATGCGAATCATATACGTTCTGTTTCTAAAGGAACAGTTTATGCAAAAGCAACAGCAATACATGTTGGTCGCTCAACGCAAATATGGTCTATAAGAATTTCAGATACTCAAGATCGCACTGTATGTCTTTCCCGTTGTACAATTGCTGTGTTGAATAAAAATCCAGGCGATATTGAAGAAGATATTCCAGAAAAATATAAAGTTATAAAATAAAGGAGCATGCAGGATGAATGAGCAAGCAGGTTATAATTTGCAGAAATTTACTTCACAATTCATATGTGAGTTAATTGAAAAATTCATTGATTTGGTAAGTGATTGCTCTGAAGATGACTTACATAAAACACCCAACACCGATTCAAATCACATAGGTTTTTTGACTTGGCACGTTATGCGCTCTATAGATAATGTCATATTTTTTGCCTTTGATAGAGAAAAACCTATTTGGCTGCAAAATCAATACGAGCAATCCATGTCTTTACCTAAAGTCCATCAAGGGACTGACTATTCTTTAGAAGAGGCACAGGATTTAAAAATTATAAAAAAGGAATTACTAATTAATTATTGCAATGATTTAAAGGATGCGATTGATAAAAAACTTAGTAATGTGTCTGATGATTATCTTTTTACAATAATTAAAGTTGTTCCTTGGGGTGAGATTACTCGCTTAGAATCTATTGGCAAGATGATGATTGCGCATGGTAACGAGCATCTTGGTGAAGCACAAAACATTTATTCTATTATTAAAAAACATTAACAACGAGATATACGAATGAGTTTAGAGCCACTTCCTTTAGTAGTTTTATTAGGCATGCTGCAATTTGTTTTTGGCGGTTATGTTTTTATTGCAATGATTCAAAAAGAATTAGTAGTTGCGAGCTCAAGAAAAGGCTTTGTGACAGCGTTATGTGTCACTTATGTTCCATTTACATATTTAATGCTATTTATGTCATTCAGTATAGTTGATCAGATTGATCAACTATATTTTATAAGTTTTGGTGGATCACGCACAATTTTGCAATTTTCTTTTGTATTAATGGTTCTATTTTCTAGTATGCATTTTTTAACAGTTTGGCGTGCTGGTTCTAAAAAAATACTATCTTCCTTAAAGTTAAGAATAGCTATAAATAATTTATTAATAGCATTATCTATCGCAATTCTTTTTATAATCTTTCTTAGTTTTAAAACAACGATATTAGGACTAGTTTTCTTAGTTTTACATTCTGTCATAGCTGGTTTAATGCTAGGTGGTGCAAATACAGCAATGACATGGGGGCATTGGTATCTTGTCACTCCAAGCTTACCAAAAGAACCACTTGTATTTTTAACTGGCCTATTAATGAAAGTTATTTTTGTGAGTTTTTTATTTTTTATATTAATGATGGTATTCCAATACGAAGTTCTTTCATTAACAAAAAATAATGCATTAAATTATATTAATAATCCTGCGTTGTGGTTACGTTTTTTAGTCGGGATAGGCCTCACTTTTCCTTTAGTTTATTTTGCATTTAAGGCCGCTCAAATTAATGGGATGATGACAGCTACTGGATTACTCTATCTTGCGTTAGGAGCAATATTAGCTGGAGCGTTTTTATCTAATGCTTTGCTTTTTGAGATAGGTATTCCGACTTAAGATGACTGATTATTCTCTTCAGCTAATCTATTATTAATATATGTCAGCATTTCTTTTATAAATGCATATGTTGGCAAGATTACTAAAAGACCAAAGAAACCAAATAAATATCCTGCCACAATTAAAAGAATGACAATAACTGCAGGTTGCACATCGATTGTATCAGAATGTACTTTTGGCACAAGAATTAAATTTTCAATCATTTGAATAGCAAAATAAATAAATATTACAGGAAGAGTTAGGCTGGGATCAAAGCTTAAAACTATTAATAATGCAGGTATTAAAGCAATCCATGGACCAATTACGGGAATTAACTCAGTGACTCCTCCTATTACACCCAATGCAAATGACATCGGCAAATTAATTATTGTAAGCGAAATACCAATTGCAGTTCCTACAACTAAGGCTAAAAGAAATTGTCCTCTTAAATAATTACCAAAAATCTTTTCAAATTTTGAAAGAATAAAATTGATATCAGTATGCATGAAAGCTGGAAAAGTAGATATTATATTTTTTTTGTGCAAGGTCCCATCTCGTAACACATAAAACATCCAAAATGGCACTATTAAAAATCCTAGAATTATTGCAATAGTATTAGTTAGATAGCTAATTAAGTTTTTTGAAAAATCAGTAAAAAACTCAGTAAACGTTACGCTCATGTCTGATAAATAATTATCTATTTGCAACTGAGTTTCTATAGGCACTTGATTTCTATATTGATTTATTAAATTGATAAATTCAAGTCTTGCTTTTTCTGTCAAAATTGGTAAATCATTAGTAAATTGTCTAAATTGATTTGAAATACCATCGCCAATAATAATAATAAATAGTGATATCATGACAACAAGTAGGCCATAAACAATAAATATTGCAAAAATCTTTTTGACATAGTCTGTACCAAATTTAATACGAATTAATGCATTAGTTAATCTTTTAGTTAATGGCTCTAAGCTGTAAGCCAGTATTGCTCCAACAAAAAAGGGTATTAGTGGTGTGCGAGCAAGCCAAAGCAGCACGATAATCATTATGCTTACTGAAATCCATAAAGTTAATAGAAATTTGTTATAAGTCATATTGTTAACAAGCATTTCATCGATTATTACAAAACAACGGTGCAGATTATCAGCTGTTTGCTGATATCCAATCGTTGTAATTGTTATGATAATCCACTCGCTTCTGCAAATCATGAACTTTTGAAATTATTTTTTCAAACTCTTCATTAGATAAACCATCTTTTTTTTGTAAATAATCTTCAACAGCATTGGCAAGCTTTTCACCATTGACTGTATCTAGTGGGTTTAAGTAGCTATTAATAACATAATCAGCTACTTTTTCAGCATGCTTCATTGAATCTCTAATGTTGCCTTTTCCTGTTACTGCATTGCCTGCCAAAAAAATACCCTTTTCAGTGTCATAGATTCCATTTTCTTCATTTTCAATCTTGTATGTTTCCCCATTCATTTGGATACCTTCAATAGGTTCTGGTATAGAACCAATTGAAGAAATGATCTGCGTAGTATCCATTGATATAATTTCATCTGAAGTTTGTACTTTTCCATCAATGAGCTCTGTCTTGTTGAGAATAATGCCTTCAAGTTGGTTATTATTAATAATTAATTCTTTTGGAGATACTAATTCATGAAAATTGAATAAAAATTTATCCATAGCTTTTTGTAATATTTTTCCTCTGACATTTTGTATTCTATTTATCACTTCTTCATTAGCACCCTCAGGTATATCAGCTAACGGCATTTGTTTAGATGTCCTTCGATAAAGAATTGTTGCACCTTTAATATTCAATTGATCATAGTTTATTTTGTATTGTTCGCAAATCTTAGGAATGCCTTGTGTTTCAATTTCTTCTACATCTATTGCATTTTTAATTGATTCAGGAATGGCATTTTTGAAAAGTTCTATTTGGCAAGCCTTCGCGACATCAAGAGAGGCCAAACCTCCACCAATTATTGTTACGCCATCTTTGATTTCAATCTTGTAATCAACTTCATCTTGGTGATTAAACCAATATATAAAATCATTTTGATAGACTAGAGAATTTTTTTCAAGAACATCTGAACCTGCTAAGTTTATAGGCCTATCTTTTGATGCACCAATAGCTAAAATGATTGCAGAAAAATTCAAATTATTTGACAGATCGTCAAAACTAATATCTTTACCTAATTTTGTTTTTGGAACAAAAAATATGTTTGGATGGTTAAGTCTATCATTAATTTTAGCATATTCTTGTTCACGTTGTTTTTTATGCCATTTTGGTAAGCCATCTTCTATTTTGCCAAAAGGTCTTGAATTTTGTTCTATTACTACTACAGTATGACCTTTATCAATTAAGGATGACGCTGCTACTGAGCCTGATACTGCTCCACCAACAATTGCTACTAAGTGCTTACTAGATGCAGACACAATTTATTCCTTAATTATCAAGAAAATAATTTTCTCTATACCAATAAAACTTATTTCTGATCTTTCTTATGCTCAATAGTTTTTATAACAACTTCGTCTTAATAATTAATTTTAACTAGAATACAAATAATTAAAAAAAGTTTACAATTAAGGCACAAATTATAAAAAAAAGTTAGTAAAAAAGTGTTTGAAAATGAGCATTGATTTTTTTGCTCATGAATTTAGGTTCTTAAAAATTAATAATTAGTCAGGATATTTATGAAGTTGAATTTTTTCTCTTTGGAGCAAGATTTTTCTTTTAGTGAAGAAATAGTATTCAGTAATGATTATTTTCAAAAATATAATACTGCTACATCATCTCAAATCGGTAATCATTTTTCTGATAAAATATCTCCTCTTGCAGCTACAGCAATTATCCTTGGAAAATTGTTAGATAAATTTGATATACCAATAGGATTATTCCATACTGGGCAAAATGTTAGTGCGTTTAATTTTATTTATCCAAGTATCAAATTAGATTTGCTTTTTTCAATCTCTAGATCAACAATCAAAAATAACGCAAAATTTGTAACATTTGATTTTCAATTAATGCATGATCAGAAACTCCTTATTTCCGGGAATACAAACGTTACTGCAAGGCTAGAAAACGGATCATGATTGATAAAGTATTAACTATTCCTGCAATAATAAAAAAAATTGACCAGCAATTAGTTAATCAATATGCGATTGCTGCCAATGATCCAAACCCTATCCATATCGATCCGAATATAGCTCAACATACTATTTTTAAAAAACCTGTCGCTCATGGAATGCTGGTTGCTTCTGCAATTTCTGAAGCTATGACATTAGCATATGGTGATGATTGGTTTCAGTATGGTTCTATTCAAATAAAATGGAAATCACCAGCGATTACTCCAGTTGAAATATTTACAGAGATAACTTTTGCTAAGGAAGATGAAGCAGCAATTACTTATAATGCAAAGTGTTTTAATGAAGATGGTACTATGCTTATTAATGGCAAAGTGTCATTAAGAAGAAATTAATAATATATCTATGAATAATTTTGAATTACAACAACACAATTGTTTTGGCTGCGGCTTGAAAAATGATATTGGCTTGAAATTAAATTTTACTAAAAAAAATGACTTAATTGTTGGCAGCTTCATTGCACACATAGATTATGAGGGCTTTCCTAATATCTTACATGGAGGCATTCAGTCCACTATATTAGATGAAGCCATGAATTGGGTATTTTTTATTGATCAAATATTTGTTGTGACTACTAAAATTGAGCTAAAGTTTCGTAGGCCTATCCCTATAAATGAATCAGTCGTTATTCAAGCTGAACGAATAACAGAGAATAAAAAATTATATACAGCAAAAGGACAAATCATTCTAGAATCAGGTGCTATTGCAACAGAATCATATGGTGAATTTTACGTTATGAAAGAAAGTGAAAAGCATAAAGTCATTGAGCATTTTAATAATAATTAAGTACTTTTTTTGAATTGTTCATTACCAAATATAAAGAAAATAATTGCCACAATAAAAAGCAAGACGCTATTAATTTCTAAGCTTGTTTCTAAACTGTATTTATCAGCAATCAATCCTAAGATTGGCGGGCCAATTACAAATCCAATATCACCTGCTGTACGGTATAGGCTCATTGCTATTCCAGTAATTTCTTTAGGAGATATATCTACAACGTATGCTGCTGGTGCAGGTCCTGCCAAAGCCATCGACAAGCTAATTAAAATTGAAACTAATATGAAAGAAAATAGACTATCTGAAAATGTATAGAGTAATAAGCAAAAACCAGCTGCTATCAAACTCGGTAAAATAACTTTTCTTCTTCCATATTGATCCGCTAAAAATGATGCAGGTATTAAAACTATGAGATGCATTATTGCTTGTACAGTAAAAATAATTCCAATCATGCCGGTTGAAATATTTAATTTTGTTACAGCTAATAATGGAATAATCGTATGCCTGCTTCCTTGACGTGTTAAAAATATTGCAATTGTTACTAATCCAATTGAAACAAATTCCATTGATTTAATTAATTTGATTATCAAATTTTTAGTACTAGGTGTTTTTTTTGTATTTATGTTTGTTGCATTGTTTTCTTTTTGCTTGACTAATGTTTCCGGTAATCGCATAGCACTATAGAAACTAGCAAGTGCAACTATTATCCCAATAAAGTAAAAAGGCATTCTTATTCCATATAATTCTGCTAGTATGCCTCCAATAGCTGGACCAATCGCTACTCCGCTCAGTAAAGCTGCTTGATTCATGCCTATAAATCTAGCACGATTGCTATCATCAGAAATATCAGATATATATGCCAATGCTGCTAATGTATACATGCCATGCCCAATCCCTGAAATAAATCTGGCAAATAATAACATCATTAGGTTATTGGAATAACCAGTTAAAATAATACCAAATGCATTAATTAATGGTCCAAGAATTAACAGTGGGCGCCTACCAATTTTATCCGTAATAATTCCTATAGGAAAATTGAATAATAATCGAGCAAAAGCAAAAATTGACACTGCGAAACCTATTGAGCTGACTGTAATATTTAAATTTTTGGCAAATATTGGCAATAGCGGAGATATGACTCCTTGGCCAGTTGAAATAAATGCTGTAGCTATACAAAGCATCACCAATTTATTATTAAAAATTTTTTTAATTTTTTTTCCTTTGTATTTTTATATAAATTATAAATATTGTTTAGTAAAAATTTTAGAAATTAAGTTAAAATGTTGTTTTTTACAGTTTATTGAATAATTACTCTATATTTATAGACATTAATTAAAAATTATAATAATTTATTTTTAACAAGCTTGGAGGTAATGTGTCTGAAACAATTTTACAAGTAAACAACTTAAATGTGTCATTAACAGATAACAAAGAAATTTCTATTTTGAATGGTTTAGATTTATCTATCAATCCAGGTGAGATTCATGCAATAATGGGGCCAAACGGTTCTGGAAAAAGCACATTAGCAAATACTATAGCAGGTAATCCGATGTATCAAATTGATAGCGGGGATATCTTGATGGATAACAAGAGTGTTATAGAAATGAGTCCTGATGAAAGAGCTAAAAATGGTATATTTCTATCATTTCAATATCCAACTGCAATACCTGGCGTGACAATGGTTAATATGCTGAGAGCTTCATTGAAGGCAATACGAGGGGAAGAGCCATCAGCACGTGAGTTTATCGAAGAACTAAAAGAGACACTTAACAGACTAAAAATGGATGAGTCTTTTGCAAGAAGATATGTTAATGATGGTTTTTCTGGAGGAGAGAAAAAACGAGCAGAAATCCTTCAACTTGGCATGATTAAACCTAAATTAGCTATTTTAGATGAAACTGACTCTGGCTTAGATGTTGATGCACTTCGAGCAGTTGCAGATGGAATTAATACTTTAAAAACGTCTGAAATGAGCATCTTAATGATTACGCATTATGAACGAATTTTAAACTACGTTAAGCCAGATTTTGTGCATATTTTAGTAGATGGGAAGATTGTTAAGTCTGGTGGTTTTGAATTAGCAAAAGAAATTGAAGAACAAGGATATGATCCTATATTAAGTTCATAGATGCTAAATCATATTTAAAGTGAGGACTATTTTTGAACGTTATTGATACTAATTGTAGCCACAGAAAAAATATAAGATTAAAATAAAGCTATAAGGAGCTAAAATTATGGCGAAATCAAATGCAAAGTCAGTCCAAGAAGCAGCAGACGCAGCGGCAGCAGCTGTCGGTGAATACAAATGGGGATTTCATGATACTGAAACACCACTTTATCAAGCAGATAAAGGATTGAATGCAGGTATTGTAAATGATATTTCTTCAATGAAAAATGAGCCTAAGTGGATGCTTGATAAAAGAATGCAGGCATTAGAAATTTTTCGAGAATCAAAGAATCCAAAATGGCCTGGAAGTTCTGATTTACTTGGAGAAATAGATTTTGATAATATTCGTTATTATGTTAAAGCTACTGATAAAGATTCAACTGATTGGGATGATGTGCCTGAGTATATTAAGGACACTTTTGATAAACTTGGAATTCCAGAAGCAGAAAAACAATTTCTAGCTGGCGCTGGTGCGCAGTATGATTCTGAAGTTGTTTATCATAACATTCGAGAAGATCTTGCAAAACAAGGAGTCTTATTTCTTGGAATGGATCAAGCACTTGCTGAACATCCAGAGATTGTAAAAGAGCATTTTGGTACTGTTATTCCTTCTGGTGATAATAAATATGCTGCCTTAAATACTGCTGTTTGGTCGGGAGGCTCATTTATATATGTTCCACCTGGTGTAAAAGTAGATATTCCATTACAAGCATATTTTAGAATTAACACTGAGAACATGGGTCAATTTGAAAGAACATTAATTATTGCTGATGAAGGCTCCTATGTTCATTATGTTGAAGGTTGCACAGCTCCAACTTATAGTAGCGATTCTTTGCATTCTGCTGTGGTTGAAATCATTGTTAAAAAAAATGCACGTGTTCGATATACTACTATACAGAATTGGTCAAACAATGTTTATAACTTAGTAACCAAAAGAGCCGTTGCATATCAAGATGCAGTTATGGAATGGGTTGATGGTAATATTGGCTCAAAACTAACAATGAAATATCCATCCGTTTACCTAATGGAACCAGGTGCTCATGGCGAAATTCTTTCTTTGGCTTTTGCTGGAAATGACCAGCATCAAGATGCTGGCGGTAAAGTTGTCCATGTTGCCCCAAATACCTCATCTGCCATTGTGTCAAAATCTGTTTCTAGAGGGGCAGGACGTACTTCATATAGAGGGCTATTAAAAGTCCATGAAGGAGCAGAAAACAGCTCATCTACAGTTCGCTGTGATGCACTGTTACTTGATGATTTATCTCGATCTGATACATATCCGACGATGGAAGTTGATTCTGATAATGTAAATATTGGACATGAAGCCTCTGTTTCAAAATTAGGCGATGATCAATTGTTTTATTTGATGAGTAGAGGAATCAATGAAGAAGAAGCTGCAAAAATGGTTGTTAACGGATTTGTGGAACCAATTGTTAAAGAGCTTCCTATGGAGTATGCGATTGAGTTAAATCGATTAATCGAATTGCAAATGGAAGGTTCAGTTGGTTAGTAATCTTAATGACTTTATTTGATTGTTTCAATTATGAGTAAATAAAAAATGACTAATAATTCCTTAAAAATTTTTGCAAAAGATTCACTAGATTCATTTAACAATATTGATATGCCTTCGAAACTCGATAGGCCTTGGCGGTATACTGATATATCTCATATAACATTTGTTCCAGATGAACTTGAAGGTTTAAATTACAATATTGATATTTCAAACAACTTAGTAGACGGTGTTATTGTTGAGCATGCTAGTAAAGATCAATTAGATCAATTTCATAAAATTTTTTCTGATAATGTTGGCAAAACACAAGTTATAAATCCTGACAAATTTTCACTTACTAATGATGCATTTTGGCATAACAGTATTTTAGTTCACTCTAAAAAAAATGCAGTCATGGATGAGCCTATTAAAATTGATATTTCGTCTGATGCAGTTGCAATGCTGCCTAGGATATTAGTTTATGCTGAAGAAAATTCGGAAATTAGAATACAGCTTTCTACTTCTTCAGAAGCAATAACTAAATTTGTGATTTCTACTATAGAAATCTTTGCAGAAAAATCTGCTCGCATCAAATTATTCGTTACTAGTCATCTCAACAATCTCACTGAAGAATTTATGTACGTGCGAGCTAACCTTGACACAAATTCTGATTTCGAGTTAGCGCTACTTCCTGTCACTGGCAAATTATTCAAGCATACTGTGGAGAACTCTATTGTTGGAGAAGGTGCTAATGCTTCAATTAAAGGATTTGCCTTAGGAGATGACGATCAGCATTTTGACTTTGTTACGATTCAGGATCATATTGGTGAAAAAAGTACTTCACATGTTGATATTCGTTCAGCATTAGGTGACTCGTCTAGAAATGTTTATTATGGCATTACAAGAGTAGAAGAATCTGCATTTGATGCAGAAGCTGAGCAATCAAACAGAAACCTTTTACTTTCTTCAAATGCTAAAGCAGATTCTGATCCAGTATTGGAAATTTTAACATCACATGTTATCAAATGCGGGCATGCTGCTACTGTCGGCCCTTTGGATAACGATGCTATTTATTATTTACAAAGCCGAGGATTATCAATGAAGGAAGCAACTAAATTACTAGTATCTGGGTCATTTAGTGAAACTTTCGCCAATATGCCATTTAGCGACATCCAAGACGTCCTTTTGAAGGTCATAAATAAAAAATTGGAGCAACTGAATTGATTTTTGTTTGCGATGCAAATGAATTAAATGAAGGAGAATGTAAATCATTTTCAATTAATGATAGTAAATATTTGTTGTCTAAATTAGATGATAGATATTATGCCATTGAGGATATGTGCACTCATGACGGGGAAACACTAAGTGGAGGCAGATTGCTCGGTCAAGAAATTTCTTGTCCGCGACATGGTGCTCTTTTTGATGTTACTACTGGTAAAGTATGTTCCTTACCAGCCTTATATGATGTAAAATCTTTTTCTGTTATCAAAAAAGACACCTCTTTATTTATTGAGATTGAAGATTAATATGAATGATGGCCTAAAGTCATTAGAAGATAAAATTATAAAGATTCGTAATGACTTTCCAATATTAAGCAGAGAGATTAATGGCAACAACCTATCTTATCTAGATAATGCTGCCTCTAGCCAAAAGCCAAATGCAGTAATCGATAAAATGTCATCAATTTATTCGAATTCGTATTCTAATGTCCATAGAGGTGTTCATACGCTATCAATGGAATCGACTATAGCTTATGAGGATGTACGAAAAACAGTTGCCGGATTTATTAATGCTCCTAATCATGAATCAATAATATATACGAAGGGCACTACGGATTCAATTAATTTATTTTGCCAAGGATGGGCAAAAAATAATTTAAAAAAAGGTGACAAGGTAGTTTTGTCTGAAGTTGAGCATCATGCAAATTTAGTACCGTGGTTTATGCTTAGAGATGCTATTGGGATTGTAATAGAGTACATTCCTGTCGGAGAAGACTTTTTACTTGACATGAATGTTGCTGAACAAGTTATAGATGAACAAACAAAAATAGTTTCCATATCACACATATCTAATTCGCTAGGCACTATTGTTCCTTTAAAGGAAATTATTGAAATCGCCCATAAGAATGATGCAATTGTATTAGTTGATGGTGCACAGAGCATTCCGCATCAGCGAATCGATGTAGGCGTCCTGGATATTGATGTCTTGGTGTTTTCTGCCCATAAAATGTGTGGACCAACTGGAGTTGGCATATTATGGGGCAAGGAATCAATTTTGAATCAAATGGAACCTATCTCAGGAGGAGGTGATATGATTTCATCTGTTACTTTTGATAATGCTAATTGGAATGAAATCCCTTATCGCTTTGAAGCTGGAACACCTAATATTGTAGGCGTTATTGGCTTAGGAGCAGCAATTGATTATTTGGAATCTGTGAATTTTGCTGAATTATCCCAATTTTCCCATTATTTATCTGAATATGCTCGTCAGGAATTAAGTGATATTAAAGGAGTTCAAGTTCTTGGTCCTAGTCATGCTAAAATGCGTTCAAGTTTATTTTCATTTGTTATTGATGATATCCATCCTCATGATGTGGCACAGGTGTTGGATGCTCAGGGCATAGCAATAAGAGCGGGACATCATTGTGCTCAACCTACTTTAAATAAATTTGGTCTTTCATCTACAGCACGTGCATCTTTCTATTTGTATAATAATCTTGAGGATACAAAACAATTGGTCAATGGTGTACGATCAGTCATTAGTAGGTTTACATAATGAATAATGGATTAGATGATTTATATAGAGAAATTATTTTGGATCATAATCGTAATCCAAGGAATTATGGTTCTATACAACAAGATGACGTTGTTGCAATTGAAGAGTATAATCCGTTGTGTGGTGACAAAATAATTGTTTATCTCACTTCTGCTTCAGGCATCGTTGAAAATATTAAGTTTGAAGGTGAGGGTTGTTCAATTTCACAAGCATCTGCTTCAATTATGACTGACTTAATAATGGGTACCGATATTCAAAAGGCAAATAAGTTAATTGAGCAATTTCATAATTTTATGGTAGATAATGATGATAATATTCCAGATAACGAATTAGGTGATATTGATTCCTTGCAAGGAGTTAGAAAATTTCCAGCAAGAGTAAAGTGTGCTGGTCTTGCTTGGTCGTCATTAAAAAAAGCAATCGGTAATATAAAAAATTAATTTAATTGAAAGGATTCCATTATGGATACAGAAAAATCATTAGATGACAAAAATTATGATAGTGATGCGCTTATGGAAATACTTAAATCTGTGGAAGATCCAGAATTAAAAATGAGCGTTGTGGATCTTGGTTTAATATACAAAATTGACATTCAAGAGGATAAAAAAGTTACAGTAGACATGACTTTAACTTCGCCAGGTTGTCCAGTTGGGCCGCTCATTCAAAGTCAAATCTACTATAAATTAATGGATTTAGATGCATTAGACGACGTTGTTGTTAATATTGTTTGGGATCCACCATGGGATCCAAAAATAATGGCATCAGAAGAAGTTAAACTAATGTTGGGTATTTTTTAATCTCTATTTTATCTTTGACCAATTTGCCTGCCGTGTTTTGGTTTTCCGTATTTGCTTACTGAGATGGTTGAACAGTATGATTCATCAAATACATTGTTTTGATTGCAAATTCCATATTTAACTTGATTAATTGAAACTTCCACTTCTTCTTCTAAAGTCCTTACTTCAAATTCATCTAATTGCTTAATTTGATTGCTTAATTGTTCTCCATATTCATTAAAATATGTTTTGTCACATTCATTAAAAAAAACTGGACTAAAATTATTCACTTTAATATCTCTTCTATATGATAAATTACATCCATTATTTGGATCTCTTGAATAAAATGCAGATATATCTTTGTTAGCATTTAAAATAAACCAAATCCCATGTACGTTATTATTTTCATCCTGACCAAAACTGATTATTGGGTAAAATTTATTTCCTGTAGTTCTAATTTTTTCAATATCTTGGTTGATTGTTAAGCTTCTTGTGTCATTGCTAGAGATGATATATGAACAAGAGAATACTAACAGGAAACTAAGAGAAATCATTACGATCCTAAATGTAGCTCTTGATTGTTTTTTTTCTTTAGTAATATTTTACTCACATCTCTTATTGATTCTTATTTACTATTTAATTATATATATTGCTCAAATGCTATAATTTCATTAATTTTTATAATCTCTTTGTGAAAACAATTTTTAGGATTTATTCGCATGCTTTTAAATCGAAGAAACTTTCTTAACTTTTCTGGTATGTTTATGGCAAACTTAATGATTTCTGCTTGTACTGGCACAAAGCCTGAAACTAATTTTTCGTCTACTGAGGTTATTAATTTGACGGAACCTGCGATTCCTCCTCGTCAACTGAGTAGTCAACATAACTATTTGATTGGTTGTTACAATATTTCAAATAACGATATTCAGGAAAATTATATTAATCCATTAATCTATTCAACTTTAATTGATATGGATATTTCAACTGGAGATTTATTTTCTGATATTGCATCTAAGATTGAGATATTAAATCCAACTAATTATCTTTTTTCAATCCGAGATGATATTTACTTTCATCCAGATCAAAATGGTTATGCAGAAAGAATGACTATTGAGGACATTATTATTGATTTTCAGATTAGAAAAGAAAACTCAGAGGCTTTTTTTTCTAAAGTCATAAAAGATATTAAAGTAATTAATAGCAAAATATTACTTGTGTTACATCAACCTTTTCCATATTTTTTTGAATATATTGCAAATCCATCGCTTACAGGCATTGGTAAGCCAGCATCATCTAATTTCAATCAGCAGCGAAGAGGCTCGGGGCCATTTCTGCCTCTTATGATAAATTCTGATGAATTTATTTTGGGAAGAAACGAGTTATATCATCAGAAAGAATTACCACTATTGAAAACTATAGTAATAAAAAATTATCCTGACATTAATATTTTAAGAAATGATTTTAATGAGAATAAAATCGACTTGATTTTTTCTGATGAATTTATAGAATCATTAAATTCAATTCCCTTGAACTATACTGAATTGGTGTTTCCATCAAAGGAACTAATTTATCTAGGTCTTTCTATGGATAATTATAAGGGCGGCAAACAAGTGAAATTTATAAAAGCATTTCAAAACCCTAAGGTACGTAAAGCTTTATCAATGTCTTTAGACAGAAAAAAATTAAGTGAAGAATTTAATGGATTTTTGTCTGGTCCAATCCCGCCTTCTTTTCCTCTTGATTCTTTAAATGTCAACGAACTTGGCTTAAATGAATTTATGAGATTTGATCCTGATACGGCAGCTGTATTATTAGAAGAAAGCGGTTATAAGGGATTAGAATTCAGGATAGATTTGCCTAACTCTATTTTTTTTAATCAGTTGGGGGGTGAGTTAATACGTCAAATATCAAATGTAGGTTTTAAACCAAGATTGATTTTTCGAGATATTAACAAACTTCAGAAGAGTTTTCAATTGGGAGATTTTGAATGTATATTGTTTAATTATAATTATAATTTAAATCCTGATGATGGATTGCTAATTAATACCTCAAGTGGCAAAAATGGTCAATTTTCATATTGGGGATTTTCAAGTCCGATTTATGATCTAGAAGTTGAGAAATCTTTTTTGAATAATTTACCTACTCAAAGAGGTTCATTAGCAAAAAATGCCCAACAGATTTTATTTGAGCAAAGTCCTGCAATGATACCATTATTTTGCAAGGGTTCTAAAATTTTAGCTAGTCAAAAAATTTCAGGTTTTCAATATAATAAATTTGAAAGCAATATGAAGTTATATAGTAAATATTGGTCAAAATACTCTTAAGCAAGTCTATTAGTTGATCAAGCCTGTGAGCTGATTAAAGTCATCAATTATTTGTATATTTTTTGTTGTAGAAAATTCTTTATTATAATCCCATTTTCTAAAAAATAATTTACAATTAGCGCGCTCATTTAACAACTGAATAGTTTGAATGTCATCATCTATGTGCTCTTCTGATCCAATTTCTTGAATTTTCAATAACTTATAATGAGAGCTTCCAAAATTTGTTTGGTTAAAAATGATTTCTTCAAAAAATTTTCTAATGTTATTTTTTTCAAGCCAGTGAATTGGAGATGTTCTTCTGCCCGTCAATAGAATCAATTTACGACGTTTTTGTAAGACTTCAAGAGTTTCTTTAATATTAGGCAATATAGGACGATAGCTATATCTTAGTTTATCAGTAAAGTTTAAAAATATTTGTGGTGGAACAAAAGCTTTAGGTGGCTCAGAATCAGGATTTAAAATTGTTTTATTTATACCTAATTTGAATGGATATGGTGATCCACAAATTACTCCGTCCAGATCTATAGTTAAAATTTTATGCTGATTATACATTTATTTTCTTATTCTTTTTAAGGTGCTCATTAATTGGTTAGGTGAAATATTTTTGTTTTTTTCTAGTAAATTGTTAATAAGTAGTTGAGATTGCACTGGATGAAGGTTCTTTTTGGTTAGTAACAAATATTTTTCTTGAATTTGTTTATTGTTGACTGGATTTTCTGGATCTCCAAGAGGATATAGAATATTTTTTGATATTTTTTGGCCATTTTTTAAATTCAAATGAACATTACTTGGCCATTTTTTTGGATAATATTTATCAAGAGAATGATTAACATTGAAAGATATTTTTTTTGCTAATGAGTTAATTTTTTTATTTTGAATAGTCTTATCAGTAAATTGTTGAGGACCCAGCTCACCATTTATTAATGCTGAAGCGATGCAAAAAGGCAAATTAAATTTTGCTGCATAAGGAGTGTTTGCTTCTACTCCTTCTAAAAGATCAAGAGCTTGTGAGTATATTTCGACTTTAATACTTTTAATGTCATCAATTTCAAAATCGTTTTGTTTTTTTATTTGTATAGCTCCTTCAACAGCTGGATGAGTATGGCGGCATGAGGCATACATTTTGAATGAAACACCAGTAATTTTCCATTTTTTTTGATTTACGGATAAGTTGTTTAGAATTTTTTTTGGTTTTGCATCTGGAGACATTGCTGCGAACAGGCCTTTTTCCCCTTCTAGAATTTGCGTTGCGCTAGTAAAATTATTTTTTGATAATAAGCATGCAAGTATTCCATCATAAGCTGCTTTAGCAGGATGTAATTGTTTTGACATTGCACCATCAGAAAGAAATTCCCATAATCCGCTAGTCATTGTTCCAGCTGAACCAATTGACATTAATGTTTGCATTTCATTTGCATTTGATAATCTACTAATTGCCGCAGACACTCCTATTGTTCCTGCGGTTCCAGTAGTATGCCAAAATTTATAATGATTTGGCCCTAATTCTTCTCCAATTCTTATCATGACTTCATAGCCAATAATAATTGCATCCAGCAATTCATTTAAAGTAGATTTTTTATATTCTGCATATGCTAAGCATGCAGCAATAATACATGAACCAGGATGTGAAATAGAATTTCTATCTAGATCATCCATCTCAATAACATGTGCAGCTGCTGCATTAATGAATGCTGCATGCGCCACATTAGTTTTTTTATTTTTAAATAGTACAGTTGATTGATTATTACCTCCTAAACTAGAGATAGTTTTTTCAATGCTCCTTATTGGCAACATGCTGCTTCCAGCAATTACTGATCCTATCCAGTCAACCAAATATCTTTTAGCAATTTTTCGAGTAACAGGATCTATTCTTGCGTTTACAACAAATTTTGATATTTCTTTTGATACGAGTTTTTTTGTCATAAAGTTATTATACAATTTGTTTAAATATATATGCTGAGTTGTCATATAATTTGATAGTAGAAAAAAATAATGCAAGCTGTTGTAATTTCAAAACCTGGTTCTCCTGATGTTTTAACGGTCGAGGAATTCCCTGATCCGACTATTACTAAAAATGAAGTGCTTATTAAAGTTGTTGGCGCAGGGGTGAATCGCGCTGATCTTTTACAAAGACGAGGCATGTATCCTAGTCCTGAAGGTTTTCGAGATGAGATACCTGGCTTAGAGGTATCAGGAATCATCGTTCAAATAGGTGAAAATGTGCCAAAAGAATGGAAAGAAGGTCAAAAAGTGATGGCATTAGTTGATGGTGAAGGCTATGCATCAATGGCTGCGATCAATCACAGGATGTTGATGGAAGTACCATCCGACATTGAGATAATTCATGCTTCTGGAATACCAGAAGTATTCTTAACTGCTTATGATGCACTTGTTATACAGTGTGGAATGAAATTGCAAGATAAACTATTGATACATGCTGTTGGCTCGGGCGTTGGGACAGCTGCTGTTCAAATAGCGAAAGAATTTGACTGTCAAATTTTTGGTACAGCTGGCGATGATGCGAAAATAGATTTTGCTAAACAATTGGGTTTGCAACATGGAATTAACTACAATGAAGAATCTTTTCTTGAACATATTAAATCCACAACCAATAAAAGTGGAGTTGATATTATTTTAGATGTAGTTGGTTCTGGTTATTTGGAAGATAACGTTAATAGCTTATCTGTGAAAGGTCGATTAATCATCATAGGTCTTTTGGGAGGAGATAAAGCAAATATTCAACTAGGCAAGATATTAAGAAATCGACTGCAGATAATAGGTACAGTGCTTAGGTCTAGAACATTAGAGGAAAAAATTAATCTAACTAATCAGTTTAAAAATGATTTTCTATATAAATTTTCACAGAAAAAAATTCATCCAGTTATTGATCGTGTATATCCATATCATCTTGCTAATGAAGCACATGAATTAATGGAAAATAATGCTAATACAGGAAAAATTATTTTAGATTTTACTACTTAAAATAAAATATTATTCTTCACAACCCATAGTATCAGTGTAAGTGTAAAAAAACTAAGTGTTGTTGAGCCTACAACAATCATTGAAGCTAATTGAGGCTTTGCATCAAATTCAGTAGCTAAAATAATTGTAAATACTGCAGTAGGTAAGCCTGCTGAAACGATTAATACATTACTGTATATTTCAGGTAAATTAATCATCTGAGTTATCAAAAACATAATTATTGGAGCAAGTATTAATCTAAAGCTAATTGCTGAACATGCATCTTTGATAGATTCAATTTCAATGCCCTTATAAATCTGTAGACCAAGTACAAGAAGCATGACAGGAATTGCAGCATCACCAAGGAAATTAATTGATTTCATAATTGTATCAGGCGTCTCGATATTTGCAAAATTGAATATAACTCCTAGAATGGAAGCATAGACCATTGGATATTTTAATGGTTCTAGCAATGCGGCTTTAGATACAAAAGAAGCACGTGAAGCCACTAATACGTTAACGGTTGAATAAAGCGTTGTATTTGCTACAAGAAAAATAATTGCAACTTCTAATCCAGTTTCTCCAAAACCTAAATATCCTATAGGTAATCCCATATTCCCAGCATTAATA
This sequence comes from Dehalococcoidia bacterium, assembly GCA_045562675.1. Classification (GTDB taxonomy): domain Bacteria; phylum Chloroflexota; class Dehalococcoidia; order UBA2979; family UBA2979. The sequence continues at coordinate 167,366 of JBJKVL010000008.1, forward strand.
GTTGTTATTGACAATGAAAAACTAGCTCTAGTTTTTTCGTCATGTTCCTTGCTTCTAATCTGACTCCAGATTCGTGCATAAATAAAACCAAGAAAGAATAATCCCCATGTTGCTAAAATCACTTTTAGGGCTATATCATCACTAACTGTAGACTGCGATAATGAACGAAAAATTAATGCTGGACTAAATAAATAAAATACAGAAGCTGATATGGATTTAATATCAATTGATTTGAATTTACCTAATATGATACCGGTTGCAGCAATGAGATATACAGGCAATATAACTTCTAGTAAAATTGATATCATAGCAATCTTTTATCTTTATTTTATCTTTCATCTATTGGGATATATTTTATTTGCTCTGGTCCATTATAATCTAAAAGTGGTCTGATTAAAATATTATTTGTATATTGTTCGATAACACTGATTATCCATCCAGGTATTCTGCCGATTGCAAAAATTGGTACAAAAAATTCATGTGGAATATCAAGTAAATAATAAATTACTCCAGCATAAAAATCAACATTTGCAGCCACACCTAATCGCTTATAAGGCTCCATCTCAATTTCAACTGCTTCTAAAATTTGCAACCATTGTGATTCATTAAATTTTTCAGATAAATCTTTCACTCCTTGTTTTAAATGTTTTGCGCGTGGATCCTCTGTTCTATACACTCTATGACCAAAACCCATAATTGGTTTTTTATCTTTTCTTTTTTCTTTAACATAATTTTTTGCATTTTCAGGTTTTTCAATTTCTAAAGCCATTGTCATGACATTTTCTGCAGCCCCTCCATGAGCTGGTCCAGATAAAGCAGCTATTGCGGCTGTAATGGATGCGTATAAGCTTGCACCAGTACCGGCAACAACTCTTGCGGTGAATGATGACGCATTTGAACTATGTTCTGCATGAAGAATAAAGTCTTTATCAATTAATTGAGCTTCATCTGGCGATGGCTTAGTTCCACTCATCATATATAAAAAATTTTCCGCATGAGTTAATTCTTTGTTTGGATGTATGTATTCTTGATTTTCTCTGAATCGTTTATGGCAAGCAACAATTGTAGGTGTTTTTGCAATAATGTCAGCACTTAACTTTTTTATATTACTAACTGAAGTTAAATTGTCATTTTCTATACTTCCTAAGTAAGAAATAGATGTTTGTAAGACGTCCATAGGATGTAAGCTTTTCATTTCTTTAATCAGTGCTACTAATTCATCTGGTATTGATCTTTTTTCTGCAAGTAATGACTTATAAGCATCTAATTCATTTTGATTTGGCAAATTTCCTTCAATTAATAAATAACATATTTCTTCAAAAGTTGATTTTTCAGCTAAATCATCAATTGAATAACCACGATATAAGAGTACTCCTTTTTTACCATCAATGAATGTAACATCGGAGCGATCAAAAAATACCCCTTGCAAACCTCTATGGATATCATTTGTTTCTGACATTTTTACCTTCCATTGAAAAATTTCAATGATTAAAAGAAATAATTAGTCATCCTCTAAAGTTGATGTATCACCCTCAGGCAAACCAAGCTCTCTAGCTTTTAAAAGACGTCGCATAATTTTACCAGAACGAGTTTTAGGTAAACTCTCAATAAACTCTATTTCTCTTGGCGCTGTACCTGGCCCTAGCTTGTTTCTACAGTGACCTATCAGTTCTCTTCTTAAATCTTCGCTTTGTTCAAAACCTTCCGATAATGAAACAAAAGCCTTCACAATCTCCATTGCGACAGGATCAGGTTTACCAATAACTCCTGCTTCAGCAACAGCGGGATGTTCAATCAATGCACTTTCAACTTCAAACGGACCCACTAAATGACCTGCAGTATTAATCACATCATCATCTCTACCTATAAACCAAAAGTAATCATCTTTATCCTTCTTCGCCCTATCTCCAGTAATATACCAATCTCCTTTAAATCTTGATTGATATCTTTCTTCATCGTTCCAGTATGTCCTAAACATAGAAGGCCATCCTGGTTTTACCGCCAATTGCCCCTCTGTATCTGGCTCAGTAATTTCTTTAAAATTATCATCAATAATCGCCACTTCAATTCCTGGGAACATTTTTCCCATTGAGCCAGGTCTAATATTCAATGAAGGATAATTTGCAACCATAATTGCTCCTGTTTCTGTTTGCCACCAATTATCATGTATAGGCAGATTAAAGGCTTCTTCACCCCAGACAACTCCTTCAGGATTCAGCGGTTCTCCAACAGACATAATGTATCTTAATGAGTCAAGCTGCATACTTTGAGGCAGTTCACTCCCAGCCTTCATAAGCAATCTAATTGCAGTTGGAGCAGTATACCAAACAGTAACATTGTGCTTCTTAATTACTTCATACCACTTTCTAGCACTAAATCCTCCTTCATAGATTACACTTGTTGCTCCATTGCTCCATGGAGCAAACATTCCATAGGATGTTCCAGTAACCCACCCAGGATCAGCTGTGCACCAATATATATCTTCTTCATGTAAATCGAGCACATATTTACCAGTAGCAAAATGGCTTATTAATGCATTGTGAACATGAGCAGCTCCTTTTGGGAGCCCTGTAGTTCCTGAAGTAAAATGCATAACAGCCCAATCTTCAGCAGTAAATCCACTAATTTCAAATTCAGTTGACGCATTTTTAACTAATTGATGATAATGCAAGACACCTTCTAATTCTTCTGCATCTGACCTATGAGATATAACGATAATATTTTTTAATGATGGTAAGTCATCTTTAATAGCATTAATTTTAGGTAGCAAATTAGGAGTTGTTACAATATATTGCCCTTCAGCCCTATTAAATCTTTCTGCAACTGGTTCTGGACCAAATGCAGAAAATAAAGGCGCAATGATACCACCAGCTTTTAATACACCAAAACATGCAAAATATAATTCTGGAATACGATCTGTAAAGAAAAATACACGGTCACTTTTTTGCAATCCTAATTCATTCATAGCATTAGCAAATTTATTTGATTCATCACGAAAATCACTGAACGAATAATTTTCTATCTCATCTTCAGCGCTTTGCCATATAATTGCTAGCTTATCTGGATTAGCCTCTGCATGTTTATCTATACAGACATAAGCTTGGTTAAATTTCCCCTTAGGGATATTCAATTCACTTTCAACATTATCCCATGACCAATCTTCACTAGCCTTGCGAAGATTTTCTAAATTAGGCGATATTACATTTGATTTTTTATTTTTTTTTATTTCAGCATAGTCCATTGCTGCTCCTCTAGTAGGCAGGTAATTTAGTGGTTTATTTATCTTTTACCTTTTGTTTCAATGAAAGTTGCTTTTTCTTGAAATTCTTTGCAGTCAGCACATAAGACAGATTTTTCTCTAAATAAAATTCCATCTTTAATAACATATTTGCCACAAATAGCACATTTGCCTTCTGGTCCATTTTCACCGATTTTAACTGTCAATATTATTTCCTATATAAATTATTATTTGCTAACCATAAAATAATATACTTTTATCAGATTTAATGCATTAACTCTGGTAATCTTTTCTTTATCAAAGCATTCTGATGCTTACCAATTGCATGTAAGTAGATTAAACTTTATGATTATCAGCGTTCATTTGTTTTTATTTATTTTTTATAAGGAATTAAACTATGGATTTAAAAGAAAAATGTTTCGATTTATTACAACGTTCAGATTTTTTAACACTTGCCACTAGTGTATCTGGGAACCCCTCTGTAGCTAATGTTTATTTTGCTAATGATGGTTTTGATATTTATTTCTTTACTTTTAATCCAACAAGAAAAGCTGTGCAAATTAATTTCAACTCTCAGATTCAATGTGTTATTCGACCTGAAAACGAAGAAGGTATTAAGGAGTTACAAATTGATGGCTATGCTACAAAAATTTCTGATAATAATGAAAAAGCAAAAGCTAAACAGGCAATTTTAAATGTCACTAAAGCTTTTGAAGTTTATATGAATGATGATTTTTTAATTGCTAACGATGTAGTTGGTTATTATAAAATTCAACCAACTACAATTAAATATGTTGACTTTTTTGCAGAAACAAAGTTTGAATGGATTGAATTTCCAGAAAACAAGCCTGGTTTTATTAAACAGTTCGCCAGTGGAATTTTGAACAAATTGAAATATTTTATGACTATTGTTCGTGCTCCATTTTTAACTGCGACTATTGCCCCAATACTTTTAGGTTCTTCAATTGCATATTGGGAATTTAGCCAATTCAATTGGAATATTTTTTGGCTTACCCTTTTTGGTGGTATTCTTGCACATTGTGGGACTAATATGATTAATGATTATTTTGACCATACTTCTAGGAATGATGAAGCAAATAAACTTTTTTCTCCATTTAATGGAGGCTCTCGAGTGATTCAGTCGGGCTTGATGGCACCGATGAATGTTTTAATCGGCTCTTTAGTTTGTTTTTTGTTTACAATTATCATTGGACTTGAATTAAATTCTCAAGTTAATGGTTCATTTTTTGCGACTTCACCTTTACTTTATGTTGGTATCATCGGAATCTTTCTAGCTATTATGTATACCGGCTTTCTAAGATTAGCTTATAATGGCCTCGGTGATTTGGCTGTTTTTTTAGGTTTTGGTCCAGTTATGGTTTATGGTTCAGCATATATACAGAATCAAGCAGTTGATTTTTTAACAACTATGCTCGTATCTATTCCTGTAGGAATATTTATAGCTTTGGTTTTATTTATTAATTGCTTTCAAGATTATAAAGCAGATAAATCAACAAATAAAAATAGCTGGGTCGTTAAATTAGCTGGCCCTGATGATAAAGCTAATTATCGTAAACCATTTAATGTTTGGCAATTTTTTATGATTGTGGCTTTCCTTTTTATTGCATTGAACGCGATGTTTATTAATGCTTTAACTGGAATTGCATTATTGCCTATGGCATTATTTTATTTTGGATTAAAAAAGGGCAGAGCTTGGCTTATCGAATGGGAAAAAGAAGATGCTAATGTTGACTATCTTCCTTATGAATTATTGATTGTTAATGTCTCTACAATAGGGACACATTTTTTAACAGGAGTTTTGCTTACAATGGGCTTCTTATTAAGTGCTTGGTTGTAATTCATAGACAATCAAGCAAATAATTAATGGTTACCATTATCATAAAGGTCACTAACATGATTTATCTAGATTTACATGCACATTCTACAGATGCTTCGGATGATGCTGGTGCTACTGTTGAAGGGTATTTGAAATGGTGTATGGTTCGTAAAAAACAAGGACATAAAATTGATGGCTTTGTTCTAACTGAGCATAGAACCTTTGATCATGATTTATCTTATGCATCTATTGCAGATAAGTATGGTTTACTCGTTTTGAAAGGTGCAGAAATTGAAACAGATATTGGCCATATGTTAGCGTTTGGTTTAAATAAAGAGTTTACAAACCATTTTGATTTAAGTGATGTACATTTATCCCATTCGAAAATTCTTGACTCCTTAGAAACTCTTGGTGGGATTGCTATTCCAGCACACGCGGGAAGACCGTCCATAGGCATGGCTGAATATATTGAAAAAGGCATAGTAGCTTTAGATAAAATTATTGCTATAGAATCATCTAATGGTGGTTCTAATAATGAAGAGAATACAAAAGCAGCATCAATCGCAAATGAGTATAACTTTAAGACCGTTGGGGGAAGTGACTCTCATTTTGTATCAAGTATTGGTAAGTGTGTAACTGCATTTGAAGATCAAATCACTAATGAAGTCGACTTAGTAAATGCATTAAGAAATGGTGCTTATTCAGCCTATTCTGAATAAAATCAGTTACTATATATATTAATTAAATTGGATTTATTAATGATTAATTATAATAATAAAGTGGTTGGACAAAAAATTGATTTTGGTTCATTTGATGTCACAAAAGATTTAGTTGAATCTTATTGTTCATCAGTTAATGAAAACAACCCTTTGTATTTAGATGAATCAGTTGCAAAGCAATCTGTTTATGGCAAATTAATTGCTCCCCCTTTAATTTTTGTTTCAGTGCAATTTGATGTCGAATTACCTGATCCAGAAGTAAATTTTGGTAATGCCCGTTTTTTAGCTGGTCAAAAAGTCGAGTCATTCCATCCAATTTATATTGGAGATACTATTCAGGCAGTTGGTAGTATTACTGATGTCTATGAAAAGACAGGCAGGACAGGCACGATGGTCTTTGTAGTTAATCAAACAGAATATTTTAATCAAGACAATATACTCGTTGCAACTAGACAAGCATCTATGGTTCATAGGGAGGTTGAAAGTGAGTAATCAATTACTTTTTGCTGATGTTGAATTGGGTCAGGAATTTTCTGATAGTTATATCGCTAGTTCAGAAAAAGTACAGCAATTTCTTGATGCAAATAGGACCTTGGAAAGAACTGAAATCGAAGATGGCAGATTCACAAGCAAGGAAGGTGCATCAACTTTAGGATTAGAAAAACCGATTTTGCCTGGAGTGATGAGTATGTCCATAATAACAAAACTAGTTACTGATATTATTGCCCCCAATGGCAAACTGCATAAATTTGATGCAAGCTTTAGAAGGCCAGTTTTTCATAATGATGCTTTGAAATTGTCTGCTTTAGTTGTTGATACAATTATTGAAGAGGGAAAAGGCATTATTAAACTAGATGTTGCCCTTGAGAATGATAGAGGAGAAAAACCCTTACAAGGTACTGCGGTAGTTGAATTACCAGTTAAATAAAGTTATTTTGATTTTTTCTTGCTAAATTCTTTTGGACCGGCCTTTGCTTCATCTGTTTGTCCAATAATCCATCTAATTGCATGCCCCATCCTTAATGCTTCACTTAAAGACAGATCACGTGAATGATTTGCGATTTCTTTAGCACCAATTATTGCCATTGGTGCATTCGCAGCAATATCGCTAGCAATTTCTTTTGCAACGTTTAATAAATTTTCAGGAGTGACAATTCTTGAAATAACTCCCCAATTCAATGCATCTTGTGCAGAGTAACTATTACCAGTTAGTACCATTTCCATTGCAGGGGCTTGCGGAATAGCTTTTAAAATTCTTTGAATACCTCCACCACCAGGTACAAAACCTCGTTTTACTTCTGGTAATCCAAAAGATGAACGTTCAGTTGCTATGCGGATATCACAAGTTAGTGCAAGTTCTAGGCCTCCTCCAAGGCAATATCCATCAATAGCAGCAATCATGGGTTTTCTTACGGGTATTGTAAAAAAATTATCAACAGGGTTATGATTAATGAATTCCTCAACAAGACCACCAGATGCTCCAGTTGAACCAGGTTGTGACCATTCTTTCAAATCAGCACCAGCGCTAAACGCTTTTCCTCCAGCTCCCGTAATTATTCCAACTTGAATGTCCGTATCATTATGAATTCTACTCAATGCATCCATTAGAATATCACGAGCTGCGCTATTGAGTGCATTCATTGCTTGCGGCCTATTTAATGTAATAAGCCCAACTTTATCTTCAATTTCAAAAATCACTGGTGAATCATTATTCATCAAAAAACTCTCATAATTTTTTATAGCTTAATTTCTACTTCTACAGGTTTAAGCACGTCCCTATTGTCTTTTTCAACTTTAACATTAATTAAGACATTTAGCACAGTCATATTGTTCACTAATCTAGAATCCGCAACATCAAAATCAAATTTGACTGTTTCACCTATCATTACCATGGATAGATATCTTAGTTTCATTTTTACTATAGATGCATTTTGACCTAATTCTGATATCAAGTGTTTTGCAATTATTGCTCCAAACATTTGGCCATCAACAATTGGTTTATTAACGTTTAATTTTTCTTTTACAAATTGAGAATCATAATGAAATCTATGAAAATCCCAAGTTGCACCAGCATAAGACACTAATAACTGAGGTGTTATATGTATTGATAAACTTTGAATTGTCAATTTTTCTTTCATTATTATTCTCAATTAGTAGGCATGTATATCATGTCTTCAATATTTTCAGCTAATAAAACTTTGTCTTGATTAAAGTATTGTATATTTGAAGAAATTATTAAAAATGCAGAATCTTTTCCTTGCTTCTCAATAATGTTTACAATTTTCCATTTAACCTCAAGCTTTGTTGTAGGAAGTAGTGGATGATAAATTTTATATTCATTGCCACCCCTCACAATGGAATATTCAACATCTAAGGGAATATCCCATGAATGACCAATATATCCTTGTTCATCCATTGTTTTATTCATATATTGATTTGTTTCAAAAATAAATGTTGGCGGAGCCATTACGTTTGCCATTTTAGGCTGATCAAGTGACGATTGATTATCATCGATTTGCTTTTTGTTATTAAGTGCTAATTCAAAATATCTGATAGAAGCAAAGCCAATTTCTTCATTAGCAAGATACGTTACCTCTTTTCCGATCATTTTCTTTACCGCTTCAGATATTAAACTCATGCTCATTCTTCCAATAGTGCTATTGTTTCAATTTCAATCATGAGGCCTTTTCTTATTAATCTTTCGCAGACAATTCCAGTAGAAGTTGGGAAAGGGGAGCTCAATAATTTTTTTCTAATTTTATCAGTTTTGGCGTAGCTAGGTAATCCGTCACTTGCAACATAATCTACTGTCCGAACAATATTCTTTAAACTTCCACCACATGCCTTTAATATTTTATTGGTTTCTTTGAATATATATTCTGTTTGCTTTTCTATATCGCCTGGAAACAAAACATCCCCAGTCGCATAATCAAAAGCAGCAAGCCCAGAAATAAAAATTAAATTGTTAGCTTTTATTGCTGGCGAAAAAGTAAGGGAGGGATGCCATTTTTTATAAGGGTTTACTATTTGCTTACTTGTTTTGGAGAGCGTAAAGTGTATTTGTATTAATTGATTATCTTCCATAAGCTTCTTCATAATGATTCCTGTAGATGCTGGATATGGTGCTGAAAAATACTTCTTTCTGATGGAATTAGTTTCTTTATATTCATGCAAAATATCTTTTCGAATAAATTCTGTTGTATTGACTACATTGTCCCAATTCATTCCTAATTGTTTAATTTCGTCATCAACCTCTTTATAAATATTTTCTGCTTGTTCTTCTAATGTTGCAAAAGTTTTACCAGTTTTAGAAATATACAAGAGGTCTCCTGAATTTGATAAATTGTTATAAATAATTTCAATTTCTATATGTGCTTCTTTTCTTAATAGTCGATTAGACATGATTTGAGTATGTGCAACTTGCTCATTTTGCAAAAATTTCTCTCTCGTCTGATTTATAAGTTCTATCTCTTCTGCAGCTTCTGGGGTGATGTATTCAATAAAATGCAAGATACTTTGAGATTCAGATATTGCTATTATTGACTTAATTTTTTTGTATACAATATCTAGCTGCTCTTCTAATGTGCCTGCAGCTGAGACTATGTCCTTTTCTTTAATATATCTTGATGCAGTATGCCCAGATAAGAAAGTAAATTCTGGAGTATGCATTCCTAAGCTAAAACTATATCTTGAAGCGTCAAGCCAAGGAAATTTATTTGGTTCCAATGCATATTGATGCTTGTTCATTGATTTATCCACTTTGGTTTTCGTTTTTCTTTATATGCATCCAAAGCTTCTGTTGCATCAAGAGTCTCTCGATTAATTTTTTGTAGTTCATAGATTTTTTTCATTGATGAAGATAAATCATTTTCCAAGGCATGTGTTATTGATTTCTTAAGTTCTTTTGCTGTAAGTGGCGGCACATAAGTTGCTATTTCTTCAGCAATTTCATAACATCGCTTCATTAAATTTTTTTCAGAGGTTATTTCATTTATAAAACCAAGCTTCAGAGCTTCTTCTGCTGATATGGTTGATGCTGTCATTGCCCATTGGAATGTTTTAGGATAACCAAGAATATCCAATATTAATTTCAAGCTTCCGTCATCAGGCAAAATGCCTCTTCTGGCAAAAACCCATGCAAATTTTGATTGTTCATTTGCAATTCTAATATCACATGCAGCTGCAAGGCCTATGCCTGAACCAACTGCTGCACCATTTATACCACCAATAATCGGTTTTTGTATATTTCTCATGAGATAGGTAACTGCTCGAATATCGGAGATGTGTTCAGGTAAATCATTAGTAGTAATTGGCTCTTCTGGTTCTAGTGCTTTGCCCTCTTGAACCATTTTTTTTATGTTGCCACCACCACAAAATACATCACCAACAGCAGAAAAAATGATCACTCGAACGCTATCATTTGTATCATATTCTGTAAGTACATTGATAATTTCTTGATTCATATCAAAATTGACAGCATTTTTATTTACTGGATCATTAATCAGTATTTCTGCTATGCCAATATCGCTAATGTGGGTCGTAATATATTTATTTTCTTTCATGAGTTCATTTTATCGAAAAATGATTAATTAAATATGTTTTTTTCTTCTAATTCTTCTATTTCTTTGCTGGATAGATGCAGGACATTTGCAAGAATTTCTTGAGTATGCTCACCTAATAATGGTGCTGGATTTAATAATGATTTTAAATTGTCGATGTGCCAAGGTACGCCAGGATGCTTAACTTTTCCTCCAGTTGGATGTTCGGTTTCAATAATAAATTCTCTATGTAAGAGTTGAGGATCAGATAATAAGTCATCTGGCTGTAAAATTGGACCTGATTTAATTCCTTTTTTTTGTAACTTTGTTGTTAATTCAAGGTTAGTAAATGATTGCGTCCAAGATGCAATTATATTTTCTAATTCATCTTCATGTTTTTTTCTATTCTCATTTTTATTGAATTTATTTGAGTTAAGGATTTCACTAGCTATACAATCTTTTAATTGCTCCCATTCTTCTTCAGAAGTTATTGAAATTGCAATCCATCGATCATAACCTTTAGTCGGAAAAAAACCATGCGGTGCATACTGATCACTTCTATTACCAATTCTGCTATGCTGGACATTGTTTAATGTCGTATCGATAATAGCATTTGGAATTAAAGTGAGCATTGGTTCAAACATTGAACCATCTATGTATTGCCCTGTGTTTGTTAATTGAGCATCGATTAGTGATGCTATAATTGCGAAAACACCATAAGACCCTGCCAATGGATCTGGCATCACCGCTCCTAAAATTCTAGGCATGCCATCTTGATAGCCAGTTAGCTCAGCTACTCCACTAAATAAATTAATTGCACTATGTAATCCGCCATGACTTGCCATTGGCCCACTTCTACCAAAGGCTCCAAGTGATAATTGTACAATTTTAGGGTTTAATTCTCTAATGGTTTCTTTAGAAAGACCTAGCTTACTCATTACGCCTGTTTTGAAGTTATCTACCACTACATCAGCAGTTTTAATAATTTCTTTTGCAAGCTTTCGAGCTTCTTCGTTTTCTAGATCTAGCTGGATACTTTTTTTACCTTCGTTTAATAAATTGAAGTGGCCACTGTTATTATAGTGGTCCTCATTATTAGCAAACGGAGCTGTCACGCGAGTAGTCATATGTTTGCTAGTTTCAAATAGAATAACTTCTGCACCCATGCGTGACAGCCATTGCGTTGCAAATGGAAGAGCAACCACTTGTCCGAAGTCAGCTATTCTTATTCCTTGCAAAGGCAGCGTTGATTCTTTATTTTCTATTTCATGCAAAATAAGAGGATGCCTCTCGGATGACCATTGTAGATCATTATTAGATTGGTCTGGGTTTATTGAATGAATTTGAATTGGTGTTTTTTCTAATTTCATTTGTGGACCAGGCATACTAAATTTCTTTTTGTTGATATTTAGATTTAAAATACTTTCACGTTGTTTAACATGCTCAGAATTAAGCATGTCGCGAATACTGTAATATGCAAAAAATGGCAAACCATTTTTATCAGCTAATTGAATAATCTCTTTTCCAGATAACTCCATAGTCCAATTGATAATTAATTGCCTCAAGGCATCCCAATTGGCTGTTCGATCGTACACATTAGCAAAAACTTCAGAATCTGCCCAATCTGGATTATCCATCATAATTTTCAATTTCTCCCATTGATGATCCCAAGGTGCAGCAATTGCAACATACCCATCTTTACAAGGAACATAATAATTTGGCATTCTTGATAATGACGTTGGCAATCGTCCAATAAGTAATTCCCCATAGGCCCAGGCAGTTAAATCCCTTTGTTCATAAGAAGCGACTGCTTCTTGTATGCTGACATCTACATGATGCCCATTCCCACTGTTGATTCTCTCAAATAATGCTAGGATCGTTGCATCAGCACCTACAATTCCAGCAATGGATTCAGCAATATTTGTATTTGGATGTAATGGTGGCTCATTTTCTTGGTCAGTAACTACATCTGGTACTCCAGGAGAAGCATATGCCATGCCACTCATAGCATATACAATTAATTCATCAGCAAAAAAATCTGAATAAGGACCATCTAAGCCAAATGGGGTAATTGTAGTAAAAACTAATTTTTTAAATTGTGTAGTAATTGTTGCTGGGGTTAGCCCGATTGCATCTAAATCAGCAAATGAAAAATCTGTAATCAAAATATCAACAGTATCTAAAATATCCAATAATTTTTCAAAGTCAGGTTTGTCATAAACATCAAGAGTAACTGATCGTTTATTTGTACTCGTATAGATAAACGATCCACTAAATTTTAGGTCCTCTTGATTATCGGGGAATGGTCCCATTTTTCTTAGTGGATGGCCATCGTGATTCTCGATAATGACAACCTCTGCGCCATAATCGGCAAATTGCTTTGCTGCAATTGCACCGCTGAATCCTTTTGTTAATTCAAGGACACGTAATCCTTTTAGTGCAGAAGAGTCACTCATTTTCTTCCTCGTCAGGCAACAAGGCAGATTTTGACCAACTTCTTGGATCTCTTGATGGCCATGAATCATCTTCAACTTGATTTAAAAATTTTTCAATCATTTGATTAAATAGATCAGGCTCTTCAAGATTTACGGTATGTCCAGTATTTGGAACAATAAATAATCCAGATGTAGGAATACATCTTTTCATAAAAATCGATGGTTCAAGACAGGGCTCATCTTCATCACCAGTAATTATTAATGCAGGTATATTAATTGCTTTCATTTCTTTTTCTAAAGAAAGAATTGAAGGTCGATTTCTTTGAACTCCTAACATTGTATTAGCATGTCCTAAAGATGAAGAATTTTGAAAAAGTCTCTTAAATTCTTCCCAAGCTTTTCGGTCTTTGTTTTGAAGTTGAACTCTCGTAGCACTGATAGTATAAACATCTCCAAATTTTTCGATACCTTCTTGAAGTATTCGATTTGCAACATGCTCTGCATCTTTTTCAAAATTACTACGGTCTTTTGTGCTGCCATATCCAACGCCCGCAATTGTTATAGATAAACATCTTTCAGGGAACTGAATCCCAAACAAAAGAGTAGCATAACCGCCCATCGACAATCCTATAATGTGTGCTTTTTCAATATTTAATTCATCTAATATAGATAGAATATCCTGTACAGCAATGTCTTGCGAATAACTTTTCTCTGATTCTGGTACATCAGATGGAGGATAGCCACGAGCATTATAGGTAATTGCTTGATATTTTTCAGAAAAATATTCAACTTGCTTTGCCCAACTAGCGTGCTCTCCAGCAAATTCATGTACAAATACTACTGGAATTCCTGAACCAGTAACTTCGTAATATAATTGCACGTCATTATTTGTTAGCGACATTGACTATTTTTCTCTTTTTAATTATGAATTATTTATTTCCGAATGTTTCAAAAATCCCGTCATAATATTGGAGATTCACCTCATGCTCAACGCCATGCCTTGGAGAAAAGAAAATAACTCTATCTAAAACCCCGTCATATCTGCCTACTTGGTCTCGAACATCTTGTGGAGTTCCATATAAACAACATGAATTTAACATATCATCACTAATTGCATCAGCAACATTTTCCATATCACCTGTACGAAATGCTTCTCTTACTTCAACTTTTTCTTTTTCCCATCCTCCAGCATCAAAAATATTATCAAAGGCTTTTGGAGAAAGATAAAAGCCAAGATTCTTTGCCGCATCACGTCTTGCAATAGATCTGTCTTTATGAATTGCTGTAATCACATCACTGGAAAAATTAAATTCATTTCTTTCTCTCGATCGCTCTTGTAAACCTTCACCAATAATTGGAAGCACTGAATTTTTAAGATGTTGCATGCTATTAATTGGATGACCAATTAAACCATCAGCGACACGCCCTGCTACTTTTAATGAAAACTTATTAACCGCAGCTAAATATATTGGTAGTGGATGCTTGCAAACGATACCTCTCGATCCTCTAAGTTGAAAGAATTTTTTTTCCCAAACCACAGGTTCTCCATTTAATGACATTACATGTTTAATCAATTCAATAAATTCTTGTACTCTTGGTGCGGGATGCTCAGCTTGATCACCAAAAATTCCGAAAAAACGATTTAACTGTGGTTTTACTCCTGATCCAATGCCAAACATGCATCTGCCATCAGATAATTCTTGGAGATCGATCATGCTGACGATGTGAGCTATTGGATTCATTAAAGGTTGCACAACTACAGCAGTGCCAAGTTTGATTTTTTTTGTTGCTTGAGCAAAAGCTGCTAGTCTTACGTATCCTTGCGGACCACTGACCCATGCACTTTCAAATCCTGCTGCTTCAGCTTTTTGAACTATTTTTAGCCCTTCATTAATAGGAATTTCTATTGGGGCGATTCCATATTCTGGCATAAATTTCTCCTTAATTGTTATTGAATAAAGATAGCTTGATTATCTACACATTGTACATTATTGAAATGCAGGAATAATTTCTTTTCCAAATTTTTTCATTGATTCTTGTACTTTTACTTGATCCATGTCGCCCCAATCAAAACAAGCCATTAAGGAACGGATATCTTTTTTATCAAGTTCGTCAATTTTTTCTTTTACAGTTTTTACTGAACCATAAATAACACCTCTTTGTAGGTAATCGGCAACTCCCTCATCTGGAGTAAAAACTGGGGAGCTCCATTTTTGTGAATCGTGACCCTTGGCTTTTTCCTCTTGATTGCTTTCCTCTGGGTTAAATTTTGCTCGTGTAGTTAGTAGATGTTTACGCAGCCTGTGTGTAGGCTCTTGGACATTTTCATAAGCTTCTTCATCTGTCTCAGCAACATGAATACTGCGTTGTAAAGTGGAAATGTTTAAATTATTTTGTACACTTTGCTCAGAATGACCAGCAGACTCCATTTGTTCTTTATAGAAATTTAATCTTTCTACTGCTATTTCAATTCCCATTCTTGGGAGCATAATTGGACAATTGTTAATTGCTGCCCATGCTAATGTTTCGTTAGACGAACCAGACATTTGGATGAGAGGATGTGGTGTTTGTACTGGCTTTGGTCTTACGCCAGGTATTGAAAGATTGAAAAAATTGCCATTATAATTTAGCGGCTCGCCATTTGCTTGCCATGCTTTTTTCATATAATCAACTCCTTCAAACATGCGTTCTCTATGTTCAGTTTCATCGCCATCAACTCCGAATGCTACATATTCAAATTCGTTAAATTTTGAACCACGCCCAATTCCTACAGTTAGTCTTCCATTCAATAGATTATCCAATAAGCTTGTTTGTAAAAGAATACGAGTTGGATGATGGATAGCCATTTGCAATATAGCAAAACCTATTCGTATTTTTTTTGTTCTTTGTGCAAGCGCTGCAGCCAATGGTATGGGGTCTCCATATGCGTCTTCTCCAGTAAAGTTATGCTCAGTCAACCAAGCACATTCAAACCCAAGATTTTCTGCTAATTCAATACAGTCAAATTGCTGATTAATAACTCTGTAATCTTCTTCTGGAGATGGACTTAATGGCAAATGAAATGTTCCAAACTGCATTATTTTTTCCTTTCAGATGGTTCGAATGTTAACAGTTTGATAATATGTTGTCTGTTGAATTTATGCAAGTAAAACTGTTCCAACAATGACTTCTTCTTTATTATCTTTTTCTACCCATACTCTCAGCAATTTTTTATCTATTATTGAATAGAAAGCATTAATTTGTTCACCAGCCCAAACAGGCCTAACAAATTTTAAGCTCATCTTGCCACCTAGAGTAAATTGATTCTCAAAATCTTTTGCAAGCAATCTTGTTAGTAACCCAAAACCAAATGCCCCTTGTGATAAAGGACCTGGATTACCTTGCTTTTTTGCTAATGCAACATTTGTATGACCATTGACCTCACCAGGTCCTTCAAAGTCATTCATTCGATCTTGTGATAACAACAACGCTAATCCTTTCGATTCCCATGATTCGGGACGAGGCGGAATAGGGATACTGGCTTCTTTTTCAGGATGGTTATTTATTTCTTCTTCTGGAATCGTAAAAAACCAGCTTCTTCTATTAGTTTGCAACAAGTTATCTTTTTCAAAAATATTGGTTTCCCACTCTACATATCCACGACCTTTTTTTACAGATTTATTTGTTACTTTGCCTGTTACAGTTAGTGGAATGTCTCTGGGGATAGAGTCAAAGAAGTCAACTTCTAATGTTGCTAATCCTGCTGATATATCCCTAAAGGGCGTTAATACATTTTGTCCTGAATAATATGTAATATAATCTGGAGCATGAACTAAATATAAGCGAGCATCATCATTATATAAATTGCACCATCTATCAATATTTTCTTCAGAGATTGTCATTGTACACTGCGAAGGCAAGGCGCCAAGTTTGAAATCTTCCCAATTTATGCTCTTTGAATCATCTAGTTTTGGTATTTTATTTACTGCTGGTATTTCTATTAAATTGCTATTCATAATAATTCTCCAAAACTAATATTACATTAAACTACTAGTGATTGACATTAATTTATTTGAATTTTCATAATTGAAGTGTTTAAATGGATTCTGTAGTATTTTAGAAAGATTAACTTATGTCTGAAAAATTAATAATTGTTACACCGCCATCTACCAATGGATTCGACGCTGAATCTAGAGGACTCAATGGATTGTTTATTAGAATGTGTTATAGCAGATTATTTGCTTATCCGGCAAATAAAGATAATGATGGCAACCTAATTGGTGACACTACTCAGATTGAAGGAGTACTTGCAGATAGCTATGAAGTTTCTGATGACAAGATGACCTATCTAATTAATCTGAAAAAAGGTGTTAAATCATATTTTGGCAATGAATTAACAGCAAAAGACGTAGTATGGGGCTGGCAGCGAGCTTTTGCATTACGCGACGTAGGAAAATGGGTTGCAATCATTGGTTCAGTTGTTAGCGCTGATTCTATAGTGGCCGTTAATGATTATCAAGTTCAATTTACTCTCCGTGCGCCTAATCTTACTTTTCTACAACAATTAACTAGAGTGACACCAGTAATTAATGATTCTACAGAAGCAAAGAAACATGCTACAGATGATGATCCATGGGCTAGTAAGTGGCTTTTATCTAATCCGTGTGGATTTGGAGCATATTACTTAGATTCTCTTGATCCATGGAGGCAAGCAACATTTAAAGCAAATCCAAATTATTTTGATCCTGCAATAATCTCAGAAGTACAAGTATTATTTGAGTCAAGTAGTCGCAAACGGGCTACTATGCTTGCAGATGGTCAGGCTCATTTGATACCAAATCTTGAAACACATTTACGTCCATTTATTCAATCAGAATTAGATGGAGTGACAATAAGTCAAATTGCTTCAGGCAGACATGCAGTACTTGGCATGCATGTTGATCATCAACCATTCAACGACCATTTAATTAGAAAAGCTGTTGCTTATGCAGTGCCTTATGATCGAATCATTGCAGAGGCATATCATGGTGCAGCACATCGATGGACTGGACCTATGCCAATGGGGACACCTATGTCTCTTGATGCGCAATCATGGCCCTATGATTTTAAATTGGAAGAGGCCCAGAGGCTCCTGGCACAAACTGAATATAAATCAGGATTCAAAACTGAACTGTTTGTTGATGCAGCTGACGCAGAGCATGTTGCAATGGCAGAAATTGTTGCAGATGCTCTAAGTGAAATAAACATTCATATTGATATAGAAAAGATGGAATCCGGTATATTTTGGGCTGGAGCCAGGTATTTTAGACCTTTCCCAATGCTAATATATGAAGATTTGCATCAAGTCCCTGATCCGTATTACACGCTTGTACATGATTATACAACTGGAGGAATGGGCTTGATTAATGTGGGTCAATATCATAACAATGAACTTATTGAAATTGTTAAATCAATTGAGTCCGCAGGTGAAATTGATGTACGCCATGATTTGGTGGATAGAGCACAAAAAATAATTATAGATGATTGCCCATATGCTAATTTAGTCGCTCCTGATTTTCTAGCTGCGCATTCTAATAAAATAACAAATTGTTATTGGGCCCCAGACAGAAGCTTGGCTGTTGAAAAAATTACTTTTTTAAGTTAGGCACATATTGTTAAATAGGTTATTTCCAAATATTTATGAAGGATGGATTATTGTCATCGCATCCGGTTTTGTGATGATGTTATCAGGAAGTACATTTTTTTACGGATTAAGTGCAATTTTTACCTCACTGTTAATAGATTTTAACTGGAGCGTAGCTTCTACATCATTAGCTTTTTCATTAAGAACTGAAGTACAAGGCTTAACGGGGCCGATTATTGGTTTAAGTATTGATAAACTTGGTCCAAAATTCACTATTATTGTAGGCATACTTATTGCTGGTTTCGCTCTTTTTGCACTTTCATTTATCAATAACCTTTTTCAATTTTATTTAGTAATGTTAATTTCCGCTCTTGGCATTGGTGCAGCTGGTGGACAAGTTGGCATGGCTGCTGTTGCAACTTGGTTTGATAAAAAACGTTCTCGGGCTCTATCAATTATGTCAGTTGGCGGTGGCATCTCAGGTGCCTTAGTATTTCTTGTAGCTTGGTTAGTTGAATCATATGGATGGCGTACCGCATTACAAATTTTATCAATATATTATATTGTAGCTGGTTTATTTTTTGCATTTAACATTCGTTCTCGACCAAAGGATCATCATCAACCAATGGATGGTGTTGCAAAATCACTTGCTGATAGTGAAGAAAATAATATTGAAGGTCTTAGGACTAAGGACGCATTAAAAACAAAAGGTTTTTGGTCTATTGCATTTGCAACATCTTTTTGTTTATTTGCAGGAGTTCCAATTATATTGTTAACCATTCCCTTTTTAGAATCTCTTGGTTACTCTAAGACGCTTGCTAGCATAGCTATGATTGCTTTTACTATTTCAACAGTAATTGGTCGTTTAGGCTCTGGATATTTAGCAGATAAATATAGCAACAAGCTCATACTAACCATTGGCTACTTGCTTGTTAGTTTTGGAACAGGAGCTTTGTTTTTTGCGAACGATATTTATATGACTATGATTCTTTTGTTTATTTGCGGTCCTGGATTTGGAGCATCAATCCCAATTCGAGCATCTATAATTGCAGAATATTTTGGTACAATTAACTTTGGTACAATTAACGGTTTTTGTGTATTTGTTTCGACGTTTGGTGCAGTTGTTGGACCATGGATTGTGGGTAAAATGGTTGATGTCTCAGGTGAATATAGTTATGGGTTGGTTAGTAGCTGGACTTATAGCATTTTTTAGCAGTACCTTGCTTTGATTTTTGCAGAAAAACCATCTCAAATGATAAAGTAAAGAAAATCATGCTTCAAAAAAATATGAAAATTAATGACATCAATATAGCATATGCAGATAGCGCGGTAGCGGCATTCCTGTTATTTTTCATCAATGGTTTATACGAATTCTAAAAAAGTTTGGTCAGATTTAGTTCCATATATAAATAAACAATATAGAATCTATTACTTTTGATGCGCGAGGCTGCGGTGAAACAGATAGACCTGATAATGGATTTACGCTTGATGGATATGTTAAAGATATTATTGCTATAGCAGATGAATTAAAATTTACTAAATTTCATTATGTCGGACATAGTATGGGAGGGTTAATAGGAATGTGGCTAACTCATAAATATCCTGAAAGAGTTAATAAAGTTATTTTAATAGCACCTGCTCCATCTGTAGGAGTGAGAGATGGCTTGCTTTTTGAAGACATGATGAAAAGGAATAGAAGAATCAGACGCGATCAAGATATTGATTTATTAATCAAAGAAAGAATGAAAATGTCAACAGTTCCAATTACAGAAGAACAAGCTCGAGAAAGGTCCTTCGATTTCCTTGATGTCAGCGACGAGCATTTTGAACAATCTGGCACAATGATTGCAAATGCGAACATACGTAAAGAATTACAAGCTGTAACAAATGAAATAATGTTTATAGTAGGTGCAGCAGATTTTTTACTGAAAGATAATTTAGAAGATTTTTTATCGTTACAAAATGGCTCAATACATGTTTTTAGTCGAATTGGTCACAGTATTCCTAGAGAAATTCCTGAAGAATGTGCAAATGTAATTAATGATTTTTTAGAATATGGCGTAGTTAACTATAAAACTTTAAATCAAAGAGAGGATTCTGAATAATGCCAATATATACTTTAGGAGGTTGTACTCCTAAAATTCATCCAGATGCATATGTTGCTCCATCTGCAGATATAATTGGTGATGTTACTATTGAAGCAAATGCTTCTATTTGGTTTGGCACGGTGTTAAGAGGTGATGCAGGGGCAATTGTGATAGGTGAAAATTCAAATATTCAAGATTTATGTATTTTGCATGAAGCTGTTACGATTGGTAAAAACTGTGTATTAGGTCATGGGGTGCTTGCACATGGCATAACCATGAATGAAGGAGCTGCTCTTGGCAATGGCGCATTGGTTCATGAAGGAAGCACTATAGGCGCCGGTGCTATTGTAGCTGCAGGTTCTGTGGTAAATGCAAATACTGAAATACCCAAAAATACTATTTGGATGGGTATTCCAGCAAAAATGAGAGGCGAGGTTCCAGAAAGAATTTCTAATCGATTTCAAAATACGTTAAGTGATTATTTGGAACTCAAGGTTGGATATGCAAATAGCCTCATACAAGAGAATAGAGATTAATTTTGTGTTATAATTTTAATTATGAATAAAAAACATTTTACTGTACTTGAAACAAATGCTTCTCAGGAAATAGAGATTGAATTACGCAATGATCAATTGTGGATTGATGCAAATAAATTATCAAATAATTTAGATTGGACCTTAAAGCCAGAAGGGCTTTGTAAAGGCGAAATTTGTGTGCCTGTAAGAGAGCCAAATTTATTATCAGAGGAGAATCAAATTAACATGACACAATTTGCAAAAGAACTTAATCGTCCAATTGTAATTGAATTAGACAAGGATGTTGTTTTTTTAGGAGAATCAGCGACTGATCGCTCCGCTGCATTATATGCACATCAAGCACCAGATTTTGAATTACCAGATCTTGATGGAAATATGCATCGCTTATCAGAACATTTCGGTAAAAAACTTTGCCTCGTTGTGCATGCATCCTGGTGAGGTTGCAGACAAGATTTGCCAGTTTGGCAAGAAATATATACAGAATTATCAAAAAACAATTTTACAGTTTTTTCTGTAATGGAAGATAAAAATATTGATGATGCTAAGCCATGGATAGAAGCTGCAAATGCAGATTTTCCATGTACTGTTGATACCAAACATATTGTTTCTGATTTATATAATATGTTTAATGTCCCATCAATAGTGTGGATCAATGAGTCAGGTAAAATTGTTCGTCCTAATGATGTTGTGGTTATGAATGAGAGTGGTGCAAAATTAGTAAAAGTTGACCCTGAAGAATACATTGAAAAAATTCGTAATTGGGTACTTCATGATCATCCTGCTGTTTCGTCTGAGGAAGAATTTTTTAAATTAAAAAATGAACGTTCTGCTACAGATGAAGAACAGTTAGCCCGAGCAGAATTTGCAATTGGTGAATGGCTATATATTAATGGAGAAAAGGATTTAGCAGCCAAGCATTTTGAACAAGCAACTCAATTATCTCCTGCTGATATAATGATTCAACGAGGCACTATGTCAATGCGAGGCATGGACCCAATGAAGGATTATGGACCTATTGCTGGTGAAATTATTCAGAAAGGGCATAAGCTCTATACGCCAATTCGTGATTAATATAAGGAGGAATTATGGCATACGCAGATTATGAAACACTTGTTATCGACATAAAGGATTATGTCGCAACTATTAGAATGAATCGTCCTGAAAAATTAAATGCTTTTGATCAAGTTATGGGCAAAGAACTGATTCGTGTTACTGATGAATTAAAAAATGACAATGATGTGCGGTGTACTATTTTGACAGGAACGGGTAGAGGTTTTTGTTCAGGCGTTGATTTAGGACAAGATAGAACACCTGCTGAAGAAAATATTTTTAGTAGGGATATGCTTGATGAGCATGGTTTTAGTGGAAGGGTTGCACTAGCTTGGAACGAATTAGACAAACCTACAATTGCTGCAGTGAATGGAGTTGCAGCTGGCGGCGGACTTGGTCTAGCAATGCTTCAAGATATTCGAGTTGCATGTGATTCAGCAAGATTGATTCCAATTTTTGGTCGAAGAGGCATAGCACCGGAACTAGGCATGAGTTGGACCACTCCAAATATTATTGGGTATAGTAAAACTTTGGAATGGTTTTATACTGGTGATGAATTGTCTGGAAAACAAGCACATGAACTTGGAATTGCAAATCATGTTGTACCTGATGACCAATTGATGAACTTTTCCTTTGAGCTAGCTACCAAGATAGCTGAATGGAGCTCTCCTATAGCAACGAGACTCACAAAACGAACAGTTTATGCTAGCCTGAATGCAGATAGTTTAAGGCAACATTTAATTTATGAGGCTATGAATGTAGGGCTTGGTAGCTCAACAGAAGATACAGTTGAAGGCCGCACTTCAATAATTGAAAAACGTAAACCTAATTTTCAGGGTAGATAAACTTAAATTAATCTAAATAATTATTAATAATTTCAGCCCATTGTTCTGGATTTTTATCCAAATTTAATAGCGAGGGACTTTCTGGCCTAATTCCCTCAGCATTTGATATTCCATTTACATAATCATCATGTTGTGCAGCTAAAAAACTACCACTGCCATGTACGATTAATGTTGGCACAGTAATTTTTTTAATTTCTTCAAAAAAATCATATTTTAACATACAAAATGGTGCGGCACCTTCCCATCCAAAGTCACCATAAATTTCTTCAACATTTTCACGTGAATCAAGAATTAAATGGTCAATTACTTTTTCCATTACTCTATTAAGGTCTGATTCTGGATCTGTACCACCACTTTTTTCCCAAATTTCCATTAAATGACTGCCATCATTTTTCACTGGATAGTATCTATGAGCATTAAAGAGTCGATCACGACCTCCGTCTATAGCTGCATAGTTGAATGGCTCCTGTACAATTAACTTATTGATTCTATTACTATGCAGCGCAGCAAATGCAACTGAAACAGCAGATCCTGTATGAGTAGAAAAAATGTCTGTTTTGTCAATCCCTAATTCATCAATTAACCAAAGTACAGTTTGAGCATATTGATTTAAGTCTGTATAAGGCTTTGGAGGTCTTGCAGATTGGCCACAGCCCATCATAGTCATTGCAATCACTCTTCTATCTTTTGCAACTCTCCACATGTGACGTGAATATTGTCTAGATGATTGAGGTAATCCATGTAGTAATAACAATGGTTTACCTTTACCAAGTTCTCTATATTCTATTTGGCCATCTGGGGTTTGCATCATATGTCTTTTGGGCATTGATTTTTCATCCATATTTTTCCTCCTGTTTTAAGGTTTCACCATTCTAGCATATTTCAGAGAAAAGATAAAATTCATAATGTAAAATTAAACACACACGATGGCTTTTAATTCTATTAAAATGATTACATGAAAATATTAAGAAATTTCATTGATGTAAAAGGTAATCAGGTTCATTATCGCCAGTGTGGTACTGGACATCCTATAATTTTGTTGCATATGACTCCTGGCTCTTCAATGATTTATGAAGAATGCATGAAATTGCTTGCAGAATATGATTATCAGGTTTTTGCCATTGATACTCCTGGTTACGGTGACAGTGATTCGATTGGTGAAAATAAGACAATAGAAGACTACAGTGAGATTATTAGTGAAGTTATTAAAACATTAAGATTAAAAAAAGTACATTTAGTTGGACTAAGCACAGGTAGTGTTATTGCAGCAGCTACTGCAATATATTACAGTGATTTTATTGATAGATTAATCCTTGTGGAGCCAGGGATCTTCAACACTCCAGATAGACAAAAGCGTGGATATCATGGCGTTAAGATTGGACTTGATAAAGATGGACAATATTTTGTAAATAGATGGAAACAGATTAGCAATGGGTTTGGAGGCAACCTGACCAATGACCAGGCATTTGTTTTATTTTTAGACGCTTTACGATCACACAAACATCAGCATGAAGCATACCAAGCACTGATTTATTATGATTTACTTAATGATCTACCAAAAATTACCGTTCCTACTCTTTTAATTAGTGGTGCTTTATCTACTCGTGAAGAGCCTATGGAAACATTTAGTCAAAAAATAAATGATTCATCAATTGCAATAATTGAAAATGCAGCCAATGCACCTCCTCTCGAGCAACCACAAAAATTTGTTGAAACTGTATTACAATGGCTATAGATTTACAAGTTCATTTTTGGGAACAACATTCTAAAGAACGCCCGCATCTCAATATTGCTATACCCAACTTGCCTTATCCGTTTGGCCCAGATGAAATGTTGCCTCTTATGAAAGATGCAGGGGTAGAGCATGTTGTCATAGTTCCTCCAGGATTTATGGGTGATAATAATAGCTACGCATTAGAATGCGTAGAGCAATACGCCGACAAATTTTCTGTTATGGGTTTAGTTGACATAAATAATATACGATTGAAAGAGAATATTTCAAATTGGCTTAATCAACCAGGCATGATAGGCATTAGAACTCATCTTAGTAAAAGAATGCGTGATCGATGGTCAAGTGAGCAACAAGCGGATATTTTATGGCAATCATGTAGTGAATATCAAATTCCTGTAGCAGTTTTTGCAGGAGGTGAAACTAGTTATTTAGAAAGTGTGTTAAAGAGGTATCCTAGTCTTTCTTTAATTATTGATCATTTTGGGCTTGGTCCGATAGATGCTAGTATAAAAAACGGAGTAGACTATCAGTCTTTTCGCGAGATGATGTCATTAAGTAAATATTCAAATGTGTATATCAAGGTTTCAACATTACCTGTTCGGTCCTCTTCTGATTATCCATTTACTGATATGCATCAAGTTGTTCAGGAAACTATTAAGTCGTTTCGACCAGAACGAATGTTGTGGGCTACTGATTTTACACAATCACTAAATAGAAATGGTTCGACATATATTGAAGAAGTTAATTTTTGGCGTTCAGGCATGCCCTTCCTCACGCAAACTGATATCGATGCCATACTATCTATGAATGCAAAAAAAATTTTTCCACAATTAAATAATTAGTTTTGGTTCTTTAGTGTTTCAATAAATAGGTTTCTTTTATTTGTGCTATAAAGCTCTTTAAAATTATCTTTGAACTTATTTTTTTCGGGTTCCATAAATAGCTCCACAAAACTTAATTGATTGCTTGCAAGAATTTTTGGTATAGCTTTTTCCCATTTTTCAATGGAATTAAATGAAAATATTGATTCATAACCAGCAGCTTTTGCCATATCGGCAAATGAAATTGTTTTATTCCCAGGAATTATGATGCTGCCATTTGTTTCATATGTGCCATTGATACATACGCAATGAATTAAATTTTTTGGCTTGATATTTCCAATTGTTACTAATGTGCCTAAATTCATTAAT
This sequence comes from Dehalococcoidia bacterium, assembly GCA_045562675.1. Lineage (GTDB taxonomy): Bacteria > Chloroflexota > Dehalococcoidia > UBA2979 > UBA2979. The sequence continues at coordinate 193,175 of JBJKVL010000008.1, forward strand.
AAGCTTCCATCACCATCTAAAACAATAACTCGTTTATTTGGTTTACCTAGAGCTAATCCTAATGCATGAGAAGAACCTTGCCCCATTGCACCAGTAAATGTGTAATTTAAATCTGAATTTGATATGTTTGCCCATGTTGTTGCTGCTTGATATACGGCGACAACAATTTCGTCTGTACGTACATTATTTAATAATTGGAGTGCTTCTAATCTGTCCATTGATTTTTTTTCATTGTGGCTCACTGCCAATTAAAACAACATGAGGCTTGCATGCATTGAATGATTTATTTATTAAACTGGTTATGCTTTGTTCATCTCCTGATTGATCTATGTAGCTGTATTCAATATTCATTGCTTCAAGTATAGGTTTTATAATTTTTAATCCGTAACGATTTGAATCATTTGGATCTGTTCCTGATTCATGCCTCAACAATCCTACTAGTAGGAATGTTGGATTGCCTATTTCCACACTAACAGCTCGTAAACAATTAATTGAATCTAATAAACCAGTATGCTGGATTAAAATCACAGATTTTTTGCCTGCAGCATATAACCCAGCAGATATTGATATTGCTTCATCTTCTTTGCAGACTTGAATCACTTTTATTTCATTGTTATTTATTAGGGGCTTTAATATGTTTTCACTTGTTGTGATATCGGGAACTGACAAGACATATTCTATATTAGATTGATTTAGTTGTTTTATTATTTCTGTGCCAACAAGTTTTTGCATATTTTTATATTAGTTTGTGTAAGATATAATTTTCAACTATATAATGTTTCAATAAGGTTAAGTATGCATATAAATTTTTCTGATCAAGTTGCTGTTATTACTGGTGGATCAAAAGGAATAGGCCTTGCAACAGCAAAGCAATTTGTACAATCTGGAGCGAAAGTTGTGATCTGCAGTAGATCACAAGATAATCTGGATAATGCAGTTAATGAAATTGAGCTTGCGCAAAATGTATTAGCAATACAATGCGACATTGGTAGTTCAAAAGATGTTGATAGTTTATTTGAAAAGACATTAGCTACATTTGGCAAGATTGATATCTTAATAAATAATGCTGCTCCAACAAGCTGGGGTCCTTTAATTAATGAAGTCGATGAAGCAGCATGGCTAGAAGCTGTTAATGCAAAATTTATTGGCTATATTAGATGTACCAAGCTTGCTGTAGAAGATATGCTGCTTCGTAAAAGTGGCAGAATTATTAATATTGTAGGCATGGGTGGCAGAGGGCCAAACAAACGGTATTTGACTGGGGGACCAATTAATGCTGCGGTTCTCTCATTAACAAAATCCTTAGCAAATAATTATGGTCCTGATGGGATTTTGGTTACTGCACTGTCACCTGGTCCTATTGATACTGGCCATCATGAAAATATATTAAATTGGATGGCTCAAGAATCAGGAATATCGTTTTCTCAAGCAAGAAACAATTTCCTGAATGGTATCCCTGTGCGCAGATATGGCACTCCTGATGAAGTTGCAAATACAATAGCATTTTTAGCTTCTGATAAAGCTAGTTATATTACTGGCTCTGAATTCTTGGTAGACGGTGGTCGATTTCGCAGCTTGTAATTTAGGAAGAAATAATGGATAAAAAACATCTTGTAATTGCAACTGATAATGTATCTTTCAAAAATCATTTTCGTGATTTTTTTGATCAAGACAATTATGAAGTTTCTTATTTTGATTTAAATGTTGAAACAAATTTAACTGATGACATACTTGTTGATTCTAAAAGCACAGCTAATATTCAGAATGCAATCCAACAAGCATCTCTTCAAAGAGGAACAGTTGATGCATTTGTTAATTACTCTAATTTTATTCATTTAGACTATTTTTCTAATAATTATGAAGCATTAATGGAATATTGGGATTACAAAGTTCTAGGTTGTTTGAGATTAATCAGAGAAATCGCTGAAAATATGAAAAGTAATAATAAGGGCTCAATAGTTAATATTATTAATATACAATCAAGATTTCCAGAATTAAATGATGCTATTGCGCTGTCAGCAGATATGGCTATTTTAAATTTAACAAAAGGTGTTGCTGCAGATTTGATTGACTATGGCGTTAAATGTAATTCCATTTCCTTAGGTGATTTTGAATTTAATAAATTTAATGAAAATGAGAAAGAGTTGATTCCAGCAAAAAGACTTGGTCAACCAATTGAACTAATGAACGTGCTACGATTTATTTTGTCTGATGAAAATCAGTATCTTGTTGGAGAAAATATTAATTTGGACGGAGGCTATTCGCGTCAATTATAATTTATATTTTTTTTCTGCATAGCGGTCCTCTATTCTTGTACTTTTTGTTCTTGTTTGTATTCCAAAAATTTGCCCACTCAAATCATTAAAATAGTATATTTCCCCTGCCTTATCCTCAGTTATATGTCTTTCAAGGGGGGTTAATTTATTATCAAGTAATTTGTTGAAAACGCTTTTTACATCCCTGCATCTAAAGACAAATGATTGTCTAGAAGAAAGCCTAGAAGAGCATTTGTCTTTTGTTTCATCTCCATACATAAAATTGATTGTTGTGAATGCATCTATTGCTAGCTCAATATTTTCCTTGGATTCTTCAATGATAGATAAATCTAATTTTTCTTGATAGAATTTCGCATTTTGTAACCAGTTTTTACTTCTAATAATGAGTGAACTTAATCCACGCTGATTATCTGATAGTTTAAATTCATTATTCAATTGTTGATGAGTTGGTTGTTTGTTCCAATATTTATCAAAATAGTCTGGTCTTTTGATCGAGGTTTCTTTAATCCCAAATATTATGCCTTCAGGATCTTTATAAAATGTCACTGATGGAATGTTTGGAAGATTTTCAGTTGCTTCAATTAAATGTAATGTGTTTGCAAATCGATTTTTTGATTCAACTTTGAATAATGCAATCAAGTTATTTGATTGATCTGGCGTAGTTAATGCCACATCCTTATCAACTTGATTAAAGCCAATAACAGATGCACCACCACACCAATGCACAATATTTTCATTATGTGTACGAATGATTGGAATTTCTAAATTATTGAGATAAAATGCCGATATAACTTGAGTGCTATATGTTCGTCTAAGATACCATCCAATACCAAATATTTCGTTCTTCATTTATAAATTATACAGGAAGATCTTCTTCGCGAGCGCCCATAGCAATGTATGTCGCCCTGATTCTAGCGAGCAGTTCATCTTCAGAGCTAAACTTCTTATCGTTTAACATGGAAATTACCATTCCAACTTCTCGATCAACTCCTCCTTTGTCTTTTGCACCTCTGATGAGACCATCTCTCGAAATTGGGAATTCGAGTCCAGCAATTGCTTTAGCATAATCTTGCTTGCTTGCATGAGGCCGTAAGGATACCTGTGCTTTTTCTGGTTCAGCGCTAGCAGCTACAGCTGCTTGTTCTTTAGATGTTTCTGTCGTAGCAGTTTCTGTAGTCGCATCATTGTTTTCTGCTGCTACCGCTGTTTCTTCTGCCGCGCTTACAGGCTCTGTTGTAGGTTCTGCAGCAGGCTCAGCGACAGGTGCATCACTACCACCAATTTGTGCCCTTGCTGCTGCTGGATCGTCATACCAAAGAGCATTAATTTCTATAAATTTATTTTGATCATCAGGAATACCACTCTCGTCGAAAATAGCATCAACTGGACATGCAGGTTCACAAGCGCCACAATCTATGCATTCAACTGGATTGATATATAACATGGTATCAACACCATCTTCAAAGTGAATACAATCAACTGGGCAAACATCAACACAAGCTTGATCTTTGGTATCTATACAAGGAGAAGTAATAATAAACGTCATAGCTAACTTTCAAAAAAA